>NZ_JAKRNL010000002.1:0-956283 GCF_022346905.1 Pantoea sp. ACRSB | reverse complement strand
CCTGGCGGCCTTAGCGCGGCGGTCCCACCTGACCCCATGCCGAACTCAGAAGTGAAACGCCGTAGCGCCGATGGTAGTGTGGGGTCTCCCCATGCGAGAGTAGGGAACTGCCAGGCATCCAAACGCGATAACCCTGACCTCACGGTCAGGGTTTTTTGCGTTATACGTCAGAAAAAATCCTGATCCTCTCTACACGCGTTACAACCAAACCTCTTCCGCATCACATTTACCACAGCATATCGGCGATAACATTTCGTTGTCATTGATGAAGTGGTTTACTCACTGTTTTGACGCTGTTTATCAGCAAGGAACATGAGGTTACGCATGGCAGAAATTAATACGCGCGCATCCCAGCATGCAGCAGAAGAGCAGGGGATCAGCAAAAAACGCGTCTGGGCAATCGTCGGCGCATCATCAGGCAACCTGGTGGAGTGGTTCGACTTTTATGTCTACTCCTTTTTCTCACTCTATTTCGCACATATCTTCTTCCCCAAAGGTGATACCACGACGCAGCTGCTGCAAACTGCCGGGGTGTTCGCCGCAGGCTTTTTAATGCGTCCCATTGGCGGCTGGCTGTTTGGATATATCGGCGATCGTCACGGACGTAAGAAGTCGATGCTTATTTCGGTATGCATGATGTGTTTTGGCTCGCTGGTCATCGCCTGTCTGCCCGGCTATAGCAGCATTGGCATTGCCGCTCCGGCGATCCTGCTGCTGGCGCGCATGTTTCAGGGGCTGTCGGTCGGCGGGGAGTATGGCACCAGCGCGACCTACATGAGCGAAGTGGCGCTGGAGGGACGCAAAGGGTTCTACGCCTCTTTTCAGTATGTCACGCTGATCGGTGGCCAGCTACTGGCGGTGCTGACGGTCGTCGTACTGCAGTTTATTCTCAGCGAAGAGGATCTGCGCAGCTGGGGCTGGCGCATTCCTTTTTTCCTCGGTGCTCTCCTTGCCGTGGTGGCTCTATGGCTGCGGCGTTCACTGCATGAAACCTCTGATAAACAGAGCCGTCGGCATAAAGACGCTGGCAGTATTACCGGCCTGCTGCGCAACCATCCGCGCGCCTTTCTGATGGTGCTTGGTTTTACCGCAGGCGGCTCGCTGAGCTTCTATACCTTTACTACCTATATGCAGAAGTATCTGGTGAACACGGCGGGCATGGATGCGAAAAGCGCCAGCGGACTGATGACCGGCGCGCTGCTGGTGTTTATGCTGATACAGCCCCTTATCGGCGCGCTCTCAGATAAAATCGGTCGTCGGGGATCAATGCTGATCTTCGGCGCGGGCGCGGCCATATGTACCGTTCCGATCCTGACTGCGCTGCAAAGCGTGCAGAGTCCTGCCATCGCTTTCTGCCTGATCATGCTGGCGCTGCTGATTACCAGTTTCTATACCGCGATCAGCGGCATCCTTAAGGCGGAGATGTTCCCGCCGGAGGTGCGTGCGCTTGGCGTCGGCTTATCCTATGCCGTGGCGAATGCTATTTTCGGCGGGTCGGCGGAATATGTCGCGCTGCTGATGAAACAGCAGGGCATCGAAACAACATTCTTCTGGTATGTGTCGGCGATGGGCGCGCTGGCGTTTGTGGTGTCGCTGTTGCTACATAAACGCGGCAAAGGCATCAGGCTGTAGCTCTTTCTGGCGAAGCCTTCACCGTTCCCGCCCGAAAAGCGGCTGTTGAAGGCTTTTTGCCTGGCACGCAGCGGCGCGCCAGGCAACGCATCAGAGAATGCGGCTAATAAGACGGTCGATACGAATACGGCGCAGGCGGCGGATCAGCTTGCGCACCTTAGCCGGATAGTCGGAGATGCTTTCCAGCTCGCGGAAGTGCTTCACCACGTGAGTGTGGGTACGAATCAGCGACAGCTCTTTTTCACGCTGCTCGGCCAGCTGCTGCAGCGGATCGTGGATAAGCACTGCGTTTTCCAGATCGAGGCGCCAGGCGCGCGGATTAAGGTTATTGCCGGTAATCAGCGTCCACTCGTCATCTACCCATATGCCTTTCAGGTGATAGCTGTTCTCGCCATCCTTCCACAGCCGTACCGCCAGCTGGCCGTTATCCACATAATACTGCAGGCGGCTGAGGAAGCGGCGCAGGTTAATTTCATAAAGATAGGGCAGTGCGCCGATGATTTTGAACGGCTGCTCGGGCGGAATATAGAAATCGTTGGCGGTCTTATCGCCGACGATGATCTCTACCTCTTTGCCCTCGCGCAGCAAATGGATAATGCTGCGCACCAGAATCGCCGGCAGGTTGAAATAAGGCGTGCAGATAGTCAGCTTCCGCTCGGTGCAGGGCATCAGGTGGAAGATAGTTTTGTTCAGCAGGCTGCGTTTGCCCAGGCCGACCAGCGGCGTAACGGTCAGCTCTTCGTTATGGCCATCGCCAGCGAACTGATAATTGAATCCGCGCAGATCCTGGCGGAACTGGCGCGTTTCATTTTTGATTTCCGGGCTGGAGGGGCGTTCCTGCTGGTCGAGACGATTGACCGCTTCCGACTGCTTGAGATTGACGTTGATCCACTCATACATGGTGTCGGCCAGCTGCGGATTACGAATCAGCTGATAGCGATCGTAACGGTACTTATCGTGCTGGTGCAGATAAACGTCGTTAATACTGGCGCCGCTGTAGAGCAGCGTATCGTCGATAATAAAGCCTTTAAGGTGCAGTACGCCCAGCGCTTCGCGCGTATTGACCGGAATGCCGTAAACCGGAATAGCGATATCCGCATGCTGCGTCGCCATTTCGCAATACCAGTCTGCATTCGTTACGCCGCGCGCCGCACCGATGCGGCCGCGCTGAGCGCGATGCCAGTCAACCAGAATGCTGACATCCAGCTCTGGACGCGCGCGTTTCGCCGCATAGAGCGCATCCATAACGGCACGTCCGGCGTCGTCGTTCTCCATATAGAGGGCGACAATGCAGATGCGATGCTGCGCCGCCGCGATTTTTTCCAGCAGCGTGCGACGGAAATCAGCAGGCGAGTAGAGCGTTGACACATCCGCAGCGGACTGTGACAGTTTCGGCAACTGTGCGAGGTGTTGTTGATGCTTATTGCGTTTAAATTTAGTCAGCATCGCAGTGCGCTTCTTCTCGGTTCATTGCATGGCCTTTTGCCATCAAATCAGGGTCATAACGGTAAATAATAACACCAACCTTATGTAGTCGGCCATTTTTTACCTTTCTCTACAAGGTTAGCCGATGTCCCTGTGTAAGGGTAAATTCAGGCTGACGATACCCTCATCAAGCTGAACATCCACGCCGAAACCCAGCTTGCGCGCCAAGGTAATCATGCCGCGGTTGTGCGGCATGGTGATACCGTTGAGCTGCTGCAGCCCGTGATCGCGCGTATAGCGGATCATTTTTTCCAGCAGTCGTCGTCCCATGCCCAGCCCTTTTAAGTCGGATCGCACCAGTACGGAAAATTCGGCGTCGATATTGTCGGCATCGGAGATCGCGCGCGTGACGCCAATAATCTCGCTCATCTCCTGCTGCTGGCGCACCGCGACGAAAGCCATCTCGCGGTCATAATCGATCTGCGTCATATTGGCGAGATCGTCATGGGTAAATTCGTTAATTTCGCTGAAGTAGCGGTAATAGAGGTCTTCTTTAGTGACCTGTGCGATAAAGGCGCGCAGCAGCGGTTCGTCCTCCGGCAGGATAGGGCGGAACAGGCAGCTCTGCCCATCTTTCAGCATGACCCGCTCTTCAAGCTGCTGCGGATAGGGGCGAATCGCCAGCCGCGCTTCGCTGTCGCCGCTAAAAGGCGCCAGATCCAGAGTAACATCAAGCAGGGTAAATTCGCTGCCCGCCGCCAGCAGCGGATGAATATCGAGCCGCTGGATCTCCGGGCAGTCCACCACCAGGTTAGAAACCTGCACCAGCAGCTGACTGAGCGCCGGAATATCCAGCGTTCCCAGACCGCCGCGACTGCGGATCTTGCCGCTTTTGATCGCCTGAATGACCAGATAGCGCGCCAGCGTCATATTAAGCGGTGGCAGCGCGACCGCCGCCTGTTTGTCCGCCTGCCATTCAACACCGCCTTCGCCCAGCAAAATAACCGGCCCGAACAGCGCATCCTGTTGCACCACTACGCGCAGCTCCTGAGCGCCGGCGCGATTAGCCATGCTCTGAACCAGCAAACCTTCGATGCGTGCCTGAGGCAGCGTCTGTTTAACCCGGTCGATAATGGCTTCGGCCGCCTGCTCGACTTCTGCGGCGTTGCGCAGATAGAGCATAACGCCCTGAACTTCAGATTTATGGGCGATATCGGGCGAGCGCAGCTTGAGCGCCACAGGATAGCCGATACGCTCGGCGATAGCGGCCGCTTCCCCGCTGTCGTGGGCGATCCATGTCGGCAGCGTTGCCATACCGTACGCCTGCAGGATCGGCTGCACCTCATGGGTATCAAGCGTAGTAACGCCTTTCGCCAGCGCCTGCGACAGCAGCTGATGCGCCTGAGCGCTGTCCTGGGTCAGGCTGGCGGGCAGCGCCGGCGTTTCGCGCAGCTGTTTCTGGTTACGGCGATACTCTACCTGGTGCATAAAGGCGGTTACTGTGCCTTCCGGCGTGCGCCATGTGGGGATGCCCGCCTGGGTAAAGGCGCGCCGCGCCGCCAGCGATGAGAATTCGCCGCACCAGTTGGTCAGGAGCGTCACCTGCTTGCCGCGCGGATGAGCGGCGATGGCGTCAATGATTTGCTGCGCCGATTCGGTTGCGGGCGCTACCGCGCTGGGCGCATGGATGATCATCAACGCATCCAGTTCATGGCTGTTCAGCAGCACATTAATGCAGTCAACATAGCGCTGCGGCGTGGCGTCATCTTTCAGGTCGAGCGGATTGCCGCGCCCGACCCCTTCCGGCAGCAGTGCGGCCAGCGCCGAAAGCGTTTCGTCGCCCAGGGCGGCAAGCTTGCCGTTGCGCGCATAGAGTTCATCTAATGCCAGTGCGGCAGGGGCGGCGCCGTTGCTAATAATCATTAGCCTGTCGCCGCGCAGCGGACGCATATGGCTGAGCGACTCCACGGCGGTGAAAAGCTCATGGGTATCCTGCACGCGCAGCAGGCCTGCGCGCTGAATCGCCGCATCCCAGGCGGCGTCCAGCCCGCTATGGGTGCCGAGCAGGGCCTGAGCCTGATGACTGCGGCCGCTTTTGATTACCAGAATAGGTTTATTGCGCGAGGCACTGCGCGAGGCCGACACAAAGCGTCGCGCGTCGCTCAGGTGCTCAAGGTAGAGCAGAATGGCGCTGGTTTTGCCGTCGCGCGCCAGAAAATCGAGCAGATCGTCAACGTCGGTATCCAGGCTGTCACCCAGCGCAATAAACCAGGAGAAGCCCAGATTGCGCTGCTGCGCCCAGTCGAGAATGGTATTGGAGACCGCCGCCGACTGCGAGATAAAGGCGATGCGGCCTTTCTCAATCGGCACCGGCGAAAAGCTGGCGTTAAGTCCTTGCCAGGGCGCGAGCAGCCCGAGACTGTTGGGGCCGAGCAGGCGGATCTGCCACTGCGCGGCGCAGCTTTTTAGCGCCTCCAGCTGGCTGGCGGGTGCGGAGAGAATAATGCAGGCTTTGCACCCTTTTTCGCCCAGCTGCTGCAGCAGTTCGAGATTGCGCTTCGCATGGGTGCAGATCACCGCCAGGTCAGGCGCGAAAGGCAGGCTGTCGATGGTAGGCCAGGCGAGCACGCCGCTGACGGCTCTGTACTTTGGCGTGACCGGCAGCACCGGGCCGCTGAAGCCGCCTGCCAGCAGATTGCGCATCATAAAGTGCCCGGCGCGTCCCGGCCTGTCCGAGGCGCCAATCACCGCAATAGATTTAGGTCGTAACAGCGCTTCCAGCCCGCGTTGGCTCATCCCGCCCTCCTGAAGTCGACTGGCGTGATTGTAATCGTTTTTTCCCGGATTTGCCGGTTCGACGATCGCAGGCTGAGAACCGCGACAAAATTTTGCTCGCGCGGAGGGGAGGCGGCAATCCGGCAGCGGATCGCCGCACGTAAGCGCTAAAGACTCTCAGCGATGGCGCTTTGATACGCGGGATGGTGCGGTTTACCTGCCAGATAGGCATGACGAAACCGTTCAAAATGGTGAAGCAGAGCGTGCGCCGCGGCCCCATCGCCTGCCTGCTCCAGCAGCGCGGCGGCGACTTCGGCGGTGCAGTGCTGGCCTTCGCCATGTGCTTCGCGCAGCGTATAGCGCGAGGGCGCGGTAACGTTTAGCGACATGACCGGCAGCGCATCGAGCCAGGGACTTTTACGAAACATTTTGCGCGCCTCGGTCCAGGTGCCGTCGAGCATAATAAAGAGCGGCGGCTTGCCGCTGAGCGGCGGCGCGGTCAGCACTTCGCGGCCGGGATCGGCGTAAGAGGCGGGAAACACCACCATCGGCTGATAGTCGGGATGCGCAACCGCGCTCAGCAGCGCGGGATCGGGTTCGGTACGCGACCAGCCAAACGCTTCGGTCTGCGGCAAAATATCGGCGATCAGTCGCCCGGTATTGCTGGGCTTCATCGGCTCGGTATCGAACATCACCAGGCAAAAGCGGCTACGCGCGCTCTGCGGCTGGATAGTGGCGCACAGGCAATTTTTTTGCGGCAGCAGACAGCGCTGACAGCGCACCACGCGGTTGCCACGGGCGAGAAAAGGGCGAGTGGCGCGGGCAAGGCGTTGCGCACGCAGGCGGAGAACGGCGTTATCAGTCATGGCTTAGTGAGCAAAGTAAAACGCTAGTGTAATCGAAGCGCGCGGGAAAAGAAAAAGGCCAGCGCGGCTGGCCTGTGTGGGCTGATAAGAGGCTAATGCGGAGAGACTTCCGCGTTTTTGATCGTGGCCGCGGGAAGCCTGGCTTTTGGGCCAGATCTTCCGTTTGCCAGCTCAGGGTTTATAGCGACTCATCAAGCCATTCGTTGAAAGGCGCTTTCGGCATCGCGCCGTTCAGCATGTCCACCAGCTCGCCTTTTTTAAAGATCATAATGGTGGGAATGCTGCGAATGCGGAAACGCGTGCTCAGTGAAGGTTCCGCTTCGGTATTGACCTTAACGAAACGCACCTGGCCGCTGCGCTCCTGCGCCACCTCTTTAAAGACCGGCGCGAAGTTGACGCAGGGGCCGCACCAGGGCGCCCAGAAATCCACCACGACCGGCAGATCGTCCTGTAAATATTTATCCAGCGTTTCGGCGGTCGCGTTAGCCACTTCGCCATTAAAGAGTTCGCTGCCGCAGCGGCCGCATTTAGCTCCATCGGCAACGCGATCCAGGGGAACGCGATTGGTTGCCTGACAGGAAGCGCATACCGTATTCATATAGACCTCAAGGGGTTTGCAGGTGTCAGTTTTGTAAATATTGTCCATTATGAGAAGGTTGCGAACAGCCCTCAAACTGGATTGTCCAATAGGTTCAATAGTTGATAGCTAAGCGCCAATACATCAGGTAATCTTCGCGCTCTCAATGCAGGAGGAACAGATGAACGACGAATTTAAAGGCAAAAGTGGCAAGGTAAAAGTGATGTACGTGCGAGATGAGGGCGAGAATGGCTCACGCGCGCCGAACCCGCGTACCGGTAAAGGTGGTGGCCGCCCAGCCCGTCAGGAAGATTCGCGTCGTTCCTCTGGCCGCCGTAGCGAAGAGGGCGCCAGCCGCAAACCCCGCAGCGATGAAGGCAGCCGCAGGCCTCGCAGCGATGAGGCTGGCCGCAAACCGCGTAACGACGAGTCATTCTCGCCGTGGCGTACCGTGTCGCGTCCGCCGAGCGAGCGCGCGTCCGTTGAAGAGAAGCAGCCGGAGCAGGGCGGCAAGGTCGCTATCGATCCGGAAGTGATCCGTCGTCAGCGTCAGGAAGAGACGCGCGTGTATGGTGAAAACGCCTGCCAGGCGCTGTTTCAGAGCCGTCCGGAAGCGATCGTGCGCGCCTGGTTTGTGCAGAGCGTGACGCCGCGTTTCCGCGAAGCGCTGCGCTGGCTGGCGGCGAACCGCAAAGCCTATCACGTCGTAGAGGATGCTGAGCTGGCGAAAGCGTCCGGCACCGAGCATCACGGCGGCGTCTGCTTCATTATTAAAAAACGCATGGGCATGGCGGTCAGCGAGTGGCTGAGCCAGGCCGGTGAGAAAGATTGCGTACTGGCGCTGGAAGATGTCAGCAACCCGCATAACCTGGGCGGCATTATGCGCAGCTGCGCGCACTTCGGCGTTAAAGGCCTGCTGGTGAATGACGCTTCGCTGCTGGAGTCCGGCGCGGCGGTGCGTACCGCTGAAGGCGGCGCCGAACACGTACAGGCGATCAGCGGCGAAAGCTTTGCTGGCGGTCTGGAAGCGTTCCGTAAAGCGGGTTACACCATCGTAACGACCTCAAGCCATGAGGGGACGCCGCTGGCGAAAGCTGAGCTGCCGGCGAAGATGGTGCTGGTGCTGGGTCAGGAGAGCGAAGGCCTGTCTGACAGCGCGTTCCAGCAGGGCGATATCAGCCTGTCGATCGGCGGGACCGGCAACGTCGAGAGCCTTAACGTCTCGGTGGCGACCGGCATTTTGCTTGCCGAATGGTGGCGACAGAACGCATAAAAAAACGGGCCGAAAGGCCCGTTTTTGTTTAGGGAAAATGCCGAAGCGGACAGGGGTCTGTCAGGGATGGCGAAACAGACGCTAGTGCGCGCCGCCGCCGCCGCTGCCTGACCCAAAGGGCGGTCGGGCGAACCAGATCAGCACCAGCAGAACCAGAAACACTCCCGCCGACGCCCAGAAGATCTCATTGGCAGAGATAATCAATCCCTGGTTGGTGATCTGCTGCGCGATATAGGCTGATGCCTGCTGATGTGACATGCCCATCCCTTCCAGCTGGTGATACATCTGCTGCGCATTGGGGTTATAGGGCGTAACCGACTCGCTGAAGGTGCTGTGATGCATCGATTCCCGGTCGGTCCACATGGTGGTGGTAATCGAGGTGCCAATCGAGCCCGCCAGGGTACGCACGAAGTTCGACAGGCTCGACGCAGCCGCCAGCCGATCCGGCGACAGCCCGGAAAGGGTAATGGTGGTGAGCGGCATAAAGAAGCAGGCGACGGCGAATCCCTGGATAAACTGCGGCCAGGCCGATGCACCGAAGTCCATCGAGGGTTCGAAGGTATAGGCGCGCCAGTAGAAGCAGACGGCATACATAATAAAGCTGAAGGTCACCAGCTTGCGCATATCCAGCTTGTGGGCGAAGCGGCCGATAATCGGCGACAGGATCACCGGAATAATGCCTACCGGCGCGGACGCCAGACCGGCCCAAGTGGCGGTGTAGCCATATACCTCCTGCAACAGCTGCGGCAGCAATACAATCGAGCCGAAGTAGAGCATATAGGCCAGGCTGATTGAGAGGCAGCCGATAGTGAAGTTGCGCGACTTAAACAGCGCCAGATCGACAATAGGGTGGTCGTCGGTCAGCTCCCACACCAGCAGCACCGCCAGAGATATCACGGCGACGACTGTCAGCACGATAATCTCGGTGGAGTTAAACCAGTCAAGCTCTTTACCGCGGTCCAGCATTACCTGCAGACAGCCGATACCCACGACCAGCAGCACCAGGCCCACCACGTCGATAGGACGTACTTCGGTGCGTGTCTCGCGGCCGCGCAGGGTCTGCAACGTCAGCATCACCACCACGGCGCCGATCGGCACGTTGATAAAGAAGATCCAGCCCCAGTGGTAGTTATCGCTGATCCAGCCGCCAAGAATTGGGCCGCAGATCGGCGCGACAATCACCGTCATCGCCCACAACGAGAGGGCGATGCTGCGTTTGGCGGGCGGATAGTTGCTCAGCAGCAGACTCTGCGACAGTGGGATCAGCGGACCGGCTACCACGCCCTGCAGGATGCGGAAGAAAATCAGCATCTCCAGGCTTTCCGACATACCGCACGCCCAGGAGGCAAGGGCGAACAAAATCGTCGCCCAGGTAAAGAGTTTTACCTCGCCGACGCGCTTCGCCAGCCAGCCCGTAATGGGAATGGAGATGGCGTTCGCCACCCCAAACGAGGTAATGACCCAGGTGCCCTGTGAGTTGGACGCGCCCAGATTGCCTGCAATAGTGGGGATCGCCACGTTAGCGATGGTCGAATCCAGCACCTGCATAAAGGTCGCCAACGACAGCGCAATGGTCATCAGGACCAGCGGCGCGCCTTCTAGCGGTTTTTGTGCCATGACAGCCTCCGCGTCATCATCCGGCGTTGGCGCGGACAATATCTGTGATCAGCTGATTCACCGGCGCCAGGTCGATCGCCAGCGCATTAGTGCTGTAGGCAGCCTGCTGGCGAACGCTGGTGGCGAGCATGCTGCCATCTTTATTCGTGGTATCGACTTTCACCAGCGTCGAGAGACCAATGCGCAGCGGATGCTTCACGATATCATCCTGGTTAAGCTCGATACGCACCGGCAGACGCTGCACCACTTTGATCCAGTTGCCGGTGGCGTTCTGCGCAGGCAGCAGCGAAAAAGCGCTGCCGGTGCCCATATCCAGGCCGACCACTTTGCCGTGATAGGTCACGTCGTCGCCGTAGATATCAGCCACGACCGTCGCGTCCTGTCCAATGCGTACGCCTGCCAGCTGCGTCTCTTTAAAGTTGGCGTCGATCCACAGGTTGGTGGCGGGAACCACGGCCATCAGCGCTGTGCTGGTATCGATTTGCGAACCGACCTGCACGCTGCGGCGCGAGACATAACCGTCCATCGGGCTGCGAATATCGGTACGCTGCAGCGCCAGCCAGGCGTCGCGCAGTTCAGCGGCGGCCTGTTTCACCGCAGGCTGATCCTCCAGCGAAGTGTTGAGGATCATCGCCTGATTCGCGTTGTACTGCTGCACCGCCACATCAAGCTGCGCTTTAGCGGTGGCAACCGCATCGCGCGAGTGCTGCAGCTCTTCGCGGCCGATCAGGTTAGAGGCACCCAGCGGCTCGCGACGTTTCAGATCGGCTTCCGCCTGCGCCAGCGCGGTTTGCTGCAGCGCAATACTCGCCTGATACTGCTTAGCGTTGATCATCAGCTGATGCGTCTGACGCACGCTGGTGGCCAGCGCGGTCTGCGCTTTTTCAAACGCCTGTTCGGCGTCAGTTTTATCCAGCGAAACCAGCACGTCGCCTTTCTTGACGTAATCGGTATCGTCAAACCAGACCTTATTGACGCTGCCCGACACCTGCGCCATCACCTGTACCTGGTTTCCGGCTACGTAAGCATCGTCCGTTTCCTGAAAGTGCCGCAGCACCAGGAACCAGTAAACGCCCCATGCGATACCAGCCAGCACAAAAAGCAGCGCCAGCAGAAGCAGCACTTTTTTACGCGTCTTCTTTTTATTGGCTGGCTGTTGCGGGCTTTGCGCCTCCGCCGTTGCACTCATGTCAATCTCCAACTGTTTCATATGTCGGGGCGCGATCGTCCCTTTTCACGGAGCCCGAGTCGAAAAAAGCCAGCGACAAGGCGCTGGCCGGATAAAAGGGGATTAAAATAACGGTTTCGACAGGTGATTGTGTCGCAGTTCTTGCTATTAGCGAGAGAGGGAAGCGATGACCTGATCTTCGTCCATTTTATCGAGACGATTGAGTAACTTACGCGTAATGCCTTCCAGCTGCGATTTTTCATCAGTCGACAGGGAAGACCAGAGATACTGCAGGCTCTGATGCTGAGGCGGCAGCAGCTGACGCAGAAACTCATTACCTTTTTCAGTCAGATGCAGATGGAGGCAGCGACGATCGTTATCGCTCTCGCGACGCTCAATCCAGCCGCGTTTCTCCAGCTCATCTGCGATGCGCGTCGCATTGGTACGCGAAGAACCCAGCGCGGCGCTCAGCTCGGACGGCTGAATGCTCTGGTTTTCCTGCGCGTCCAGCGTGATCAGCGCCATGAATAAGGTTTCGTTAATTCCCTGCGCCTTTAACATCTTATTGCGATTTTCCAGCAGCTTTCCCTGCATGTGCATGCACAGACGCGTCAGAATGATTTCGTGCAGCGGGAAATCTTTGTGACGATTTGCGCGGATGTTAAGCATCTGTTCAATGGGAGTAAACGAACTTTCCATTATAAAAAAACCTCACTAGTTTCAACTAATATAGTAACGATGGTGACAGATTAAGCGTAGTCATTTTTACTCCGCGCAATTGTTCAGAAGGTCACACTGTCGTCATCAGGTGTTTCCAGGCCACTCCCTGACCTTGGGCACGAAACCCTCGCTCACCGCCGCTGGCTGCGGCAGGCGTCGATATCAATACGGGAAGAAACTTTTTGTTTGCTAAATAATTTCGCAAGAAAAAATAACTTCTGTGAATAGATTTGATGCTAACCATAACAAAACTAACCATTCGTGACCAGACTCAATCACATCTTTGGCATTTTATTTACTTACTTAACTGGGTTTCGAAGCGATAGCCGCGCCACCAAATCAGCAGGTTGAGCAGCGTCATGATCACGCCTGCGGCACAAACGCCGTACCAGCCAGCAGCATGAAAAGCGTTGGCGGAAAGAAGGGAGCCAAAAGCGCCGCCGATAAAATAGCTGGTCATATAACCCGACGTGAGGCGATTACGCGCCTCAGGCATCTGGCTGTAGATCACGCTCTGGTTAGTGATATGCACGCCCTGCACCGCCAGGTCGAGCAGCAGAATGCCGACAATCAGCGCCGCCAGCGAGTGCGCGCCCAGCGCCGTCATTCCCCAGGAGGCGAGCATAATCAGCAGGCCGAGCGTGGTGGTGAGCCTGGCTTTGCCTTTATCCGCCAGCGACCCGGCCTGACGCGCAGCCAGCGCGCCCGCCGCGCCGACCAGACCCAGCAGGCCGATTTCGCCTTCAGAGTAGCTGTAAGGCGGAGAGGCGAGCAGAAACGCCATTGAAGTCCAGAGCACGCTAAAGTTGGCGAAAGAGAGACAGCCGGTCAGGGCGCGGGTGCGGATAACGCGATTCGCCTTATAGAGCTGGAAAATCGACTTCAGCAGCTGCGGGTAGTTAAGCGACACCGCAGGTTTCACCTGCGGCAGAAAACGCCACAGCGCCAGCGCCATCAGCGCCATCAACAGGCTGGCGGTCCAGTAAACGGTACGCCAGCCGCCCAGCTGCGCCAGCGCGCCCGCAACGGTACGCGCCAGCAGAATGCCGAGCAGCAGCCCGCTCATCACCGTACCGACAATCTTGCCACGCTTCTCCGGCGGCGCCAGCGTCGCGGCGAGCGGCACCAGGATCTGCGCCACAACTGAAAACAGCCCGGTCAGTACGGTGCCCAGCAGCAGCAGGGAAAAAGAGGAGGAGGTAGCGGTGATCACCATGCCGCCTGCGGCCAGCAGGCTCATACCGACGATCAGCGCGCGGCGCTCAAGCATATCACCAAGCGGCACCAGCAGCAGAAGGCCGCAGGCGTAGCCGAGCTGCGCCGTGGTGACGATAAACCCCGCCATGCTGACGGAGAGGCCGAAATTGCTGGCGACGGTATTGAGCAACGGCTGCACGTAGTAGTTGCTTGCTACGGAGAGCCCGGTGGCGATGGACATCAGCACGACCAGCGCAGGCGTCAGCGTATGGCGATGAGTATTCATTTATATATTAGGCAGGTAGTAATAATCATAATAGGTTAATAGTAACCCAAAAAACTATTTCATTAATGTGTAAATTGACAGGACGTACCAGTCGGTACAGCAGAAAGCGAAGGGGCAGAGAGTTCCGCCCCTGAAGTGAGTATTTACTTATTTTGCGGCCGCGAGGGCATCTTTAATCCACTGGTCGAACTGCTGCTGGTGGGCTTTTATCCAGCCATCGACGTGGCGGTTAATATCCGCTTCAGACGCCTGGCCTGCATGCATCGCCGCGTTTTCCGCATTGATATCGGTAATCGGCAGCTTCATCTCGGCGAACAGTTTTGCCGCCGCCGGGTTTTTTTCAGCCCAGGCTTTGTTCGCTACGATATGCATGGTGTTAACCGGGAAACCGTAATTCGCGCCGTTAGCCAGTTTGGTATCGACCTTGCTCTGCGCCCCAGGCAGCGACGAGAACGGCACCTGTAGCCACACCACATCGCGGCCCGGCTTCAGCACGTCGCTCAGCCAGTATGGCGTCCAGGTATAGTAAAGAATCGGTTTGCCCTGCTTAAAGCGCGCCAGGGTATCAGCGATCATCGCCGAGTAGTTGCCCATATTGGCGGTGACGGTATCGCTCAGGCCAAACGCGGTGTTCTGATGATTGATAACCGCTTCGCAGCCCCAGCCCGGCGTGCAGCCGGTCATATCCGCTTTGCCGTCGCCGTTGCTGTCGAACAGCTTAGCGATTTTCGGATCTTTCAGCTGGGCGATATTGGTGATGTGGTACTGCTCGGCGGTTTTCTTGTCAATCAGGTAGCCCTGCGCTGCGCCAGAGACATAGGTGCCTGCGCGGTAGAACTTTTTGTCGCCGCCGGCGGCGTTATACATATCGTCGTGCAGCGGCTGCCAGTTGGTGGCGATAAAGGTAATGTCGCCAGAGGCCATAGAGGTGTAGGCCACGTTGTAGTCGATTTCGCTCGGCTTCTCGACGCTATAGCCCAGTTTTTCCAGCGCGCGGCTTACCAGCAGGGTCTGAAAGCCCTCTTCAGCAATGGTGCTTTGCGCAGGCTTAACGGTAATGCCTGTGCCGGGCAGATCGGCAGCGGAAGCCTGGGAGAGGGCGAGCGTGGTCAGCACGGCGGCGAGGAGAGGTGCGGTCTTGCGCATAGTTATTCCTTATTATCGACGTTGCGAGGCGGGCGGTCGCGAAGGACCGCCCGAAAATCAGGATTTACGGAAAGGGCGCGTCAGCAGGCCAACCGGCCCGCTATGGCTCCAGTGGCGGCTGCCGCGGCTGCGGCCGTCGCGACCCACTGACTGGGTCAGACGATCGAGAATAATGGCGAGGATAACGATACCGACGCCGCCCACGGTGGCCAGTCCCATATCAAGACGGCCGATGCCGCGCAGCACCATCTGACCCAGCCCACCGACGGCGATCATCGAGGCGATCACCACCATCGACAGCGCCAGCATCAGCGTCTGGTTTACGCCTGCCATAATGGTCGGCATCGCCAGCGGCAGCTGCACCTTAAACAGCATCTGGCGCGGGCTGGCGCCAAAGGACTCGCTGGCTTCGATCAGATCGGCGGGCACCTGCTTGATGCCGAGAATGGTCAGGCGCACCATCGGCGGCAGGGCGAAAATAATGGTGACCACCACGCCAGGCACGTTGCCGATGCCGAACAGCATGACGATCGGCACCAGGTAGACAAAGGCCGGCGTCGTCTGCATGGCGTCCAGCAGCGGTCGTATGATGCGACCCGCGCGTTCGCTGCGCGCCAGCCAGATGCCCAGCGGCAGCCCAATAACGATACAGAACAGCAGCGCGGTAAGCACCAGCGCCAGCGTCACCATCGCCTGTGACCAGGCGCCGATAGCACCGATCAGCACCAGCGAGATCAGCGTAGCGACGCCCATCGCCGGGCTGGCGATCTGCCAGGCGATCAGAGCGAACACCAGAATCGCTATCGGCGCGGGCAGGCTCTGCAGCAGATGCTGAAAGGCGCTCAGGATATAGTCCACCGGCACGCGAATGCCCTGAAACACCGGACGGAAGTGATTGACCACCCAGTCGATGCCTTCGGTCACCCAGCGATCGAGCGGGATCCAGGTTTTATGGAAGGGATCGAGCAGATTAAAATGTTCCGGCTGCGGCGCAGGCGCGCTGCTCAGCCAGTCGCTGCCGCTGCTGGCGGCGCTATGCGCGGCGCTGCCGTCGGGCGTTCCCCAGGCGTCGGCGCCGTTGCCGGCGGGCGCGGCGCTCTGCGTTGCGGCATCACCCGCGCCTGACCAGGGATCGCTGCTCGCCTGCGCGGCATCGGCGGCGTGAGGCGCGGCACTTGCGCTATCCCAGGGTTGACTGTTTTGTTCACTCATGACGAAGCTCCCTCACGATCTAAAGCGCGTAACAACATGCCTTTGGAAATGATACCGACGTACTGATTCTCTTCGCCCACCACCGGCACCGCGCAGGGCGCGTGCGCGACGTGGCCGAGCAGTTCGTTCAGCGAGGTATCTGAGGGAACGGCGGCTGGCGCGTCGAGCAGGGCGCTCTCCAGCCCTTCGCCTGCCGCCAGCGCCGCCTTCAGCGAGTCGGTGGAGACCACGCCGATAAATTTTTGCTTCTCCAGCACATAGCCGAATTCGCGATCCTCATCCTGCAGCAGTTTGATGGCGGAGCGCGGGCCAAAGCCGGGCGCCTTGCGGATCAGTGCGCCAGCGCTGCGGCGGGCGATATCTTTCGCGCTAAAGACGTGGCTGATATCGACGCCGCGGAAGAAGGTGCGCACATAGTCGTTAGCCGGGTTATTGAGAATTTCATCCGGCGTGCCGACCTGCACCACTTCGCCGCCCTGCATAATGGCGATGCGGTCGCCGATGCGCATCGCTTCGTCGAGATCGTGGGAAATAAAAATAATGGTGCGCTGATGTTTCGCCTGCAGCTTAACCAGCTCATCCTGCATTTCGGTACGGATCAGCGGATCGAGCGCTGAAAACGCCTCGTCCATCAGCAAAATATCGGGATTAATCGCCAGCGCGCGAGCTAATCCAACGCGCTGACGCATGCCGCCGGAAAGTTCGTCGGGATAAGCATGCGCATAATTTTCCAGACCGACCTGACGCAGCGCGTCCAGCGCTTTTTCCTGACGTTCCGCCAGTGGGACGCCAGCTAATTCCATGCCGAAGGCGGTATTATTTAGCACGTTCATATGCGGCATCAGCGCAAACGACTGGAATACCATGCTGATTTTATTTCTGCGCACCTCGCGCAGTTCGTTGTCAGATATTTTTGCAATATCGACGCCGTCAATGATTACCTGACCGCGGGTGGGTTCTATCAGACGATTGAGAAGGCGAACCATGGTCGATTTTCCGGAGCCGGAGAGTCCCATGATGACGAATATCTCGCCTTCTTCAATGGCCAGACTGGCGTTTTTGACGCCCAGAGACAGACCGGTTTTCGCCAGAATAGTCTCTTTGCTTTCCCCTTTATCAATATATTTAAATGCGCGATCGGGGTTTTCCCCGAATATTTTATACAGGTTTTTTACTTCAAGTTTAATTGCCATGCAGTGATAGAATCCTGTTTAATTTATTTTGACGTTCAGCTTTCCTGGTTAAATTTAAGCGGCTCATACCGTACCATACTGACATTATCTGACAACCCTGAATGGCAATATTCGTGGTGAGGAGAGGGGCGCAAACGGCAGAATTTCCAGTGCTCACAAGGGATGAGGGGCTGCTAATTTTTTGCCGGGACGATCGGGAATTATAGCGATTTGACGCCGTAAACGGCAAAATTGCCAGAAAAGAGCGAGCCGAAATGGCGTAATTAGCGCGTCATCAGCGCGTCATATTTGCGAAATAAAAAGGTGATTTCTGGCGAAATAGCGGGCGGGAAAGAGAGCGATAAAATAAAAATATCGGGCCGCAACGGGCCCGACAGCAGAGGATTAAAAATCCCAGTCTTCGTCTTCGGTTTCGACCGCTTTGCCCATCACATAGGAGGAGCCGGAGCCGGAGAAGAAATCGTGGTTTTCATCAGCGTTAGGCGAAAGCGCGGCAAGAATAGCCGGGTTCACCGTGGTGAGTTCCGCCGGGAACAGCGCTTCATAGCCGAGATTCATCAGCGCCTTATTGGCGTTATAGTGCAGAAAGGTTTTTACCTCTTCCGCCCAGCCCACATCGGCGTAGAGCGCCTCGGTGTAGATGACCTCGTTTTCATACAGCGCCAGCAGCAGATCGTAGGCGAACTGCTGCAGCTCCTCTTTGCGCGCGTCGTCCGCCTGCTCCAGCGCTTTCTGGTACTTATAGCCGATGTAGTAGCCATGCACCGCTTCGTCGCGAATAATAAGGCGGATCAGATCGGCGGTGTTAGTCAGCTTGCCGCGGCTTGACCAGTACATCGGCAGCCAGAATCCGGAGTAGAAGAGGAACGACTCCAGGAAGACGCTGGCGATCTTTTTCTTCAGCGGATCGTCGGCGCGGTAGTGCGCCAGAATGATGCGCGCCTTGTTCTGCAGCGCCTCGTTCTCTTCGCTCCACTGATAGGCGGCGTCTACGTCGCTGGTGTTGCAGAGCGTCGAGAAAATCGAGCTGTAGGATCGCGCGTGCACCGCCTCCATAAAGCTAATATTGGAGAGCACCGCCTCTTCATGTGGCGTCAGCGCATCCGGCATCAGGCCCGGCGCGCCGATAACGTTCTGAATAGTGTCGAGCAGCGTCAGTCCGGTAAAGACGCGGATAGTGAGCTGCTGCTGCTGGCTGTCCAGCGTCTGCCAGGCGGGCAGATCGTTCGAGAGCGGCACCTTTTCCGGCAGCCAGAAGTTGCTGGTCAGACGGTTCCACACTTCAAGATCTTTCTCGTCCTGAAGACGGTTCCAGTTAATCGCCTGAATCTGTTGTAGTTGCATAGTTTTCATCACAACGCGCAGGAAACGCAGCCCTGCACCTCCGTGCCCTGTAGCGCCATCTGGCGCAGTCGAATGTAGTAAAGCGTTTTGATGCCTTTCTTCCAGGCGTAAATCTGCGCTTTGTTGATGTCGCGCGTCGTCACATCGTCACGGAAAAAGAGCGTCAGCGACAGCCCCTGATCGACATGCTGCGTCGCTTCGGCATAGGTGTCGATAATCGCTTCCGGCCCGATCTGATAGGCGTCCTGATAGAGATCCAGATTCTCGTTGGTCATAAAGGGCGCAGGGTAGTAAACGCGTCCGGTTTTTCCCTCTTTACGGATTTCGATGCGCGACACGATCGGGTGGATGCTTGAGGTCGCATGGTTGATATAGGAGATAGAGCCGGTCGGCGGAATCGCCTGCAGGTTCTGATTATATAAACCGTGTGTCATCACCGCCTCGCGCAGTGCCTGCCAGTCGGCGCGCGTCGGCAGCGTAATTCCGGCCTCGGCAAACAGGCGCGCCACGCGCCCGGTGCGCGGCAGCCAGTCGCGCTCTACATATTTATCGAAGTACGCGCCGCTGGCGTAGGTAGAGCGCTCGAAGCCGTCGAAGCGCTGCCCGCGCTCGCGCGCCAGCTGGTTAGAGGTGCGCAGCGCATAGAAGGTGACGCAGTAGAAATAGAGGTTGGTGAAGTCGAGCGCTTCCGGCGAACCGTAGGCCATTCCCTCGCGCGCCAGATAGCCGTGCAGGTTCATCTGCCCCAGGCCGATGGCGTGCGAACGCTGGTTGCCCTCTGCCACCGACGGCACCGAGCCGATATGGCTCATATCGGAAACCGCCGTCAGCGCGCGCACCGCGACCTCTACGGTACGCGCCAGGTCGCGCGAGTCCATGGCGTGCGCGATATTCAGCGAGCCGAGGTTGCAGGAGATATCTTTGCCGACGCGGCGATAGCTCAGATCCTCATTGAACTCGCTGGGGCTGTTGACCTGCAAAATTTCCGAGCAGAGGTTGCTCATATTGATACGACCGGCGATCGGGTTGCTGCGGTTAACGCTGTCCTCATACATGATGTAGGGATAGCCGGACTCGAACTGGATCTCCGCCAGCGTCTGGAAGAAGTCGCGCGGCTGGATCCAGCTTTTACGGATGCGGTCGTCCGCCACCATCTCGTCATACTTCTCGCTGATGCTGATATCGCCAAACGCCTGGCCGTAAATTCGTTCGACGTCGTAGGGCGAAAAGAGCGCCATCTGGCGATTCTCCTTCGCCAGCTGAAAGGTAATATCGGGGATGACGACGCCGAGCGAGAGCGTTTTAATGCGGATCTTCTCGTCGGCGTTTTCCCGCTTGGTATCGAGAAAGCGCAGGATATCGGGATGATGCGCATTGAGCCAGACTGCGCCCGCACCCTGACGCGCGCCAAGCTGGTTGGCGTAGGAGAAGGCGTCCTCCAGCATCTTCATCACCGGAATAACGCCCGACGACTGGTTCTCGATACGCTTAATCGGCGCGCCGTTTTCCCGCAGGTTGGAGAGCAGAAAGGCCACGCCGCCGCCGCGCTTGGAGAGCTGCAGCGCTGAATTCACCGCGCGGCCGATCGATTCCATATTGTCTTCGATGCGCAGCAGGAAACAGGAGACCAGCTCGCCGCGCTGCTGTTTTCCGCAGTTGAGGAAGGTGGGCGTCGCAGGCTGGAAGCGGCCGCTCAGCATCTCTTCCAGCAGGGATCGCGCCAGCGTCTCGCTGCCCTGCGCCAGGGTCAGCGCCACCATGCAGGCGCGCTGCTCGAAGGTTTCCAGATAGCGTTTGCCGTCGAAGCTTTTCAGCGTATAGCTGGTGTAGAACTTCCACGCGCCGAGAAACGTCTTGAATTCAAAGCCCCAGGCCGCCGCCTCGTCGTGGAAACGGCACAGGAAGTCGAAGTCGTACTGGTTCAGCACGTCCGCTTCGTAATAGCCTTCCGCGACCAGGTAGCGCAGACGCTCCGCCGCGCTGGCGAAAGAGAGCGTATTAGGGGCGACATGCTGCAGAAAGAACTGGCGCGTCGCTTCGCGGTCTTTGCTGAACTGGATGCGGCCATCGGCATCATAGAGGTTCAGTATGGCGTTCAGCGCATGATAGTCGAGCGTTACGCCATTGAGGGTGTCTGTTGTTGCCAAAATTGGGTTACTCCCGCTTTAACCGTGGCGATGTCTTCCGGCGTTCCCATCAGCTCAAAGCGGTAGAGCACAGGAACCTGGCATTTTTGCGCGATAATGTCGCCGGCCAGGCAGTAAGCCTCGCCGAAATTGCGGTTGCCCGCTGCGATCACGCCGCGAATGCCGCGCCGGTTCGATTCATCATTAAGAAAGTGAATAACCTGTCTGGGGACCGCGCCGCGACTGCCGCCGCCGCCATAGCTCGGCACCACCAGGATATAGGGCTGGTGGTGCTGCAGACGCGCGGAGAGGTCGAGAGGAATGCGGCGCGCCGGCAGCCCCAGACGGGCAATAAACCGGTGGGTGTTTTCCGACTGGCTGGAAAAATAGACCAGTGGAAACATGGCGCTACTCTCCTGCCGCCGCAAGCTGGCGCAGACCGGCGATTTTGTCCGGGCGGAAGCCGCTCCAGTGCTCGCCATCCGCCATCACCACCGGCACCTGGCGGTAACCGAGCGATTTCAGGCCGTCAACGGCGTCAGGCTGCGCGTCGAGATTGATCAGCTGATAGTCGATGCCATGACGATCCATAGCGTTTTTGGTGGCGCTGCACTGGACACAGTTATCTTTTGTGTAAATAATAATGCGCATGATTCGTATTTCCCTTCTGTCATGGACAAGGTATCTGTGATACGTAAGCGGACGCCCGCATTTCAGGCTTCGTCGCCGCTCACATCTTGTGTCTGGTTTATAGAGAGAATACTAGATATAGTGGTGTTTAAATTCAAGCGCACCATATATAGATATCTGAACAATAAAGCGGCAAGGAGTGGCTAAAGCCAGGCGACATGCGGTTCGGCGCAGCGTAAAAAAATTTGTAAAGATGGCGGGGCAGAAAAAAGGCGAAAAAAAGCCCCGCTTACGCGAGGCTTACGTATTTTGATGGAGATTAACGGCGGCCAACCAGCAGCGCGCCTAACACCAGGCCTACTGCGGCGCCGATGCCCACGCCGTGCCAGGGTTTATCATGCACGTAGGCGTCAACCTGGTAGCTCGCGTCGCGTGCTGCCTGGGAAACGCGGTTATGACCGCCATTCAGCTTCGCGCGCGTCTGCTTCAGCAGCGCCTGCGCCTGGCTGCGCGCAGAATCCACTTCATCTTTTGCCTCGCTGCCGTAGGATTTCAGCAGCGCTTCCAGCGAATCAGCGAGCTCGTTTACATCCTGGTTAACATCAATGTCATCGTTTTTTGTGGTTCGATTAAACATTTTTTCGCTCCCTTTGATTTTGAAAGTAATACTGAGTGTAGACGATACGCGGATAAACGCATCGGCAGGACGGGGGTTTAGGGAAATTCCGAAAGCCGCACGGCGGCGTGCTGTTGTAAGGTTGCGAGGCTTGAAAGAGGAGAGGAAAGAGCATGTATTTACGACCCGATGAGGTAGCGCGCGTTCTGGAAAAGGCGGGATTTGAAGTTGACGAAGTCACGCCAAAAGCCTACGGCTACCGCCGTGGCGACAGCTATGTCTATGTTAACCGCGAAGCCCGTATGGGACGCACTGCGCTGGTGATCCACCCCACGTTAAAAGAGAAGAGTCAGCCGTTTGCCGAACCGGCGTCAGAGATGAAAACCTGCGATCACTACACGCAGTTTCCACTCTATCTGGCGGGCGAGTCGCAGGAGCACTACGGCATTCCCCACGGTTTCAGTTCACGTATCGCCCTGGAACGCTACCTGCAAAGCGTTTTCGGCTAATAGCGACCAGCCCCGTCAGCGCGGGGCACAGCGCTGTTTTTTATCAAATCCTTATCTTTTATCACGTTGCATTTCCTGCCGCCGACGCGTATAACCCTGCCATATAGATGTTTAGACGTCCATACGGATAAAAGATGAGCGAGCAGGAAAACCCGTCACGGGAACACTTTAAGCGCACCATGAAAACGCGCCATCTGGTGATGTTATCGCTGGGCGGCGTAATCGGCACCGGGCTGTTTTTTAATACCGGCTATATCATTTCCACCACCGGTGCGGCGGGCACGCTGCTCGCCTACCTGATTGGCGCGCTGGTGGTGTGGCTGGTGATGGTCTGCCTGGGGGAGCTGTCGGTGGCGATGCCGGAAACCGGCGCGTTCCACGTCTATGCGGCACGCTATCTCAGCCCCGCTACCGGCTACACCGTCGCCTGGCTCTACTGGCTGACCTGGACGGTGGCGCTCGGCTCCAGCTTTACCGCCGCAGGCTTCTGCATGCAGTACTGGTTTCCGCAGGTGCCGGTGTGGATCTGGTGTCTGCTGTTTTGCGTCGCCATCTACCTGCTGAATATTATCTCCACGCGCTTCTTCGCCGAAGGGGAGTTCTGGTTCTCGCTTGTCAAAGTCGTCACCATCATCGCCTTTATCGTGCTGGGCGCGGCGGCGATGTTCGGCTTTATCCCGCTGAAAGATGGCAGCGCCGCGCCGGGTCTGAGCAACCTTACCCAACACGGCTGGCTGCCCCACGGCGTGCTGCCGATTATCATGACCATGGTGGCGGTGAACTTCGCCTTTTCCGGCACTGAGCTTATCGGCATCGCCGCGGGCGAAACGGAAAACCCGCAAAAAGTGCTGCCGCTGGCGATCCGCACCACGGTAGCGCGGCTGATCATCTTCTTTGTCGGTACGGTGCTGGTGCTGGCGGCGCTGATCCCGATGGATCAGGCGGGCATCGTCAAAAGCCCCTTTGTGCTGGTGTTTGAAAAGATCGGCCTTCCTTATGCGGCGGATATCGTGAATTTCGTTATCCTCACGGCGATCCTCTCCGCGGCTAACTCCGGGCTCTACGCGTCAGGGCGTATGCTCTGGTCACTGGCGAACGAGAAGACGCTGCCGCGCTGCTTCGCCCGCGTCAATAAGCGCGGTGTGCCGCAGCTGGCGATCACCGTCAGTATGCTGGGCGGCGTGCTGGCGCTGCTCTCCAGCGTTATCGCGCCGGATACGGTATTTGTCGCGCTGTCGGCCATCTCCGGCTTTGCGGTGGTGGTGGTCTGGCTCAGCATCTGCGCCTCGCACTATATGTTCCGCCGCCGCCATCTGGCGCAGGGCAGGGCGCTGAGCGAGCTAACCTACCGCGCGCCGCTCTATCCGCTGACGCCGATCCTGGGCTTTGCCCTTTGCCTGCTGGCGTGCGTCGGGCTGGCGTTTGATCCCTCGCAGCGCATCGCGCTCTGGTGCGGCATTCCCTTTGTGCTGCTCTGCTATGGAGTTTACGCTGTGACTCATAAAAAATCGCAGGCTGAGGAGGCCAGAAATGCAGCATAATTCCGTGGCGCAGGCGCTGGCTGAAAGTGACATTCTTATCCTGGACGGCGCGCTGGCGACCGAGCTGGAGGCGCGCGGCTGCAATCTGGCGGACGCGCTCTGGTCCGCGAAGGTGTTAATGGAAAATCCTGAGCTGATCTACCAGGTACACCGCGACTATTTCGCCGCCGGCGCGCGCGTTGCCATTACCGCCAGCTATCAGGCGACGCCGCAGGGCTTCGCCGCGCGCGGGCTGGATGAGGCGCAGTCGCTTCAGCTTATCGCCCGCAGCGTTGAGCTGGCGCGGCGCGCGCGCGACGACTACCGCGCTGCCAGCGGCAGCCGGGCCACGCTGCTGGTGGCGGGATCGGTCGGGCCATACGGCGCCTTTCTTGCCAACGGCGCGGAATATCGCGGCGACTACGCGCTGCCGGACGAAGAGATGAAGGCGTTCCACCGTCCGCGCGTACAGGCGCTGCTGGCGGCAGGGGCGGATCTGCTGGCGTGCGAAACGCTGCCTTCTTTTGCCGAAGCGCAGGCGCTGGCCGCGCTGCTGACGGAATTCCCCGGCGCGCAGGCGTGGTTCTCCTTTACGCTGCGCGATGCGCAGCACATCAGCGACGGCACGCCGCTGCGCGAGGTCGCCGCTTTCGTGCAGGCGCAGCCGCAGATTGTGGCGTTGGGCATCAACTGCGTTGCGCTGGAGCAGGTGACGCCTGCGCTGACGGCATTGCAGAGGCTGACCAGCAAACCGCTGGTGGTCTATCCCAACTCTGGTGAGCAGTACGATGCGACGACGAAAACCTGGCATTCCGCGCCGTCGGGCTGCACGCTGCATGACCGGCTGGCCGAGTGGCGCGCCGCTGGCGCAAGGCTGATCGGCGGCTGCTGCCGCACCACGCCGCAGGATATCGCGGCGATTGCGCAGCGGTGTCAACCGCAATAAAGCGCAGAAAACAGTCGATGCTAAGGCGATTAACGGCGCAAGGGCGGTTTACACTGCCCTTTCAGACTCTTTAGCGGATCCACTTATGAAACAGCGACTTCTTATCCTTGCCGCCGCGCTGCTGCTTAGCGGCTGCGCCTCGATTGTCGGCTCACCGACCCAGGCGGTGCGT
Source organism: Pantoea sp. ACRSB (assembly GCF_022346905.1). NCBI lineage: Bacteria > Pseudomonadati > Pseudomonadota > Gammaproteobacteria > Enterobacterales > Erwiniaceae > Pantoea > Pantoea sp. ACRSB. The sequence goes on along the minus strand of NZ_JAKRNL010000002.1, from coordinate 931,333 downwards.
ATCGACTCTCTGCCGCAGGGCGCGCGCTTTACCGTACAGGATGAGGATGGACGCCCGGTGGCAGAGGGCTACACGCCGCAAACCGTCGAGCTGGCGAAGTCGACCGGCCGCTATTTCGGCAAGAAGCACTATCAGGTGATGCTGGAGAGTCCGGGCTACGTGCCGGTTACGCTGCCGATTGAAGGCAAAGCCAACCTCTGGTATCTGCTCGGCAATATTCCGCTGGGCGGCTTTCCCGGCTGGCTGCTGGTCGATCCCTTTAACGGCGGCATGTACAACCTCCAGCCGGAACATCCGCGCCCCTACCTCAATCCGGTTGGCGCGCGTAGCTGAGGGCGATTACTGCGCGGTGGGCTTCACCATCGCGCCGCCTGAGCGGAACCTTTCCAGGAACTGGTGCTGGAAAATGCACATGCGGATGGTATTGCGATACTCGCCGTTGATAAAAAATTCGTGCTTCAGCACGCCTTCCGTTTCAAATCCCAGCTTGCTGTAGATGTGGATCGCTTTCTCATTCTCCTGATCGACAATCAGATAGAGCTTGTAGAGATTCAGTACGGAGAAACCGTACTCCATCGCCAGCTTCGCCGCCTGGCTCGCCAGCCCTTTGCCCTGATGCGCCGGATCGATGATGATCTGAAACTCGGCGCGGCGGTGGACATGATTGATCTCCACCAGCTCTACCAGCCCCGCTTTCTGACCGTCGTGCTCTACGACGAAGCGGCGCTCGCTCTGATCGTGAATATGCTTGTTATAGAGATCGGAGAGTTCAACAAACGCCTCATAGGGCTCTTCAAACCAGTAGCGCATTACGCTGGCGTTGTTATCCAGCTGGTGTACGAAGTGCAGATCTTCCCGCTCCAGCGGGCGTAGCTTAATCGTCATGGTGACCTCTTTGTTGACAGATTTCGCGCGAGTATAGCGCACAAGGCGCGCCAGCTCGCGCGATCCGTCAGGCGGTGATCTGCTCGACGATGCGGCCCTGCGCCATGCGTGCGGCGCGATCGCACATGTGGTCAATCACGTCGGGATCGTGGCTGACCAGCACCATCGTCAGGCCGTCGTCGCGCTTGAGATCGTTCAGCAGATTGAGGATCTCCGCCTGCACCGACATATCCAGCGCCGAGGTCGGCTCATCCAGCAGCAGGATCTTCGGCTCCAGCAGCAGCGCACGCACGATCGCCACGCGCTGGCGCTGACCGCCCGAAAGCTGATGCGGATAGCGCTCCGCCAGCGCCGGATCCAGCCCGACGTGACGGAAACCCTGATTAATACGATCGTCGATATTGTCGCGGCGCAGCAGCTTCAGCGGCTCCGCCAGGGTGCGACGCAGGCGATGGCGCGGATGCAGCGAGGCGTAGGGATCCTGAAATACCATCTGCACATCGCGGCGCAGCTGGCCGGTAAAGGGCTTGCCCGGCGCGACGTCGCAGCCCGCCAGCGCCATTTTTCCCTGCCAGTGCGGGTTCAGCCCGGCCATCACCCACAGCAGCGACGATTTGCCGCAGCCGGACGGGCCGACCAGGCCGAAGCACTCGCCGGCGTTGACCTGCAGATCGACCTCATGCACCACGGTGCGGAGTTCATAGCCCTGCTTATGTGAGACGCTGAGCTGCTGAAGATTAATCATGATTCGCCTCCAGCGCGGCGCGGTCCAGCACCGGCAGCGCCTCGCCGTGTGTCGCTTTGCTCGGACGGCATGACCAGAGCGTGCGCGTATAGGGATGGGTGGCGCGCGGCAGATCGGCGGCGGGCAGGGTATCGAGCACGCGGCCCTTGTACATCACCATCACGCGCTCGCAGTGTTCAGAGACCTGCTGCAGATCGTGGCTGATCAGCAGCAGACCCATATTGCGCGCCTCGACCAGACGGCGGATCAACGCCAGCACCTGATCGCGCATGGCGTGATCGAGCGCCGAGGTCGGCTCGTCGGCGATTAAAAAGGCGGGATCGGCGATCAGCGCGATCGCCAGCATCACGCGCTGGCCCATGCCGCCGGAGAGCTGATGTGGATAGCGCTGCATCAGCTGGCGCGGCTGCGGCAGGCCCACGGCGTCGAGCATCTCGCACACTTTCTCTTTCCGCTCGCTGCGGCTCAGACGGCGGTGCAGCAGCAGCGGCTCCTCCACCTGCCAGCCGATGGTGCGCGTCGGGTTAAGGGCATATTTCGGGTCCTGCATTACCATCGCCACCGTATCGCCGCGCAGCGCGCTCCAGGCTTTTTCGCTCAGGCGCTGCGCGTCGTGGCCAGCCACCTCAAGCTTCTGCGCGTGAAGATGCAGCGCGGGCGAGAGCAGTCCCATTAGCGCACGCGCGGTCAGCGACTTGCCGGAGCCCGATTCGCCCACCAGCGCCACGCGCTCGCGGCCAATGCGAAAGCTGATGTTGTCCACCAGCAGCGCGTCGTCGCTGCGGATGCTCAGCGATTCGGCGTGAAGTAACAGATCATTTGGCATGGCGGGTATCCAGTCGGTCGCGCAGGCCGTCGCCTGTCAGGTTAAAAGCCAGGCTGCCGAACAGAATCGCCGCGCCCGGCGCGGCGGCGACCCACCACTGGTCGAAAATCACTTTGCTGCCTTCCGCGACCATCGAGCCCCATTCGGCGGTCGGCGGCTGTACGCCCATGCCGAGGAAGCCGAGGCCGGCGGCGGAAAGAATAATGCCGCCGAGGCTGAGCGCGGCGCGCACCACGGCGGTCGGCAGGCAGAGCGGCAGAATATGGCCGAACATCAGGCGCAGCCCGGTGATGCCCTGCATACGCGCGGCGGCCAGATAGTCGCTGCGGCGCAGCGCCAGCGTTTCGGCGCGCGCCTGGCGGGCGAAGGGCGGCCAGCTGGTGAGCGCCAGCGCCAGCGCGCCGTTCATCAGGCCTGGGCCGAGCATCGCCACCAGCGCCAGCGCGATAACCAGATTAGGCAGCGAGAGAAAGATATCGGTAATACGCATCAGCACGCGCTCCGTCCAGCCGCCGAGATAGCCCGCGGTAATGCCGACCAGCAGGCCGACCGGAATGGTCAGCACCAGGATCAGCGACACCAGCAGCAGGGTCGGCCGCGCGCCGTAAATGACGCGCGAGAGCAGATCGCGGCCGAAGCCGTCGGTGCCGAACCAGTGCTGCGCCGACGGCGGCAGCAGGCGCGCCGAAATCGTCTGCATATTGGGATCGAAAGGCGCCAGCAGCGGCGCGAGCAGGGCGGTCAGCACCAGGATCGCCACCAGCGTCAGGCCGATGGTCAGCGAGGTGACGCGACGGCGACGGCGGCGCGGCCGTACGGTTTCGAGTTCAGAGAGTTGTTGCGTCATCGGGTTCTCGGATCGGTTAACCAGGTTAAGGCGTCCGCCAGGGCGTTAAGCAGTATAAAGCAGGCGCCGATCAGCAGCGTGGAGCCGAGGATGGCCGGTACATCGGCCGAGAAGAGCGCATTGGTCATATAGCGCCCGACGCCCGGCCAGGCGAAAACGGTCTCGGTCAGCACCGAGCCTTCCAGCAGCGTGGCGTAGGAGAGGGCGATGACCGTCACCAGCGTGCCCAGCACGTTGGGAAAAATATGGCGCAGCAGAATGCGGCCGCGACCGGCACCCTTGGCGCGCGCCAGCGTCACATACTCTTTGCTGCTCTCTTCCAGCAGCGCGGCGCGCAGCAGACGGGTAATGCCCGCCATCGCCAGCAGGCCGAGGATCACCACCGGCAGCCAGAGATGAGCGATAGCGTTGCGGAACATCTCGCGGTCGCCGGAGAGCCAGCTGTCGATCAGCACGAAGCCGGTTTTCGGCTCCAGCGTATAGACATAGAGGTCATCGAGTCGTCCAGGCCCGGCCGACCAGTGCAGTACGGCGTAAAACAGCAGCAGCCCGAGCAGGCCGAGCCAGAATACCGGCACCGAATAGCCGAGCAGGGAGATAAAGCGCGCCACATTGTCGAGCAGGCTGCCCGGCTTCCAGGCGGCGAGCAGCGCCAGGCTAATGCCGAACAGGGCGGCGAATAGCATGGCGCAGGTCGCCAGCTCAATCGTCGCCGGAAAGGTCTGCATCAGATCGTTTGCTACCGGCTGATTAGTGAGACGGGAAAGGCCAAGGTCGCCGCGGGCCAGGTGCTCCAGGTAGCGCCAGAACTGCACCAGCACCGGCTGATCCAGCCCCAGCTCGTGACGCACCTGCGCGTAGGTCGCTTCACTGGCGTGATCGCCAGCGATCTGCTGTACCGGATCCACTGGCGAAAGGTGGGACAACATAAAGGTAAAGGCCAGCAGCCCGAGCAGCGTCACCAGCAGCGACAGCAGGCTGGTGACGAACCGCGACAGGCGCGGCCAGATATGCCGGGCGAACCCGGCATCGGAGGCTGACTGCGCCATTATTTGCTGACCTGCGAGTAGTAAACCATGTCAGGGTTGATGCCCTGCACGTAGCCTTTCAGGTTGTCGCGCATTGCGATCAGGTTGCGCGCCTGCAGGCCGATAACGTACGGCGAGCTTTTCAGCACCGATTTCTGCATCGCCTCATAGAGCGCCACGCGCTTCTGCGGATTGCTTTCCGCCGTCGCCGCCAGCACCTGCTTATTCAGCTCAGGGATATGCCAGTCTGAACGGTAAGCAATGGTTTTGCTGCCATCTTCCGGGTTATAGGCGAAAGAGGCGGCGTTGGTGTTGGGATCGAAATAGTCCGCGCCCCAGGCGTTCAGCGTCGCCTGATACTTATGCGCCTTCACGCTGGTGGAGACTTCCGAACTCAGACCCGGCTGCACGTTAATCTTCACGCCGCCTTTGGCGAAGCTGCCCTGCAGCGCCTGCGCGATATCGAGATAGGGCGGCTGGTTGCTGGTAGAGAGATTGAAGCTGACGTTGGTCAGGCCCGCTTTCTGCAGAATCGCTTTCGCCTTCTCAGGATCGTAGCTGTAAGGCGTGTCGTTGACCGCGCCGAGGAAGCCCTTCGGCAGGAAGGTCTGGTGCACGTCGAACTGGCCTTTCAGCAGCTCGCTGGCGATGCCTTTGTAGTCGAACAGGTAGCGCGCCGCTTCCCACAGCGCCGGGTTTTTCAGGGTATCGTTGGCGCCCACGTTGAACTGAATATAGTAGAGCGATGCCATCGGAATCGCTTCGGTTTTCACGCCCGCTTTGCCTTGCAGCGCGGCGATCTGATCGGCGCCGAGGTTACGCGCGATATCCGCGTCGCCCTGCTCTAGCAGCAGGCGGCGCGCCGCCGGTTCCGGCACGTTTTTAATCAGTACGTTTTTCAGCTTCGGCGCGCCCGCAGGCGAAGTGGGATTAGCGGTCAGCAGCACCACCTGGTGCAGCACCACTTTGCGGATCTGATAGGGGCCGCTGCCCGCCGAGTTGGTCGCCAGCCAGCCGTTGCCCAGGTCACCGTTTTTCTCATTCGCCTTCACGGTTTTTTCATCCACGACAGAGGAGACCGGCGCTGACAGCAGGCTCAGTACGTAGGTCGGGCTGACGTTGGCGGTCCAGCTAATCTGAACGTGGTTGTCGTCGACCTTCTTCAGAAAGCCGTCAACGTTCTCTTTGGTCCAGCCGAGCTGCGTCAGAATAAAAGAGGGATCGAGGTTAAGCTTCACCACGCGGCCCAGCGAGAAGATGACATCTTCCGGGCGCAGCGGGTTGCCGCTGGCGAAGCGGGCGTCTTTGCGCAGTTCAAAGGTCAGGCTGCGGTTGTCGCTGCCCGGCTGCCAGCTGGCGGCGAGCGTCGGTTTCAGATCTGTCGGATTTTGCGGATCGGACTGAACCAGACGCTGATAAATATTGGTAAAGGCCTGCACGCTGGTCAGCTCAAAGCCTTTAGCGGGATCGAAGCTGTCGGCGTCATCAATGGACTGAGCGATAACCAGCGTATCTTTCGGCGTGACGGCATGCGCGGCAAAGGCGGCTGTCAGCGACATCGCCAACAGGGAAGCGACAGTTTTTTTCATGGTAATTCCTTGCCTTATAAAGTAGTAACGCGAGTGTACGGAAGGGCTTAAAGGAAGAATAGTCTATTATGGGCTAACCTTATGCCTTAAAGTTATAAGGCTTGCGCTATGGTTATAAGCGGTGAAAACCCGTGTGAACTAAGTATAGAGAAACAGAACCTCAACAAAGGCTATTTAGGGTTATTTTAATCTTTACCCTTAACGCGACGCGCTTATAATGGCGGCAACTTTCTACTGGAGAATTCACTTGGACAGTCATTCGATATTTTCACTAATACTGGCAAGCTGAATTTCCATGCTGCTTGCCACCCGGCGGGCAGCAATCCTGTTAAATAACGATTGCTTCCTGAATAACATTATTCATTACGAGGCGATCGCTATGCTGCTTTTTTCGCACGCTCTGTTTCCTCCTCCTCGCTGCGCGTAGCTGACTGGCTGCGCCCTGCGCCTGCGCTTTTTCGCCGCGTCGCTATCCATACGCGGCGAGACGCTTACGCCTGCGGCTTATTCGGCCCTCACGCTACGCATCCTTTTTAATATTTAACTTTTTACGCATGCGTATTTTCGCATGTCGGGATTGCTTTGCCTGTTGCAGGGAGAATTCACTATGTCTGAATTAAAACTGGAAAGCCAAACGCTGGCGAAAAATAGCCGCGGCGCTGCGCGAAACGGCGAAAAAAAATATTTAATCGAGCAGGAAGCGAGCCGCTCCGTTGAGGCGACGCTGGCCAGCTTGCATAGCCAGACCGCAGGCCTGAGCCAGCAGGAGGCGGAGCGCCGCCTGGCGCAGTTCGGCCCAAACGAAGTGGCGCAGGAAAAAGCGCCGCCCGCGCTGTTGCAGCTGCTGATGGCGTTTCATAACCCCTTTATCTACGTGCTGCTGGCGCTGGCGCTGGTGAGTTTTTTCACCGACTACTGGCTGCCGCTGCGCGCGGGCGATAAGGGCGATCTCACCGGCGTCACTATTATCTGCACCATGGTAACGCTGAGCGCCCTGCTGCGTTTCTGGCAGGAGTTTCGCACCAACCGCGCCGCGCAGGCGCTGAAGTCGCTGGTCCGCACGACCGCGACCGCGATGCGCGACGGCGCGCCGCAGGAGGTCGCCATGCGCGAGCTGGTGCCCGGCGATATCGTTCTGCTCAGCGCGGGGGATCTGGTGCCTGCCGATGTACGCCTTATCAGCTCGCGCGATCTTTCCGTCAGCCAGGCTGTGCTGACCGGCGAGTCGCTGCCGGTTGAGAAAGTGGACCTCAGCGCCGACGTGGCGGTAAAAAACAGCAGCGCGCCAGCGAGCGGCAAGAGCCTGCTGGAGCTGGATAACATCTGCCTGATGGGCGCCAGCGTATCCAGCGGCAGCGCGTGCGCCGTTGTCGTCGCGACCGGCAGCCTGACCTGGTTCGGATCGCTGGCGAAGTCGCTGGTCGGCAGCCGCGCCCAGACTGCTTTCGATCGCGGCGTCAACAGCGTCAGTATGCTGCTGATCCGTTTTATGCTGATTATGGTGCCGGTGGTGCTGTTTATTAATGGCTTCAGCAAAGGAGACTGGACCGACGCCACGCTGTTTGCGCTGGCCGTCGCCGTGGGGCTGACGCCAGAGATGCTGCCGATGATCGTCAGCTCTAATCTGGCGAAAGGGGCGATGGCGATGGCGCGGCGCAAAGTTATCGTTAAGCGCCTGAACGCGATTCAGAACCTCGGCGCGATGGATCTGCTCTGCACCGATAAAACCGGCACGCTGACGCAGGATGAGATCCAGCTGTCGCACGCGCTTAACTGCGCTGGCGATGAGGATGCGCGCGTGCTGCTGCTTGGCTGGCTGAACAGCAACAGCCAGACGGGAAGCAAAAATCCGATGGATCGCGCGGTGATGCGCGCAGGCGCGATGCAGGTCAGCGAGACGCAGCGCAGCCGCTACCACAAACAGGATGAACTGCCTTTTGATTTTGCGCGGCGTCGACTGTCGGTGCTGCTGGAAGATCTGCAGCAGGGCGAGTCGCTGCTGGTCTGTAAAGGCGCTGTCGAAGAGATGCTTGCCGTGTCGACGACGATTCGCCTTTACGGCGAGTGCGTCCCGCTCTGTGACGACCGCCGGGCAATGCTGCAGGCGCTGGCTGAAGAGTATAACCAGCAGGGCTTCCGCGTGCTGCTGGTGGCAACGCGCGCAGGCGACATCGCGCCGCCGCTGGCGCAGGCAGATGAGCGCGAGCTGACGCTGGAAGGGATGCTGACTTTCCTCGATCCGCCAAAAGCGAGCGCTGGCCAGGCGATTCAGGCGCTGCGCGACAACGGCGTGGCGGTCAAAGTGCTGACCGGTGACAACCCGGTGGTCACGGCGCGTATCTGCCAGGAGGTGGGACTGGACGCCAGCGCGATGCTGACCGGCGATGAGATCGAGGCGATGAGCGACGGCGAGCTGGCGCAGGCCGCAGAGCGGAGCAGCCTGTTCGCCAGGCTGACGCCGCCGCAGAAAGCGCGGCTGGTACGTCTGTTTCAGCAGAACGGCCATACGGTAGGCTTCCTCGGCGACGGCATTAACGACGCCCCGGCGCTGCGCGATGCCGACGTCGGGATTTCGGTCGACAGCGCGGCGGATATCGCCAAAGAGTCCTCCGATATTATCCTGCTGGAGAAAGATCTGCGCGTGCTGGAAGAGGGCGTGCTGAAAGGGCGCGAAACCTTCGGCAATATCATCAAGTACCTGAACATGACCGCCAGCTCAAACTACGGCAACGTCTTTTCCGTACTGATCGCCAGCGCCTTTATTCCGTTTCTGCCGATGCTGTCGATTCAGCTGCTGCTGCAGAACCTGATGTATGACATCTCCCAGCTGGCGCTGCCCTGGGACAAGATGGATGCGGAGTTCCTGCGCAAGCCGCGCAAATGGGACGCCAGCAATATCCGGCGCTTTATGCTGTGGATGGGGCCAACCTCGTCGCTGTTTGATATCACCACCTTTGCGCTGATGTGGCACGTCTTCGGCGCGAATCATGCGGGCGCGCAGTCGCTGTTTCAGTCCGGCTGGTTTGTTGAAGGGTTGCTGTCGCAGACGCTGGTGGTGCATATGCTGCGCACGCAGAAAATCCCCTTTATTCAGAGCCGCGCGGCGCTGCCGGTACTGTTAACCACGTTCGGCATTATGGCGCTCGGCATCGGCATCCCGTTCTCGCCGCTCGGCGCGATGGTGGGACTGGCGCCGCTGCCGCTTGCCTATTTCCCCTGGCTGTTGGCGACGCTGTTCGGCTACTGCCTGGTGGCTCAGGGAATGAAACGGATCTATATCCGCCGCTTCGGTCAGTGGTTCTAGGAGGGCGGCAATGAGAAGAGTAAGGCTCGACCGGGCGTTTATCGGCGTGGCTGTTATCGCCATTGCGCTGATATTACTGACGGTCATAGTACGCTAAATCATCGGCGGCGAGGCGACTCGCCGCTTTTCCATTTTTTAGCCCGTTTCTGTGGTTAAGAATGGTCTTAAATTTTTCCTCTGCAAACTCCCCTGTATCCGCGCTCACCGCTCCGTTTTTATTACAAAAACCCCTAAAATCCCTTAAACATTCAGGCTAAAAAATCAGCAAACGAAAGTTGTCGCTAACAATAAATTATGGATAATACGCAGCCAGTTTTACCTGAGTTAACATAATTTACGATTACTTTACGTGACAGGGATTGTCTGATGGTTTTCCAGCATAAATGTATTCTTTTCTCCATTGCTCTGCTGAACGGCGCGTTTTTTACCGCACAGGCCACCGCCGCAGAGGCGCTGCCTGACGGAAACGACCAGCTACGCCTCCAGCAACAGCGCCAGCAGGCGCTGGAGCGCCAGATGGAACCGAAAGCGCCCGATGTGCGTCTTTCGCCGCCGTCTTCCAGCTTCGGCAGCATCAATTTTCCCGCTGAACGTCCCTGTTTCACCATCGCGCGCGTCGAGCTGCAGGGGCAGCAGGCGCTGCCCCGCTGGCTGCCGCTTAACCGCATCGCCAGCCAGGCGCAGGGGCGCTGCCTGGGGGCGAAAGGCATCAACCTGCTGATGAGCACGCTGCAAAACCGGCTGGTGGATCACGGCTATGTCACCACGCGCGTGCTGGCACCGTCGCAGGATCTCAACAGCGGCGTGCTGCGTCTGGTGATCGTGCCGGGCTACGTGCGCGAGGCGAAACTGACGCCGGAAAGCGGCCACTATCTCTGGCTCTACAGCGCCTTTCCTGCTCATGCGGGCAACCTGCTTGATTTGCGGGATATTGAACAGGGGCTGGAAAATCTGCAGCGCCTGCCGACTGTGCAGGCGGATATGTCGGTGGTTCCCGGCGAACAGCCTGGCGAGAGCGACATCCAGGTGCGCTGGCAGCAGAAAAAGATGTGGCGCGTCGGCGTCTCGCTGGATGACTCCGGCACCCGCAGCACCGGCCGCTATCTGGGCGGCGTGACGCTTTCGCTCGACAACCCTTTTGCGCTGAGCGATCTCTTGTATCTGTCGGCGACGCACGACCTGCAGGGCCAGGGCGGCAAGGGCAGCAAAAACCTCACCGGCCACTATTCAGTGCCGTTCGGCTACTGGATGTTCTCCGCGACGGGCAGCGATTACGACTATCACCAGACGGTGGCCGGGCGTAATCAGGATTATCGCTACAGCGGCAAAAGCAAAAGCCTCGATTTCCAGCTCAGCCGCGTGCTGCACCGCAGCGGCACGCAGAAAACCTCCTTTACCTACGACGTACTGACGCGCGAAAGCCGCAACTACATCAACGACACCGAGGTGCAGGTGCAGCGGCGACAGACCGCTGCCTGGCGTATCGGTCTGCAGCATCGCCACTATATTCAGCAGGCCACGCTGGACGCGGGCATCAGTTATCAACGGGGCACGCGCTGGTTTGGCGCGCAGCCTGCGCCGGAGGAGTATTTCGGCGAGGCGACGGCGCTGAGCAAAATCGTGCAGCTTAATGCGCAGTTCAATCTGCCGTTTACGCTTGGCGATCAGCACTTTCGTTACAACCTGCAGTATCTGCGCCAGATGAGCAACACGCCGCTCACGCCGCAGGAGCAGTTCGCTATCGGCAACCGCTGGACGGTGCGCGGCTTCGACGGCGAGCGCACCCTTAACGCCAGCCGCGGCTGGTATGTGCGCAACGATATCGCCTGGAGCACGCCGCTGCCCGCGCAGGAGTTCTACCTGGGCGCGGATTACGGCGAAGTCGGCGGCGCTGGCAGCGAACTGTTAACCGGCCAGCATCTGGCAGGCGGCGTGGCGGGGCTGCGCGGGCAGGCGTTCAACACCGGCTATGACCTGTTTATCGGCACGCCGTTCTCCAGACCGGATGGCCTGCGCACCAGCAACGTCACGCTCGGCTTCAACCTTAACTGGAGCTACTGAGGGCCGACATGCGCGCAGGACAATATGAGATTAAATCGCCGCTGATCCTCGGTGGCGAAGAGAGCGAGGCGGAGGTGCTGGGTGCCGCCGTCTGGCTGTGGATGCATTCGCCGCTGCACCGCGACGCGCCGCTGCATGCGCTGCCGACGCTGCTGCTGCCGATTATCAAACAGCAGCAGTACGTTCTGGTGGCGGAGGCGGGCCAGCCGGTGTTTTTCTTTAGCTGGGCCTGGCTGAACAGGGAGGCGGAAGCGCGCTATCTCACGCTGCCCGCCATCCATTTTCCGCCTGAAGACTGGAACAGCGGCGATCGCATGTGGTGCTGCGACTGGATCGCGCCCTTCGGCCATACGCTGGCGATGAGCCGTCTGGTGCGCCGCGACCTCTTTCCTCACGCCTGCTGGCGGGCGCTGGATCATCGCGGAGAGCAGCGCGGCAAGCGCGTGTTTAACTTTCATGGCGGCAGCGTCAGCCATGAGGCGGCAAAACGCTGGCAGCAGCAGCATCCGCTCGCCGTGGAGCTGCCACAAATCTGATAAGGACATTAGATGAACAGAAACCTGTACCGAATCATTTTCAACAAAGCGCGCGGCATGCTGATGGTAGTGGCCGATATTGCCCGTTCGGGCCGCGCGGGCAGTTCCCGCTCCTCCGGCGTAGGCCATACCCTGAGCCGCCTGATCGGCAAAGTCGGGGCGCTGAGTTTTAGCCTCTGGCTGGCGATGGGTGTGATACAGCCCGCCAGCGCCGCGATCGTGGCGGACGCGCAGGCGCCTGGCGGACAGCAGCCGACCATTATCAACAGCGCTAACGGCACGCCGCAGATCAATATCCAGACCCCCTCCGCAGGCGGCGTTTCGCGCAACAGCTACAGCCAGTTCGATGTCGGGCAGCAGGGCGCCATCCTGAACAACTCGCATAAAAACGTGCAGACCGAACTGGGCGGCATGGTGAGCGGCAACCCCTGGCTCGCCAGAGGCGAAGCCAAAGTGATCCTCAACGAGGTCAACTCGCGCGATCCCAGCCGCCTGAACGGTTTTGTGGAGGTGGCAGGACAAAAAGCGGAGGTGGTGATCGCCAACCCGTCCGGCATCACCTGCAACGGCTGCGGTTTTATCAACGCCAACCGCGCCACGCTGACCACAGGCCAGGCGCAGATGAATAACGGCAACCTCACCGGCTTTAACGTCGAGCGCGGAGAGGTGGCGGTCGAAGGCGCAGGGATGGACAGCTCGCGCCAGGACTACACCGACATTATTGCCCGCTCGGTAAAAATCAACGCCAGCGTCTGGGCTAACGACCTGAAGGTGACTACCGGCCGTAACCAGGTGGACGCGGCGCATCAGCAGGTAACGAAACAGAGCGACGATCCCGCCTCGCGCCCGCAGATGGCGCTCGATGTCTCCAGCCTTGGCGGCATGTATGCCGGGAAAATTCGCTTGATCGGCACCGAAGCGGGCGTCGGCGTGTGCAACGCCGGCAGCATCGGCGCGCAGGCGGGCACCGTCGTGATCAGCGCCGACGGCCGCATTGAGAACAGCGGCAGCATACAGAGCAGCGGCGATCTGCAGGTTGCCGCCAGCGAGGGCGTCAGCAACAGCGGCGCGATCTTCTCCGGCGGCAACGCCACGATCTCCAGCGCGGCGGAGGTAGCGAACAGTGGCTCTGTTGCCGCACGCAATAACGTCGCGCTTCAGGCAGCCAGCCTGAACAGCACCAAAGAGAGCATCCTCGCCGCTGGCGTGCAGAGCGACGGCAAGATCGGTGACTCAGGCGATCTGACGCTCGCTACCTCAGGCAAGCTGACCGCGCAGGGGCAGAACCTGGCGGGCGGCAACCTGGCCGCGCGCGGGCAGGGGTTGGATCTCAGCGGCAGCCGGACGCAGGGGAAAAATATCACCCTCGACGCCCGCGACAGCGATCTGGTTACGCGCAACGGCGCTATCGCCGCGCAGCAGCAGCTCAGCGCCAGCACCGGCAAACGGCTGGATAACGACGGCGGCACGCTGACGGCGAATAAGCTCGATTTGCACGCTCACGATCTCTCCAGCCAGCAGGGCCAGATCACGCAAACCGGCGGCGACGATCTCTCGCTGACGCTGCAGGGCGACCTGAATAACCGCGGCGGGCGTATTGCGACCAACAGCAGCAACCTGACCCTTAGCGCCGACACCCTGGATAATCAGTCCGGCGAGATTACCCATGCCGGCAGCGGCACGCTGGCGGTTAACGCACGCAGCCTGCAGGGCAGCGGCGGCAGGCTGATCTCGAACGGCCAGCTCAGCCTGCGCGGCGGCGAGCTTAACCTCGATAACGGTACCACTTCCGCTCAGCAGATCGATGCTGACGCCGACAGCCTGTCGAACCGCCAGGGCCAGATAGTGCAGAGCGGCAGCGGCGCGATGCGTTTGCATACGCGCGGCGCGCTCGACAATGAAGGTGGCCAGCTGACGGCCAACGGCGATATCGATCTCAGTGCGGCAGCGCTCAATAACCGCTCCGGCACCCTCGTTGCTGCGCAGCAGGGCAGCCTGACGGCGCAGGTTAGCGGCGCGGTGGATAACCGCCAGGGCGAAGTGGCGGCGAGCCGCAACGTCACGCTAAACGCCGAGCGGCTGGACAACAGCCAGGGCAAGGTGACGGCGGCGACGGGCAGCGGCAGCATTACGACGCAGCAGGCGCTGGCGAATCAGGCTGGACGCCTTGAAGCGCAGCAGGACTTTACCCTCAATGCCGCCGGGCTGGAGAATCAGGGCGGCAAGCTGCTCGGCAATAACCTTACGCTGGCGCTGGGCCAGAACGCGCTGGATAACCAGAACGGCGTTATCGCCGCCACTGGCGCGCTGCGCAGCGACAGCGGCGCGCTAAATAACGACGGCGGACTGCTGCAGGCAGGTGGCGATCTGCTGCTCGATACACACGGCGCGCGCCTGAGCAACCAGCTGAGCGGCGACAGCGGCGGCATACTCAGCTCCGGCGCGCTGACGCTGCGCAGCGGCGAACTGGATAACCGCCAGGGGATGCTGGCGGGCGGCGGCGATACGCAGCTGACCACCCAGGGGCTCAATAACAGCGGCGGCACGCTGGTGGGCAAGCAGCGCCTGCAGATCAGCAGCGACGGCGCGCTGACCAATGACGCGGGCCTGCTGCAGTCGGGCGGCGATGCCAGCATCGACACCCACGGCTTTGCGCTGAGCAACCGCGACAGCGGCAGCAAGGGCGGCATCAGCAGTCTGGGCGCGCTTACCCTTAACGCAGGCGCGACCGACAACCAGCAGGGCTTTATCGCCAGCCAGGGCGAGCTTCTTTTCCAGGGCGCGGAGCTGGCGAATCAACACGGCACCCTGGCCCCACAGGCGGGACTTTCCGCCGCTGCGGAGACTATCAACAACCAGAGCGGGACGATTAAAGCGGGCCAGGGACTGACCCTGAGCGCGACACAGTTGCTGGATAACCAGAGCGGCGTTATCGGCGCGGGCAAGGCGCTGCGCGTGACCGCCGGAGAGCTGCTCAACGGCCAGGGCACGCTGGCGAGCGGCGAGACGGGCCAGCTGGATTTCGGCGTGCTGGATAACCGCGACGGGCAGGTGGCGGCGCAGCAGGCACTGACGCTGCGCGGCGGCACGCTGAACAACAGCGACGGTGGCCTGATCCAGAGCGGCGATCGCCTCGATATCGGCGTGGACACGCTGCTCAACCAAAACAGCGGCGACAAAGGCGGCCTGACCAGCCAGGGCGATATGGTTATCGCCGCAGAGAAAATGGATAACGCGCAGGGTCTGGCCCTGAGCGGAAAAGCCTTGCAGCTGGATGCAGGCGGGTTAAATAATGCGGCTGGTACGCTGGTAGCGCAAAACCAGCTCCGCCTCGCCACACAATCCGCACTCAATAACCGGGCAGGCCTGCTGCAGGGCGGTAGCGTGCTTGTTGACAGCAACGGTCAGGGCATCAACAACGAAAACGGCACGCTCTACAGCCTGGGCGATCTGCGCCTGCAAAGCGGCGATCTCAACAATCAGGCCGGTACGCTGGGCGCGAAGGGCGACCTTACGCTGCAAAGCGGCGAGCTGGATAACCGCAATGGCGGGCGCGTGGTCAGCGAACAGGCGGCCAGCCTCAATGCCACGCATCTGGATAACCGCGGCGGGCAGATCCAGAGCATCGGCGATCTGCTGCTGTCGAGCGCGCAGGGTGCGATAGATAACGCCGCCGGGCTTATCCGCAGCGGCGCGAACGCCGTACTTAACGCGCTGCAGCTGAACAATCAGGACACCCAGGGCGCGCAGCAGGGCATCGAAGCGGCGAATATCGAGATCAACAGCGGCAGCCTGGCTAACCAGCGCGGCGCGCTGCTGGCCGATAAGCAACTGACCATCAACAGCACCGGCCCGCTCGACAACAGCAGCGGGCAGATAAGCGCCGGAGAGGCGTTATCGCTTCAGGGCGACGGCCTGACGCTGACCAACAGCGCGGGCGTCGTCAAAGCGGGCCGATCGCTGGCGATCCGCGCCGATCGCATCGGCGGCGACGGTCAGCTGCTTTCCCTCGGCGATATCACTCTGGTCAGCCAGCAGAGCCTGAACAACAGCGGCGAGATGATCGCCAACGGCAACTTTAACTTCACCACGCCAGGCGACGTCACCAACAGCGGCAAGCTGCTGGCGGGCGGCAAGCTGGATCTGCGCGCCAGTAATCTGCTGAACGCCGCCAGCGGCGAAATCAACGCCGGGCAGGACTGGCTGACGCTGAACGGCCAGCTAACCAACTACGGCCTGATCGACGGCAAACAGACGCTGCTGAAGGCAGGCACCTTAACCAATATCGGCAGCGGCCGTATCTACGGCGATACGGTGGGCGTGCAGGCTGGGGTCTTCAATAACCTGGCGGAAAACGGCACCGCCGCCACGCTGGCCGGACGCGAGCGGGTCGATATCGGCGTCCAGACGCTGAACAACCGCGATCACGGCCTGATCTACAGCGCTGGGGATATGGCGCTGGGCGGCGAACTGAACGCCGACGGGCTGGCGACCGGCAAGGCCGATACCATCAACAACCATAGCGCGACCATTGAGTCGGCGGGCGATATGCTCCTTACCGCCGGACAGATCAATAACGTCAACGATCACTTCAGCACCGAACTGGCGACCGTTTCCACGGAGGCGATCACTGAGTATCAGCAGTCGGGTGATACGGTGCGCTGGAAAGCGGGTGAAGAAGGCGTCTTTGTCGATCGCAACTCCGCTGACTCGCTGCGCAACCTCAACACGCCGGGCAAAACCGGCAGCAACCACGACCGCTTCACCCAGTATGACTACACCCGTACGGTGCAGGAGACCCAGATTGCCGAAAGCGATCCGGCTAAGATCATCGCGGGCGGCAATATGACGGTGAACGCCGATAAGGTGTTCAACGATAAAAGCCAGATGGTAGCGGGCAATACGCTGACGATGAACGCGGGCGAGCTGGATAACGTCGAGGTGGCGGGCCAGCGCATCACGACCGACGTTGGTAAGTCCACCCGCTACTACCGCATCCGCCATAAAGGCGGTGACAGTCAGGGCAAAAAAACCTCGGCCTATACGCCGCCGGATGTGATTGAGACGATTGCGCTGAAGCCGAGCGAGCTGGTCGATCACGGCGACATCAGCGGCAGCCCGGTCACGATTGCGCCGCAGAGCGCGCAGGGAACCAACGCGGTTATCGGCCATACCGGCAGCGTCAGCGCCGCCGTGGCGGGCAGCACGCTTTCGCCTGACCTGCAGAAGGTCGATACCGGCGCGCTGCCAGGCATTGCCACCGCCGCGCTCAAGCCGGGCCAGCGCTTCGAGGTCGCCAGCAGCGTTACGCCGCAGCAGGGAGAAGCGGCGCGCGTGGTGCGCATCGTCGGGCCGGATACGCGCCTGCCGGATAACAGCCTGTTTAAGACCAACCCGTCGCCCGACGGCAAATATCTGGTAGAGACCGATCCGCGCTTCACCCAGGAGAAGCAGTGGCTGAGCAGCGACTATATGCAGGACGCGCTGACGCAGAACAGCGATAGCGTCCTGAAGCGCCTCGGCGACGGTTTCTACGAGCAGCGCCTGATCCGTGAGCAGGTAATCAACCTGACGGGCCAGCGCTATCTGGAGGGATACAGCAACGACGAAGAGCAGTATAAGGCGCTGATGAACAACGGCATCGCCTTTGGCAAGCAGTACAACCTGACGCTCGGCGTGGCGCTGACGCCAGAGCAGATGGCGCTGCTGACCGAGGATATCGTCTGGCTTGTCAACGCGCAGGTCAGCCTGCCGGACGGCTCCAGCCAGACGGTACTGGTGCCGCAGGTTTACGCGCGCGTGCAGCCGGGCGATGTGGACGGCAGCGGCGCGCTGATTGCGGGCCGCAACCTCAACCTGAACCTGGGCGGCGGGCTGTTTAACAGCGGCACCCTGGCCGGACGCGAAGTAGTGAAGCTGAGCGCCGACAACATCACTAACCTGGCGGGCACCATTAAAGGCGCGAGCGTGGATCTCAACGCCCGCACTGATATTAATAACATCGGCGGCGCGATCCAGGGCACCGACGCGCTACTGGCAAACGCCGGTCGGGATATCAACGCCGTCAGCACTACGCGCAGCGTCGAGAGCCAGAACGGCGATAACAGCTTTGCGCGCACCAGCGTTGACAGCGTGGCGGGCATGTACGTGCAGGGCGACGACGGCAGGCTGATCCTGCAGGCCGGGCGCGATATCAACCTGACGGCGGCACAGGTGGTCAACAGCGGCGAAGAGAGCCAGACGGTGATCCATGCGGGCCGCGACCTCAGTCTTAACACCGTCACTACCGCAAGCCGCGACGATATCGTCTGGGACGCAGACAACAGCCTGAAACAGGGCAACACGCAGCAGGTCGGTAGCGAAGTGGTGGGCAAAGGCGATGTTAGCCTGCTGGCGGGCAACGATCTGAACGCCAGCGCCGCCACCCTCTCAGCGGACGACGCGCTGGCGCTTACCGCCGGCCACGACGTGACGCTTCTCAACGGCGAGAACACTAAGGATCTGGATGAGCGCTACAAGGCGACCGGCAGCAGCGGCTGGCTGTCGAAAAGCACCCTCAAAACGCGCGATCAGATTTCGCAGCAGACGGCGCAGGGCAGCGCGCTGAGCGGCGACAGCGTCACGGTCGCGGCGGGCAACGACCTGCGCGTGCAGGGGAGCCAGGTTACGGGCACCAATGACGTCGTCCTGCAGGCGGGCAACGATCTCAGCATCCTGGGCGCCACGGAGCGCAACAGCGAGCAGCATCTGTCGCAGGAGAAAAAAAGCGGGCTGTCAGGCACCGGCGGCATCGGTTTCAGCATCGGCTCGCAGAGCCTGAAAACCACCGAGACGGGGCAGGATCTGACTAACCAGGGCAGCACCGTCGGCAGCGTTAATGGCAACGTGGCGCTGGAGGCGGGCAACCGCCTTGACGTTACCGGCTCCGAGCTTATCGCCGGTAAAAACCTGACGCTGGACGGCCGGGAGGTAAGCATCACCGCGGCGGAGAACCAGAGCAGCCAGACGCGCAGGGTGGAGCAGAAAACCTCCGGCCTGACGCTGGCGCTCTCCGGTACGGTGGGCAGCGCGCTGAATACGGCGACGCAGACGGTGCAGGAGGCGAAGTCCGCCGACAGCGGACGGCTGGCGGCGCTGCAGGCCACCAAAGCCGCGCTCAACGGCGTGGAGGCGGTGCAGGCCGCGCGCCTGGCGGCGGCGCAGGGCAACAGCCCACAGAACAGCAACACCATCGGCATCAGCCTCTCTTACGGCAGCCAGTCCTCCACCTCGACCCAGAACAGTGAGCAGCGCACCGCCCAGGGCAGCAGCCTGACGGCGGGAGATAACCTGAGCGTGGTGGCGCGGGGCAGCGGGGTGAAAGGGGCCGACGGCGACCTGAGGGTGCAGGGCAGCCAGCTGCAGGCCGGCAGGGACGTGCTGCTGTCGGCGAACCGGGACCTCAGCCTGCTTTCGGCGGAGAACACCTCGTCGCTGGAGGGCAAAAACGAGAGCCACGGCGGCACCCTTGGCGTGGGCGTCGGGGTCGGCCAGGGCGGCTGGGGCTTCAATATTTCCGCCAGCGTCAACAAGAGCAAGGGCAGCGAGCAGGGCAGCGGCGTCACCCATACGGAGACCCAGGTGAGCGCGGGGAACCAGGTGACGATGGTGAGCGGGCGCGACACCACGCTTCAGGGCGCGCAGGTAAGCGGGGAGAGGGTGAAGGCGGACGTGGGCCGCAACCTGACGCTGGCGAGCGAGCAGGACAGCGACCGCTACGACTCGAAGCAGCAGAGCGTCAGCGCGGGGGGCAGCTTTAACATCGGCTCCATGACCGGCTCGGCGAGCCTGAGCGCCTCGCGGGACAAAATGCACAGCAACTGGCAGAGCGTGGAGGAGCAGACCGGCATCTTTGCGGGCAAGGGGGGCTTTGACGTCACCGTCGGGGAGCACACACAGCTGGACGGGGCGGTTATCGGCTCCACCGCCGCGGCGGATAAAAACCGGCTGGAGACGGGCACGCTCGGGTTCAGCGACATCGAGAACCGGGCGGATTACAAGGTAGAGCACCAGAGCGCGGGCATCAGCACCGGCGGAAGCATTGCCGGCCAGTTTGCCGGGAACATGGCGAACGGGCTGCTGGTGGGGGCGAACCACAGCGGCAGCGACAGCTCGACCACGAAGGCGGCGGTGAGCGAGGGCGCGATAGTTATCCGCGACCAGGCCAGCCAGGCCCAGGACGTGAGCGGGCTGAGCCGGGACGTTGAGCACGCGAACCAGACGCTCTCCCCGATATTCGACAAGGAAAAAGAACAAAACCGGCTGCAGGAGGCGCAGCTGATAGGGGAGATTGGGAACCAGGCGGCGGATATTGCCCGGACGGAGGGGCAGATACGGGCCACGAATGCCGGTAAGGCGGAGCTGGCCTCGCACGATATCAAAGAGCCCGCCAAAGGTGCCTCAAAAGAGGAGTGGGAAAGATATAACGAGAAGCTGACGGCAACGGACAGCTATAAGGCGGCCCAGCAGCAGTGGGGAACCGGCAGCGCCATCCAGCAGGGTATTCAGGCGGCCACGGCGGCGGTGCAGGGCCTGGCGGGCGGCAACCTGGCGCAGGCGGCCAGCGGGGCGGCAGCGCCTTACCTGGCGGAAGTCATTCACGACATGACCACCACGAAGGACGCAAACGGCCATGACGTGGTGAACGTCCAGGCGAATCTGATGGCTCACGCCGTGGTGGGCGCGGTGACGGCCTACGCGGCGGGCAACAGCGCGGTCGCAGGTGCCTCGGGCGCGGCGATGGGCGAATATATCGCGCAGCAGATGTATCCGGGGGTGAAACGCGAGGACCTGACGGAAGATCAGCGCCAGACGATAAGCACGCTGGGTACGCTGGCGGCAGCGCTGGCGGGCGGGGTAACCGGGGACAGTACGGCGGGTGCGGTGGCGGGTGCGCAGGCCGGTAAGAATGCGGTTGAGAATAACTGGCTGCATGTAAACGAAAAGACAGAACTTGAGGTAGCGAAACAGAAACTTAAAAGCAACGATCCGGCAGAGCGCGAGAAGGCACAGCAAAAGATAAACGACCTGCTGGAGAAAAGTATCAGCCGTGACCAGAAGGTGATA
The DNA here is from genome assembly GCF_022346905.1 of Pantoea sp. ACRSB. Taxonomy (NCBI): domain Bacteria; kingdom Pseudomonadati; phylum Pseudomonadota; class Gammaproteobacteria; order Enterobacterales; family Erwiniaceae; genus Pantoea; species Pantoea sp. ACRSB. The sequence continues at coordinate 910,407 of NZ_JAKRNL010000002.1, read as the reverse complement.
GATGCCTGTGGCAACGGAAAGGCTGCCAGTGCGGGATGCGCCGCAGCAAGGCTTGAGGCTTACTCGGCCAAAAGTGAATATGAAACCGGTAACTACAATAACAAAGTCAGTGACATGTACCCGGATGCCTACGGGCAGATAGTGAACCTGCTGAATATCACCAGCGTCGATGCACAAAATCAGCAGCAGGTGAAGGATGCGATGGTGAACTACGCCATGGTGCAGTTTGGTATTGATAAGATAACAGCTCAGAATTATGTTGAAACATACGACGGGATGAAGACGGTAGCGGCATCGATGACACCCGTATTAGGTGCTGCGGCTGTTAGTAAACTCAGTACGCTGGCTGAAAAAGTTGTTGTCTATCCATCTGGAATTAATTTCAGAATCGATCAGCCAAAGCATCTGGCAACAGTTGATGGATTTACACAGAAAAATGGTATCTCAGGTGGGCACAATGCCAATGCATTTTATGATGCGGCCAAAGAATACAATGTGAAAATTGTCAGTGAAACTCCTACAGGAACAAAAGGTATTACAGAAGTGAAATATCTTATACCGACTAAAAATAGGGCTGGAAACCTTACCGGGGATTACAAAGCAACACCGGAAACAAAAACTATCTATGATCCTAAAATATTTACAGATCAGAAAATATTGGAGCTTGGGCAGCAGGCTGCTGCAAAAGGCTTTAATGATGCAATGGCCAGTAAGAGTGGTCAAACAAATGTAAGTGTAGATGGTGTTAATTTTAGAATATATGTGGATAAAACGACTGGAAGAGTACGTAATTTCCATCCTAATTGAGGTGAGTTGTGAAAAAAGAATTATTTACTCAGAAAGATGTGGATGACGGATTCAATTTAATTGTTGTGTCATATTTTGACAGAATGTATGAAGATGGTGATTTTATAGAGACTCTTGAATTATTTTCTAATGGAGGTGCTTTAAATAAAGATGGGGCTTATTGCAATTTTCCCGATATGAACAGCTATGACGAAAGTGAACACTTTGAAGGTGTGGAATTTGCTGTTGGTTATCCACCTTCTGAAGCCGATAGTGTCATTGTCAGTGAAGAAACCTGCTACCACTATGTGCGTCTGGCGTGTGAAAGGTATTTAAAACTGCATCCCGAAGATACAGAAAAGGTAAACAGTTTACTGGCTAAAATTCCTGCCTGATATAAAAATCCCGCCCTTATCTGGCGGGTTTCTTCGCCTGTCACTTAGCCCCAGTCCGTATTATCAGTCGCTTAGTGGGCAAGGGCGGCTTTGACGTCAGCGTCGGGGCGCACACCCGGCTGGACGGGGCGGTTATCGGCTCCACCGCCGCGGCGGATAAAAACCGGCTGGAGACGGGCACGCTCGGGTTCAGCGACATCGAGAACCGGGCGGATTACAAGGTAGAGCACCAGAGCGCGGGCATCAGCACCGGCGGAAGCATTGCCGGCCAGTTTGCCGGGAACATGGCGAACGGGCTGCTGGTGGGGGCGAACCACAGCGGCAGCGACAGCTCGACCACGAAGGCGGCGGTGAGCGAGGGCGCGATAGTTATCCGCGACCAGGCCAGCCAGGCCCAGGACGTGAGCGGGCTGAGCCGGGACGTTGAGCACGCGAACCAGACGCTCTCCCCGATATTCGACAAGGAAAAAGAACAAAACCGGCTGCAGGAGGCGCAGCTGATAGGGGAGATTGGGAACCAGGCGGCGGATATTGCCCGGACGGAGGGGCAGATACGGGCCACGAATGCCGGTAAGGCGGAGCTGGCCTCGCACGATATCAAAGAGCCCGCCAAAGGTGCCTCAAAAGAGGAGTGGGAAAGATATAACGAGAAGCTGACGGCAACGGACAGCTATAAGGCGGCCCAGCAGCAGTGGGGAACCGGCAGCGCCATCCAGCAGGGTATTCAGGCGGCCACGGCGGCGTTGCAGGGACCGGCGGCCGGCTACCAGTCGCAGGCTTCCAGCTGGTCGGCAGCGCCTTACCTGGCGGAAGTCATTCACGACATGACCACCACGAAGGACGCAAACGGCCATGACGTGGTGAACGTCCAGGCGAATCTGATGGCTCACGCCGTGGTGGGCGCGGTGACGGCCTACGCGGCGGGCAACAGCGCGGTCGCAGGTGCCTCGGGCGCGGCGATGGGCGAATATATCGCGCAGCAGATGTATCCGGGGGTGAAACGCGAGGACCTGACGGAAGATCAGCGCCAGACGATAAGCACGCTGGGTACGCTGGCGGCAGCGCTGGCGGGCGGGGTAACCGGGGACAGTACGGCGGGTGCGGTGGCGGGTGCGCAGGCCGGTAAGAATGCGGTTGAGAATAACTGGCTGCATGTAAACGAAAAGACAGAACTTGAGGTAGCGAAACAGAAACTTAAAAGCAACGATCCGGCAGAGCGCGAGAAGGCACAGCAAAAGATAAACGACCTGCTGGAGAAAAGTATCAGCCGTGACCAGAAGGTGATAGATGCCTGTGGCAACGGAAAGGCTGCCAGTGCGGGATGCGCCGCAGCAAGGCTTGAGGCTTACTCGGCCAAAAGTGAATATGAAACCGGTAACTACAATAACAAAGTCAGTGACATGTACCCGGATGCCTACGGGCAGATAGTGAACCTGCTGAATATCACCAGCGTTGATGCACAGAATCAACAGCAGGTGAAGGATGCACTGACGCAATATGCAATGGATGTGCTGGGTGTTGATCGCCAGACCGCACAGAGTTACGCCGAAACGAAGCAGGGAATGGATATCATTGTTGCTTCGGTGACGCCAGTATTGGGCTCGGCAGCAGCAAAACAACTCAGCAAAATTGTTGATGCTAATCTTAAGGTAGTTGCGAAAGGTTATGTCGATGGGGTTAAGTTCTCAGATACCAATCAGAGCGCACGACCTTCACAGTTGGCAGATTTTAATAAACCAACGCTGATTAACGATGTTGTACAAGCCAGGATAGACAAGCGACCAGATAAAAACCTGCCTAATGGAAATATGGGAACTGCTCATGCTGAAGTAGGTGTAATCCAGCAAGCATACGAAAAGGGAATGACTAAGGGTAAAGATATGCTTATGTCCGTAAGCGGTGAGAAGGTTTGTTCATATTGTATGAGTGACATAAAAATTATGGCTGAAAAATCAGGGCTTAAGTCGTTAACCCTCTTTGAGGAGACTACAGGCAGAACTTTATATTGGCAAGCAGGGACAAAAGGCTTCCGTGTAAAAGGAGCTAATGATGAATAAGTTACTTCTTTCATGGTCTATAGCACAAAAAGGGGGCTCCAAGAAATCTAATTGTTGGGATGACATTGCTAATTTACTAGATGATCTTCGTTTATCTAATGGCAGTGTAACAGTCGATAAATTAGACGACGAAGATTACTTGATTACAGAAATTCAGGTAAGAATGGAGAAAGATTTTTATCTGGTTACGTTCATGAATGAAGATGATGAGGTTATGTCGATTATTGATCTAACGCAACCAGATGAAAAAATACTAATCCTTGGGGATTACTGGCCAGCAAGTCAGCTTACAAAAGACTTTGATCTTGTAGTCAGAATATTTAGAGAGTTCTTCGATACTGGCAACGTATCAAAAAATCTTCTTAATTAAAGCAATCTTTGATAAGGAGAGGGAATAGAACCGGCTGCAGGAGGCGCAGCTGATAGGAGAGATAGGGAACCAGGCGGCGGATATTTTCAGAACCCAGGGGCAGATAGCGGCGACAAAAGCCGCAAACGAGCGGATGAAGAGTGTTACGCCGGACCAGCTGAAAGCGGCGGAAGCCGAATGGCGGGCGGCACAACCGGACAAAGAGCCGAAGGCGGGCGACATCAGCGGCCAGGTCTATCAGACCTTCTATAACGAGGCGTTTAACGCGAGCGGGTTAGGCACCGGCAGCACCATCCAGCAGGGCATTCAGGCGGCGACGGCGGCGGTGCAGGGTCTGGCGGGCGGCAACCTGGCACAGGCGGTCAGCGGGGCGGCAGCGCCTTACCTGGCGGAAGTTATTCACGACATGACCACCACGAAGGACGCGAACGGCCATGACGTGGTGAACGTCCAGGCGAACCTGATGGCCCACGCGGTGGTGGGCGCGGTGACGGCCTACGCGGCGGGCAACAGCGCGGTCGCGGGTGCGTCTGGCGCGGCGATGGGCGAGTATATCGCGCAGCAGATGTATCCGGGGGTGAAACGCGAGGACCTGACGGAGGAGCAGCGCCAGACGATAAGCACGCTGGGGACGCTGGCGGCAGCGCTGGCGGGTGCGGTGGCCGGGGCGCAGGCCGGGAAGAATGCGGTTGAGAATAACTCGTTGAGTGGTCTGGACGGGTTCGGCACCGGCTTCTGGAATAATGTTCAGGCCCAAGGATCGCTAGTGAATAATACGAATCTTACTGATGAAACGGGCAAAGTGCTGAATCCGGCAACACCAGAAGAGATTAAGTATGCTTCTGATAAGCTGGTTACGGGTGAATTACCTGACAGTGCAAATATCACCAAGGCTATCGTAGATGGATATAAGGATGGCGTATTGATCGCAGGATCCATGTATTTAGGTCCAGCCGCATCGGTTGGTAAAGTATTGAGTGGTGGAGTAATAGCGGAAATCGCTAACGGCACTTATCAATGGTTTGATTTGAACAAGTCGGGTAATGAAAACAAAACTTGGGATTATAAGGGTAGTGTCTCCGCAGGTATTAGTGGAATGTTGGCTCCGGGCCGGGATGTTTGGCAGAATGCTGCGATTGCCGTAGGTGCATCCATATTTAATGATGGGTTGGATAAAAGCTCTTTAGCAGGCACTGGTTCAGGATGGGTATTTGGTACAACGGTTGGTATAGTTGCGACGCCTGTATTTGACCCTATATTAGGTGCAGGTTCAGCTCCTGTTGGTGATATTATTGGTGCAGTAGGTGGAGAGTTTATAAGTAACGTTGTTAAGGATGAGGTTAAGAAAAATGATAAGAAAAAATAAGACTGCAATATGGCTATTGCTGGTAAGTATTATATATATGGTTGTTTGCTGCTTATTTTTTTTCTCTTTGGCGCTGATAGCTGTACAGCTAATAATTAGTCATAGGGTTGATATTGAAAAGTTAGATATTAAATATGTTTTGATAGCAAGTGTCATTGCAGGAACAGCCGCAGCTTTTAGATCATGGCTTTTTGCAAAAATAGATGAACGTAAATCCCGCAAATGTCCACCTTCTAATCCAGATTAACCTCAAAAAATCCCGACTTAAAAAACCGGGTTTTTTACCAGTCACCCAGCTAGCGGTTGGATGAACAGTTGCCCATGCTCAACATGGATCATACGATTCCCTAAGAATAACAGGAAAGGGTAAATAAATGATTGATAGATCCTATATGTATGAAAATTATTTATATCCAGGCTTTTCATTGCCTAATAGCTTTATTGATTATGTCTCAAATGACAAACTGGATGATATAGAGCCATGGTGGTTGTTTTGTTGTGCACAAAATTATGTTGATTTTTGGTGTGAGAAGATCAGAAAATTATATCCAAAGCGTAAACTTATACCTTTTGCTAATTGGCGTTATTCGGATGATATCGTATGTTTCGATGGCGAAGACACATCAACTGATCCAAAAGTATATTATGTTCATGCCTTTGCATCTGCTGGTTGGGAAGACAGAGGTTATACAGATAACTTTGATGAATGGCTGAAAATGGCTCGCCTCGAGTCAGTCCGCCATAAAGCAGATCTGGCTGATGATTAGTAGTCATTATTCCTGAATAAACTGATAAGGTACTTGCTCTGTTAACCAGACACCATTATCAGCCTGATAGAATTTAAAGCCCTGTTCATACATTGGCAGGGCATTTATTTTTAGCACTACTGGCCTGCCATGTCGTTGGCCAACCTGAATAGCAGTGGCTTTATCAGAAGACAAATGAACATGATGACGTGTTTTTGAAAGCAATCCTTGTTTTTGTATGGATGCTAAAAAATTGTGTCGCAGCTGGACGGGGCGGTTAACCATGTGTCTCAAAGGTTCGGTTTTAGCTAGTTAACTTCCGACTTCGCAGGAAAAATTGAAGACATAAAAAAGCCCGCCAGGCTTGCGTCGTGCGGGCTTTCAGGACTTCTACAGATGACTCTGGTAATCATCTTTCAAGCATTTTGGGCTGGCGGAATCTGAGTTTTCTAGACAATTTATTGTTTTTATTTGATTTTTATTAGTTCAACTTTGACTGATATACCAATGCCGTTTCGTCTCACCGCGTTATCGCCTGTTCTGGCGATAAAGTAAAAAGGAGGTAGGCTGGCTTATCGGCTACCGTCAGCCCTGGTCGGAGCTGGGTTAGCGGAGATATCAATGTATTTCCTTAATCCTGCTGGGCGGCTTACGCCGCGAGGATCGGAAAACGGCAGTTTAAGCGTGGGGGATTTCGATACTTTTACTGTCCATGTAGTATCGCCAATAAAGCTGAAGCTTGCAGAGCGGGGCGAAACCTTCAAATCTTCAAAGTGACCTGAAGTATAAGCGCCCCCGATAGTCAGTTCTTCTACTAGGCCTTGAGAAAGATCCAACAGCAGGATCGTCAGCATTTCTTCAAAGATGACGTCATCCGTCACGAATAAAAGATAGCGACGCGCATCGACTTTTATCGCAGCTTCAAGCACTTTTCCGGGAATGGTAATCCCTGTTAATCTGCCGTCTAGCAGCACTTCAGACCGGGCCTGGGCGGTATCTGTTGCTTTATTTACTTCCGATAACGATAGTGTCGTAACTTCTTCCATCTCTATTTCCACCAGTTGCCCATTTCCCATGCCGCTAAAGCACCGCCGACAAATCCGCCTAATAGCACGCACACGGGGGCGCCAGGCTCACACATTAAACCAGCAATAGCACCGCCAGCCCAACCGCCCGCAATACCTGCTCCGTTAATAGCAACCTGCCTTCCGGTTTCTGAAGCTTTATTGTCTGACGTGTATATTTCATACACTGATACCCCGATAGAAAGAACTATTAAGCCCTTAGCTGCACGGGATAATTTCATCATTCTCAGGTTAACCTGAGGGTTCGATTTGCCTGCTGACTCTACAAATTATCACAGGGTTCAGGCAGATCGTCTCGGAAGGATATAGACACAAAAAAGCCCGCCAGGCTTGCGCCGTGCGGGCTTTCAAGACTTCTACATATGACTCTGGTAATCATCTTTGAAGAATTTTGGTGGGCTGGCGGAGTCTGAATAAATATCCCAACTTATTGTTTTAAAGGTTTTTTGTTTAATTCAGTTTTCTTCCGTGTACCTAAACGTGTACCAATTATTTTTTCTCATCAGGAAATGTACTCCTGAAAACCTCATGGTTCTGACGAGATCTGACGTACTGTCATCAGGAATTCATGAGCAGTGGTTTCCCAAAGTTCAGGCGAAAAATCAAACCCGTATCGTCTCCTGAACTCCTCTTCGACACCGTTACCATATGCGGAGATAAAATCATCAACTTCTTCGACAAGATCTTTGAGCATCCAGTCTGGTGCTGACTTTTTGAATAGCCGTACTATGCCTTCAATCGTATCCTCGCCATCATTGATGATGTCGGCGTCCTGGTTGAAATAACCGAAAATCAATTGGTCAAGAAAGTGGAAGTTTTGCATTTTGTACCTATAGATCCGGGAACGCGGTGAGAATGTAATAGGGTTTGCCGTTATATTGCTGAAACTCAATAACAATTCTCACATTTGTCATGACTATCCGCTGGTTACTCCCGCGCCGGAAACCGTAGCCAATCGCTTTACCTGATGCATTACGAATAGTCAGCCTGGCTCCCTGCCTGCCTCCGCCAAGAACGGATTTTATAATGCCCCGGTTAGCAAAGAGCGCTCTCGATATGGCTTCTTCTGCTACCTGCGCGTTGGTAAAGGTGGTGGAATACTGCAAACGCTTATTCGCATCAAAGCGGGCTAACAACTCTGCATCGCTTTTGCCAACATGTGTGGAAAGCGTATGCCCGCCGGGTTTAAAACCCGTCATTGACTCATGTTCACTGAGTTTTATGCGGCCAGCTCTTACTGCTGCTACCCGGCTTGCGCCGATGCCAAGTGCAAATCCTAATGGAACAGCGATATCGACAGTCAGGCCGATTTTCATCGCTGTATCGTCATCTGCTCCAAAGGATTTGGCAATTGCTGTTGCTGCCTCGTAAGTTGCCGTGCGGGTGTCTCTGCCCACAATGAGCTGGTTTGCAGCAGAGTGAATGCTATCGAGACTATGTGCTCCGACAACTACACATCCTGCTTTTGTTAATCCGGTAGGTTCAGGTGCGATACACAGAGCAGTGGCGCCTGCCAGCTCAAGTGAACCCATGATAAGCCCCAGCCCCCCGAGGAGGCGGTTACTCATCGTTTCCGCCTCTGTGACTGTCTTATCAGAGAGCGCGGCAGCAAGCTGAACAGGGGACATCGCTATCTTTATGCCATCATCCATAATGAAACCTCATGTGTTTGAAAGATACACAGGTCGATTCTAACCCCTTTTCTGACTTGACCAATCATATCAGAGGCATAAATGATTTTAGTAAAAAGTGTTCACACTGTTCACTGTGGATTTTAAGTATTTTAAATCAGTTGGTTAGGTGGTGAAGGATTAAGGGCTGCGTGTACACTTGTGTTCATATGGAGTGATCACTCCGGGCTTAAACGTAAACAAACCGGCCTGAGCCGGTTTGTTTGCTGCGGGGTTTACTGGCTACATGCTGGCAGCCAGTCGGCCTCGCTGTCCTCATGTAACGTGAGATTGGTCTGGACGCCGTTATTCGTCCGGCGCTTCAGCAGAATGCGCTCATACTCTTTCAACGTCTGTGGCACTGCCTGGCCGAATGCAGTCAGGCTCAGCGGGTGCTGATGGCCGCTGATAGCGAAAGCGCCACAGTTTCTTACCAGACGTTTTTATGAGGATGAAAAGTCCATCGCCATCATGCAGCGTGAAGTCTTTCTCTAGAGGCTTAGCCTTGAGGATTTCGTTATTGGTGAGGGGGCGTGTAATCCGCGCCATGACTGGTTTCCGTCCATAATTGGTACATGTTTTTGGCCCACCTTATGTCGTGTACCTAAACGTGTACCAATAATCCCTGGATTCAGGCGGATCATCGTGCCAGAAGATTATAGGCACAAAAAAGCCCGCCAGGCTTGCGCCGTACGGGCTTTCAGGACTTCTACAGATGACTCTGGTAATCATCTTTGAAGAATTTTGGTGGAGCTGGCGGGAGTTGAACCCGCGTCCGAAATTCCTACATCCTCAGTACTACATGCTTAGTCAGTCTTTACATTCGCCTGGCAGCTGCGGACAGACACGCCACTGACAGACTATCCTGATTAGATTTAACGCTTCAACCCCAGGCAAGGCATCCACGCGATCTCTTTTGGGTTTGACCTCTCTTGATCCCCGTCCTAAGAGCGGAGGCTAGGGAGAGAGGGCTCTAAGCAGGTTATTAAGCTGCTAGTGCGTAGTTTTCGTCGTTTGCGACTATTTTTTTGCGGTTTTTTAGCGAGGCCTACCGCACCTCGGCATGCACCTTGGGTTTCGCAAATCCCGTCGAATCCAGAATCAGCCCCAGGAACCAACTACTCTAGCAAAAAACTTTAAAACTATCCAGCGATTAGCGGTTGCGATTTTTCATAATGCGCGCTTTATCGAGCTTCCACTCGCGCTCTTTGATGTCGTCGCGCTTGTCATGCTCTTTCTTACCGCGCGCTACACCAATCTTCAGCTTGCACCAGGCATTTTTCCAGTAAAGCGACAGCGCAACGACGGTATAGCCTTCACGGTTAACGCGGCCATAAAGCGAGTCGAGTTCGCGCTGGTTCAGCAGCAGCTTACGGTTGCGCGTGGGATCGCAGACGACATGCGTCGAGGCGACCGCCAGCGGCTGGAAGGTAGAGCCGAACAGATAAGCTTCGCCATCGCGCAGCAAAATATAGCTGTCGCTGATGTTGGCTTTACCCGCACGGAGCGATTTGACTTCCCATCCTTGTAGCGACAATCCCGCTTCGAACTCTTCTTCAATGAAGTATTCATGACGGGCGCGTTTGTTAAGGGCAATAGTGGCAGAACCGGGTTTATGTACTTTTTTCTTTGTCATAGTGCGGCGTATTTTACATCACTTAAGCGGCCATCGCACCCCTTGTCCAGCGGGGCACCGGGAAACGGGATATTCTAGCACACCTCTGAAAGCGGGGAATTTTTGTTTGATCGCTGGAAATGCTACAATTCAGCGGTTTTGTGATGAACAGGAACCATTATGGCTCAGATTAGTCGTTCGGCGCTGGTGCCCTTCAGCGCTGAGCAAATGTACCAGCTGGTCAACGATGTGGATGCCTATCCACAGTTTTTGCCAGGATGCACTGGCAGTCGCGTGCTGGAATCGTCTGAAAATCAGATGACGGCCTCCGTAGACGTCTCAAAAGCGGGCATCAGTAAGACATTTACTACGCGTAACACCCTAACCGACAATCAACGTATCCAGATGCAACTGGTGGACGGCCCGTTCCGCAAGCTTACCGGCGGATGGCACTTTATCTCGCTGGGCGATGACGCCTGCAAGGTAGAACTCAGCCTGGATTTTGAGTTCACCAATATGCTGGTAGAGATGGCGTTCGGTCGCATTTTCAAAGAGCTGGCAAACAGCATGGTGCAGGCTTTTACCCAGCGCGCCAAAGAGGTCTACAGTGCCTGAGATCTCCGTTGAGGTGGTTTACGCGCTGCCGGAAAAACAGTATCAGCGCGTAGTCACGCTGGAAGAGGGAAGCACTGTCGAGCAGGCAATCGTCGCATCGGGGCTGCTTGAGCTGCGCCGCGATATCGATCTCAGCCGCAACAAGGTTGGCGTCTTTAGCCGTCCGGTTAAGCTGGGCGACACGCTGCAGGAAGGCGACAGGGTAGAAATCTATCGCCCGCTGATTGCCGACCCCAAAGAGCTGCGTCGTCAGCGCGCAGAACGTTCAGCCAGCGGCAAAAAATAGCGCCCGTCAGAACAGACAGGCCAGAAATGCAAAAGGCGCCAGCGGCGCCTTTTTTGTTGCGTTTTCGATCAGTCACCCGACTTTGTCAGATTCGGTTTATTGTCGATATTGGTCAGTACGCCGTTGCTGTCGAAGGTAAGTGTCAGCGTCTGCTGCTTCACGCTTTCATGGCCTGGTTCCTGACGGAACACGTAATACCAGACGTTGCTGCCAAACGGGTCACGCATCATCGGCGTACCGAGCGTATAGGCAACCTGCTGCTGCGTCATGCCGTTGTGGATTTTCGCCACATCGTTGGCAACCAGATAGTTGCCCTGGTTGATATCTGGGCGGTAAACCACGCGCTCAAGGGTGGAGCATCCGGCGGTCATCATCAACATTACCACTGCCGCGGCAGTCAGCGTTTTACAGCGCATCTCTACATTCCTTTTCTGGGGCCAAACGCCTTTTCTCAGGCTGTTTTTTTGCCATCAAATTCTGAACTCTGCCTGCGGCAGGCTTTATTATTCAGGCGACATAAGTTGCCGATGATAATAAACCTTTTCGCTATTGGAAACCTCTACATCGACAGAGCAAGCATATGACCACGCAGCGGGAAGAAAGTGCGACCCTTACGCCGCTAAAAGTTCTTTCGCGTTCGCAAGGGTATTGCGCGTGACCTCGCTGCCGCCCAGCAGACGCGCCAGCTCCTGCAGACGCGCACGCTTGTCCAGCGCCTGCATATGGGTTTCGGTCATGGCACCGTCGGTCTCTTTGCTGACAAAGAAGTGCTGATGGCCACAGCCAGCTACCTGCGGCAGGTGGGTAACGCACATCACCTGGGTCGATTCGCCCAGCTGGCGCAGCAGACGGCCTACCACGGCGGCGGTCGGGCCGCTGATACCGACGTCCACTTCGTCGAAGATCATCGCCGGGGTTTCCATTTTCTTCGCGGTAATCACCTGGATCGCCAGCGCAATACGCGACAGCTCACCGCCGGAGGCCACTTTACCCAGCGGCTGCAGAGGCTGGCCTGGGTTAGTGGTAACCTGGAAGTCGATACGCGTCGCGCCGTCGGCGGTCAGATGATCGGGATTGAACGCGAGCGCAATGGTGAAACGGCCATGCGGCATAGAGAGCTGATGCATGCTCTGAGTAATCAACTGCTCCAGCTCGGCGCCATACTGCTGGCGCTGCTGGTGCAGACGCTCAGCGCTATGCAGCGCAGCCTGATAGTGTTCGCTAACTAACGCCTGCAGACTCTCCTGGTCGCTCTCCTGCTGCGAAAGCAGCTCCGCTTCCGCCAGCAATTGCTGATGCAGCTCCGCCAGGCCTTCCGGCGCAACGTGGTGCTTACGCGCCAGCGCGATATAGCGGGAGATACGCTGTTCCAGCTCATACAGACGATTCGGGTCGAGGTCGAGACGGTCAACGTAGTGGCGCAGTTCGTCGCTCGCTTCGCTGAGCTGAATCGCCGCTTCTTCCAGCATATTCAGCACGCCGCTCAGCTTGTCGTCGAGCGTCACCACTTCCGTCACCATCTGGCGCGCGGTGTAAAGCAGGCTGTTGAGGTTGCTGTCGTCACCGTCGGCAAGCAGCTGCAGCGCCTGCTGGCTGGTGGAGAGCAACTGTCCGCTGTTAGCGAGACGTTTGTACTCTTCATCAATCTGTTCATACTCATTCGCCTGTGGGGCGAAGTCGTTGAGTTCTTTCAGCTGATACTGCAGCAGTTCGCGGCGTGCCTCGCGCTCCTGCGACAGCTGCTGATGCTGCGCCAGGTTACGGCAGCTCTGATGCCAGGCCTGATAATCGTTGCGCATCTGCAGCAGCAAATCGTCATGGCCGGCGTAGGCGTCAAGCAGGTGTTTCTGATGGTCAGCCTTCAGCAGAAGCTGATGGGCGTGCTGGCCGTGAATTTGAATCAACAACTGACCCAGATCGCGCAGTTGCGACAGCGGCACCGCGGTGCCGTTGATAAAGCCGCGTGAGCGGCCGTCAGCGCTGATAACGCGGCGCAGCAGACACTCATTGCCGTCATCCAGCTGATTCTCCTCTAGCCAGCGCTGCGCGGAAGGCGAGGACTTGAGGTTGAAGCGGGCGCAGAGGTCGGCGCGCGCGGCGCCCTGACGCACCATGTCCGCTTCAGCGCGGCCGCCAAGGCACAGGCCGAGCGCGTCAATAGCAATAGACTTACCCGCGCCGGTCTCACCGGTAATCGCCGTCATACCGCGTTGGAAATCAATGTCGAGCTCACGAACGATAGCGAAATTACTGATGGTCAGCTGTGCCAGCATAGAATCACCTGTATGGAAAAACAGATATGGTTTTTCGTACAGTATAAACTGGTTTTTTATCCAGTAAAGAGGGCGCGCTGAAATTAAAACAATTTTTTCGACCAGCCCAGCTTTGAACTCAGGGTATTGAAATAGCTGTAATTTTTAGGATGGATCAGATTCAGGTGGTTCTCGCTGCGGCGGATCAGGACATCCTCTCCTTCCTGAATCGGCAGGGCGATCTGGCTGTCGCAGCTGATTTCTAAATCGCTGCGGCGCGAGGAAAAACGCAGTCGGATGGTGCTGCTGCTGTTGATCACCAGCGGGCGCGCCGACAGGGTATGGGGGAACATCGGCACCAGCGCGATAGCATCGAGCGACGGGGTTAAAATCGGTCCGCCCGCCGACAGCGAATAAGCGGTCGAGCCGGTCGGCGTAGAGATAATCAGGCCATCGGAGCGCTGCGAAAAGGCGAATACCTCGTCGATATAAACTTCAAACTCGATCATGTGCGCCACTTTGCCAGGATGCAGCACCACCTCATTGATCGCCAGGCCAAGGCGCGGCGAGCATTCGTCTTTGCATACGCGCGCTTCCAGCAGAAAGCGGCTTTCAACGAAATAGTTTCCCTGCAGCACCTCATCCAGCTGCTGCTGCGCATTGTCGGGGTCAAGGTCGGTAAGAAAGCCCAGATTGCCGCGGTTAATGCCGATCACCTTGATGTCGTAGCGCGCCAGCACGCGCGCCGCGCCCAGCATATTGCCGTCGCCGCCGACCACTACCGCAAGGTCCGCCTGCTGTCCAATCTCCGCCAGCGTGCCGGTCTGCGCATCCTGCAGATTCAGCTCCTGCGCGATCTGCTGCTCAATAATCACTTGATAACCTCTGGACGTCAGCCAGCGCCACAGCATCTCATGCGTCGTGAGAGCGGTAGGGTGACGCGGATGGCCTACAATACCAATACAGTTAAAGTGTTTGTTCATTTGGTGGGTCTTTCCTCATAAGCCAAAACGGCAAGGCAATGTGATGGGTTCCCTTGAAACCGTCAAACCGATCCCCATAATAAGCGGACTGGCGAGATGAATGTGCAAAACGCGGAGAAATTCATGAGTAGTAAAGAACAGAACACCCCAAACGAGCAAGTCTCAGACGAAATTCAACAGGATCAGCAACAACCTCAGGAAGCGGAGACGGCAGTAGAGGTGGATCCGCGTGATGAGCGTATTGCTCAGCTGGAAGCTGAACTGGCGCAGTCTCAGTCCGGCGTACGCGACGCCCAGCTGCGCGCGCAGGCGGAAATCGAAAACATCCGTCGCCGCACCGAAATCGACGTTGAAAAAGCGCACAAATTTGCGCTGGAAAAATTCGCCAACGAGCTGCTGCCGGTTATCGACAGCCTTGAGCGCGCGCTGGAAGTCGCGGACAAAGAGAACCCTGAGCTGGCTTCGATGATCGAAGGTATCGAGCTGACCCTGAAATCGCTGCTTGGCGCGGTGCGTAAGTTCGGCGTTGAAGTTGTCGGCGACACCAACGTGCCGTTTAACCCGGAAATTCATCAGGCAATGTCGATGATGGAATCGGACGACGTGGCGCCTAACCATGTGATGATGGTGATGCAGCGCGGCTATACCCTGAACGGTCGCCTGCTGCGTCCGGCGATGGTTGCGGTCGCGAAAGCCAAAAGCTAAGCACGAAAGCAAAGAGAATCAGACGGCCGCGCAGTGACGCGGCCGTTTTTATTTGCGGCTCAGCTGGCGGGCAGCTGCGGCATCCAGTCGATGGGCGTTTCGCCCGCCTGCTTCAGCAGCGCATTCGCCTGCGCGAAGTGTCCGCAGCCAAAGAAGCCACGATGCGCGGAAAGCGGCGAGGGATGCGGTGCCTGTAACACATGATGGCGCTGTCGATCGATAATGCTGCCTTTCTTCTGCGCGTGCGATCCCCAGAGCAGGAAAACTACGCCTTCGCGATGCTCGTTGATCGCAGCGATCACGTTGTCGGTAAAGGTCTCCCAGCCGAAGCGCGCATGGGAATGCGCCTTGCCCGCCTCGACGGTCAGCACCGTATTCAGCAGCATCACGCCCTGTTTTGCCCAGCTCTCCAGAAAGCCGTGTTGCGGACGTTTAAAGTCGGGAAACTCCTGCTCCAGCTCTTTATACATATTCTGTAAAGAGGGCGGTACCGGCACTCCCGGCAGGACGGAGAAGGCCAGGCCATGCGCCTGATTCGGGCCGTGGTAGGGATCCTGACCCAGAATAACGACCTTCACATCACCAAGCTCGGTCAGGCGAAACGCATTGAAGACATCTTTCTGCGGCGGATAAACCGTTACGCCAGCCGCCCGTTCGTTAGCCACCAGTTTTAGCGTTTCATTAAAGTAGGGCTTCTCTTTCTCTTCGGCCAGCACGTCGTGCCAGGTCAGTTTATCCGTCATGATTTGCTCCCTTAAAGATCGGTCTCTTAAGCTTAACGTTTCACCGCGCCAGGTAGAAGGTAAAAAATATTTGAAATTTACAAAATATTTTTTAATAAAAAAGAGTATCTGAATCAAATAATTGAAATTAGCAGTGAAATGCGTGGCTGTGGAAATTGACTGAGGTCAAAGTCGCTCCAGAGGGCAGGTGTTATATCAGGACATTAATACTTACCGCGCTGAGCAGGATAGCGCCTCGTTGTGGAGAACTGACTATGATCACAGGCATTCAAATTACCCAAACCAACAATCCCGACTTAATAAACTCCTTCTGGCTGATCGACGACGAAAAAGCGGAAGCGCGCTGCCTGTGCGCTAAAGCGGGCTACGAAGAAGATCAGGTAGTGGCTGTCAGCGAGCTGGGCGAATTCGCTTACCGCGAAGTGCCAATGGAGATGAAACCGCAGGTGCGTATTGAGGGCGGTCAGCATCTGAACGTTAACGTGCTGCGTCGCGAAACGCTGGAAGATGCGGTTAAGCACCCGGAAAAATATCCGCAGCTGACGATCCGCGTTTCAGGTTACGCAGTGCGTTTTAACGCGCTGACGCCGGAACAACAGCGTGACGTGATTACCCGTACCTTTACCGAAAGCCTGTAACGGTAGAACTTTAGAGGGCTGCAGAAAAAGCATCCACTTCGTTGTTAAATATATGTTGCTGATAAAGCAACAAATCTGCTTTTTTTAACCTTAACAGCGTTGCCGGAACTGCATCCCGTAGCACAGAGCCTTTGGCTAAAGGGGATAACGGCTGTTTTACCCGCTTAACTAAAAAAAATCGCCTCAATAGAGGCGATTTTTTTATAGCGGTGCTGATTTATTCCGCATCGCCGCTGGCTGGCGCGGCAGCGCTTGGCTTGCGACGTTTGCCCACGTTTTTGGCGTCGCGGTGACGCTTCTTCACGCGCGGTTTTTCCGCTTCGCTCTCTTTTTTCTCTTTCCGTTTCGCAAGCGCTTTTTTCGACGGTTTTCCGGTGGTCTTGGCGCTCGGCGCGCGCGTGACCGGACGCAGCTCATCAACGACGCGCGGCTTCAGCGGTTCGTTCAGGTAGCGGCTGATTTTACCCAGCAGCAGATGATCGTGCGCTTCCACCAGCGACAGCGCGGTGCCTTTACGGCCGGCGCGCGCGGTGCGGCCGATACGGTGCAGATAGGTATCGGCGGTGCGCGGCATATCAAAGTTAAAGACGTGGCTGACATCTTCGATATCAATACCGCGCGCGGCGACGTCGGTCGCCACCAGCACGTTGACGCGGCCGTCGGTGATGCGTTTGATCGCTTCGGTGCGTTTGGCCTGCACCATTTCACCTTCCAGATAGCAGCTGCGGATCCCCGCATCGTGCAGCCACTTCACCAGCTCATGCAGACGCTCACGCTTACGCACGAAGACGATCGAACGCGTCACGTCCGGCTGCTTCAGCAGGTGGATCAGCAGTTTGGTTTTATGTTCCAGATCGTCAGCGCGGTAGTACCACTGCTGGATCTTTTTGCGTTCACGACGGCTCGGATCGGCTTCTACTTCCACCGGATCGTTAAGCAGACGCTCAGCGAAATCTTTGATCGCATTGCCTTCCAGCGTGGCGGAGAAAAGCATGGTCTGCTTACGCCAGCGGGTTTCGCCTGCGATGGTTTCGATATCCTGCGCGAAGCCCAAATCCAGCATGCGGTCGGCCTCGTCAAGAATTAATGTCTCAACGGCGCGGCAATCGAAGTTTTCTTCTTTGATGTACTGAAGCAGACGACCGGTGGTCGCCACCACCACATCCTGGTTCTCGCTGAACACTTCCGCATGGTTCATATACGCCACGCCGCCGGTGATAGTCGCGATATCCAGGTGAGTATGTTTCGCCAGTTCACGCGCATGGTCGGCGACCTGCATCGCCAGCTCGCGCGTGGGAGTCAGGATCAGGATGCGCGGCGGGCCTGACTTTTTACGCGGGAAGTCGAGCAGATGCTGCAGTACCGGCAGCAGATAAGCGGCGGTTTTCCCGGTTCCGGTAGGCGCCGAACCCAGAACGTCGCGGCCCTCCAGCGCGGGCGGGATCGCCTCGGCCTGAATTGCTGTCGGGCGCGTGAAGCCTTTTTCCTGCAGGGCTTCCAGCAGGCTTTCGTCGAGTTCGAGTTCGGAAAATGTGGTTACGGTCATGGTCTACCTCAGTTTGGGGCGCTGATTATAGACAGATCAAACGCAATCTTCATCTGTTAATCCGCAGCGGCCAGCCCACTACGTGTATTCCTCAGGCTGTCACGTTACACTGAAGCGCTGCCGTACGGCAGGAAAAAAGGTAATGGTTGCAGAGTATGACGCAGGAAAAGCCGCATGTGCGGCCATTGTTAAAAAGAAACGGTTTTACCTTCAAACAATTTTTTGTGGCGCACGACCGCTGCGCCATGAAAGTGGGCACTGACGCTATTTTGCTGGGCGCATGGGCGCCGGTAGCAAACGTGCGCCGCGTGCTGGATATCGGCTGCGGCAGCGGGCTAATTGCCCTGATGCTGGCGCAGCGCACGCCGGATTCAGTGATCATCGACGCGGTGGAGCTGGATGTCGCCGCCGCGCAGCAGGCGCAGGAAAATGTCGCGCAGTCGCCCTGGCCAGCGCGCGTGCACGTCCATCAGCAGGATATTGTCGCCTTTGCCGACAGCTGCGGCCAACGCTATTCATTAATTGTCAGCAATCCACCCTATTACCCGCCCGATGTCGCCTGCGCGACGCCGGAGCGCGACGTGGCCCGCTCGACGGCGACGCTGGATCACGCAAGCCTGCTGCGCTGTGCCGCGCGTCTGATCGAGGAAGAGGGCTTCTTCTGCGTCGTGCTGCCAGAAGCCGTTGGGCAAACGATGATCGCGCTAGCGCAGAAAGAGGGCTGGCATCTTCGTTTCCGCATCGACGTGGCGGAGTATGCGCATCGGCCGCCGCATCGCGTGCTGCTCGGCTTCTCCCCCAGCGCGGGCGAAACCCTGCTGGAAAGAATGGCGATCCGCAATCAGGATACGCACTATTCAGAAGTCTGGTGCAGCCTGACGCGCGACTTTTATCTCTTTATGTAAGAGGGCGTTAAAACCGTCGGCTTCGCTTCAGGCAGCATATCAGGATAGTCGCGGGTAAAATGAAGCCCGCGGCTCTCTTTACGCGCCATCGCGCAGCGCACCATCAGTTCGGCGACCTGCGTCAGATTGCGCAGCTCCAGCAGATCGCTGGAGAGCCGGAAATGCGCGTAATACTCGTCGATCTCCTGTTGTAACAGGTTAATGCGACGCAGCGCGCGCTCCAGCCGCCGCGTGGTGCGCACTATCCCGACGTAATCCCACATAAACAGCCGCAGCTCGTGCCAGTTGTGCTGGATAACCACGCGCTCGTCCGCATCGTCTACGCGACTTTCATCCCAGGGCGGCAGGGCGTGGAGCGTCTCCCTTTGCGGCAGCGTCTGAAGCAGATCCTCCGCCGCCGACCAGCCGTACACCAGACACTCCAGCAGCGAGTTGGACGCCATGCGGTTTGCGCCGTGCAGTCCAGTGCAGCTTACTTCGCCGATAGCGTAGAGCGCGTCGACATCGGTACGTCCGCGCGCGTCCACCATGACGCCGCCGCAGGTGTAGTGCGCGGCAGGCACGATGGGGATGCGATCCCGCGTCAGGTCGAGGCCAAAGCCCAGCAGCTTTTCATAAATGGTCGGGAAGTGGGCGCGCACGAATTCCGGCGGCTGGTGGCTGATATCAAGATAAAGGCAGTCAACGCCGAGCCGTTTCATTTCATGGTCAATTGCGCGCGCCACGATATCGCGCGGCGCCAGTTCGGCGCGCTCATCGAAGTCCGGCATAAATCGTGTGCCGTCGGGCCGCAGCAGCCAGGCACCTTCGCCACGCAGCGCTTCGGTCAGCAGAAAGCTGTGCGCGTCAGGATGAAACAGCGACGTAGGATGGAACTGGTTAAATTCAAGATTGCCGACGCGGCAGCCGGCGCGCCACGCCATCGCAATACCGTCGCCAGAGGCGACATCGGGATTGGTGGTGTACTGGTAAACTTTTGCTGCGCCGCCGGTTGCCAGCACTACTGCGCGCGCGCTGCAGGTTTCGACCCGTTCGCGATTGCGGTTCCAGATCCAGGCGCCGACCACGCGGCGCGAACCCGCAAGGCCCAGCTTGTCTGAAAGGATCAGGTCTACCGCATTGGCGCGCTCAAGAATGCGGATACGGGGATGACTCAACGCCTGGCTCACCAGCGTCGTCTCGACGGCGCGCCCGGTCGCGTCCGCGCTGTGCAGAATACGCCGGTGGCTGTGGCCGCCTTCGCGCGTCAAGTGATAGGGCATATCGCCCGCCGCCAGCGGATCGCGATCAAAAGCGACGCCGTGGTCAATCAGCCACTGCACGCAGTGACGCGCATTACTGGCGACAAAAGAGACCGCTTCGCGATCGCATAAGCCAGCGCCGGCGATCAGGGTATCTTCCACATGCGACTCAATGCTGTCAGTCTCATCGAACACTGCGGCGATGCCGCCTTGCGCATAAAACGTCGAGCCTTCGCTGACCTGCGCTTTGCTCAGCACCAGCACGTCATAGTGCGCCGCCAGCCGCAGCGCCAGCGATAAACCCGCCGCGCCGCTGCCGATAATCAAAACATCGCACTGGTAATCCGCAGAGTCTCTATGTGCCATAGTGTTTAATTTACTAAACAAGGGTGGTTTGAGAATAAGCGTTTTCACTGTCCTTGTGAAGTATTTTAAACCAGACGGGCGCTGGCGCAGATTAATTAACAGGCAGTTATACGTAAAATCAACAAATTACAAAAACGCTTATTTAAAGCTTGTTTTTTATATAAAACGTAGCGGCCGTAAAGGATTTAAAGATGAAAAAGCCTCCGTCATAAGGTACTCTGCCTGCGATTCTGCGTTGATAGCCGCAGTCTGGATTACACTGTCTAGAGAATGAAAAACAAATGACAGCGTATCTGGAATAGTCATCATTAGCGCGTTAAGCGAACTTTTTGCCGCACCACGACTCTAAGCGCATGCTTGCTCAGAACCATGAAGATGTGCTGGCAGTTCCTTTTACGCATTTAAAAGAATTTGGGGAGACATTACCTCGGATGAGCGAGCAGTTAACGGATCAGGTACTCGTAGAACGGGTGCAGAAGGGAGATCAGAAGTCATTTAACCTACTGGTCATTCGTTACCAGCATAAAGTGGCGAGCCTGGTTTCCCGCTATGTTCCGTCGGGAGACGTGCCTGATGTCGTGCAGGAGTCCTTTATTAAAGCGTATCGCGCGCTGGAATCCTTCCGCGGCGACAGCGCGTTTTATACCTGGCTTTATCGTATTGCGGTCAATACCGCAAAAAATTACCTGGTTGCTCAGGGGCGTCGTCCGCCATCCAGCGATGTGGATGCGATCGATGCAGAAAATTTCGAAAGTGCGGGCGCGCTAAAAGAAATTTCGAACCCTGAGAACTTAATGTTGTCAGATGAACTGAAACAAATCGTCTTTCGTACCATTGAGGCACTCCCTGAAGATCTGCGTATGGCAATCACGCTCAGGGAGCTGGACGGACTGAGCTACGAAGAGATCGCCGCCATTATGGATTGCCCGGTCGGTACAGTGCGTTCACGTATCTTCCGTGCGCGAGAGGCCATTGATAATAAAGTTCAACCGCTTATCCAACGTCAGTGATAACGGCTACTGGAAGGGTACTTAGGCATGCAGAAAGAACAACTTTCCGCTTTGATGGATGGCGAGGCGCTCGATAACGCGCTGCTGTCAGCACTATCTCAGGATGCAGAGCTGCAACAGCGCTGGACAAGCTATCATCTGATCCGCGACACCATGCGCGGCGATGTAGGCGAAGTGCTGCACTTCGATATCTCCGCACGCGTCGCGGCGGCCCTCGAGCAGGAGCCCGCCCGCAAAGTTACGCCGCTGATTGTCGAATCACAGCCTGAACCGGCCAGCGTTGCGAAGATGCCTTTCTGGCGCAAAATGCGTCCCTGGGCGGCTCAGCTGACGCAGGTCGGCGTAGCGGCGTGCGTATCGCTGGCGGTTATCGTGGGCGTACAGCACTACAACCAGCCGAGCGGCACCACCGCAGAGCCGTCTGAATCGCCGGTGTTCAATACGCTGCCGATGATGGGCAAAGCTTCGCCGGTTAGCCTCGGCGTGCCGTCTGACGCCTTCGACACCAGCGGCGCCACTCAGCAGGTTCAGGAGCAGCGCCGTCGCGTCAATGCCATGCTGCAGGACTACGAACTGCAGCGTCGTCTGCATTCCGATCGTCTGCAGTTTGAAACCAATGCGCCGCAGCAGGCGCAGGCGAACGTTCCCGGCAATCAGTCTTTAGGTACGCAACAGCAGTAATGAAGCAGCTTTGGTGCGCCGTTAGCCTGCTGGCAGGCAGCCTGCTTTGTTCATCTCCCGCCCCGGCGCAGACCTCTGCGTCCGGGGCGTTGTTACAGCAGATGGAGCAGGCAAGCCAGACCCTCAATTACGAATTCGCTTATATCAACGTCTCGCGTATAGGGATTGAATCGCTGCGTTATCGTCATGCAGTCATCGATAACCGCATCTATGCGCAGCTGTTGCAGATGGACGGCCCGCGCCGGGAAGTGATCCAGCGCGGGAACGATATCAGCTACTTCGAACCCGGCCTCGATCCTTTCTCTCTGCCTGGCAAACATATCATTGACGCCTTGCCGTCGCTGATCTTCGCAGATTTCTCTCAGCTCGCTAACGCCTGGGATTTTATTCCGGTAGGCCGCTCGCGCATCGCCGATCAGCTGTGCGAGGTGATTCGCATCGTCTCGCGCGACGGCACGCGCTACAGCTACGTGGTATGGCTGGATGTGGATACCAAACTGCCGCTGCGAATCGATCTGCTGGATCGCGATGGCGAAACCCTGGAGCAGTTCCGGGTGATCAGCTTCGCGGTCGATGAAGGCGTGCGCAATCTTATGCAGGGGCTGCAAAAGGCTAATCTGCCGCCGTCGCTTTCGGTGCCGGAAGGGGAGAAGGTCAAACTCAGCTGGCAGCCAGGCTGGGTGCCGGCGGGTATGAAGCTTATTTCGCAGAGCCGCCGCGACATTCCGGCCATGAACAAAACCGTAGAGTCACAGCTTTACAGCGACGGCCTGTTCAGCTTCGCCATCAATATTACCCCGGCCGATAAAAGCAGCGTCACGCAGACATTGCGCACAGGACGTCGAACGGTCCAGACCGAAGTGCGCAATAATAGCGAAATCACCGTGGTGGGCGAACTGCCGCCCGCGACGGCAAAACGCATAGCGGACAGTATTGATTTGGGGTCGCAACGATGATGAGAGAGTGGGCCACGGTAGTGGCATGGCGTGACGGCATCGCCACGCTGCATACAGAGGCGAAAACCTCCTGCAACAGCTGTTCAGCGCGCAAAGGCTGCGGCAGCCATATGCTCAATAAGCTGGGGCCGAAAGACGCTCACGTGATGGAAATCGTCAGCGCGACGCCGTTACAGCCCGGTCAGCGCGTTGAGCTGGGCATTAAAGAGAGCAGCCTGCTCGGTTCGGCGCTGCTGGTCTATATGACGCCGCTGTTTGGACTGTTTCTGCTGGCGGGCCTGTTCCAGGCGCTGTTCCACAGCGATCTGGCGGCAGCCTGCGGCGCGCTGCTCGGCGGCATCGGCGGTTTTATCGTCGCGAAAGGCGTCTCGCTGAAGGTAGGCGATCGCGCCGCTTTTCAGCCCATCATCCTGAACGTTGCGCTTCCGCCCGACGCCCTGCGGGTGGAAAGCGAAGCGTGATCCTCTGCCAGGCCGCGTATATCGCGGCCTTTTAGCGCCTGTTTCTCGCCAAAAAGTGTTGTGATTCCGCAACGTTCCATTCTTTTATGCGCGGCCTTAACAGTGTAATATGCGTCGTCATTAATGAGGCTGACAGGATTGTAGGTAAAGAGCGATCTTCCTGAATGTGTCTGTGCTCAGGTTCTCAACTGTTTTTCTACGTGAAGATATTCATATAAATGAAGCACATAAGAAACTTCTCCATCATCGCGCACATCGACCACGGTAAATCGACGCTCTCTGACCGCCTGATTCAAATCTGTGGCGGCTTAACCGATCGCGAGATGGCGGCACAGGTACTTGACTCTATGGACCTGGAGCGCGAACGCGGCATTACCATCAAAGCGCAGAGCGTAACGCTCGATTACAAAGCGCTGAACGGCGAAACTTACCAGCTCAATTTCATCGATACCCCAGGGCACGTTGACTTCTCCTATGAAGTATCACGCTCGCTGGCGGCCTGCGAAGGCGCGCTGCTGGTGGTGGATGCAGGACAGGGCGTGGAAGCGCAGACCCTGGCGAACTGCTACACCGCGATCGAGATGGATCTGGAAGTTGTGCCGGTACTGAACAAAATCGACCTGCCTGCCGCCGATCCGGAACGCGCGGCGCAGGAAATTGAAGATATCGTCGGCATCGACGCGACCGATGCGGTGCGCTGCTCGGCGAAAACTGGCGTCGGCGTGCCTGAAGTGCTGGAGCGTCTGGTGCGTGATATTCCGCCGCCGGAAGGCGATCCGGAAGGCCCGCTGCAGGCGCTGATTATCGACTCCTGGTTTGATAACTACCTGGGCGTCGTCTCGCTGATCCGCGTGAAAAACGGCACGCTGCGCAAAGGCGACAAGGTTAAAGTGATGAGCACCGGTCAGGTGTACAACGCCGACCGCCTCGGCATCTTTACGCCGAAGCAGGTTGACCGTACGCAGCTGAACTGCGGCGAGGTAGGCTGGCTGGTTTGCGCCATTAAAGATATCCTTGGCGCGCCGGTGGGCGATACCCTGACCCTGTCGCGTAACCCGGCGGATAAAGCGCTGCCCGGCTTTAAGAAAGTGAAGCCGCAGGTTTATGCTGGCTTGTTCCCGGTAAGCTCTGACGACTATGAAGCCTTCCGCGACGCGCTCGGCAAGCTGAGCCTGAATGACGCCTCGCTGTTTTATGAGCCGGAAAGCTCTACTGCGCTCGGCTTCGGCTTCCGCTGCGGCTTCCTCGGTCTGCTGCATATGGAGATCATTCAGGAGCGCCTGGAGCGCGAATACGATCTCGATCTGATCACCACGGCGCCGACCGTTGTGTATGAAGTGGAAACCACCGGCGGAGAAATTATCTACGTCGACAGCCCGTCTAAGCTGCCGCCGCTGAATAATATCGAAGAGCTGCGCGAACCGATCGCCGAGTGTCATATGCTGCTGCCGCA
Source organism: Pantoea sp. ACRSB (assembly GCF_022346905.1). NCBI lineage: Bacteria > Pseudomonadati > Pseudomonadota > Gammaproteobacteria > Enterobacterales > Erwiniaceae > Pantoea > Pantoea sp. ACRSB. The sequence continues at coordinate 885,476 of NZ_JAKRNL010000002.1, read as the reverse complement.
GGAGTATCTCGGCAACGTCATCACGCTCTGCGTTGAGAAGCGCGGCGTGCAGACCAACATGGTTTACCACGGCAACCAGGTCGCGCTGACCTATGAGATCCCGATGGCGGAAGTGGTTCTCGACTTCTTCGACCGCCTGAAATCGACCTCGCGCGGCTACGCCTCGCTGGACTATAACTTTAAACGTTTCCAGGCCTCTGACATGGTGCGCGTCGACGTGCTGATCAACGCCGAGCGCGTCGATGCGCTGGCGCTGATTACCCACCGCGACAACTCGCAATATCGCGGCCGCGAGCTGGTGGAGAAGATGAAAGATCTGATCCCGCGTCAGCAGTTCGACATTGCGATTCAGGCGGCGATCGGCAACCACATCATTGCTCGCTCAACCGTGAAGCAGCTGCGTAAAAACGTACTCGCCAAGTGCTATGGCGGCGACGTCAGCCGTAAGAAGAAACTGTTGCAGAAGCAGAAAGAAGGCAAGAAACGCATGAAGCAGGTCGGTAACGTTGAGCTGCCGCAGGAAGCCTTCCTCGCCATTCTGCATGTCGGTAAGGACAGCAAATAAGGATCCCCAATGGCTAATATGTTCGCCCTGGTTCTGGCGATAGCGACGCTGGTTACCGGCGTTATCTGGTGTATCGATCGCGTTAAGTGGGCACCGGCGCGCCGGGCCAAACGAGCGGAAGCGCAGGCTGCGGCAGGCAACACCCTCGATGATAAAACGCTGGCGAAAGTCAGCGGGCAGCCAGGCTGGATTGAGACCGCCGCGTCGGTCTTCCCGGTGCTGCTGGTGGTATTTGTGGTGCGCTCGTTTATTTATGAGCCGTTCCAGATCCCGTCCGGCTCCATGATGCCCACGCTGCTGATCGGCGATTTCATTCTGGTCGAGAAATTTGCCTACGGCATTAAAGATCCTATTACCCAGACGACGCTGATCCCGACCGGTCATCCGCAGCGCGGCGATATCGCGGTATTTAAATACCCGAAAGATCCGAGCCTGGACTATATTAAGCGCGTTATCGGCCTGCCGGGTGACAAAGTGGTCTTTGACCCCTACAGCAAAACGCTGACCGTCAGCCCGAACTGCGCCGCTGGCCAGCGTTGCGCCAGCGCGCTGCCGATCACCTATACCAACGTCGAGCCGAGCAACTTTATTCAGACCTTCAGCGGGTTTGACGGCAACGAAACCGGCAATGGCTTCTATCAGGTGCCGCAGGGCGAAACCATGCGCGGCGGGCTGCGTCTCGGCACGCGCAAAGAGACACTGGGCAACGTAACGCACGATATTCTGCTGGTAAACGAAGCGCAGAGTCAGGCAAGCATGTATTATCAGCAGCCGGGCCAGCCGCAGGCGACCTGGATCGTGCCGCAGGGGCAATATTTCATGATGGGCGATAACCGCGACAACAGCGCCGACAGCCGCTACTGGGGCTTTGTCCCGGAACGTAATCTGGTCGGAAAAGCGGTTGCCATCTGGATGAGCTTCGATAAGCAGGAAGGCCAATGGCCGACAGGCGTTCGCCTGAGCCGTATTGGCGGCATTCATTGATAAATCTGGCCCCGATTAATGGGCAAAACGGTTGGCCTCCTTCGGGGGGCCACTGCACACTAAACAGATTGCGTTGGAAAGCCAGCCCTGTTTCGTATGCAGAGTCACAGACGCACAAAAGAACTGGAATCGCATGAACCCCATCCTCATTAATAAGCTTCAGCGCAAACTGGGCTACACTTTTACTCATCCGGAACTCTTGCAACAGGCGTTAACGCACCGCAGCGCCAGCAGTAAGCACAACGAGCGTCTTGAATTTCTCGGCGATTCCATTCTCAGCTATGTGATCGCCAATGCGCTCTATCATCGCTTTCCTCGCGTTGACGAGGGCGATATGAGCCGCATGCGCGCGACGCTGGTGCGTGGCAACACGCTGGCGGAGATGGCACGAGAATTTGACCTTGGTGAATGCCTGCGCCTGGGACCGGGCGAACTGAAGAGCGGCGGATTCCGCCGTGAATCGATCCTGGCGGATACGGTGGAAGCGCTGATTGGCGGTATCTTTCTCGACAGCAATATCCAGACGGTGGAGAAGCTGATCCTGGACTGGTATCAGACGCGCCTTGAGCAGATTAGCCCGGGCGACAAGCAAAAAGATCCGAAAACCCGCCTGCAGGAGTATCTGCAGGGGCGTCACCTGCCGCTGCCGTCCTATCTGGTGGTGCAGGTGCGTGGCGAAGCCCACGATCAGGAATTCACCATTCACTGTCAGGTGAGTGGCATGGCTGAACCGGTGGTGGGCGTAGGCTCAAGCCGCCGTAAAGCAGAACAGGCTGCTGCCGAACAGGCGTTAATCAAGCTTGGTCTCGAATAGCAACATCCCGGCGCCTGAACAGGCGCTGAATAAGTCAGGACTCGAATGAGCGAACAGAACACCTATTGCGGCTTTGTCGCGATTGTCGGCCGACCCAACGTCGGCAAATCCACCTTACTGAACCAGCTACTGGGGCAGAAGGTGTCGATCACCTCGCGTAAGCCGCAAACCACGCGTCACCGCATTATGGGCATCCACACCGAAGGCGCATATCAGGCCATCTACGTGGATACGCCCGGGCTGCATATGGAAGAGAAGCGCGCCATCAACCGCCTGATGAACCGCGCGGCCAGCAGCTCTATCGGCGATGTCGAGCTGGTGATCTTCGTGGTTGAAGGCACGCGCTGGACGCCGGACGATGAGATGGTGCTCAACAAGCTGCGCGACAATAAAGTGCCGGTCGTGCTGGCTATTAACAAAGTGGACAATATTCAGGATAAGAGCATCCTGCTGCCGCACCTGCAGTTCCTCAGCCAGCAGATGGATTTCCTCGATATCGTGCCGATTTCCGCAGAAAGCGGGAAAAATGTCGATACCATCGCCGCGATCGTGCGCAAGCGCCTGCCGCAGGCGGAGCACCACTTCCCGGAAGATTACATCACCGATCGCTCGCAGCGCTTTATGGCGTCAGAGATTATCCGTGAGAAGCTGATGCGTTTCCTCGGCGCCGAACTGCCTTACTCGGTAACGGTCGAAATCGAGCAGTTCGTCTCTAACGAGCGCGGCGGCTACGATATCAATGGCCTGATCCTGGTTGAGCGCGAAGGGCAGAAGAAGATGGTGATTGGCAACAAAGGCGCCAAAATCAAGACCATCGGCATTGAAGCGCGCAAAGATATGGAAGAGATGTTTGAAGCGAAAGTGCATCTTGAGCTGTGGGTCAAAGTTAAATCGGGCTGGGCCGACGACGAACGTGCGCTGCGCAGCCTGGGCTATGTAGACGACCTCTGATCCTATGGAAGGCTGGCAACGCGCCTTTGTGCTGCATAGTCGCCCCTACAGCGAAACCAGCCTGCTGCTCGATCTCTTCAGCGAAAGCCATGGGCGGGTCAGGGTGCTGGCGAAAGGGGCGCGCGCGCGTCGCTCGCAGCTGAAAGGCACGCTGCAGCCCTTTACGCCGCTGCTGGTGCGCTGGACCGGGCGCGGCGAAGTCAAAACTCTGACCAAAGCCGAAGCGGTCTCGCTGGCGCTGCCGCTCAGCGGCATCACACTTTACTGCGGCCTCTACGTTAACGAACTGCTGTCGCGCGTGCTGGAGCAGGAATTTCCCTTCTCAGAACTCTTTTTCGACTATCTGAACTGTTTGCAGACGCTGGCGTCGGGCGAAAGCTCGCCTGAACCGGCGCTGCGCCGTTTTGAGCTGGCGCTGCTCGGCCATCTCGGTTACGGCGTTGACTTTTTGCACTGCGCCGGCAGCGGTGAACCTGTCGCCGACGCGATGACCTACAACTACCGCGAAGAGAAGGGCTTTATCGCCAGTCTGGTCGCGAACCAGCGCAGCTTTACCGGCCGCCAGCTACGCGCGCTGTGGGAACGCGATTTCCCTGACGCTGACACGCTGCGCGCCGCCAAGCGTTTCACCCGTATGGCGCTGAAACCCTACCTGGGCGGCAAGCCCTTAAAGAGCACCGAGCTGTTTCGCCAGTTCGTGCCGAAAAAGCGGCCGGATGCGGCAAGCCCGTAGCGCTGTGCCTGCGCCGCGCGCCGCGGTACACTCTGATTTTACGACATAGTTAAGCTGAGGATTGTCATGGCTGAGTTGCTGTTAGGGGTCAACATCGATCATATCGCCACGGTACGTAACGCGCGCGGCACCCACTATCCCGATCCGGTGCAGGCGGCCTTTGTCGCCGAGCAGGCGGGCGCAGAAGGCATTACCGTACACCTGCGTGAGGATCGCCGCCACATTACCGATCGCGACGTGCGTATTCTGCGCGACACCATCCAGACGCGCATGAACCTGGAGATGGCGGTCACCGATGAGATGGTCGGTATCGCCTGCGATATTAAACCGCATTTCGTCTGCCTGGTGCCGGAAAAGCGCGAAGAGGTAACGACTGAAGGCGGCCTCGACGTGGCGGGCCAGCAGGACAAAATCAATGCGGCGGTTAAACAGCTGAGCGAGGCGGGCATTCAGGTTTCGCTGTTTATCGACCCGGATCACCGTCAGATTGAGGCGGCGGTCGCCAGCGGCGCGCCCTATATCGAAATTCACACCGGCGCCTACGCCGAGGCGGCGGAAGGCCTGCCGCGCGAGGCCGAGCTGGCGCGTATCCGTCACGCCGCCACCTTTGCCTCCAGCCTGGGGCTGCGGGTTAATGCCGGTCATGGGCTGACCTACCACAATGTACAGCCGATCGCCGCGCTGCCGGAGATGCACGAGCTGAATATCGGCCACGCCATTATCGGCCGCGCGCTGTTCAGCGGTCTGGCCGATGCGGTAAAAGAGATGAAGCTGCTGATGCGGGAAGCGCGTCGCTAATGGCTATTCTCGGACTGGGCACCGACATCGTCGAAATCGAGCGCATCGCCGGCGTGATTGAACGTTCCGGCGATCGCCTGGCGCGACGCGTGCTGAGCGAAGCCGAGTGGCAGCAATATCAGCAGCACCAGCAGCCGGTGCGCTTTCTGGCTAAGCGCTTCGCCGTCAAGGAAGCCGCGGCCAAAGCCTTTGGCACCGGCATTCGCGGCGGGCTGGCTTTTAATCAGTTTGAAGTTTACAACGATGCGCTGGGCAAGCCCGGACTGCGCTTTTTTAACCACGCCAGCGAAGTGGCGGAAAAGCTGGGTGTCAGACAGGTACACGTCACGCTGGCGGATGAGCGCCACTACGCCTGCGCAACGGTGATTATCGAAAACTAGTGGTGCAGCACCACGAACTTCTCCCACAGCGCATCGCGCGATTCGATGTGCTGTGGATCGATAATAATGGTGTTGTCGATAGGGCAAACGCTCTGACAGGTCGGCACGTCGTAATGTCCGACGCACTCGGTACAGCGGCTGGCGTCAATCTCATAGATCTCCGCGCCGAGAGTGATCGCCTGGTTGGGACATTCGGGTTCGCACATATCGCAATTAATGCATCTGGCGGTAATCAGCAGCGCCATCATTTCACCTGATCAGCTAAAAACGGCGCCATTATACTCGCGTTCGCCGCTTAGTTCAGCTTTTTCACCAGCGCTTCGCTATGGCGGATATGGCTGGCAGCGCGTTCCGGATCGTTCTGCACCAGCGCCATAAACAGCAAATCGGTCAACGCCAGCTGCGCCGTGGTCGAGGAGATAGCGGCGCTGCGCGTGCTTTGCTCTTCCGCCACGGTATAGAGACAGTGGGTCGCAGTCTGCTGCAGGCTGTTGGGCGTAAAGCCGGTAAACGCCAGCACGTAGGCGCCGATCTGTGCGGCTTCCTGCGCCGCCAGATTGATCTCTTTCCGCTCGCCGGTGTAGGAGATCGCCAGCAGCACGTCGCCGGGACGCATCGCCTGCACGCTTGCCAGCAGCGCGTGCATATCCTGCTCCGCTACCGCATTGATGCCGATCTTCATCAGCTTCCAGGAAAAATCTTTCGCCACCAGCCCGGAGGCACCGATGCCCACCAGCACGATGCGCTGGGCGTTTTTCAGCAGGTGCAGCGTCTCGGTCAGCTTCTCTTCGCTGTTGATATCAAGCGTGGCGCGAATAGCGGAAAGCTTTTCGGTCAGTAGCTTCTCGCCCACAGTTTTTAGCGAATCATCGCTAAGAATATGGTTATGCACGGTAATCGCGTCGCGATCCGCCAGCGATTCGCTCAGCGCCAGCTTAAGCGCGGGAAACCCCTTATAGCCCAGCTTTTGCGCGAATTTCACCACGCTCGACTGGCTGACTCCCGCCTCTTCAGCCAGTTTTTGCGAGCTGAGATGGCGCGCCCGATCCGGCTGTGACAACAGAAAGTCCGCCAGCCGACGCTCGTTTAGCGCCAGACGCGGATAGAGCTGACGAATGCGCAGCAATGAGCTCATGCCTGGTCCTCGTTTAAATATCCTGCCGCAAGATGCGTATATCCGCTGAAGAATAAACTATTCATCTGGCATTGTAGTAGCTGGAATTAAAAATAGCCGCCGTCGCCGCTGTGGCGGTTGATGGCTACAATAAGGAGCAGGGTGGAGAACAAAACTGAAAGGAGCGTTTTTTGACCAAAGGTACACAACGTCGCGTCGTGTTTTTCGATCTGGACGGCACGCTACATCAGCAGGATATGTTTGGCACTTTTATGCGCTACCTGCTGTGGCGCCAGCCGCTTAACTTACTGCTGGTGGTGCCGCTGCTGCCGGTGGTGGGGCTTGGCTTGCTGATTAAAGGGCGCGCGGCGCGCTGGCCGATGAGCCTGTTACTCTGGTCGATCACCTTTGGCCGTTCAGAGCGTACTCTGCAGCGGCGCGAAGCGGAGTTTGCGCAGTGGTTCCGTCAGCGCGTGACCGCCTTTCCGGTGGTGCAGCAGCGTCTGACTGACTATCTGAGCAGCGACGATGCCGACGTATGGCTGATTACCGGTTCGCCGCAGTCGCTGGTGGAGCAGGTTTACTACGATTCGGCGTTCCTGCCGCGCGTGAAGCTGATCGCCAGCCAGATGCAGCGTGGAGTGGGCGGCCGCGTGCTGGCTATGCGCTGTCTCGGCCATGAGAAAGTGGTTCAGCTTGAGGAGCAGATCGGCACGCCGCTTCAGCTCTACAGCGGCTACAGCGACAGTAAGCAGGATAACCCGCTGCTCTTTTTCTGCCAGCATCGCTGGCGCGTAACGCCGCGCGGCGAACTTCAGCAGCTGGAGTAGAGTTTCATCTTCGAATCTGCGCGCGGGATCGCTATAATGCGCCGCTTTGCTGCTGCCGGGAGTGGGCCTGCGTGAATCAATCTCAAGACGAATACTGGATGCGCCATGCGCTGCGGCTGGCGCGCATGGCCTGGGAGCAGGGCGAGGTGCCGGTCGGCGCGGTGCTGGTGCAGGGCGATCGCGTTATTGGCGAAGGCTGGAACCGGCCCATCGGCCAGCACGATCCTACCGCGCACGCTGAAATTATGGCGCTGCGCCAGGGGGGCAAGGTGCTGGAAAATTATCGCCTGCTTGATACCACGCTCTACGTGACGCTGGAGCCCTGCGTAATGTGCGCTGGCGCGATGGTGCACAGCCGCATCGGGCGGCTGGTTTACGGCGCCAGCGATGAGAAGACCGGCGCGGCTGGCTCGCTTATGGACGTGCTCGGCCATCCCGGCATGAATCATCAGATCACGCTGCAGAGCGGTGTACTGGCGGAGGAATGCGCGGCAATGCTGAGCGACTTTTTCCGCATGCGGCGCGAGCAGAAAAAAGCGCTGCGTCAGGCGCAGCGCGGAACGGAATGATGGTGCGCGACACGCCTGAGCAAATACCCCATTCTCAGTTCATCGCAATTTCCGGCGCGACCGCCGGATAACCGCTGCCCAGCTCCGCTTCCTGCGCGGAGCGCTGGGCAAGGCGTTTCTCCTGCTCCTGCAGATACCCCACCAGGCTCAGCTGATACTTACGGATATTTTCAACGTAGTTGTAGGCTTCCTGACCGCGCGCGTAGCCGTAAGTGGTCTGCGCGTAATAGCGCTTCTGGCTCAGCATCGGCAGCCGCAGCTTTACATCCGCCCAGCTGTCGGCATTACCGCCCTGTTTCGCGGTGAGCTTGCGCGCGTCCAGCATATGAGCATAACCCATGTTATACGCCGCCAGCGCGAACCAGATGCGCTCCTCCTCAGGAATGGTGTCGGGCACCTTCTCCATCATGCGTTGCAGATAGAGGCTGCCGCCGCGAATGCTCTGTTCGATATCGGTGCGATCCTCAACGTTCACGCTATCGGCGGTGTTGCGCGTCAGCATCATCATGCCGCGTACGCCGGTAGGGGAGGTCGCCAGCGGATTCCAGTGCGACTCCTGATAAGAGATCGCCGCCAGCAGTCGCCAGTCGATGCTGGCCGCATACTTCTCAAACAGCGGCTTGATCTCCGGCAGCGTCACGTCAATAGCGCGTAAAAAGGTGCGCGTATCAACGTAGTCGAAGGTGCCGACGTGGCCAAGATACTTCTCCTCCAGGCGCGCCATCGCCCCTTCTTCGCCCATAGAGTTGAAGAAGTCGAGCATGGCGGCATCCAGGCTGCTGTCGTCGCTGTGCGGCACATACCAGGTGACCGGCTCCTCATCGGTGACGTCGAACGCCACCGCCAGCTGCGGATGGATGCGCTGCAGCAGGGCGATGGTAACGGAGTCACCGATGGTGTAGTCGAGCTTACCGTCGGCTACCGCTTCCAGCAGGGCTTTAGGCGCCTGGTCGGTGGAGATAACCCAGTTAAGATCGGGATACTGCTTATCGCGCGCCGCTTTCAGCGACGAAAGATAGGCTGAGCCGGAAGCGACTCTGAGCTCGCCTTTCAGATCGCCGAGATTCTTCGGGCGCGGCTTATCAACGCGATAGACCAGCTGCTGGGACACGGAGTAGTAGCTCGGCCCGGTTTTGTAGCGCGTCAGCCTCTCATCGTTGTAAATCAGGCCCGCCGCCAGCAAATCCGCCTTGCCGTCGTCAAGATCGTCAAACAGATCGCTGAGGTTTGGACGCACCGTAACCTTGAGCTTAACGCCCAGGTAGTCGGCAAAACGTTTCGCCAGCTCATAATCCATACCGGCTGGAGATTTATTAACGGTGTAGTAAGTCAACGGGGAATTGATGGTACTGATACGCAGCACTCCCCGTGATTTTATCTGTGAAATCGCATCCTGTCCGTTACCGTACCACGGGACAGATGGCCACAAAGCCATCGCCAGCAGCAAGGTGACAAGACCGATAAACAGATAGTTTAATTTTAGGCGTTTCAAATAGTTGTCTCTCGCTGGCTCTAAGGCCTCTGTCTTTTAAAGGCAGTATTGATCTTTTTTAAACTCTCAGAGCGAGGGGCATTTTGCGCAACTCAGCAGCGCAGAGCAACTTATAAAGCAGGTTTTGCGCAAATTTCAGGCAATTCCGTGGTCAGAGAAATTATGCGCAAACGGTTTCGTCGGGCGGGGTGTTTCTCTATAATACCGCCCGTTTTCTGCTGTTGTGCCCCTTGAAGCGTCGCACGGCGCTCTGACGAGAGATTAAATGATGGAAATTCTGCGTGGTTCGCCCGCCCTGTCGGCATTTCGTGTAAACAAACTGCTGACCCGCTTTCAGGACGCTCACCTGCCGGTGAGTGACATTTACGCCGAGTACGTCCATTTTGCCGATGTCAGCGCACCGCTGAACGCTGATGAAAAAGCGCGCCTGCAGCGCCTGCTGAAATACGGTCCTTCTCTCGCCGAACATGCGCCGCAAGGCCGTCTGATGCTGGTCACGCCGCGTCCCGGCACTATTTCGCCCTGGTCTTCCAAAGCGACAGATATCGCGCACAACTGCGATCTGCCGCAGGTGCGACGCCTGGAGCGCGGCCTGGCTTTCTATGTGCAGGCGCCGCAGCTGACGGAAACGCAGTGGCAGGCGCTTCAGTCGCTGCTGCATGACCGCATGATGGAGACCGTCTACAGCGATTTTTCGCAGGCGGAGGCGCTGTTCGCCCATCATGAGCCGCAGCCGCTGAAGAGCGTAGACGTGCTGAATAACGGCCGCCAGGCGCTGGAAGAGGCTAACCGTACGCTGGGTCTGGCGCTGGCGGACGATGAAATCGACTACCTGCTGGAGGCTTTCCAGCGCCTCGGACGCAACCCGAACGACATCGAGCTCTATATGTTCGCGCAGGCCAACTCTGAGCACTGCCGTCATAAAATCTTCAACGCCGACTGGATTATCGACGGCGAAAAACAGCCGAAGTCGCTGTTTAAAATGATTAAAAATACCTTTGAGACCACGCCGGATCATGTGCTGTCAGCCTATAAAGACAACGCAGCGGTTATGGAAGGCTCAGAGGTAGGGCGCTTCTTCGCCGACGCGCGCAAAGGCGAATATGAATACCATCAGGAAGCAGCACATATCCTGATGAAGGTAGAAACCCATAACCACCCGACGGCGATCTCGCCGTGGCCAGGTGCGGCGACCGGCTCCGGCGGTGAAATCCGCGACGAAGGCGCCACCGGGCGCGGCGCGAAGCCGAAAGCCGGTCTGGTCGGTTTCTCGGTGTCGAACCTGCGTATTCCAGGCTTTGAGCAGCCCTGGGAAGAGGATTTCGGCAAGCCGGACCGCATCGTCAGCGCGCTGGACATCATGACCGAAGGCCCGCTGGGCGGCGCGGCGTTCAATAACGAATTTGGGCGTCCGGCGCTGAACGGCTATTTCCGCACCTATGAAGAGCAGGTCAACAGCCATAACGGCGTTGAGCTGCGCGGCTATCACAAGCCGATTATGCTGGCGGGCGGCATCGGCAATATCCGCGCCGACCACGTGCAGAAAGGTGAAATTACCGTCGGCGCGAAGCTGATCGTACTGGGCGGCCCGGCGATGAATATCGGCCTGGGCGGCGGCGCGGCCTCATCTATGGCCTCCGGCCAGTCAGACGCCGATCTCGATTTCGCCTCGGTGCAGCGCGATAACCCGGAAATGGAACGCCGCTGTCAGGAGGTGATTGACCGCTGCTGGCAGATGGGCGAAGAGAACCCGATTCTCTTTATCCACGACGTAGGCGCGGGCGGTCTCTCCAACGCCATGCCGGAGCTGGTGAGCGACGGCGGTCGCGGCGGCCGTTTTAACCTGCGCGATATCCTTAACGATGAGCCGGGCATGAGCCCGCTGGAAGTGTGGTGTAACGAGTCGCAGGAGCGCTACGTGCTGGCGGTGGCGCCAGAGAAGCTGGCTGAATTCGACGCGCTGTGTCAGCGCGAGCGCGCCCCTTATGCCGTTATCGGCGAAGCGACCGAAGAGCAGCACCTGAGCCTGAGCGACAGTCATTTCGACAACACGCCTATCGACATGCCGCTTGACGTACTGCTGGGCAAAACGCCGAAAATGACGCGCGACGTAGTGACGCAGCAGGCAAAAGGCGAGCCGCTGCTGCGCGACAGCATTACCCTCAGCGATGCGGTAAACCGCGTGCTGCATCTGCCAGCCGTGGCGGAGAAAACCTTTCTCGTTACTATCGGCGACCGTACCGTGACCGGCATGGTGGCGCGCGACCAGATGGTCGGCCCGTGGCAGATCCCGGTCGCGAACTGCGCGGTTACTACCGCCAGCCTCGACAGCTATCACGGCGAAGCCTTTGCGATGGGCGAACGCGCCCCGGTTGCGCTGCTCGATTTCGCCGCTTCGGGCCGTCTGGCGGTGGGCGAAGCGCTGACCAACCTTGCGGCGACGCAGATTGGCGATCTCAAGCGCGTGAAGCTCTCCGCTAACTGGATGGCCGCTGCAGGTCATCCGGGCGAAGATGCAGGCCTGTACGAAGCGGTCAAGGCGGTAGGCGAAGAGCTTTGTCCTGCGCTCGGCATCACTATCCCGGTGGGCAAAGACTCTATGTCGATGAAAACCCGCTGGCAGGAAGGCGTCGAGCAGCGCGAAATGACCGCGCCGCTGTCGCTGGTGATCACCGCCTTCGCCCGCGTGGAAGATGTGCGCCGCACCGTGACGCCGCAGCTGCAGGCAGAGGGTGAAAACCTGCTGCTGCTGATCGATCTCGGCAACGGCGCGAATACGCTGGGCGCGACCGCGCTGTCGCAGGTTTATCGTCAGCTGGGCGACAAACCGGCCGACGTGCGCGATGCGCAGCAGCTGGCGGGCTTTTTCAATGCGATGCAGGCGCTGGTGGCGCAGCAGAAACTTCTGGCTTACCACGACCGCGCAGACGGCGGCCTGCTGGTGACGCTGGCGGAAATGGCCTTTACCGGCCACTGCGGCATCGATGTCGATATCGCCGCGCTGGGCAGCGACGCGCTGGCGGCGCTCTTTACCGAAGAGCTGGGCGCGGTTATTCAGATTAAAGCGGAAGATCGCGATGCGGTTGAGAAGGTGCTGGCGGAGCAGGGACTGGCAGGCTGCAGTCACGTTCTGGGCAGCGCGCAGCGCGGCGATCGTTTTGTTATTCGTTCCGGCGACAGCGCGATCTACAGCGAAAGCCGCACCACGCTGCGTACCTGGTGGGGCGAAACCAGCTGGCAGATGCAGCGTCTGCGCGATAACCCTCTCTGCGCCGACCAGGAGCATGAGGCGCGTAAAGACGATAACGATCCCGGCCTGAACGTTCACCTGACCTTTAAACCGGAAGAGGATATCGCTGCGCCGATGATTGCTACCGGCGCGCGTCCGCGCGTCGCAGTGCTGCGTGAGCAGGGCGTTAACTCCCATGTTGAGATGGCGGCTGCTTTCCACCGCGCTGGCTTCACGGCGGTTGACGTGCATATGAGCGATCTGCTCGCGGGACGTCGCGGGCTGGAAGAGTTCCAGGCACTGGTGGCCTGCGGCGGTTTCTCTTATGGCGACGTGCTGGGCGCTGGCGAGGGCTGGGCAAAATCTATTCTGTTCAACAACCGCGTGCGCGATGAGTTCGAGAACTTCTTCCATCGTCCGCAGACGCTGGCGCTTGGCGTGTGCAACGGCTGCCAGATGATGTCGAATCTGCGCGAGCTGATCCCGGGCAGTGACCTCTGGCCGCGCTTTGTGCGCAACCAGTCTGAGCGTTTCGAAGCGCGCTTTAGCCTGGTTGAAGTGGCCGTCAGCCCGTCTCTGCTGCTGGACGGCATGGCAGGCTCGCATATGCCGATTGCGGTCTCTCACGGCGAGGGCTTTGTGGAAGTGCGTGACGGCGCGCATCTGGCCGCGCTGGAGTCGAAAGGTCTGGTCGCGCTGCGCTTTATCGATAACTACGGTAAAGTCACCGAATCTTACCCGGCTAACCCGAACGGCTCGCCTCACGGCATTACGGCGGTAACGAACGAAAGCGGGCGCGTCACGATTATGATGCCGCACCCGGAGCGCGTATTCCGTACGGTGAGCAACTCCTGGCATCCAGCTGAGTGGGGCGAGGATAGCCCGTGGATGCGCATCTTCCGCAATGCGCGTAAGCAGCTAGGATAAATCTGGTAAGCAGGCAAAAAGGAGACAGCGATGTCTCCTTTTTTATAAGTGTTGGGAAACAGCGACATTTCCCCTTTAGGCTGTCTCTAAAAGGAGACATATATCTTACTGATAAATAACCTATAATCGTGTGCTGGGCAGATGTGTTGGTATTTGGCGACAGATATGCGCTTCGGCTTTCGCGCTTCACGGCAGCAATAGCCGCTAACGCGGGCAACCGTCTGAAAAAGAATGCTATTTATTTTCTGGCACGAAGTTTGCTAATATCACTACGTGGCTCATTCTCCTGTTTATGATTGCCCCGCACTGCGGCAGAGCTCATAAAAACTGAATGACGCACCAAACGGAGCCTGCCGTCCACCAGCCGATAATCGCTTGCTTTGCAACGTTATCAAGCATCGGGCGAAACGTTGAGTTAGGCTCCACCTCTTTTTCGGCGATGCTGCGGCGTCGCTCTCACGGCAGGCCAGAAGGCCTGCCGTTTTCATTTCCGCTCTATCTTCCACCGGCGGACTTCGCTAGCATCCTTACAGCGTTTATTAAAGGAAGCGACCGCGTGAGAAGATGGCGTTTATTTCCCCGATCGTTGCGCCAGCTGGTGCTGATGGCGTTTTTACTGGTGCTGTTGCCGCTGCTGGTGCTGGCATGGCAGGCCTGGGAAAGCCTGTCAGCCTTAAGCGATCAGGCTGTCGATACCAATCGCAATACCTTTACCGACGTGCGGCGCAGCGAGGCGATGGCGCGTACCGCGCTGGAGCTGGAGCGCAGCTATCGGCAGTATTGTGTGCTGGGCGACGCCACCCTGTCGCGCCTCTATCAAACCCAGCGCGCGCGATACAGCCAGATACTCGATTCTCACGCTTCCAGCCTGCCCGCGCTGGCGGTGTTCCAGACGCTGCGCGCAACGCTGCCGCAGTTAACCGATTTGCAGTGCGATAACGGTAATCCGGTCGCTGCTGCCTCGCAGGCGCTGGAGCGCTTTTCCGCCGCTAATGCGCAGCTGGTGCAGGAGACGCGGGAAGTAGTCTTCGCGCGCGGGCTGCAGCTGCAGCGTGAAATCGCCGATCGCGGCCAGTTTTTCGGCTGGCAGGCGCTTATTCTGTTTATCGTCAGCCTGGCGCTGGTGCTGCTTTTCACCCGTATGATTATCGGACCGGTCAAAAGCGTCGAGCGCATGATTAACCGGCTCGGCGAAGGGCGCGAACTGGGCGCGAGCGTGGCCTTTCGCGGACCGCGCGAACTGCGCTCGCTTGGTCAGCGCATCGTCTGGCTTAGCGAGCGGCTGGCGTGGCTGGAGACGCAGCGCCATGAATTTTTGCGCCATCTCTCCCACGAGCTGAAAACGCCGCTCGCCAGCCTGCGCGAAGGCACCGAACTGCTGGCGGACGAAGTGGTCGGCGCGCTGAACAGTGACCAGAAAGAGGTAGTGGCGATCCTGGATACCAGCAGCCGTCATCTGCAGCGCCTGATTGAACAGCTGCTCGACTACAACCGTAAACAGTCAGAAGGCCCTACGACGCTGGAAGCGGTGGATATTGTTAACCTGGTGGATATGGTGGTGAGCGCCCATGCGCTGCCGGCGCGCGCTAAGCAGATGCATGTGCATTGCGATCTACAGGCGAAGCGCTGCCTCGCCGAACCTGTGCTGCTGATGCGCGTGATTGACAACTTATACTCTAACGCCGTGAACTATGGCGGCGAATCCGGTAGCATCTGGCTGCGCAGCCAGCTACAGGGCGATAAAGTATGGATAGAGGTGGCTAACAGCGGCACGCCGATTCCCGCGAAAGAACGGGAAATGATATTCGAACCCTTTTTTCAGGGCAGTCTGCAGCGCAAAGGGCCGGTTAAAGGCAGCGGGCTGGGACTGAGCATCGCTAAAGATTGTCTGCGTCGCATGCAGGGGGATCTGCAGCTGGTTGACAGCAAAGATGCCGACGTTTGTTTTCGTATCGTACTGAATCACACAGCCGGGAAACTCTGACAGATGAACATCGTCTTCGCCTCACTTTTTACAGCGCTGCTGAGCCTTTCTCTCAGCGGCTGTAACGCCTCCCCGGCCGCTTCGTCCGCGCATCGCGACGCCATTGTCGCCGAGCCGGAGGTCAGGCTTCCCGATTATCTGGCGACTGACTGCGCCAGCGTCTGGCGTAACGAAAGCGCGGCGGCGACGGGTAATCCGCTCTACTGGATGCGCGCCATCGACTGCGCCGAGCGCCTGTCGCCCGCAGAGGCGCGCGCCGAAGCGCACCGCTGGCCGGTTGAAGGCTGGGCGCGCGCGTTTAAAAACGGCATTCTGATGGCTAACGGCAACGTCACGCCGCTGGAGCGACGCGATTATGTCGAGGCGCTGGACGAATACAGCAGCCGTTTCCCTGGTGCGGTGCGTCCGCTGATCCAGCTGTGGCGCAGCAACCAGGTCGCTCAGCTCGATCTCAGCGAAACGCGTTCGCGCTTCGCGCATTTACAGCAGAGCAGCGATGCACAGCTTGATGCGCTGCGCCAGCAGGATGCGCAGATGCGTAAAACCCTTAATGACACGCAGCATAAGCTGGAGCGCCTGACCGATATTGAGCGCCAGCTCTCTTCACGCAAAGCGCCGGACGTTACAGAGGGCGGCCATGCGCCGGAAGCCTCGCAACATGAGGAGCCTTAATGGCCAGACAATCTGCACGTTTGCTGCTGGTAGATGACGATCCCAGCCTGCTGAAGCTGCTGGGCATGCGTCTCACTAGCGAAGGCTATCAGGTGACCACCGCTGCCAGCGGGCCGGAAGCGCTGCGCCTGCTGCAGAAAGAGAAGATCGATCTGGTGATCAGCGATTTGCGTATGGATGAGATGGACGGGCTGGCGCTGTTCGGCGAAATTCAGAAGCACAATCCCAGCCTGCCGGTGATTATCCTTACTGCACACGGCTCCATTCCTGACGCCGTTTCCGCCACGCAGCAGGGCGTATTCAGCTTTCTCACCAAGCCGGTGGACCGCGATGCGCTCTATAAAGCGATTGACGATGCGCTGGCGCAGCGCGCGCCAGCCAGCGACGACCGCTGGCGCGAGGCGATCGTCACCCGCAGCCCGACGATGCTGCGTCTGCTGGAGCAGGCGCATATGGTGGCGCAGTCTGACGTCAGCGTATTGATTAACGGCCAGAGCGGCAGCGGCAAAGAGGTGCTGGCACAGGCGATCCATGCCGCCAGCCCGCGTGCGGACAAACCTTTTATCGCCATTAACTGCGGCGCGCTGCCGGAACAGCTGCTGGAGTCAGAGCTGTTCGGGCACGCCAGAGGCGCCTTTACCGGCGCGGTAAGCGCGCGCGAAGGGTTGTTTCAGGCGGCGGAAGGAGGCACGCTGTTCCTGGATGAGATTGGCGATATGCCGCCGTCGCTGCAGGTGAAACTGCTGCGCGTACTGCAGGAGCGCAAAATCCGACCGCTCGGCAGCAATCATGATATCGATATTAACGTGCGCATTATCTCTGCGACGCACCGCGACTTGCCAAAGGCGATGGAGAAAAAAGAGTTTCGCGAGGATCTCTTTTACCGGCTTAACGTGGTCAATCTGAAGCTGCCCGCGCTGCATGAGCGCACAGAAGATATTCCGCTGCTCGCCAGCCATCTGCTGCGCCAGGCGGCGGATCGACATAAACCCTTTGTGCGCAGCTTCTCGGTGGATGCGATGAAGCGTCTGATGACGGCGAGCTGGCCGGGCAACGTGCGTCAGCTGGTGAACGTTATTGAGCAGTGCGTGGCGCTCACCTCGTCGCCGGTGATCAGCGATGCGCTGGTCGAGCAGGCGCTGAGCGGAGAGAACAGCGTTCTGCCAACCTTTGTCGAGGCGCGAAACCAGTTTGAGCTTAACTACCTGCGTAAGCTGCTGCAGATGACTAAAGGCAATGTCACCAATGCCGCCCGGCTGGCCGGGCGTAATCGCACCGAGTTTTATAAGCTGCTGTCCCGACATGAACTGGACGCCAGCGATTTTAAAGAGTAGCTTTCTGGCGCGATGAAGCGTCTGAAAGCGTTGATAAATGCCCCTTCGGGCGGGATGCGTTGCGGGCGACGCCCCTGTAGCCTGACGCTGCGGGTATACACTTACAGCACCCCATCCGGCCACGGAGGGAGTGAGAAAAGGGTCTGACATGAAAAAGATTGATGCGATTATCAAACCATTCAAACTCGATGATGTGCGCGAAGCCTTAGCCGAGGTCGGCATCACCGGGATGACGGTCTCTGAAGTTAAAGGCTTTGGCCGCCAGAAAGGGCATACCGAGCTTTATCGCGGCGCGGAGTATATGGTCGACTTTCTGCCAAAAGTGAAGATTGAGATGGTGGTGGGCGACGATATCGTTGATACCTGCGTGGAAACCATTATGAAAACCGCGCAGACCGGTAAAATCGGCGACGGTAAGATTTTTGTCTTTGACGTCTCGCGCGTGGTGCGTATCCGTACCGGCGAAGAGGATGAAGAGGCGATCTAATTTCGCCTGTGAAAGATAAAAGCCTGCTTGCGGGCTTTGTCTGTTGGCTGGGTGTCTGCGCGGGTGATATGGCCCGATCGCAAAGACGCAAAACGGCATCCCTGCCAGCTCGGCCCGCGCCATCCCTGGCGCGGGACGCTTTGCTCCTCGGTCTATATCACCCGCGTGCAGGCTCAGGTATCGTCTGTAGCCTGCTTCTGCTGTGGCCTTACAGCCCTTTATGCGGGCCGAACACTTCATAGTGAATGCGAGAGGCATCAACGCCCATATCGCGTAGCTGACCGGCAATAAACTGCATAAAGCCTACCGGCCCGCACAGCCAGAACTGCGTGCGCGGATCCTGCAGGCGCGCGGCTTCGCTGGCCAGATCCATCATACCTTCAGCATCAAACCGGCCCGCATCGGCGGCATCCGGCACGCGATACCAGACGCGCTTCTCAAAATCTTGCAGGCGAGCACCCGTCTCGGCCACTTCATCCGCAAAGGCGTGCTGTGCACCGTTTTCCGTCGCGTGCAGCCAGGTCACCGGCGCGGCATGCTGCTGTTCGGCCAGCGCATGCAGCATCGCCAGCGTCGGGGTCACGCCCACGCCCGCAGAGATCAGCGCCACCGGCGTGTCGGTCGTCACGTCCATAAATACGTCGCCGTGTGGCGCGGTTAGCTCCAGCACATCGCCTGGCTGCGCGTTTTCATGCAGCCAGCCGGAGACGGTACCCTGTGCGTCGCGTTTCACCGCAATGCGGTAGGTTTTGCCATTGCTGGTATGCGTGAGCGAGTACTGGCGATTCTGCTGAAACTCAAAACCGGCGGGGTGCAGACGAACGGTAATATACTGGCCCGGCTTAAAGGCTGCGACTGCGCCGCCATCGACCGGCGTCAGGGTAAAGCTTTTAATGACCGAACTTTGATCCTCAATAGCGCTAATGCGGAACGCGCGCGTACCGCGCCAGCCGCCTTCCTGCTGCTCGGTTTCCTGGTAAATCGCCTCTTCGCGCTTGATAAACACATCCGCCAGCACGCCATAAGCGCGACCCCATGCCGCCAGCACCTCATCGCCTGGATTCAGCAGTTCTTTAATCGTCGCCAGCAGGTTCTCGCCGACAATAGCGTACTGTTCCGGCTTGATCGTCAGGCTGGCATGCTTCTGCGCGATTTTTTCTACCGCAGGCAGTAAAGCCGCCAGATTATCCAGATTCGCGCCGTAGGCGCAGATGGCGTTAAACAGCGCCTCGCGCTGGTCGCCGTTGCGCTGGTTGTTCATATTGAACACGTTTTTCAGTTCTGGATGCTGCGAAAGCATGCGATCGTAAAAGTGAGCGGTGAGCTTTGGCCCGACGGCGGCGACGGCGGGAAGGGTAGATTTCACGGTAGCGATGGTTTGTGCGTCAAGCATGGTGGTTCCTCAGGCTGCTTAAAGTTGCATTTTAAATGCATGTTATGATCGCGCCTCAGCAGTTGTAAATAACCCGGAAAAAAATCGGGCTATTTTAGTGGCAAGCTTTAAATACAAATTGAAAAAATCTACGTCACAACCTGAGGAAAAATCGCGGTGTCGGTGCAGGGGAAGAAAGCGTAAAAATCCTTTGCCAGCGGCAAGCCAATCGTTTGCGTGCAATGAGGAATTGGCGCTACCGTCACCTGGCAAAACGGTTTACACTGTTGGCCTTTGCTCCCTAAGGGAGCCTAAACCGCCGTTAAAAGTTAGCTGAGTCAGGAGATGCGGATGTTAAAGCGTGAAATGAACATTGCCGATTATGATGCCGAATTATGGCAGGCGATGGAGCAAGAGAAAGTGCGTCAGGAAGAGCACATTGAACTGATTGCTTCTGAAAACTACACCAGCCCACGTGTAATGCAGGCGCAAGGTTCGCAGCTCACCAACAAGTACGCGGAAGGGTATCCGGGGAAACGCTACTACGGCGGTTGTGAATATGTTGATATCGTTGAACAACTGGCCATCGATCGCGCTAAGGCGCTGTTTGGTGCCGACTACGCCAACGTGCAGCCGCACTCTGGCTCTCAGGCTAACTTCGCCGTTTATACCGCACTGCTGAAGCCGGGCGATACCATTCTGGGCATGAACCTGGCGCATGGCGGTCACCTGACTCACGGTTCGCCGGTAAACCTCTCTGGCAAACTCTATAACGTCGTGCCTTACGGCATCGATGAGAGCGGCAAAATCGACTATGACGAGCTGGCAGAGCTGGCGAAAACCCATCAGCCGAAAATGATCGTCGGCGGCTTCTCTGCCTATTCTGGCGTGTGCGACTGGGCGAAAATGCGTGAAATTGCTGACAGCGTCGGCGCTTACCTGTTCGTCGATATGGCGCACGTGGCTGGTCTGATTGCCGCTGACGTCTATCCGAACCCGGTTCCGCACGCGCATATCGTCACCTCTACCACCCATAAAACCCTGGCGGGTCCGCGTGGCGGCCTGATTCTGGCGAAAGGCGGCGACGAAGAGCTCTACAAGAAACTCAACTCCGCCGTCTTCCCTGGCGGGCAGGGCGGTCCGCTGATGCACGTTATCGCCGGTAAAGCGGTGGCGTTTAAAGAAGCGATGGAGCCGGAGTTTAAAGCGTATCAGCAGCAGGTTGCTAAGAACGCCAAAGCGATGGTGGAAGTGCTGATCGAACGCGGCTATGACATCGTTTCAGGCGGCACCCATAATCACCTGTTCCTGATCGATCTGGTCAGCAAAAACCTGACTGGTAAAGAGGCGGACGCCGCGCTGGGCCGCGCCAACATCACCGTTAACAAAAACAGCGTGCCGAACGATCCGAAAAGCCCGTTCGTCACCTCTGGCGTGCGTATCGGTACGCCTGCTGTGACTCGCCGCGGCTTTAAAGAAGCGGAAGTTCGCGAGCTGGCGGGCTGGATTGCCGACGTGCTCGACAACATCAACGATGAAGCGACTATCGAACGCACCAAACAGAAAGTGCTGGAAGTCTGCGCTCGTCTGCCGGTTTACGCATAAGCCTGAGCTTGTGTGACCGCGATTAAGGATGGCTTCGGCCATCCTTTTTTATTGCCTTTTTTAAGTTAGAGTAACGCGCAATTATCTTCTATGGACCCTTCACTGCGGGAGGCAGAATGGCGATCGGCTCGTCAAAATGGCTCGGTCTCGGCTATTTCACTTACTTTTTTTGCTACGGCATCTATCTGCCTTTTTGGGGCGTCTGGCTAAAGGGCACTGGCCTTGATGCGGAAAAAATTGGTCTGCTGCTCGGCTGCGGGATGGTGGCGCGCTTTGTGGGCAGTTTGCTGATCGCTTCGCAGGTGAAGCATCCAGCGCAGCTGATCGCCGCGCTGCGGCTGCTGGCGCTGCTGACCTGCTTGTTTGCCGCTGGATACTGGATAGGGCAGCAGTGGCTGTGGCTGCTCTTGGTTATGGTAGGCTTTAACCTCTTCTTTTCGCCGCTGGTGCCGCTCAGCGATGCGCTGGCCGCCACCTGGACCCAGCAGATCGGACTGAAATATGGCCCGGTGCGGCTGTGGGGATCGCTGGCGTTTGTTATCAGTTCGGCACTTACCGGACTGCTGGTCAATCACTGGTCATCGCAGGCGATTCTGGCGCTGCTCTCCGTCGGCGTGCTGGCGATGCTGGGCGGCATGCTGCTGCCACCGCTTACGCGACCGCAGGGCGAGGAGCGACACAGCGCGACGGGCGGCGGCTGGCAGGCGTGGCGCGATCTGCTGCGTGAGAACAGCGTATGGCGCTTTATGCTGTGCGTTACGCTGATGCAGGGGGCGCACGCCGCCTATTACGGATTCAGCGCGATATGGTGGCAGCAGAGCGGCTACTCCGCTTCGGTGGTGGGCTATCTGTGGTCGCTTGGCGTGGTGGCGGAGATTGTCATTTTCGCCCTGAGCAATCGCCTGTTTCGACGCTGGCGCGCGCGCGATTTGCTGCTGCTCTCCGGCATCTGCGCGCTGGTGCGCTGGACATTGCTGGGCGCGACCGTTGAACTACCCTGGCTTATCGTAGGGCAGATTCTGCACTGCGGCAGCTTTACCGTCTGCCATCTGGCGGCGATGCGCTTTATCGCCGCGCGCAGCGGTTCTGACGTTATCCGTCTGCAGTCGATCTACTCAGCGCTGGCGATGGGCGGCGGCATCGCGGTAATGACCATGATCTGCGGCGTGCTGTTTACCCCGCTGCAGGGCCATCTCTTCTGGGTGATGGCGCTGGTCGCGCTGCCCGCGCTCTTTTTGCGGCCGCGCGCGGCTTAAGCCTCCAGCAGTGCCCGAATACGCTGCTGCTGATGTTCGCTCAGCGGCAGCTCGGCGTGGATCAGCGGCGGCGAATAGAGCGGCAGCGAGGTGGCGTAAGGGGAGATCACCAGCGCGATTTCACGCGGTGCGCCGTCGCGCTGGAAGTCGCTCATATCCTGATATTTGATATTGATCGGCAGCAGGGAAATTTCGCGGATCTGCTGCTCAAGCTGCTGTTCAAGCCGGGCGTTATCGCCGGTCAGCAGCAGAACCTGCTTCTCCTGCAGCGCGTTTTCCTGCATCAGCCAGGCGCCGAATATCACCGCAATCAGGCTAACCTCCTCCTGGCTGAAACGCAGATCGTAGGTGGTTTCAAACCCGTCCAGCGCCTGCTGCGTGGTGCGCAGCAGGCGCGGATAGAGCTTCGTGACGTCCAGCGCCACGCTGTTATCAATGCCGATGCCGAAGTGGGAGCGATCCAGCGCCTGCGCCAGATGCGTATAGAGCTGCTCCGTCAGTTCCTGAGGTTCACCGAAGCGCAGCTCGGCCAGCTGTTCGAATCTGGCGATAAGCTGTCTGGTTTCCCGCATCAGCTGCTGGCTGCCGGGATGGTGCAGCGTATCAGGGCCAGGCGCATGGATCAGGCTGAACAGCAGCGTCCAGAAGTCCGCTTCGCTGATATGCGGCGCCAGGTGACAGCGCTTTTGCCAGTGAAGAATGACGTCCATCGCCGCCTCGCGCTCATACTTCTGCTGAAGCCAGGCGCGCTGCCGCTCGTTGAACAGAGCCGGCTGGCGCTGCATCAGCCCATACTTCATAAAGATTTGCAGAAACAGGCGGTCGCGCGCGCTAAAGTCGCGGGAGAGCTTCAGGCTGCAGTGCTGGATCAGCGCCTGCAAATTTATCTCGTCGTAGAGCGCTTTTTCTATTTTCATGGCTTTCAGGCGCTGGCGCAGCGGCGCGGCAAAATGGTCGCGCACGAAGTTTTCCGACAAGCGCAGCCCGCGCCGCAGCCAGTGCAGCAGGCAAAGTCGCCGATCCAGCTCGGTGCCGTGAATGCGAAAGCTGCCGTCCACCATTTGATGCAGTTCCAGCTGGTGATAACGCTGTATCTCATCCCCGACATCTTCGATATCCTGTCGGGCGACGACAGCGTCAACGCCGTTTAACTGACAGAGTTTTTCGAGCGTTAGCGCGGGAGTGGGCAGATACAATAGCAGCAGCAGATGACAACGACGCTGTGATCGGGTGAAGAGTGGTGCCGAAGAGGGAGCAGAACTCATCAGTCTAGATTCCAGCGGTCCGGTATTGCGCTAAGAATAGCCAATGGCGAAAAGGGTCGCGGCCTGCTGCTGATTTTTTCTGCAATGCTTCAGCGTGGGTCACAATTTTTTGTTACTTATATGCGCTTTTAACCGGGAATGTAACTTTATAACATTATGAGAGGCGTCCTTTTTACTTTACTGTTACTGATGAGCCAGGCCAGCTATGCCCATCCACACAGCTTTATCGATATGAAAACCGAACTGCTCGCCGACGGCGATACCTTCACCGGACTGAAGATGAACTGGACGATGGATGAGATCACCTCCGCCGATCTGCTTTACGATGCGGGCGATGCGAAGCCCGGCAGTGAAGTATGGAAAAAACTGGCGGCGGAAGTGATGGCGAATGTGCTGGGTCAGCACTACTTCTCTGAGGTATGGCACAACGGCCAGCGCGTGAAATTTTTCAACCTGCCAAAAGAGTACGCGCTGTCGCGAAGCGGCAACAAAGCGGTGCTGGAGTTTATTTTGCCGCTGGCAGAGCCGCCAGCGTTAGCCGGGCAGCGTTTCGATATCCTGACTTTCGACCCGACCTACTTCGTTGATATGACCTACAGCGATGCCCATGCCCTTAGCCTGCCTGCGGCGTTAAAGTCGCGCTGCGAACTGGCGCTGCATACGCCGAAACCAGACGACAGCCTGAAGCAGTACGCCCTGTCGCTGGATAAAGCCAATGCGCCGCCTGAGGAGATGGATTTAGGGCGACAGTTTGCGCAAAAGGTCACGCTGACATGTCACTGATGCTTTCCCGTTCTGCTGCGCGTCGCGTCTGGCCTCTGTGGCTGCTGGCTGTTGTGATGGCGGCGACGGCATTCGCGCTGTGGCAATACTGGCCGCAGATTCTGCTGCAAAGCGTGCGCTGGCAGAAAGGGCTTCATCAACAGATGACTCAGCTGCTGCAGCAGGTCAAAACCGCGCCCGAACAGGCTGGCGGTATGCTGGTGCTCTTCAGTCTGGCCTATGGCGTTCTGCATGCGCTGGGACCCGGCCACGGCAAAGTAGTGATCACCACCTTTCTCGCGACGCATCCGGCGCGTCTCAAGACTACGCTCAGGCTGACGCTGTTGGCCTCGCTGCTGCAGGGCAGCGTGGCGATCGTTCTGGTTACGTTTATGCTGGTGGTGCTGCAAACCTCTTCGCGCCAGCTGCATCTCAGCAGCTACTGGCTGGAGAAGGGGAGCTATCTGTTGGTAATTGGGCTGGGGGTATGGATTGGCGTGCGCGCGTTAAAAGCGCTGCGGCGTCAGCTGCGGCCGCGTTCGCCGATGAAAATCCATGCTCTGCGCGCCGATCATCAGCACGACGCGCACTGCGGCTGTGGTCATGCGCATCTGCCAGATGCGCAGCAGGTCGCCGGGGCGGTCAGCCTTAAAACCCAGCTGCTGCTGGTGGCGTCTATGGGTTTACGTCCCTGTTCGGGCGCAATAATGATGCTGCTGTTTTCCCGCGTTATCGGCGTTTATCTCTGGGGCGTTCTGTCGGCGGCGGTTATGGCGCTGGGCACAGCGCTAACCATTTCCGCCATCGGCCTGCTAGTGCAGCGCTCGCGAACGCTGGCGCTGCGTCTGGGCGGCGAAAGCCGGGCGGCCTCAACGGCGGCGCTGGCGATGCCGCTTTTAGCACTGGTCGGCAGCGCGCTGCTGATCCTGGTGGGATTTGCGCTGTGGCAAAGCACGACGCCCGGTATCGGCGGCGGCCTGCGTCCTTTTGGCTAACAGCCGCGACAGAGGACGCGGAGAAAATAATCTTTCGCGTCCTTGCTTTATTCCGCCTGGTTTATCTCCTCTATTTACGCTTCGTTAATCGCAATATATTGCCGCTTATTGTGGTGAAAACAGTTTTCTCGTCTACGCTAAATAAAACAACCAGATGTTGTGTCCCTTTAATAATATTGATTTTTTAACGTTATCTGTTGCGAGGAGAACTACCATGCACGAAACCCGGATTAATAATGGTACAACAGAAACCATTACTGAAACGCACGCGGGATTACCCTTAAAACGTATTTCCTGGAGCGCAGTATTCGCTGGCGTAATTGGCGCGCTGATTGTGCATATTTTACTGACCCTGCTGGGTACCGCGATCGGCGCTACCTCGGTAGATCCGCAACAGGAGCAAAATCCGCTGCAGCATCTTGGCACCGGCGCTTTAATCTGGACCGGACTGAGCATGTTAATCGCGATGGCGGTTGGTAGCTATCTGGCTGGCCGTCTGGCACAGCGCGAAGGCGCTCTGCATGGTCTGCTGATGTTTGGTCTGAGTACCTTATTTACTATCTGGCTTGCGGTAACACTGGCCAGCAGCCTGATCGGCGGCGCTTTCAATATTATTGGCTCAGGTTTCCAGGCGGTAGGCAGCGGTATTTCCGCCGCAGCGCCGACGGTTACTGATTATGCAAAACAGAAGCTGCAGGAAAATAATATCAACCTCGATGATTTGCAAAATGAATTGCAAACCACGCTGCGCCAGACCGGCAAACCAGAATTGCAGCCGGAGAATTTACAGAAGGATGTGAATAGCGAAGCCAATAATGCGGAGAACCAGGCGAAGAATACCGCGCAGAATCCGCAGAATGCCGATACGGATATTACCAACTGGGTTAAAGGCGTCATGGGTCGTCATTCCGATACCCTGCAGGCGGCTGACCGCGACGCGCTGAAAAATATCATTAAGGCGCGTACCGGTAAGAGCGATCAGGAAGTCGATCAGATCGTTAATCAGACCGAGCAGAGCTATCAGAAAGCGATGCAGCAGTATCAACAGCTGAAGCAACAGGCAGAACAGAAAGCGCGCGAAGCGGCTGACCAGGCTGCTGCGGCAACCGCGAAAGCGAGCTGGTACGCCTTCTTTATGCTGCTGATTGAAGCTGTGCTGGCAGCGGTGATGGGTCGTATTGGTCGTCGCACTCAACCGCGTCAGGTTCTGAGTCACGAACGACGCTAACAAGTAAGTGAAATAAAAAAGGCGGCTGAAAAGCCGCCTTTAGTTTTTGTACGGTGCGGACGCGGTGGGTATGAATCGATCGCAAAGTCGCTTAAGTCATCCCTGACCGCTCGGCCCGCGCCATCCATGGCGCGGGACGCTTTGCTCTTCGATTCATACCCACCACGCTTTACGTCCGCAGCGTGGTTCAAGGTCCCTTTTCAGGGGCCTTTTTCATATCAGCGTTTCAGCGCTTCGCTCAGCTCGTCACGCATGCTGGAAAGCAGCGATTTCACCACGCGCGGGTTACCCGCTACGATGTTGCCCGAGTGCATATAACCGTGACCGCCGGTAAAGTCCGTGACCAGGCCGCCCGCTTCGCGCACCAGTAGTTCACCCGCAGCGAAATCCCACGGCTTCAGGCCAATTTCAAAGTAACCATCAACGCGGCCAGCGGCGACATAGGCGAGATCCAGCGCGGCAGAGCCGGTACGGCGGAAATCAGCGCACTGGGTAAACAGCTTCGTGACTACATTGATAAAGGCCGGCGCATGCTGCTTGGTCTTGAACGGGAAACCGGTCGCGAGAATAGTGCCGTCGAGATCGCGAGCGGTGCTGCCGCGCAGACGGTAACCGTTAAGCTGCGCGCCCTGACCGCGTACGGCGGTAAACAGCTCGTTACGCATAGGATCGTAGACCACGGCGACTTCAGTACGGCCTTTAATACGTACGGCGATAGAGACGGAGAAATGTGGCAGGCGTTTGATAAAGTTGGTAGTGCCATCCAGCGGATCGATAACCCATTGAATGTCCTGATCGTCGCCCGCCAGTTCGCCACTCTCTTCGGTAATGATAGAGTGCTGCGGGTAGGATTTGCGAATCACTTCGATAATCAGTCGTTCTGCATCACGGTCAACATTGGTTACAAAGTCGTTGCTGCCTTTCTGGCTGGCTTCGACCGCGTCCGGGGTTTCATAATTCTTGGCAATCAGGTTGCCGGCCTTGCGCGCAGCGCGCACGGCGATGTTGAGCATCGGATGCATCGGTATCTCTCACTGGATGTTAAAGAACGAGGAAAAACGGCGCGAAGTATAGCAGCGCGTTCTTTAAATGTCTCCAGTTATGTTAGCATGCTGCCCATCATTTCCTGACTGACGCCAATCTATGCTGCAGAATATTCGAATCGTGCTGGTGGAAACCTCTCACACCGGCAATATGGGCTCCGTGGCCCGCGCGATGAAAACCATGGGCTTAAGCAATCTTTATCTCGTCAACCCGCTGGTAAAACCTGACTCGCAGGCGATCTCCCTGGCGGCAGGCGCCAGCGACGTTATCGGTGACGCGAAAATCGTCGATACGCTCGACGAGGCGATTGCCGGCTGTAGCCTGGTAGTCGGCACCAGCGCCCGTTCCCGTTCGCTGCCCTGGCCCATGCTGGACGCGCGCGAATGCGGCGTCAAAAGCGTGGAAGAGGGCGAGCAGGCCCCTGTCGCGCTGGTATTTGGCCGCGAACGCGTCGGTCTGACCAACGAAGAGCTGCAAAAGTGCCACTACCACGTCGCCATCCAGGCTAATCCAGAGTACAGCTCGCTCAACCTGGCGATGGCGGTGCAGATTATCGCCTATGAAGTGCGTATGGCGTGGCTGGCGGCGCAGGAAAAAGCGCAGCCTGCGCCGGTCTATGCTGAATCGCCTTATCCACTGGTGGACGATCTGGAGCGCTTCTATCAGCACATGGAACAGATGATGCTTAACAGTGGTTTTATCCGCGAAGGCAATCCGGGACAGGTGATGAGCAAGCTGCGTCGCCTCTATACGCGTGCGCGTCCGGAACGCGACGAGCTGAATATTCTGCGCGGCATGCTCGCCTCGTTTGAAAAGCGCAAAGGCGAAAAAGAGTAGTTGAGTAAATTACTCGGTTAAATAGTTGACCAAAATACTCGGGAATGTCAGACTTCGGCTATCTTTTGCTAATCCTCCGATAACCGGACGCTATTGAGGTAGTACGCTATGAGACTGACATCCAAAGGACGTTACGCCGTTACCGCGATGCTGGACGTTGCCCTGCATTCCCATGAAGGGCCGGTTCCGCTGGCTGATATTTCCGAGCGTCAGGGCATTTCGCTCTCCTATCTGGAGCAGTTATTCTCGCGTCTGCGCAAGCATGGCCTGGTGGCCAGCGTCCGCGGACCAGGCGGCGGCTACCTGCTGGGCAAAGCGTCCAGCGCCATTGCGGTCGGCGAAGTGATTACTGCCGTCGATGAATCCGTTGATGCCACTAAATGCCAGGGCAAAGAGGGTTGTCAGGGCGGCGAACGCTGCCTGACGCATGTGCTGTGGCGCGATCTCAGCGTACGCATCAGCGATTTTCTGAATAACATCACGCTGGCCGAGCTGGTGAACAACCAGGAGATCCTCGACGTGGCCGATCGCCAGAATTCACAGGACAATCGTCGCTTCCAGAACAATCGCGTTCAGGAAATCAACGTCAATCTTCGCGCCTCCTGATCCCCTTCTGTGCGGCCCTTACTGCTAACGCGGTCAGGGCCGAATCTGCTATAAAGACGTATGATTTTCGATACGGAGCTTTAGCGCAATGAAATTACCGATTTACCTGGATTATGCCGCAACGACGCCGGCCGATCCGCGTGTGGCCAGCAAAATGATGCAGTTCCTGACGCTGGACGGCACCTTTGGTAACCCGGCTTCGCGCTCGCACCGTTTCGGCTGGCAGGCTGAAGAAGCGGTCGACGTGGCGCGCAATCAGGTAGCGGAACTGGTCAATGCCGATCCGCGTGAAATCATTTTTACCTCCGGCGCGACCGAATCGGACAACCTCGCCCTGAAAGGCGCCGCGCATGCCCAGCGCGGGCGCGGCCTGCACATCATTACCAGCCAGACTGAACATAAAGCGGTACTCGACAGCTGCAAACAGCTGGAGAGCGAAGGCTTTACGGTCACTTATCTGAAGCCGCCCGCTAACGGCATTATCACGCCTGATGCGGTGCGCGACGCGCTGCGCGACGACACCGTACTGGTATCGCTGATGCACGTTAATAATGAAATCGGCGTGATTCAGGATATCGCCGCTATCGGTGAGCTGTGCCGCGCGCGCGATATTCTTTTCCATGTCGATGCCACGCAAAGCGTCGGCAAACTGCCGATCGACCTCAGCGAACTGAAGGTCGATCTGATGTCCTTCTCCGCCCACAAACTCTACGGCCCGAAAGGCATCGGCGCGCTCTATGTGCGCCGTAAACCCAAAGTGAATATCGACGCGCAGATGCACGGCGGCGGCCACGAGCGCGGTATGCGCTCCGGCACCCTGCCGGTGCATCAGATCGTCGGCATGGGCGAGGCGTTTTCGCTGGCCCGTGAAGCGCGGGAAACCGAGATGGCGCGTCTGGCCGCGCTGCGCGCGCGACTGTGGCAGGGGCTAAGCGCGCTGGAAGGCGTACAGCTTAACGGCGATCTGACGCAGAGCGCGCCCAATATTCTGAATATCAGTTTCGCTGGCGTCGACGGCGAATCGCTGATTATGGCGTTAAAAGATCTGGCACTTTCATCCGGCTCGGCCTGCACCTCCGCCAGTATGGAACCCTCCTACGTGCTGCGCGCCATCGGCCTTGACGAAGCGCTGGCGCACAGTTCGCTGCGCTTTTCACTCGGCCGCTTCACCACGGAAGAGGAGATCGACTACGCCATTGCGCTGGTGCAAAAGGTGCTTCCCCGCCTGCGCGCGCCGGTGTCCGCTTCACGCTAATTTCTGCGCCGTCTCTCCGGTGAAATCCGGAAACGGCGCGCCTCCGACTGGATCCGCTGGCGTCACCCGGCAATATCTGTTATCAGGTCTGACGTTTAACGGCTAAAGCCTGCGCTTCTGGCTGGATGATACTTATACGCATATGGAGTTTCGCGATGACAACACAACCGATGAACATTACGCTGAGCCACCAGCCCGCTGATGCGCGCTGGGGCGAGAAAGCGATTCTGACCAGCAACGACAACGGCATGACCATTCACCTGAATGGCGCGGATCAGCTCAATACCATCCAGCGCGCGGCGCGCAAAATTGACGGGCAGGGTATTCGCCATGTGGCGCTGAGCGGCGAAGGCTGGGATCTGGAGCCATGCTGGGCGTTCTGGCAGGGCTACCGCGGCCCGAAAGGGCAGCGCAACGTGGTCTGGCCGACGCTGAATGAACAGGATCAGGCGGAGTTTACGCGTCGTCTGCGCATTATTGACTGGGTGCGCGACACCATTAACCTGCCGGCGGAGGAGCTGGGGCCAGAAGATCTGGCGCACAGCGCTATCGACCTGATCAGCGAAGTGGGCGGCGAGGCGGTCAGCTATCGCGTGACGCGCGGCGACGACCTGCGCGAGCAGGGTTATCTCGGCCTTCACACCGTAGGACGCGGCTCCAGCCGCCCGCCGGTGCTGCTGGCGCTGGACTACAACCCGACCGGCGACGACAGCGCGCCGGTATTCGCCTGTCTGGTGGGTAAGGGCATCACCTTCGATACCGGCGGCTACAGCCTGAAGCAGAGCGCTTTTATGGACTCGATGAAGTCCGATATGGGCGGCGCGGCGACCCTGACCGGCGCGCTGGCGCTGGCTATCTCTCGCGGCCTTAAGCAGCGCGTTAAGCTGTTCCTCTGTTGCGCCGACAATATGGTCAGCGGCAACGCTTTCCGCCTGGGCGATATCATCCGCTACCGCAACGGTAAATCAGTGGAAGTGATGAATACCGATGCGGAAGGGCGCCTGGTGCTGGCCGATGGCCTGATCGACGCCAGCGAACAGCATCCGACGCTGCTGATTGACGCCGCAACGCTGACCGGCGCGGCGAAAACCGCGCTCGGCAATGACTACCACGCGCTCTTTACGTTCGACGATGTGCTGGCGCAGTCGCTGATGGGCAGCGCCACCAGTGAGAACGAGCCGTTCTGGCGTCTGCCGCTGGCGGAGTTCCACCGCAACCATCTGCCGTCTAATTTCGCCGATCTCAATAATATCGCCAGCGCGGCGCATTCGGCGGGCGCAAGCAGCGCGGCCGCGTTCCTGTCGCACTTCGTGACCCGCTATCAGGAGGGCTGGCTGCATATCGACTGCTCGGCTACCTACCGCAAGAGCGCGGTGGATCAGTGGTCGGCAGGCGCAACCGGCATCGGCGTGCGTACCCTGGCGAATCTGCTGCTTAAGTAAAGGATCTGGCGGCGGCCTTGCCGTCGCCTTATGTAGAAAGGCAAAACATGAACCGTCTTGAAGAGGTGCTGAAGCTGGCGGCTACCGAGCCGGCGCACCGCCCGGAATTTTTTCAGCTGTTGCTGGCCGCGGACGTCTGGGTGCCAGGCGAAAGCACCGAGACGCAGTTCGCCGCGGATACGCCGGTCGATCTGCAACACTGGGAAAAAGAGGATGGCCGCAGCGTCATTCCCTTTTTTACCTCGCAGGAGGCGATGAGCGAAGCGATCGCGGGCGAGCAGGCTTATTTGCGCCTGCCGGTGCGCACGCTGTTTGAGATGACGCGCGGCGAAACGCTGTTCCTCAATCCCAAACTGCCTACCGGCAAAGAGTTCTCTCCGGCGGAGATCGCCCACCTGCTGGGTGAAGAGGGCGACGCCCTGAGTCAGCAAACTGTGCTGGAAGGCGGCCAGGCGCTGCTGCTGTCAGAAATAGCAACGCCGCCCGCGCAGATGATCGACTCGCTGACGCAGCTGTTCAGTAAATACAAACAGGTGCGCCGCGCCTTTGTCGCCAGCATTCGCGAAAGCGCGGATCAACAGCCGAACCTGCTGATCGGCATCGAAGCGGAAAGCGATATTGAGGCGATTATTCAGGCGGCGGGCAGCGTCGCAACCGATACGTTGCCGGATGACGCGCCGATTGATATCTGCGAAGTGGTGGCGGACGAGAAGGGCGTCAGCCACTTTTTTACTGCCCATATCACGCCCTTTTACGAACGTCGCTGGGGCAGTTTTTTGCGCGACTTTAAAGGCAGTCCGCGTATTATCTGAATCGGGTGCGGCGTCTTGCCGCACCTTTCTGTTACTTCTCGATCGGCAAATCGTCTCTGCTGCCCCATTCGCCCCACGACCCGTCATAGAGCGTGACGTTGCGCGCGCCCAGCACGGTCAGCGCCAGGATCACCACCGCGGCGGTGACGCCTGAACCGCAGCTCGCCACCACCGGCTCATCCAGCTTCACGCCCGCTCTGGCGAAGATAGCGCGCAGTTCGGCTTCCGGCTTCAGCGCGCCGTTCGTCACCAGATCGTTCCAGGGCACATTGCGGCTGCGGGGAATATGGCCGCGGTGCAGACCCGGACGCGGCTCATCAACCTCGGCGTTAAAGCGGTTCGCCGCGCGGGCATCGACAATCTGCGCGCCGCCTTCATGGCTAATCAGCAGCACATCGGTCAGACGCTTCACCTGCGCGTCATCGAACGTCGCCTCAAATTCGCCCTCAGGCAGCGCGACCTGTCCGGTCGCCAGCGGCAGGCCAGCCGCTTTCCAGCCCTGCAGGCCGCCCGCCAGAATCGAGACCTGCTCAACGCCGAACGTACGCAGCATCCACCAGGCACGCGGCGCGGAGAAGAGGTTGCCCTCATCGTAAACCACCAGGTGACTGTCGCTGTTAATGCCCAGCTCGCGCATCGCCACGGCGAAACGCTCGGCGCGCGGCATCATATGCGGGTAAGGGCTGCTGTGATCGGAAAGCGCCTCAATATCGAAGAAAGGTGCGCCCGGCAGATGGCCCGCCAGATACTCCGCTGTGATATTACGTACGGCCTCCTGGCCCGGCGGCAGCATGCGGGCGTCCAGCACCTGCACGTTACCTTCGGCGTAATGTTCATTTAACCAGTCAGCGGAGACAAATATGGCTGTCATAGCAACCTCTTCTTATCATCAGTAAAAGCTCAGTGTCGGGGAATGTGAATGCTATCTCAAGGGCGGCATTGCTAAAATGGCGGGTTTGCGGTGAAATTGCGCGGCGAAATTATACCTTCGGGGACAGGTGAGGGATTTACCATGGCAAGAGCTATAAAACGGCTGCTCTCTGGCGTCGTGCTGGGCGCGGCGCTGCTTGGCGGCGCAACAACCTTTACGCTGCCTGCCGCAGAGCCTGCCGCAGCGCAGCAGGCGGCAAAAGTCGTGTCGGTTATCGACTTCTCTGAGCTTCAGCTGGACGGCGCGGCCGCGCTGGTGCTCACCTTTAATACCCCGCTCGACGACAAACAGGATTTTGCCGCGCGGGTGAAGCTGATCGATGACAAAAGCGGCAAGGTAGACGGCGGCTGGGAGCTGGCGCAGAACGGCAAGTCGCTGCGCTTTCGCCATCCTGAGCCGTCGCGCAAGCTGACGGTGAGCGTAGAGGCGGGATTACGCGCCGCCAACGGCACCACTCTGGCGGCACCCTTCAGCCAGTCGCTGACCACGCGCGATATCCAGCCGATGGTTGGTTTCGCCAGCCGCGGCTCGCTGCTGCCGCTGCGCCTGACTCAGGGCCTGCCCGTACTGGCGCTTAACGTGTCGCGCGTCGATGTCGATTTCTTCCGCGTTAAAAGCGCCTCGATAAACGATTTTCTTGCGCAGTGGAACTACGGCAACAACCTTTCTTACTGGTCCTCGCGCGAGCTGCTCAATAACGCCGATCTGGTCTACAGCGGCCGCTTCGAACTTAATCCGGCGCGTAACACGCGCGAAAAACTGCAGCTGCCGCTGGGGGACGTGACGCCGCTGAAGCAGCCGGGCGTTTATCTGGCGGTAATGAAACAGGCTGGCTCCTATAACTATACGCTGCCCGCCACGCTGTTTACCCTCAGCGATATTGGTCTGTCACTGCACCGCTTTCCCGGCGAAATGGAGCTCTTTACGCAGAGCCTCGCCAGCGGCGCGCCGCTGGCGGACGTCACTGTGCAGCTGCTGGATGAGAAGGGACGGAAGCTTGCCGGCGGCGTCACCGACGGTAGCGGTCATCTGCGCCTGCCGACGCAGGCGAAAGGCAAGGTGCTGATCGCCACGCAAAAGGAGCAGACGTCGCTTATCGACCTCAATCTGCCCGCGCTTGACCTGGCGGAGTTTCCCGTCGCCGGACCACAGGGGTACGACAAACAGCTGCTTGTTTTCGGCCCGCGCGATCTCTATCGCCCTGGCGAAACGGTGATCGTCAACGCGCTGCTGCGCGATGCCGACGGCAGGCCGCTGCCTGCGCAGCCGCTAAAAGCTGAAGTAGTGCAGCCCAACGGCGAAGTCGCGCAAACTTTTGTCTGGCAGCCGGAGAGCGGTTTTTATCAGCAGCGCTTTTCGCTTCCTGCCTCGGCGATGACCGGCGACTGGACGCTGCGGCTGAACAGCGGCGACAGCCAGCCGCGCAGCTGGCGCTTTCACGTTGAAGATTTTCTGCCGGAGCGCATGGCGCTGACGTTGCAAAACAGCGACAGTCCGCTGTCGCCTGACGACGACGTCGTTTTCAATATTGAAGGGCGCTATCTCTACGGCGCGCCCGCGGCGGGCAACGAACTGCAGGGACAGCTGATGCTGCGGCCAGCGCGTGAAGCGGTCGCCGCGCTGCCGGGCTACCAGTTCGGCGACATCATGGAGGAGAGCAAACGCAATCTGGATGATATCGACGATACCCTGGACGATGATGGCAAGCTGCAGCTAACGGTAGAGAGCGAGTGGGCGCAGATCCATTCGCCGCTTAACTTAATCCTGCAGGCGAGCCTGCTGGAGACGGGCGGCCGGCCGGTTACGCGCCGCGCTGTCCAGACTATCTGGCCCGCGCCCGCGCTGCCCGGCATTCGGCCGCTGTTCAAGAGCGAATCGGTCTATGACTACCGCTACGATCGTTATACCCAGCAGCCTACGGTGCCGGAAAACAGCCTCGCCGACTTCGATATCGTTTACGCCAACAGCAAAGGCGAGAAGCTGGCCGCTAAAGATCTTGAGGTTCGCCTGATCCACGAGCGGCGCGACTACTACTGGAGCTTCTCCGACAGCGAAGGCTGGCAGATGCGCAATGATGAGAAGGATCTGCAGGAGGATGCGCAGCGCATTTCGCTGGCCGCGGGCGACAGCAAAAAGGTCAGTTTCCCGGTGGAGTGGGGATCTTATCGTCTGGAAGTGCAGGCCGGCGAGAAGATTGTCTCCAGCGTGCGGTTCCGCGCCGGCTACTGGTGGGAAGACAACACTAATGGCACCGGTGCGCTAAGGCCCGACCAGGTGAAGCTCAAGCTCGATAAAACCGCTTTGCGGCCCGGCGAGACCGCCCATGTTCAGGTGGAGTCGCCTGCGGCGGGGAAAGGCTATCTGATGGTTGAATCAAGCAGCGGTACCCTGTGGTGGCAGCCGATTAACGTGCCTGCGGGCGGCGCGACCATCAACGTGCCGCTTGATGCCAGCTGGAAACGCCATGACCTTTACCTCAGCGCTATTGTGGTGCGCGACGGCGATAAGGTCAGCGGTGCTACGCCGAAGCGCGCCATCGGCCTGCTGCATCTGCCGATAGCGATCGACGCGCGCCGTATCGACCTGGTGCTCGACGCGCCGCTGAAAATTCGCCCCGAGCAGACGCTGAAGGTAAAAGTTAAAGCCAGCCGCGTCGGCGGCGAACTGCCGGAGAAAATTCAGGTGCTGCTGTCGGCGGTGGACAGCGGGGTGCTGAACATTAACGATTACAAAACGCCCGACCCCTGGGAAGGCTTCTTTGGCCGCAAGCGCTATAACGCCGATCAGTATGATGTCTTCGGCCAGCTGATTGAAGGCGGCGGGCGTCTGGCGACGCTGCGTTTCGGCGGCGATGGCGACGACGACGCCCAGTCGCGCGGCGGTAAAAAGCCGCTGACCGAGGTGAATATCGTGGCGCAGCAGCTTCAGCCGGTCACGCTGGATAAAAACGGCGAAGGCACGCTGGAGTTGCCGATCCCGCAGTTTAACGGCGAGCTGCGCCTGATGGCGCAGGCGTGGAGCGACGACAGCTTCGGCTCGGCGGAGCGAAAAGTGGTGGTTGCCGCGCCGCTGATCAGCGAACTGGCGACGCCGCGCTTTATGGCGAGCGGCGATCAGGCGATGCTCGCGCTCGATCTCACCAACCTTACCGAACAACCCCAGGCGCTGAAGGTGGATGTGCAAACGCAGGGCCAGATTACGCTGAGCGGCGGCGCCACGCACCGCGTTCAGCTGGCGAAAGGGGCGCGCACCACGCTGCATATACCGGTGAAAGCGCAGGGCGGTTTCGGCGAGGGCGCGGTGCAGGTGCGGGTCTCCGGCCTTACGCTCGCGGGCGAGGCGCTGGCCGACAGTCAGCGCAGCTGGAAGATTGGCGTGCGTCCGGCTTATCCGGCGCAAACGCTGAGCTTCGACGGCGTGATGCAGGCGGGGCAGAGCTGGCAGGTGCAGGCCGCTGCCTTTAGCGGCCTGCAGCCGGAGACGCTGAGCGGACAGTTTACGCTCAGCAATCAGCCGCCGCTGAATATCGGCCACTATATCAGCGCGCTTTACGCTTACCCCTACGGCTGCCTGGAACAGACCGCCAGCGGCATCTGGCCGTCCATTTTCACTAATCAGGCGCAGCTCGCCGCAATGGGCATCAAAACCAGCAGCGACGAGGCGCGGCGTGCCGCCATTGATACCGGCATAGCGCGCCTGGCGGGTATGCAGCGCGGCAACGGCAGCTTTGGCCTGTGGAGCAAAGAGAGCGACGAGGAGTTCTGGCTGACCGCCTACGTCACTGATTTCCTGCTGCGCGCCAGCGAGGCGGGCTACAGCGTGCCGCAAGAGGTTATCACGCGCGCTGACGAACGGCTGCTGCGCTATCTGCAGGATCCGGCGCAGATCGAAACCCGCTGGAGCAGCAATGAAGAGGCGATGCGCTTCAGCGTGCAGGCCTATGCGGGTATGGTGCTGGCGCGTCAGCAGCAGGCGCCGCTCGGCGCGCTGCGCGCGCTCTATGAGAAGCGCGACAAGGCTAAATCGGGACTGGCGCTGGCGCAGCTCGGTGTGGCGCTGAAGCTGATGGGCGATCCGCAGCGCGCGCAGCTGGCGCTGGCGCAGGGCATCGGGCTGACGCGCGAATCAGACGGCTGGCTGGGCGA
The DNA here is from genome assembly GCF_022346905.1 of Pantoea sp. ACRSB. Taxonomy (NCBI): domain Bacteria; kingdom Pseudomonadati; phylum Pseudomonadota; class Gammaproteobacteria; order Enterobacterales; family Erwiniaceae; genus Pantoea; species Pantoea sp. ACRSB. The sequence continues at coordinate 848,058 of NZ_JAKRNL010000002.1, read as the reverse complement.
TTACGGCAGCCCGCTGCGCGATCGCGCGCTGATTCTGGCGCTGCTGGCGGAAAATCAGCTGTTGCCGGAGATGCAGGACGCGCTGATGCAGGATCTGGCGAAAGCGGCGCGCGGCCAGGTCTGGTTCTCTACGCAGGAGAATAACGCCCTGTTCCTGGCGGCGCGCACGCTGCAGCAGCATAAAGGCGAAGCCTGGCAGGCGGCGCTGGAGGGCGAAGCGCCGCCGCTGAACGGCACAGGCGCGCTGACGCAGGGGCTGAACGCCGACCAGCTGCAGCGCGGCGTCACGCTGACGAGTCACAGCCAGTCGCCGCTCTATGGCGTGCTGAACGTAACGGGCTATCCGCTCGCTGCGCCGAAGCCGATGCACAACGTGCTGAACGTGACTCGCGACTATTTCACCCTTGACGGCGAACCGGCGGATCTCGATAACCTCAGCAGCGGCCAGCTGCTGGTGGTACGTCTGAAGGTCTCCGCCAGCAAACGCGTCAGCGATGCGCTGGTGGTGGATCTGTTGCCTGCGGGTCTGGAGCTGGAGAATCAGAACCTCAGCGACAGCAGCGCCAGCCTCGGCGACGGCGCGGATGCGCTGAAGGAGAGCATGGCGGATATGCAGCAGGCGGATATCCGCCATATTGAATTCCGCGACGATCGTTTTGTCGCGGCGCTGGCGCTGAGCGGCTACAAAACGGAGACGCTGCTTTATCTGGCGCGCGCCGTGACGCCGGGCAGCTACCGTCTCCCGCCGCCGCAGGTCGAGTCGATGTATGTGCCGGAGTGGCGCGCCGTCGGCGCGACGCCGGAGAAGATCAGTGTACGTTAAGGCATGAAGCTGCAAGGCTGGAAAAAGCGGTGGCTCTGGCCGCCGCTTGTTTTTGTCGCGCTGTTGCTGGCGCTGCTCGGCATGGATCGGCTGTTTCCGCTGCCGCTGCGCCAGGTACAGCCGGCGCGCGTGGTGGTGGCGGAAGATGGGACGCCACTCTGGCGCTTCGCCGATAAACAGGGCGTCTGGCGCTATCCGGTCACGCTGGAGGAGGTTGCGCCCGCCTATCTCGACGCTCTGCTCAACTATGAGGATCGCTGGTTCTGGCATCACCCTGGCGTTAACCCAATCGCCATCCTGCGCGCGGCAGGGCAGAACCTGCGCGCCGGCGCCGTTGTTTCCGGAGGCAGTACCCTGACCATGCAGGTGGCGCGCCTGATCGATCCGCAGCCGCGTACGCTGTCTGGCAAAGTGGTGCAGGCGTGGCGGGCGTTACAGCTGGAGTGGCACCTGTCGAAGCGTGAGATCCTTACTCTCTATCTTAACCGCGCCCCCTTTGGCGGAACGGTCGAAGGGGTGGGTGCGGCAAGCTGGATCTGGCTCGGCAAGCCGCCTTCACAGCTGACTAAAGGCGAAGCCGCGCTGCTGGCGGTGCTGCCGCAGGCGCCTGGCCGCTTACGTCCGGATCGCTGGCCGCAGCGCGCCGAGGCGGCGCGCAATAAGGTGCTGCAGCGACTGGCGGAGAATCATATCTGGCCGCGGCAGGAGGTTGATGAAATCCTTCAGGAGCCGGTCTGGCTGCCGCCGCGTCAGATGCCGCAGAGCGCGCCGCTGCTGGCGCGTCGTCTGCTGTCGCTCTCCACGCAAGATAAAATTGTCTCGACGCTGGATAGCTCGCTGCAGCGCGAGCTGGAAAATCTGGCTCTCTCCCTTAAGCCGTCGCTGCCGCCGCGTACCTCGCTGGCGATTCTGGTGGTCGATCACACCGATATGAAGGTGCGCGGCTACGTCGGCTCGGTGGATTTTCGTGACGAGAGGCGTTTCGGTCATGTCGATATGATCGCCAGCGTGCGCTCGCCGGGATCGGTACTGAAACCTTTTATTTATGGCATGGCGCTGGACGACGGCCTGATCCACGGCGAGTCGCTGCTGCAGGACGTGCCGCGCCGCTTTGGCGATTACCGGCCCGGCAATTTCGACAGCGGTTTTCACGGCCCGGTGAGCGCGAGCGAAGCGCTAAAGCGATCGCTTAATCTTCCCGCCGTACAGCTGCTTGACGCGCTCGGGCCGAAAAGCGTGACGGCGCGGCTGCGCAACGCTGGCCTGAATCTGCGGTTTCCGGCGGGCGCGGAGCCTAACCTTTCGCTGGCGTTAGGCGGAACCGGCACCCGAATGGACGAGCTGGTGGCGGCCTACAGCGCCTTTGCGCGCCAGGGCAACGCTGCCCAGCTGCGCTTGCTGGCGGATCAGCCGCTGCAGCAGCGTCGTCTGCTGTCGCCGGGCGCGGCCTGGATCGTGCGGCGCATACTGGCGGGCGACGCGCAACCCTCCGCCAGCGGCGCGGTGAGCGACATTGTGCCGCTGGCGTGGAAAACCGGCACCAGCTACGGCTATCGCGATGCCTGGACTATTGGCATCACGCCGCGCTATCTCATCGGCGTCTGGGTTGGCAGACCAGACGCCACGCCGGTCGCCGGTCAGTTCGGTTTCGCATCGGCGGTGCCGGTTATGCATCAGGTGGCGAATCTGCTGGCTGGCCATATGCCCGTCGGCGGCACGCCGCGCGATCCGCGTCCCGCGACGGTCAGCGCGCAGAGCATCTGCTGGCCGGGCGGTCAGCCGCTGCCCGCCGGGGATGATAACTGTCGCCAGCGTCGTCAAAGCTGGGTGCTGAACCAGACCCTGCCGCCGACGCTGCTGGCGCCGGGGCAGGAAGGCGTTAACGGTCTGCGGCTGCGCTACTGGCAAAATCCGCAGGGAAGACGCGTGGCGGCGGACTGCCCCGATGCCCAGAGCCGCGAACGGCTACTGTGGCCGCTGCCGCTTGAGCCCTGGCTGCCGAAAAGCGAACAGCGCGCGCAGCGTTTGCCGCCGGTTGACGAAGCCTGCCCGCCGCTGCATCAGGGTAATGCGGCGCCGATGGTAATTACCGGCGTTATCAATGGACAGCATGTGCAGCCGCTGCCTGGCAAAGCGGTGCTGATATTGCCGGTAGCGGTGCAGGGCGGGCAGGGCGAGCGCCGCTGGTGGTTTTTAAACGGCGAGCCGGTAGAGCAGGGTGTAGAGAAGGATCGCGCGCAGCTGGCGTTGCGCGACGCTGGTGACTATCAGCTGGTGGTGATGGATGAGGCGGGGCAGCTCACTACCGTCTCCTTTACCCGCGACTGAAAAATGACGCAATGCACATTATTTGCCAGCCTGCATCGACAATTATCAATAATTTTCAATAAATCATACGATAGCTAATAGGCAACGCCCGTTGATCTCCCTATAATCGGCGCGTTTTCTTACCGGGAGCGGGTTCCCGGTTTCTTCAGGATGCTAAAGACAGAGGTCAACATGGCAATCGAACGTACCTTCTCCATCATTAAACCAAACGCCGTTGCTAAAAACGTAATTGGCGCCATCTACAACCGTTTTGAGAGCGCAGGCTTCAAAATCGTTGGCGCTAAAATGCTGCAGCTGAGCAAAGAGCAGGCTGAAGGTTTCTACGCTGAGCACCAGGGCAAACCGTTCTTCGACGGTCTGGTTGAGTTCATGACTTCTGGTCCGGTTGTGGTGTCTGTGCTGGAAGGCGAAAACGCCGTTCAGCGTCACCGCGATCTGATGGGCGCGACCAACCCGGCTAACGCGCTGGCTGGCACGCTGCGCGCTGACTACGCTGACAGCTTCACCGAAAACGCGACCCACGGTTCTGACTCCGCTGAGTCTGCCGCGCGTGAAATCGCCTACTTCTTCGGCGAAAACGAGATCTGCCCGCGCACGCGTTAATCGCGTTGACGCCAGCCGGACCGCGCGCTTTACAAATTTATCGCTAACGCGCGCCGTCTACCCTGGCATCACACCGCAGATGTTGTACAATATCGCGCCCTTGTTGAGCTTGTCTCAGCAAGGGCGTCTTTTTTTTCTATCCTTAACCAGAGCCATAACGTGTAATAACGAGGCCAGAGAACATTATGTCCGAACAGATTGTGACGCCGTCGTCCGCTTCCCCCGTTGTCGTTGCCCCCAAAAGCGAAAAAATTAACCTGCTCGATCTCAATCGCCAGCAGATGCGCGAGCTTTTTCTCTCTATGGGCGAAAAACCGTTCCGCGCCGATCAGGTGATGAAGTGGATGTACCACTACTGCTGCGATGATTTCGAGCAGATGACCGACATCAATAAGGTGCTGCGCGGGAAGCTGAGCCAGATTGCGGAAATCCGCGCGCCAGAAGTGGCGGAAGAGATGCGCTCCAGCGACGGCACCATCAAATGGGCGATCCGCGTCGGCGATCAGCTGGTGGAAACCGTTTATATCCCGGAAGACGATCGCGCCACGCTCTGCGTCTCTTCGCAGGTTGGCTGTGCGCTGGAGTGTAAATTCTGCTCAACGGCGCAGCAGGGCTTTAACCGCAACCTGCGCGTTTCAGAGATTATCGGCCAGGTATGGCGCGCGGCAAAAATTATCGGCGCCGCGAAGGTTACCGGCCAGCGTCCCATCACTAACGTAGTGATGATGGGCATGGGCGAGCCGCTGCTCAACCTCAACAATGTCGTACCGGCAATGGAAATCATGCTGGACGATTTCGGTTTCGGCCTCTCCAAGCGTCGCGTCACGCTCTCCACGTCAGGCGTAGTACCGGCGCTGGACAAGCTCGGCGATATGATCGACGTCGCGCTGGCGATTTCGCTGCACGCGCCGAACGATAAACTGCGCGACGATATCGTGCCGATTAACAAAAAGTACAATATCGAGATGTTCCTCGGTGCGGTGAAGCGCTATCTGGCGAAGTCGAACGCTAATCAGGGACGCGTCACGATCGAATATGTGATGCTGGACCATGTGAACGACAGTACCGACGATGCGCATGAGCTGGCGGCGCTGTTAAAAGATACGCCGAGCAAAATCAACCTGATTCCATGGAACCCCTTCCCGGGCGCGCCTTACGGCCGTAGCTCTAACAGCCGGGTTGACCGCTTCGCTAAGGTCTTGATGGAATATGGATTTACGACTATCGTGCGTAAAACGCGCGGCGACGATATTGATGCAGCCTGTGGTCAGCTGGCGGGCGACGTTATTGACCGCACCAAGCGTACGATGCGTAAAAAAATGGCGGGCGAAGCCATATCTGTGAAGGCGCTCTGAAACAGGGAACATCGCAGTTTTCCCTGGTCGTGACGCGTGGCAGGCTGCTGCCACGCAATTACGTCGCGAACAGGAGAATGAAATGGGTAAGGGATTACCGGCCAGCCTGCTGGCCCTGATTGTTGTAACCGGGTGTGTCAGTCGTAGCCCTTATTCGGGCGCGGCGGAGACCCGCCTGGCGCTGGGTATGCACTACCTGGCAGCGGACGATTTCGTCGCCGCGCGCCGCAACTTTCAGCGGGCGCAGGCCGCCGCACCGCGCGACTACCGAATGGTCCTGGCGCTGGCGCGTCTGGCGGAAAAACAGGGCCGCCGCGATGAGGCGGCGCGTGACTATCAACAGGCGCAGCGGCTGGCGCCGACAAATGGCTACGTCGCTAACAATTACGGTGCGTTTCTCTGCGCTTTAGGGCAGTATGACGAAGCGCATCAACAGTTTAAGCGGGCGATGGGCGCCTCGGAGAGCGAAGCGCGCATCGATGCGTGGGAGCTGTCGGGATATTGTTATCTTCAGGCGGAAGATATGCTGGCCGCGCGAGCGGCACTGAGTCGGGCGCTTGAGGCGAACCGCGCGAAAGGCGACGCATTACTGGATGAGGCGGAAAAACAACGGCCCCTCTATCCGGCGCGTGCTCTACTGTTAATAGAGCTTTATCAGCAATATCTGCCTGCTACGGCGCGCAGCTTAGAGTTACAGATACGTTTCGCCGCGCAACAGGGAAACGCTGCTGACGTTACACGTTATGGCGACCGGTTGGCGCGAAGTTTTCCACAATCGATACAGTACCAGCGTTATTTAGCTAATGAATACTGAAGCCACTCAAGACAACTCTGCAGTACATTCCACAGGTGAACGCCTGCGTCTGGCCCGTGAGAAAATGGGGCTGACTCAGCAAAACGTGGCTGAACGCCTGTGCCTGAAACTTACGACCGTACGCGATATCGAAGAGGACAAATCGCCTGCCGATCTGGCATCGACCTTTTTGCGTGGATACATTCGCTCTTATGCGCGTCTGGTGCACATTCCTGAAGAGGAACTGTTGCCGATGATGGCGAAGCAGACGCCGGTGCGTGCCGCCAAAATCGAACCGATGCAGAACTTCTCGCTGGGCAAACGCCGCAAAAAACGCGACGGCTGGCTGATGATTTTCACCTGGTTAGTGTTATTCGTGGTGATCGGCCTGACTGGCGCGTGGTGGTGGCAAAACCATAAAGCTTCGCAGGAAGATCTGGTCTCTATGGCCGATCAAAATGGCAGCAGCGGCGACAATAGCCAGTCGATTCCGCTCGACGGCGGCAGCAATGACGCCAGCGACGAGACGGCTGCACCTGCCGCGCCGGACGAAACCAACAGCGCTGACGCCAGCGCGGCGGCGCCAGCCGCCAGCCAGCCCTCCAGCACAGCGCCGGCACAGCCTGCCGGCAACAGCGCCGCGCCAGTTGCAACCTCGGCGAACAGCGCCGTCGTGTCGCCGAGCCAGGCGCCGGTCGGTAATGCAGCCAGCCCGTCAGCTACCGCTGGCCAGCTGCCAACCAGCGGCGCAGCCGTTGGCGAAGCGGCCGCCGATCCTAATACCGTCGTAATGAACTTCAATGCCGACTGCTGGCTTGAGGTCTCCGACGCTACCGGTAAAAAACTGTTCAGCGGAATGCAACGTAGCGGTGGTAAACTCAGCCTTTCCGGTACTGCGCCCTATCGTCTGAAAATCGGCGCACCGTCGGCGGTGCAGGTGCAATATCAGAACCAGCCGGTTGATTTAAGTCGTTTTATCCGTAATAACCAGGTTGCTCGCCTGACGTTGGGTGCGCAATAACGCAGCATCGCGCCCCGGGCAATTGTGGAGAAAGAATATGCATAACGAAGCACCCATCATCCGTCGTAAATCGACCCGGATTTATGTCGGCAAGGTGCCTGTCGGCGATGGCGCGCCTATCGCCGTTCAGTCGATGACCAATACCCGTACAACCGATGTAGAAGCCACGGTCAATCAGATTAAAGCGCTTGAGCGCGTCGGCGTAGATATCGTCCGCGTCTCTGTGCCGACCATGGATGCCGCCGAAGCCTTTAAGCTGATCAAGCAGCGCGTAAACGTGCCGCTGGTGGCGGATATCCATTTTGACTATCGCATCGCGCTGAAAGTCGCCGAATATGGCGTTGATTGCCTGCGTATCAATCCAGGCAATATCGGCAACAACGAACGTATCCGCCAGGTGGTGGATTGCGCGCGCGACCACAATATTCCGATTCGTATCGGCGTGAACGCCGGTTCGCTGGAAAAAGATCTGCAGGAAAAATATGGCGAGCCGACGCCGCAGGCGCTGCTGGAGTCAGCGATGCGCCACGTCGATCATCTCGATCGCCTTAACTTCGATCAGTTCAAAGTCAGCGTAAAGGCTTCGGACGTTTTTCTGGCCGTTGAGTCCTATCGCCTGCTGGCGAAACAGATTGATCAGCCGCTGCACCTCGGTATTACCGAAGCGGGCGGCGCACGTGCGGGCGCGGTGAAATCAGCTATCGGGCTGGGGCTGCTGCTCTCTGAAGGGATCGGCGATACGCTGCGTATTTCGCTGGCGGCCGATCCGGTAGAAGAGGTGAAAGTCGGCTTCGACATTCTGAAGTCGCTGCGCATCCGCGCGCGCGGCATCAACTTTATCGCCTGCCCGACCTGTTCGCGTCAGGAGTTTGACGTTATCGGTACGGTGAACGCGCTTGAACAGCGGCTGGAAGATATCATCACGCCGATGGACGTCTCAATTATCGGCTGCGTGGTTAACGGTCCTGGCGAAGCCACAGTGTCGACGCTGGGCGTGACCGGCGGCAACAAGAAAAGCGGCTTCTACGAGGATGGCGTGCGTCAGCGCGATCGTCTCGACAACGACGATATGATCGATCAGCTTGAAGCGCGTATCCGCGCCAAAGCGACCATGCTGGACGAGAACCGCCGCATCAACGTACAGCAGCTGGAAAACTAAGCGTCGGCGCGCGCAGCGCGACTTTGTTTAATGAACCTGTGCGGTTTCATCCTCATAAGGTATGATGCCGGACAGGTTTTTTTGCATTAAGAGATTTTAACGTGGCGAAGAATATTCAAGCTATCCGCGGTATGAACGACTACCTGCCGGCGGATACGGCTATCTGGCAGCGCATTGAAGGCACGCTCAAGCAGGTGCTGGCCAGCTACGGCTACAGCGAAATCCGTATGCCGATCGTAGAGCAGACCCCGCTGTTTAAACGCGCCATCGGCGAAGTCACCGACGTGGTTGAAAAAGAGATGTACACCTTTGATGACCGCAACGGCGAAAGCCTGACGCTGCGTCCCGAAGGGACCGCGGGCTGCGTACGCGCCGGTATCGAACATGGCCTGCTCTACAATCAAGAGCAGCGTCTGTGGTATATGGGCCCGATGTTCCGCTATGAGCGTCCGCAGAAGGGCCGCTATCGCCAGTTTCATCAGATGGGCGCCGAGGTGTTCGGCCTGCAGGGCCCGGACGTGGACGCCGAGCTGATTATGCTGACCGCACGCTGGTGGAAAGCGCTGGGCATCGCTGACCATGTGCGCCTGGAGCTTAACTCCATCGGTTCGCTGGAGGCGCGTGCCAACTACCGCGAAGCGCTGGTGGCGTTCCTTGAGCAGCACAAAGAGACGCTGGACGAAGACAGCAAGCGCCGTATGTACACCAACCCGCTGCGCGTGCTGGACAGCAAAAATCCAGAGGTGCAGACGCTGCTTAACGACGCCCCGCAGCTGATGGATCACCTCGACGATGAATCACGCGAGCATTTCCAGGGGCTGTGCGCCTTGCTGGACGATGCGGGCATCGCCTACCGCGTCAATCAGCGCCTGGTTCGCGGCCTCGACTACTACAACCGCACCGTTTTCGAATGGGTGACCGAGAGCCTCGGCGCGCAGGGCACAGTGTGCGGCGGCGGCCGTTATGACGGTCTGGTCGAGCAGCTGGGCGGCCGCGCCACGCCGGCGGTGGGTTTCGCCATGGGCATGGAGCGTCTGGTGCTGCTGGTTCAGGCGGTCAATCCTGAATTTGAACCGACGCGCGTTGTTGATGTCTATGTTATCGCTTCGGGCCAGGGCGTTCAGTCTGCTGCTATGCAGCTGGCGGAAAAACTGCGCGACGAAGCGCCGGAACTGAAGCTGATGACCAACTTTGGCGGCGGCAACTTCAAGAAACAGTTTGCCCGCGCCGACAAGTGGGGCGCTCGCGTCGCGCTGGTGGTAGGCGAAGATGAAGTGAAAGCCGGTCAGGTCGTTATCAAAGATCTGCGCAGCGGCGATCAGCAAACGCTGGCGCAGACAGAGGCTGCCGCTGCATTGCGCACGCTGTTACAGTAAGCGTGGCACGGCGCCAACCAGAGAAAGGAGAGGGATCGCGTGGAAGTTTATAGCAATGAAAATGAACAGGTTGACGCGTTACGTCGCTTTTTTGCTAATAACGGCAAGGCGCTGGCGGTCGGCGTGATTATCGGCATTGCCGCGCTGGGCGGCTGGCGCTACTGGGCCAGTCATGAAGAGGGCTCGTCAAAGGCGCTTTCCGCACAGTATCAGCAAGTGACCACCGCCATGAAAGCCGATCAGCCAGCGACGCTGGATGCGGTAGCGAAATTCGTCAGCGAAAACAGCAATACCTACGGTGCGCTGGCGGCGATGGACGTGGCGAAACAGTATGTTGACGCCAACCAGCTGGACAAGGCCTCTTCCCTGCTGGAAAACGGTCTGAAGAACACTAAGGATGCCAATCTGCAGGCGGTAATTAACCTGCGGCTGGCGCGCATTCAACTGCAACAGAATCAGGCGGATGCCGCCCTTAAGACCCTTGACGCTGTTAAGGGCGATGGCTGGACAGCCATTGTGGCGGATATTCGCGGCGAAGCGCTGCTGAGCAAAGGCGATAAGCAGGGCGCGCGCGATGCGTGGAGCAAAGGCGTTGAGTCAGACGCTTCTCCCGCGCTGAAGCAAATGATGCAGATGAAGATGAATAACTTAAGCTAAGCCAGTCAAGAGAGAGCGCATGGAATTACGTAAATACCTGCTGCCAGGGCTGATTTCAGTCACTTTGCTCAGCGGTTGTTCGCTGTTCAGCGGCGAAGAAGATGTAGTGAAAATGGCCCCGCTGCCAAAGGTGGAAAACCAGTTTACTCCCCAGGAAGTGTGGAGCACGTCGGTTGGTGACGGCGTTGGCGATTTCTACTCTAACCTGCATCCGGCATGGCAGGACAATACCGTATTTGCGGCTGATCGTTTCGGCGTGGTAAAAGCGCTGGATGCGTCCAACGGCAAAGAAAAATGGAAAGTCGATCTCTCTGAGAAAACCGGCTTTTTCTCGAAAAATATCTCAGCACTGCTCTCCGGCGGCGTGACCGCTGCAGGCGATCATCTCTACATCGGCAGTGAGCGCGGTCAGCTGTTTGCCCTGAACAGCAGCGACGGCAGTCTCGCCTGGCAGACTAAAGTCGCTGGCGAAGCGTTATCGCGCCCGGTAGTGAGCGACGGTCTGGTGCTGGTGCATACCAGCAACGGTATGCTGCAGGGGCTGGATCAGAACAGCGGCGTAGTGAAGTGGAGCGTTAACCTCGACATGCCTGCGCTGTCGCTGCGCGGCGAATCTGCGCCAGCGACCGCCTTCGGTGGCGCGATTGTTGGCGGCGATAACGGCCGCGTCAGCGCAGTGATCATGAATCAGGGCCAGTTAATCTGGCAGCAGCGTATCTCCCAGCCGAGCGGCGCGACCGAAATCGATCGCCTGAACGACGTCGATACGACGCCGGTAATCGTCAACGGCGTGGTCTATGCGCTGGCATACAACGGCAACCTCACCGCGCTCGATCTGCGTTCCGGCCAGATCCTGTGGAAGCGTGAGATCGGCGGCGTCAAAGATCTGATTGTCGATGCTGGCCGCATCTATCTGGTGGATCAGGATGACCGCGTTATCGCGCTGAATGCTGATGGCGGCGTCGCCATCTGGCGTCAGAGCGATCTGCTGCACCGCAACCTGACGGCGCCGGTGCTGTTTAACGGCTACCTGGTTGTGGGTGACAGCGAAGGCTACCTGCACTGGCTCAATACCGATGACGGTCGTTTCGTGGCGCAGCAGAAAGTAGACAGCGATGGCTTCCAGACCGAGCCGGTTGTCGCCAGCGATAAGCTGATCATTCAGGCCAAAGGCGGCGAGGTTTACGCGATTACGCGTTAATCCGCTACCGGAATTTGCCTTCCGTCTAACGGCTCCTGACGCGTCAGGAGCCGTTTCGTTTTTAGTCAGGCATGATATTCTTAGCGCCTTCAGCCTGAACCTGGCGGTTAAAACCGTTATAATCACGCCATTCGGGCGATTAATTTTTTTATTGAGGCATTGTTATGATACCTGTGGTCGCGCTGGTTGGGCGTCCCAATGTGGGGAAATCCACGCTGTTTAACCGCTTAACGCGCACTCGTGATGCGCTGGTGGCGGATTTTCCTGGACTGACTCGCGATCGCAAATATGGTCGCGCCGAAGTGGAAGGGCGCGAATTTATTGTTATTGATACCGGCGGTATCGACGGCTCTGAAGAGGGCGTCGAAACGCGTATGGCTGAGCAGTCGCTGCTGGCGATTGAAGAGGCCGATGTTGTGCTGTTTATGGTGGATGCGCGCGCCGGCCTGATGCCAGCGGACAAGCAGATCGCTAACCATATCCGTTCGCGTAAAAAGCCAACGTTCCTGGTGGCGAACAAAACCGACGGCCTCGATCCCGATTCAGCGGTTGCCGATTTTTACTCGCTGGGGCTGGGTGATATCTACGCTATTGCCGCATCGCACGGTCGCGGCGTCACCAGCCTGCTGGAAACCGTTTTGCTGCCGTGGATGGATGAAGTCGATCCGCGCGAAGTAACCGAAGAGGACGAGAACGAAGCCTACTGGGCGGCGCTCGCGGCGGAAGAGAACGGTGAAACGCTGGAAGAAGAGGAAGAAGAGGCGTTTGACCCTACCGGTCTGCCGATCAAGCTTGCTATCGTCGGCCGTCCCAACGTCGGCAAGTCCACGCTGACTAACCGTATCCTCGGCGAAGACCGCGTGGTGGTGTATGACATGCCGGGCACCACGCGCGACAGCATCTATATTCCGATGGAGCGCGACGGTCGCGAATATATCCTGATTGATACCGCTGGCGTACGTAAGCGCGGCAAGATCACCGATACAGTCGAAAAATTCTCGGTTATTAAAACCCTGCAGGCGATTGAAGACGCTAACGTTGTGTTGCTGGTAATCGACGCGCGTGAAGGTATCTCCGATCAGGATCTGTCGCTGCTTGGCTTCATCCTGAACAGCGGCCGCTCGCTGGTGATCGTGGTGAACAAATGGGACGGACTGACGCAGGAGATCAAGGACGAGGTCAAAGAGACGCTGGATTATCGTCTCGGCTTTATCGACTTTGCCCGCGTACACTTTATTTCTGCGCTACACGGCAGCGGCGTCGGCAACCTGTTCGAATCGGTCACCGAAGCCTATGACTGTTCGACCAAACGCGTTAACACCTCTATGCTGACGCGCATTATGAATATGGCAGCCGAAGACCATCAGCCGCCGCTGGTGCGCGGACGTCGCGTGAAGCTGAAGTATGCGCATGCGGGGGGATATAACCCGCCTATCGTGGTAATCCATGGCAACCAGGTGAAAGACCTGCCGGATTCCTACAAGCGCTATCTGATGAACTACTTCCGTCGTTCGCTTAACGTTATGGGCACGCCGATTCGTATTCAGTTCAAAGAGGGCGATAACCCCTTTGCGGGCAAACGCAACCTGCTGACGCCAACGCAGCAGCGCAAGCGTAAGCGCCTGCTTGCGCATTTGAAGAAAAACAAGCGTTAAACCCAAGGGACCGAAAGGTCCCTTTGTTGTTTCAGAGGCAGAAAAAACCTCTGACGCTTTTCTCACTTTTGCAAACGATCCTGGGCTGGCTGTAAGAAGCAATCAAACAGCGCGGCCTGTCCGGGTGTTTGTAGCAAAAATGCTATTGTCGCGTTTAGAACCCGTTATAAATGTTCACCTCATAATGTACCAGGTGGTACAATCCTGCCCCGTATTGCGACGAGGGCAAAACAGCTTTTATGCCTCCTTGCTCACAATGCCTGCAACCTGGACATGGGTCCGTACTGTTACGAAATAAAATAAAGTTATATCCGGCGACAACGTCACGCTCAGCGGCGTTGTTCAGTGCTTAGCGGCGCGGATGCTTTATTTTTTCAGGAGAGTTTGTGTTATGGCTGAAACAACATCCCGATCCGGCAAAGGATTGGGTATCTGGTCGATCTTGCTGGGGCTGGTGCTGCTGGCAATCGGCCTGTTCTTTGCTATCGGCGGCGGTAAGCTGGTTTCGCTGGGTGGTAGCTGGTATTTCCTGATTGCAGGTATTGTGACTCTGCTGTCAGCAATCCAGTTCTTCCGTCGTAAGTCCTCTGCCGTTGTGCTGTTTATTCTGGTATTCGTCGGCACGCTGATTTGGGCGCTGGCGGACGCGGGCTGGTCGTTCTGGCCGCTGGTATCGCGCCTGATGGTGCCGGCTGGCCTGATGCTGCTGGCGTTCCTTACCTGGCCTGCGCTGCGCAAGCGCGAAGGAAAATCTTCGCTGGCGAAAGTCTCTTATGCGCTCTCAGCGATAATCGCCGTCGGCATGGTCGGCACGCTGGTGCAGATGTTCCAGCCGCATCCGACCGTGGCGTTCACCGGCAAAGAGCTGCCGCTGATCCCGGTTGATAAAAGCAAACCGCAGCAGGACTGGAATAACTATGGCCGCACCCCGGGCGGCGATCGCTTTGCCGCTGTGGATCAAATCACGCGCGACAATGTGAAAGACCTGCAGGTCGCCTGGACTTTCCATACTGGCGATACGCCGATTAGTCCAACCGGCAACGGCGCGGAAGATCAGCAAACACCACTGCAGATTGGCAACACGATCTATCTCTGTACGCCGCACAATAACGTGATTGCGGTTGAAGCGGACAGCGGCAAGCAGATCTGGAAACGCGAAATCAACGCGCAGGCGGAAGTCTGGCCGCGCTGTCGCGGTCTGGCCTACTTTGACGCCACCAAACCGCTGACCCAGCCGAGCAAACCTGGCTCAACGCCGGTGCCGGCCGCTACCCTGGCGGCGGGCGATACCTGTCAGCGTCGTATTCTGATGAACACCATTGATGCGCGTCTGATCGCCATCAACTCCGACAACGGCGAGTTCTGCGAAGACTTTGGTAACCACGGCGTGGTCAGCCTGAAAGAAGGACTGGGCGAAGCGCAGGATCCGAAATATCAGCTGACTTCAGCGCCGACGCTGGCGGGCACGACGGTAGTGGTCGGCGGCCGCGTTGCGGATAACGTTCAGACCGATATGCCGGGCGGCGTGCTGCGCGGCTTCGATGTTATCACCGGCAAGCAGCGCTGGGCGTTTGACCCAGGCAATGTCGATCCAAACGCCGTCCTGATGCCGGGTCAGAACTACAAACGCAGCACCCCGAACTCCTGGGCGCCGATGTCATACGATCCGGCGATGAACACGGTGTTTATCCCGATGGGCAGCTCCTCAGTGGATCTCTGGGGCGCTAACCGTACCGAGCTGGATCATAAATATGGCGCCTCCGTACTGGCGCTGGATGCGACCACCGGTAAAGAAAAGTGGGTCTATCAAACCGTTCATAACGATCTGTGGGACTTCGATCTGCCGATGCAGCCAAGCCTGGTCGATTTCCCGATGAAGGATGGCACCACTAAACCCGCGGTCGTTATCGGCGGGAAAACCGGCATGATCTTCGTGCTCGATCGCGAAACCGGCAAGCCGCTGACCAAAGTCGAAGAGCTGCCGATGCCGCAGGGTCATATCCCGAACGAGCAGTACACCAAAACTCAGCCGCATTCGACCGAGATGCCGCAGATCGGCAACCAGACGCTGACCGAATCTGACATGTGGGGCGCGACGCCGTTTGACCAGCTGGCGTGCCGCATCGCGTTTAAATCGATGCGTTATAACGGGTTGTTCACCGTACCGGATACCGATAAGTCGCTCAGCTTCCCGGGTTCGCTCGGCGGGATGAACTGGGGCAGCATCTCCTTTGACCCGAACAACCAGTACATGTTCGTCAACGATATGCGTCTCGGCCTGTGGGTGCAGATGATCCCGACCGATACCAGCAAAATCGCTCGCGGCAGTAACGGTGGCGAAGCGATCAATACCGGTATGGGCGCGGTTCCGCTGAAAGGCACGCCGTATGCGGTCAACAAAAACCGCTTTATGTCGCCGCTGGGCATCCCATGCCAGGCGCCGCCGTTTGGCACGCTGTCGGCGATCGATATGAAGACGCGTAAAATCGTCTGGCAGGTGCCGGTAGGTACGGTGCAGGATACGGGGCCGTTCGGTATTAAAATGCATGCGCAGATGCCGATCGGTATGCCGACCCTGGGCGGTACGCTGGCGACGCAGGGCGGGCTGGTGTTTATCGCCGGTACGCAGGATTACTATCTGCGCGCCTTTGACAGCTCAACCGGTAAAGAGGTGTGGAAAGCGCGCCTGCCGGTGGGCAGCCAGGGTGGCCCAATTAGCTACGTATCACCGAAAAACGGTAAGCAGTACATCCTGATCTCCGCAGGTGGCGCGCGTCAGTCGCCCGATCGCGGCGACTATGTGATTGCCTATGCGCTGCCATAACGGCTAAGCGTATTTACTAAAAACCCTGCGCTCCGGCGTGGGGTTTTTTATTTGGCGCACAAGAAATTGTAAGCGTGACGGCAATTGCATAAACGCCTGAGAAACGGCTCGCTAAGCAGTAGCGTGCGGGTTGGGCAGGGCAGAGAAGAGGGTATAATCGCGGCGGCGCTTGAGGTTTCTGCCTTAAGCGATCGGCATGCTGATTGCCAGGCAGAAAAGAGAAAGCCCCGTAGTTAATTTTCATTAACCCACGAGGCTGCCCCACTGTCCGAACAACAGCAGGGTAGCCTCTTACCGCGCTCTGCGCAAGGAGGAGTGACCATGAAATTGCCACAGCTAACGCTGGTATGTTGCGTATTACTGGTGTGTCTCACACTTTTAATCTTTACCTGGCTAACGCGGAAATCGCTGTGTGAAATCCGCTACCGGGACAACCAGCGCGAGGTGGCTGCTTCGATGGCTTACGAATCTGGTAAGTAGCAACCGGAAGGCGGGGAGTTAATCCCCGCCTTAACCGACTGTTGGCTGGACAGGCCTGAAGCGCCTTCATAAGGCCGTCACTTGCGTGACGGCCTTTACTATTCAGGCTCTTCACCGTCGCGCCAGAGCGCCTCCAGCTCCGGCGGGGCGATCTGTTCCGGGATCAGCAATACAATGGTGCCAACTTCACGATGCGTGGCATAGCTAATTTGTATGCGGAAGTAGCGTTGATCGCTGCGCCCAATCTCCGGCGCTTTATCTTCAGGCTCACCCAGCGGCAGTGCCTGTTCCAGAACCTGGCAGACGCGCTGTTTTTGCGGTTGCGGCAGTTGAGCCAGCGCGAAGCGCCGCGCGCCGCGCAGGCCTGGGATAAAGGCCAGTCCGCCTTCGCGTTCGACCTCAATGACCGCATCGTCGCTCAGTTCAGGAAAGGAACTCATAGCACGCCAACCTCCTTCCATGCCTGTTCAATCGACTGCGCCACCGAACGGTTAAAGCGACGTTCGCCATGTTGAATGGTCAAGCGCGCAAAGGTGCTGAAATCGGCATCCTGCGGCAGTGATTTGTCACACACCGTATCGTACCAGGCCCAGCCAGCCAGTTCCCAGGCATAGCCGCCCAGCGCTTTTGCTGCCAGGTAAAAGGCTCGGTTAGGTATGCCGGAATTAAGATGAACGCCGCCGTTATCTTCACGGGTCTGCACATAGTGATCCATATGCGCAGGCTGGGGATCTTTACCCAGCATCGGATCGTCATAGGCCGTACCCGGCTCCGCCATTGAGCGCAGCCCACGTCCTTTAATGCCGCTTGCCAGCAGCCCTTCGCCGATAATCCAGTCGGCGTTATCGGCGCTCTGCTTCAGGTGATACTGCTTCACCAGCGAGCCGAATACGTCGGAAAGCGATTCATTCAGCGCGCCGGCCTGCTCGAAATAGATCAGCCCGGCTTCAGTTTCGGTCACGCCATGCGTCAGCTCATGTGCGACCACGTCGATAGCGATGGTGAAACGATTGAATATTTCGCCATCGCCGTCGCCGAACACCATCTGCTGCCCGTTCCAGAAGGCGTTTTGATACGCCTTGCCATAGTGAACGGTGCCGAGCAGCTTTAGCCCCTGATTATCGAGCGAGTTACGTTGATAGGCCTGCCAGAAAAAATCGTAGGTGACGCCGAGATAATCCCAGGCTTCTCTGGCGGCGACGTCGCCCATATCTGACTGACCTTCGGTGCGTATCAGATCGCCTGGCAGGTTCTGGGTGTTTTTCGCATCGTAGATTTCACGCTCAACATGACCGCCCGCCGCCGTCTTCGGCGCGACCGGCTTCTGCCAGTTCTCCGCCATCAGATGTTGAACGTGCAGCAGCGTGCGGCGCGCATAATCCTGCTGATGGGTGGAACCGTGGGTCACGATGTTACGCAAGATATAGGGAGGAATAACGCTGTAGGACATACCCGACTCCTTGGCACAAGTAATGTGTCAAAAAGTATAGTCTTTGCTCAGGAAGTGGTCTTACGGCGTCGTTTTTTTTCTGGCAGCAGACTGGTTACCTGGCTTTCCACCCAGCCGTCATCGAGGCGAGTGCGCAGCATATCGCCGCTCTGTAGCTGGGCTGTTTTTTTCACCACCTGACCAGTAAGATCGGTGGTTACGCTGAAGCCGCGCGCCAGCGTCGCCAGCGGACTGACGCCTTCCAGCTGCGCGGCAAGCGTTGCAAAGCGCTGCCTGTCGCGGTTAAGCATCTTTTCCATGCCCTGTTGCAGACGATAGCGCATCTGTTCCAGCTGGCGCTGCGCCTGAAACAGACGCGGCTGCGGCTGATGGGCGGCGAGACGCTGCGCAAGGCGATCCTGCTGACGCATCGTCTGACGCAGCTTGTTTTCCATCGCCTCGTTCAGCCGCTGTTGCAGGCGGAACAGGGCGGTCTGCTGTCGTGCCAGGCGAAGCTGAGGATGCTGCTGCTGCAGGCGATGATCGAGGCGGGAAAAGCGGCGTTGTTGCTGCGCCAGATAATAATCCATGGCCATTTCCAGCCGTTGTTGCTGTGAGAGCAACTGTCGCAGCAGTTCCGTCTGATTTCTGCTCACTATTTCAGCAGCGGCGGACGGGGTAGGCGCGCGCAGGTCGGCGACAAAATCGGCGATAGTCACGTCGGTTTCATGGCCGACCGCGCTGACGACAGGAATACGGCTGGCAAAAATGGCGCGCGCCACGCGCTCTTCATTAAAGCTCCAGAGATCTTCCAGCGAGCCGCCGCCGCGCCCGACAATCAGCACGTCGCACTCTGCACGCTGGTTCGCCAGTTCAATTGCGCGCACGATGGCGGCTGGCGCATCCGCGCCCTGAACCGGCGTAGGATAGATAACGACCGGCAGTGAAGGATCGCGACGATGCAGCACGCGCAGCACATCATGCAGCGCCGCGCCGGTTGCCGAGGTAATCACGCCGACCTGTTTCGCTGGCTCGGGCAGGGGCTGTTTGTGCTGCTGGTCGAACAGGCCTTCGCTCGCCAGTTTCGCCTTCAGCAATTCAAACTGCTGCTGCAACGCGCCTTCGCCCGCCGGATGCATACTTTCGATGATCAGCTGGTAGTCGCCGCGCGGCTCATAAAGCGTAATGGTAGCGCGTACCAGAATCTGCTGGCCATGCTGAGGACGGAAGGTGACGCGACGGTTGCTGTTGCGGAACATGGCGCAGCGCACCTGCGCGCCGTCATCCTTCAGCGTGAAATACCAGTGGCCTGAAGCGGGCTGAGAAAAATTAGAGATCTCCGCGCTCAGCCACACCGATCCCATCTCCTGTTCCAGGAGCTGACGCACCGTCGTGTTCAGGCGGCTGACGGTAAAAACATTAGCGATCGGCGGTAGCGACATGTGATGGAGATCAAATAGTAAATCAGAGGGTTAATTAACCGATACTACATGGCTGATAGAGAGGATCAAGAGTTTTTCTAAAATAATGCTGGAGGCAAACGATTACGGCCTGTATAATGCCGCGGCAATATTTTATCTGTTCTCATTCACCCCAGGTTGAGATATTGCCATGCTAAGAATCGCTAAAGAAGCCCTTACTTTCGACGACGTTCTGCTCGTTCCTGCTCACTCCACCGTTCTGCCTAACACGGCCGATCTCAGCACTCAACTGACGAAAAATATTCGTCTGAACATCCCGATGCTCTCCGCCGCTATGGACACTGTGACCGAAGCGGGCCTGGCTATTGCGCTGGCGCAGGAAGGCGGTCTGGGCTTTATCCATAAAAATATGTCGATTGAGCGCCAGGCGGAAGAAGTTCGCAAGGTGAAGAAACATGAAAGCGGCGTGGTTACCGAACCGCAAACCGTACTGCCAACTACGACGCTGGCGGAAGTGAAAGCGCTGACCGAGCGCAACGGCTTTGCCGGCTATCCTGTGGTGAACGAAAGCAACGAGCTGGTGGGCATCATCACCGGCCGCGACGTGCGCTTCGTCACCGATCTGACGCAGCCGGTTACCGCGGTGATGACGCCGAAAGCGCGTCTGGTAACGGTAAAAGAGGGTGAGGCGCGTGATGTCGTGCTGCAGAGAATGCACGAAAAACGCGTTGAGAAAGCGCTGGTGGTGGACGACAGCTTCCATCTGCTCGGCATGATCACCGTTAAAGATTTCCAGAAAGCAGAACGTAAACCGAACGCCTGTAAAGATGCGCAGGGACGTCTGCGCGTTGGCGCGGCAGTTGGCGCGGGCGCGGGCAACGAAGAGCGCGTCGATGCGCTGGTCGCTGCTGGCGTCGATGTGCTGCTGATCGACTCATCCCATGGCCATTCAGAAGGCGTGCTGCAGCGTATCCGCGAAACGCGCGCAAAATATCCTGATTTAGACATTATCGGCGGCAACGTCGCGACCGGCGCAGGCGCACTGGCGCTGGCGAAGGCGGGCGTAAGCGCGGTAAAAGTCGGCATCGGCCCTGGCTCTATCTGTACTACCCGTATCGTGACCGGGGTAGGCGTTCCGCAGATCACTGCCGTTTCTGACGCTGTTGAAGCGCTGGAAGGCACTGGCATTCCGGTTATCGCTGACGGCGGTATCCGCTTCTCCGGCGATATCGCTAAAGCTATTGCCGCCGGCGCGGCAGCCGTTATGGTCGGCTCTATGCTGGCTGGCACCGAAGAGTCCCCTGGCGAGATCGAACTTTATCAAGGCCGCTCTTTTAAATCCTATCGCGGTATGGGCTCGCTGGGCGCGATGTCAAAAGGTTCCTCTGACCGTTACTTCCAGAGCGATAACGCCGCCGATAAACTGGTGCCGGAAGGCATTGAAGGCCGCGTTGCCTATAAAGGCCGCCTGAAAGAGATTGTTCACCAGCAGATGGGCGGCCTGCGCTCCTGTATGGGCCTGACCGGTTGCCAGACCATTGACGACCTGCGCACCAAAGCGGAGTTTGTACGCATCAGCGGCGCGGGCATCAACGAAAGCCACGTGCACGATGTGACCATCACCAAAGAGTCACCGAACTACCGTATGGGGTCCTGATCCCTTAAGATTTACCGCCCGGCATAAGCCGGGCGCTTTCATTATCAAGTTACCCGCTCTGGAAACGCCTCAATGACGACGGAAAATATTCATAAGCATCGCATTCTGATTCTCGATTTTGGTTCTCAATACACGCAACTGGTCGCGCGCCGCGTCCGTGAGCTGGGCGTGTACTGCGAACTCTGGGCATGGGATGTCACCGAAGAGCAGATCCGCCAGTTCAACCCGAACGGCATCATCCTTTCCGGCGGTCCGGAAAGCACCACCGAACTCAACAGCCCGCGCGCGCCGGAGTACGTTTTCAATGCAGGCGTTCCGGTGCTTGGCGTCTGCTACGGCATGCAGACCATGGCGATGCAGCTGGGCGGCAAAGTCGAAGGCTCTAACGAACGTGAATTCGGCTATGCGCAGGTAGAAGTCCTCACCCCAAGCGCATTGATCCGCGACATTGAAGACGCTATCAGCGCCGCAGGCAAGCCGCTGCTCGACGTCTGGATGAGCCACGGCGATAAAGTAACCGCCATTCCGTCCGATTTTGTGACCGTTGCCAGTACCGAAACCTGTCCGTTCGCCATCATGGCCAATGAAGAGAAGCGTTTCTACGGTGTGCAGTTCCATCCGGAAGTTACTCACACCCGTCAGGGACTGCGCATGCTGGAGCGTTTCGTGCTCGACATCTGCGAATGCGAGGCACTGTGGACCCCAGCGAAAATCATTGAAGACGCGGTTGAGCGCCTTCGTGCGCAGGTCGGCAACGACAAAGTGATCCTCGGCCTGTCAGGCGGCGTGGATTCCTCCGTAACCGCGATGCTGCTGCACCGCGCTATTGGCGATCGTCTGACCTGCGTATTCGTCGACAACGGTCTGCTGCGTCTGAATGAGGCGGAGCAGGTGATGGATATGTTCGGCGATCACTTTGGCCTCAATATCGTTCACGTACCGGCTGAAGCGCGCTTCCTTGATGCGCTGGCGGGCGAAAACGATCCGGAAGCCAAGCGTAAAATCATTGGCCGCGTGTTCGTTGAAGTGTTCGACGAAGAGGCGAGCAAGCTGACCGACGTAAAATGGCTGGCGCAGGGCACCATCTATCCGGACGTGATCGAGTCCGCCGCCTCCGCCACCGGCAAAGCGCACGTCATTAAATCGCACCACAACGTGGGCGGCCTGCCGAAAGAGATGAAGCTGGGCCTGGTTGAGCCGCTGAAAGAGCTGTTCAAAGATGAAGTGCGCAAGATCGGTCTGGAGCTGGGCCTGCCGTACGATATGCTCTATCGCCATCCGTTCCCGGGTCCGGGTCTCGGCGTGCGCGTACTGGGCGAAGTGAAAAAAGAGTATTGCGATCTGCTGCGTCGCGCCGATGCGATCTTTATTGAAGAGCTGCGTAAAGCAGATCTCTATAACAAAGTGAGCCAGGCGTTTACCGTGTTCCTGCCGGTGCGTTCCGTGGGCGTGATGGGCGACGGTCGTAAATATGACTGGGTCGTTTCGCTGCGCGCGGTAGAGACCATCGACTTTATGACCGCGCACTGGGCGCATCTGCCGTACGATTTCCTCGGCCGCGTCTCTAACCGCATTATCAACGAAGTCAACGGCATCTCCCGCGTGGTATACGATATCAGCGGCAAGCCGCCGGCGACCATTGAGTGGGAATAACCTTTCCGCTTACACTGAAGCGCGTTGATTAATCAATCGCCAGCCTGTCGCCAGACAGGCTGGCGATTTTCTTTCCGCCCCTTACTCCAGGATACCCCTATGCTGCCACTTAAAGCGTTTAGCCTCTGCATTCTGCTGGTGATCCTGCTGTCGCTGGGCGCCAGTCTGGCACAGGCGACGCGCCATGGAGAACTTTCCGGCAGTCAGGGAGGCTGGTGGTCAGCCCGGCGCGACTCCGCGGGTCTGGCCCCCGATCCGCAACGCTATGTGGATCAGGCTATTGTGCAGGTCTATGCCGCGCCGACCTACGGCTGGAAAGGGGCGGTAGCGGTGCACCCCTGGATTATCTTCAAGCGTGCGGGCGAGACGCATTACAACCGTTATGAAGTGATTAGCTGGGGCAGTGGCGACAAAGTACGCCGCAACAGCAATTTGCCGGACGGCTACTGGTATGGCGCAAAGCCGCGCCTGCTGGTAGAGCACCGCGGCGCGGAGGCTGAGGCGATGATCCCGCGTATTGAGGCGGCGATTAAATCTTACCCTTGGCCACATACTTACCACGCCTGGCCAGGACCGAACAGCAATACCTTTCTTGCACATATCGGACGCGAAGTGCCGGCATTAAAACTCGACATGCCAGCCAACGCGCTCGGCAAAGATTACCGGCCGCTGTGGCGTCCAGTTGGTTTGCCGCCGTCGGGCCGAGGAATTCAGATTTCCGTTCTGGGCATCGCTGGCGTGACGCTGGGGGCGGAAGAGGGGTTTGAGCTTAACGTTCTGGGTCTGAATATGGGCGTGGATTTTACCCCGCTGCGTCTGCGTCTGCCCTTTATTGGCGGGATCGGCAGCCAGAACGTTCAACAGGATAATCCGCCGGGCTAAAGGCCCGGCGCAGGCGTCAGCAGACGCCGAAATCCCCGTCTTCATGGTAGAGGTTTACGCTGTCTGCCTTCACCTCAATCTCTTTTTTTGCCGCGTCATCAACGCGCGCGCACCACAGCGTTTCGCCTTCCACGCGCAGCACCAGCATTTTTGGCCCACCGGTTTTCGACTGCACAAAATCATCAGGTTTAAACATGCTTTTCTCCTTTGGTTTTAAGGAAGTGTAGGGCGCACAGCGCGCCCCTGCATAAAATTTTTTGCGGCGGCTCTTCCATGATTTTTCATGAAATTCCCTGAGCCAGGCAACTTCGGGCATGCTGCTGAACAGACAAAAAAACCGATATCAAGTTGTCAGTTGACAACCGTGAGGGTTCAGGATAAGGTGCATCACGATGGAAAGAAGACGGCATCCAGCTAAAGAGATTGAAGCGGCGCTGCGGCATGCCGAAGCGTACGGGTGGCAGATAGTAACAATGGGGCATCATGGCTGGGGCAAAATGTATTGTCCCATGCACTCGGCGGCATGCCGCTGCGGAGAGTTTTGCATCAGCGTTATCTGGAGTACGCCGCGGAACGCTTTTAACCACGCGCGAGCGCTGCGGCGGGTGGTTGATAAATGTATTGCGGTTCGCAAACTGCATTAAGGAGAAAACATGGAATATATTTTTACGCTGCGTTTTCAGCTGCCGAAACCTTTTTTACCGGAAGAAGAGCTTTTAAAGCAGCTGATTGAGGCGGGCTGTGACGATGCGCTGGTGGGGCTGGGCGTGCCGGGAAAAGTGGCGCTGGAGTTTACCCGTGAGGCATCCAGTGCACAGCGAGCGGTACTCAGCGCCATCAGGAATGTGCAGAGCGCGCTGCCTGGGGCGCAGCTCACCGAGGCTGCGCCCGACCTTGTCGGCCTGACGGATGTTGCCGACATTATCGGCGTTTCCCGACAGAATATGCGTAAGCTGATGCTCAGCCATAGCCCGCAGTTTCCGCTGCCGGTGCATGACGGCAAAACCGCGCTCTGGCATCTGGCAGATGTGCTGGAGTGGCTGGAACAGCGCGGCAGCTACGTTATTCCCGCCGCGGTGCGCGAGCTGGCACAGGTAACGCTGCGGCTCAACCTGCAGCAGACGATGCAGCGCTACGCGCACTGCATGGCATCCGCCGCTGACGTCAACAATCAATGATGCAGCAAAAACAGCGTCGCCAGACCGAGGAAAATAAAGAAGCCGCCGGTATCGGTAATCGCCGTAATCAGCACGCTGGAGCCTACCGCCGGGTCGCGTTTCAGTCTGGTCATGATCAGCGGGTTCAATACCCCCATTAGCGCCGCCAGCAGCAAATTAAGCATCATCGCCAGCATCATTACCCCACCCAGCTCGAGATTGTCGTACATCAGCCAGGTAATCAGCCCCATTGCGCCGCCCCAGAACAGGCCGTTAAGCAGCGCGACGCCCAGTTCGCGCGCAATCAAAAACGAGAAGTTGCCCGGTTCGACCTGATGCAGCGCCAGCGCGCGCACAATCATCGTGATGGTCTGGTTGCCGGTATTGCCGCCGATACCGGCTACAATCGGCATCAGCGTTGCCAGCGCCACCAGTTGGGAGATGGTGTCTTCAAACAGGCCGATAACGCGCGACGCGATAAAGGCGGTACAGAGATTGACCGCCAGCCAGGCCCAGCGTCGGCGTACGGCTTTGCGCACCGGCGCGAACACATCCTCTTCCTGGCTGATGCCGCCCATACGGCGAATATTGCTTTCATTCTCTTCGTTAACCAGATCGACTACGTCCTCTATGGTGACGCGCCCAATCAGCTTGCCTTTCGCGTCGATTACCGCTGCGGAGATAAGGTTATAGCGTTCAAACGCGCCTGCCGCGTCCTCGGCTTTATCATTAAGCTGAAAGGTGGTGGGCGAGGTGTTCATCACCTCCTCGACGCGTTTTTTCGGCTTGTTCAGCAGAATATCAGTCAGCGACAGCTCGCCCAGCAGCAGATTGTTTTCATCGGTAATGAAAATTTTGTCTGTGCCGTTCGGCATGCTTTTTCGGTGGCGCAGATAGCGCTGCACCGTTGCCAGCGTGACGTCGGCGCGCACCGTCAGAATATTGAAATCCATAATGCGCCCGACGCGATCGCGATCAAAATCGACCACGCTGAGCACGCGTGCGCGCTGACCCGGCTCCAGCGTCGCCAGCAGACGACCGGTCAGATCGCGCGGCAGGTAGCGCGCCAGCCAGACCTGATCGTCAATATCGAGCGGCTCAATGGCGCGCAGAATATCGCGGTCGCTCATCTCCTCCGTCAGGCTGGCCCAGACGGTTTCAGAAGCCTCGACCAGCACATGGCCGCGCTGTGCGGTAGGAACCAGACGCCACAGCGCCTGGCGCTCCTCTTCCGGCAGCGCTTCAAGGATATCGGCTAAATCCGCTGCGTGCAGCTGAGCGATATCCTGCTCCAGCGCAGCCTGGTGCGCCGCATTTTCACGTTGCTGTTCAGGGCTGCGCTCACCGGATTTCTCCAGCAGTGCGTCCACCAGATCCGGCTCACTGAGCAGCAGCGTCAGAATGCGATGACGAATTTCACTTAAACGTTGAGTATGCGAGGCAGACATAACGAGTCCCTTGTGTCTGAAAGTTACAGCACGAAGTGTAGCGGTTCGCCTCGCAAAAGGACGCAAAAAAAGACGCGGTTATTCAGACTGCGTTTAGCCGGAAGCGGCAAAGGGTCAAGACGGTTAAGTGTTGTCGCGGATAGCGGTGCTCAAAGGGGCAGATTGCGGCGCGGCTTTTTTCTGCTGATGATGTTCAAAAGCGGCAGGCAGGATAAAGATCAGGCGGCTAACAAGAATAATAAAGCTAATCAGTAAAACGATCCGGGTAAAGGAACCGGATTTGGGACGTCTTCGGGAAGGGATGGCGCTGTTCACGCGAGGTGTTTCCTGTAATTACCCTGTCGGGCGATGGCAACATTTAGTCATAATGCTGCGTTGAAATCAACCGCCGATTAAAAAAAGAGCAGGGCTGGAGTGGGCCGCGTTGCGCAGCCCCGGTTTACAGGCTGGCTTTTTGCGCCAGCAGGGTGGCGAAGCGGCAGCTGATGCGGTTGCCTTGTTCATCGCGCTTGTGTAGCTGACCAACGTGCTCGTTGTATTTCAGGATATGCCAGTTGCGGTAGTAGTGGCTCAGCTCGCCCGACTTAAAAGTAAAGGGGAACGCAAGCGGGCAGGGGTAATCATCGGTACTCATCGCCGCGACAATCAGGTTATGCCCGTCTCTCACCGTACTCGCCTGCATATCGGCAATCAGCTGCGGAATGGTTTCCGGCTGCAGGAACATCATCACTACCGTGGAGAGCACAAAGGTATAGCCGCCATTGAAGCGCGTCTGATTCAGGTCGCGCTGCTCGGTATGAATATTGGTTATCCCTTCCTGCGCGACGATCTGCTCAAGGCGCGCCAGGCTGGCGGGATTGTGATCCCAGGCGGTGACGTCGAAGCCATTCTGGCTCAGAAACAGGCTGTTGCGGCCATTGCCGCAGCCAAGATCCAGCGCTTTGCCTGGATTGAGATAAGGCAGCGCCGCCAGCACTTCAGAGTGGGTCGGCGTCAGCCCATAAGTCTCGGCAAAATAGTTTTCAGTTTTAATCATGGTTCGCTTTTATTACGTGGGCGCAGGCGCCCACCTCCTCAGGCTTCTTCTTCCAGCGTCAGTTTCCAGCCGGTGACCTCAGTCCAGTAGGTCTGTTCACGCTCCAGATCGAGCTGCACCAGATTGTTCTGGCTGAAATAGCCCGCCGGGAACGTCAGCGTCCAGTGCCCCTCATCGGTGGTCAGCTTGAGCGAGTCGGGTCGCGTAGTCGCCTGACGCTGATTATTGAGTAAGGTGCCAAGGCGCAGCAGAAACAGCAGCGGCAGGAACTGTTTTTTCTTGAACAGCGTGACGCGCGGCAGATCTTCGACCTTGACGGCTTTGCGATGGAAGCGTACCAGCGCCGCCAGCAGCGTTTGCTGATCCTGGTTAAAACCGGGCAGGTTAGTGTTTTGCAGAATATAGGCGGAGTGGCGCTGCATACCGCTGTGGTTAATGGTCAGTCCGACTTCATGCAGCATCGCTGCCCACTTCAACAGCGCCGCCAGCTGCGGGTTCGCCAGCTTAGGATTCTGATCGCGCCACTGCAGATAGAGCTGATCGGTGGTATCCAGCACGCGACGCGCCTGATCGTTGTCGATGGCGTAATGGTTCGCCAGGCTCTGCGCCGTACGGCTGCGAATATCCTGATGGCGGAAACGGCCCTCCATCTCGTAGAGGACGCCTTCGCGCAGCGCGCCGTCAGAGAGGCGCAGCTCGCGAATCGCCAGCGCGTCGAACACGCCGCAAATAATCGCCAGCCCCGGCACGAACACCGATTTACGCTCTTCAGAAAGGCCCGGCAGGCTCAGCGCGTTGAATGATTTATGCTTTATAACCTCGTCATAAAGCATGTCCAGCCGCTCTGGCGTAATCATCTTCTCTTTTTCACCCATCGCCTGCAGCACTTCGCACGCCGCCTTGATGGTGCCCGACGCGCCGAGCGCGTACTGCCAGCCATGCAGGCGATACTGCCACGCCAGCGTCTCCAGCTTTTGCGTCGCCGCAAGGCGCGCGCGGCGGAAGTTTTCGCGGCTGATTTCACCGTTGGGGAAATAGAGCTGGGCGAAACTGACGCAGCCCATGCGGCGGCTTTCAACCAGCTGCGGCTCGAAGTTTTCGCCGATCACCAGTTCGGTCGAGCCGCCGCCGATGTCGATCACCAGCTTGCGTCCTTTCTCCGGCTGCGTATGTTCGACGCCCATAAAAATCAGGCGCGCCTCTTCATGACCGGAAATGACCTCGATAGGGTAGGGGATGACCTCCGCCGCGCGCTGCAGAAACTCTTCCGCGTTTACCGCCTGGCGCAGGGTATGGGTGCCAACAATGGTGACGTTGCTCGCGCTGAAACCCTGCAAACGTTCAGCGAACAGCGCCAGGCAGCTCAGCCCGCGCTCCATCGCCTCTTCGCTCAGGCGATTTTTGCTGTCCAGACCGTCAGCCAGATGCACGCGCTGCTTCAGACGACCAAGCACCTGCATAGCGCCGTCGACCACGCGCGCGATGACCATATGAAAGCTATTTGAGCCAAGATCGATTGCCGCAAATTCTTGCGGTCTTGGCGTACTTTTATGAGAAATGGGCATAGATTATTCAGGCTGTTCCAGTTTCTTGATGTAATCATAAATCGCCAGTTGAGAGCGGACCTTACGACGATTGCCGCGCGGAACATAGCGGTTCCCCAACTCTTTATCAACGATACGCGCTTTCACCGTATCACTAAACAGAATAGCGATAATGTCCAGAATGCGTTGTTTCACGCGCGGATCGAGGATCGCGACTGCGACCTCAATGCGATGATCGATATTACGCGTCATCCAGTCAGCGGAAGAGAGAAAGACTTTTTTGTCGCCGCCGTTTTCGAAAATATAGACGCGATCGTGCTCAAGATAGCGATCAACGATACTGATCACGCGAATATTTTCACTGATCCCAGGCAAATCGGGAATGAGCGAACACATGCCGCGCACCAGCAGATTGACCTTCACGCCTGCGCCGGATGCCGCATAGAGACGATCGACCAGACCGTTATCCACCAGGTTATTAATTTTCAGCGTAATGCCACAGGGGCGACCCTGCTGCGCGTTGGCGATTTCCGCATCGATCAGCTGGTAGAGCATCTGACGCGAGTTCTGCGGCGACACCATCAGGTGCTCAAAGCTCACCGGACGATAAGGGTTTTCAATAAAGTTAAATACCCGGCGCACTTCGTTGGTGATGCGCGCATCGGCGGTCAGCAGCGAATAGTCGGTATAGATACGCGCGGTTTTCTCGTTAAAGTTGCCGGTACCGATATGGGCGTAGCGCACCACTTCGTCGCCTTCTTTACGTGAAATAAGGAACAGCTTGGCGTGAATCTTCAGGCCCGGCGCAGAGAAAATAACGTGCACGCCCGCTTCGGTTAAGCGTTTGGCCCACAGAATATTGGCCTCTTCGTCGAAACGCGCCTGCAGCTCCACCACAACGGTCACCTTTTTGCCGTTATAGGCGGCGTGCATCATCGCATCCATAATGCGCGAATGCTTCGCGACGCGATAGATGTTGATTTTGATCGCCAGCACGCTCGGGTCAAAGGAGGCCTGACGCAGCAGCTCCAGCACATGCTCAAAGGTGTGGTAGGGATAGTAGAGCAGAATGTCGCGATCGCGAATGGCGTCGAAGCCGTTACGGAAGCCGTCGAAGCCGATATGGCGGATCTGCGGCAGCGGGCGGTTGACCAGATTGCTTTTGCCAACGTCCGGAAAGCCGATGAAATCTTTAAAGTTATGGTAGCGGCCGCCCGGCACGATTGAATCGTAGTTGGAGATGGTCAGCTTATTACACAGCAGCTCCACCATGGCGTCAGGCATATCGCGCTGATAAACAAAACGCACCGGCTCGGCGGTCAGACGCTGCTTGAGGCTGGAGGACATCAGTTCCAGCAGGCTCGACTCCATCTCAGTAACCAGATCGTATTCCGCATCGCGTGTCATCTTCATTGAATAGGCGTTCAGCGCGTCGTAATCAAAGAAGCCTTTAAAGATGTCATCGAGACAGTAGCGCAGGATGTTATCCAGCAGGATCATCGGCTTGCGGCGGCGCGGCGATTCAGCGGGCAGATTAACGAAGCGTGGAACCTTATCGGAAGGGATCTCCAGCAGCGCATAGCGAATCTCCTCGCCGCGGATGATCTCTACCGCCAGGTAGGTATAGTCATCTTTTAAGAACTCGGTGAGATCGGTGTCGTGATTAATAAGGATCGGCGTGATGTGCTGACGCAAATCGTGTTTGAAGTAGTGGCGCAGCCATACCTGCTGATTGGGCGAAAGCTGGCGCTCGTTAATCAAAAAGATTTGGTTGCGCGCCAGCTCCAGCAGCAGCTCGTTATAGAGACCGTCGAATTCCTGTTCCGACTTCATGACGCGCTGCTGAATTTTCTTCAGCAGATGGCGCGGCAGGCCGGGCGATCCCTGCTCCTCGCCAATCAGGATGCGCCGCTTAAGATCGGCAAAGCGTACTTTGTAAAACTCATCAAGGTTATTGGAATAGATCCCCAAAAAACGCATGCGCTCAATTAACGGGTTGGTTTTGTCCGCCGCTTCTTGTAAAACGCGCTCGTTGAAGGACAACCAGCTCAATTCTTTTTCTATATACAGCTTTTCCTGACCCATTCTGACTCCATATCGCGTTCGCAGGACTTAAAGAACCAGTGTCCAACATCATTATGGCGAGAGTATGGCAACCTTGTCCAACGTCAATAGTTGTCTTATCAACCAGCTACGGGCAACATAGCGGCTTACTACCGATCTCATTCAGAGCCGCATGAGCCTAAAGCATATTCCCGTCAACTTCAGCGACCGCCGTCGCCGCGCTATCGACCGCTTCACGCGGCGTCTGGTCACATCCTGCGGCATCGCTATTTTACTGCTGATGCTACTGCTCTTTTTCTGGTTGATTTGGGTGGTACTGCCGCTGTTCGCCGCGCCGGGCGTTCATCCCCAGGCCGCGCAGCGGCTGTGGGATAGCGAGCCGGCGCTGATGGTGGGAAATCAGGGCGATCGGGGCTGGCGAATCGGACAGGACGGCGCGGCGCGCTTTATTCCGCTTAACGGTCAGCCTGCGGAAACGCCGCTGATGCTGCGTCCGGCGCCGCAGCAGGTGGTCAGCAGCGCTGACCAGCGCACGCTGCTGCTTAACGCGCAGGGCGCGCTGACGCTGCTGCAGCCGGTAGACGGCACATGGCGCTATCCGCTCGGCGATACGCCCTTGCGGTTGCCGGAGGGCGCGGTAAAAGCGATGGCGCTGGCGACGCTAAACGAAACCAAATGGCGTATCAGCCTGCTGACCGACGCGGGTCTGCGCGTATTGACGCTGGCGCCTCAGCAGGCACCGCGCATCGTCGAGCTGCCGCAGGCGCATGCTGATCATCTGCTTTTGTCGCCGCAGGGCGATCTGCTCTATGCCAGCGAGGGCAACGTGCTGCGCGTCTGGCAGCTCGACGACGACCGGGCGACGCTGCGCGAAACGGTGTCGCTGGCGCAGCCGCCGCGTAGCCTGCATCTGCTGGCAGGCGGGCGAAGCCTGTTGATTCAGGATGGCCGCGGCGTCACGCAGTGGTTCGCTATCGCCGGAGCGGAAGGGCCGCGCCTGCATGAAATTCGCACTTTCGCCGGGAGCAGCCCGACCGCAGAGATCGTCACAGAAACGCAGCGCCGCGTCTTCGCCACGCTGGAGCCCGGCGGCGCGCTGAAACTGTTCGCCAGCAAGCAGCCTGGCCCCGTCCTGCAACGCCAGCTTGCGCCTGGGATAGAAAGCGCCGCCTTCTCGCCGCGCGGCGACGCGCTGCTGCTGGAGCGCGCTGGCAGCTGGCAGGTCTTGCGTCTCGACAACCCCTGGCCAGACGTTAGCTGGCGCAGCTTCTGGCAAAAAATCTGGTATGAAAATTACCCCGCGCCGGACTGGGTCTGGCAGTCTACTAACGCCGCAGACAGCTATCAGGCTAAGTTCAGCTTTATGCCGATGGTTGCCGGTACGCTGAAAGCGGCAGCCCTGTCGCTGCTGTTCGCCACGCCGCTGGCGCTGGCGGCCGCCATGTATACCGCCTGGTTTATGGCGCCGGGCCTGCGACGCTGGGTTAAACCGGCAATCGAGATGATGGGCGCGCTGCCCAGCGTGGTTATTGGGCTTATCGCCGGGCTGTGGCTGGCGCCGCATATCAGCCAGGCGCTGCTCGGCGTATTGCTGCTGCCGCTGACGCTGGCGGCGACGCTGCTTATCTGCGGCGCGCTCAGTCGGCATCTGCCGCCGCGCTGGCGTCAGCCGGGGCGCGAAGTGATGCTGCTGCTGCCGTTACTGCTGATTGTGACGCTGGCTACGCTGATTATCCCCACCTTCCTGATGCGCGACGCTGCGGAATGGCTGCCGCACTATGAACAGCGCAACCTGCTGGTTGCCGGTCTGGCGATGGGCTTCGCGCTGGTGCCGCTGATTTTTACCCTCTCGGAGGATGCGCTGTTCAGCGTGCCTGCGGCGCTGGGGCAGGGGTCGCTGGCGCTGGGCGCAACGCCCTGGCAGACCCTGACGCGAGTGGTGCTGCCGGGCGCGTCGGCTGGCATTTTCGCCGCGCTGATGATTGGCTTTGGCCGCGCAGTAGGGGAAACCATGATTGTGCTGATGGCGACCGGCAACACGCCGCAGAGCCAGGGCGGTCTTTTTTCCGGGCTGCGCGCGCTTTCCGCTAACATCGCCATTGAGATGCCGGAGGCGGCGGCAGGCAGCGCGCACTACAGAATCCTGTTTCTCAGCGCGCTGATGCTGCTGGTCTTTACCCTGATTATTAACACGCTGGCCGAGCTGATCCGTCAGCGCTTGCGCCAGCGATACAGCCAGCACGAGGGCCAGGCATGAAGGCGATGCGACAAAATGACCGCTGGCGCTGGCTGACCGCAGGCGCGGTCGGCGTCTGTCTGCTGGCTTTTACCCTAATGATTGCGCTGCTGGCGTGGCAGGGAGTGCGCGCCTTCTGGCCGCAGCGCGTCGATCTCTACCAGATGACGCAGCCCGGCGGCCAGTCAACAGCGCTGCTGGGCGAAACCCTTGAGCATCAACCCCATTTCCCCGCGCCAGCAGCGGAGAATGATGCATTGCCGCCGGTAAGCCAGGTCCATCGCTACCTGATTAAAACCGGCAACCGCGACTGGGACGCGCCCGATTTCCGCGTGATCTATGCGCGTGAGGCGCTGAATGTCAGCCAGCCGAAAGAGGTGATGGTGCTGCAGCGGCGCAGCGGCGGCAACGCCTACGGCTGGTTTGCCGGCCTGCGCGAAGATAACGAGGCGCTGACGGCGCGCGATCCCGATGCGCTGCTGAACCAGCGGCTGGATCAGGTGCGCGCGCTACTGCATAAAATCAACCGCATTCGCCACGTCGATCTGACACGCCTCAACGACCAGCTGGCGGCGCTGGACGTGCGCGCCGATCGGCTACGGCAGCAGCAGCAGTTCGATACGCGCGCGCTGTCGGAGTTCGAGGCCAACCAGGCGGCGCTGCAGCGCCGTTTCGCCCGGCTCAGCAGTCAGCTGGCCGACTTGCAGCGCGAGAGCCAGCGCGACGTGCTGATTCTGCGCGACGCGCAGGATCGCGAGCATGCCATTCCGCTGGCACAGGTGGTTGAGGCATGGCGTCCTAACGCCATGAACGCGCAGCAAAAGCTAACGCACACGCTGCGTCAGATCTGGCATTTCGTCAGCGATTCGCCCGCGGATGGCGAAAGCGAAAGCGGCGCCTTTCCAGCGATTTTCGGCACTGTACTGATGGTGCTGCTGATGTCGCTGGTCGTCATGCCGTTTGGCGTCATCTCAGCCATCTGGCTGCATGAATATGCTGGTCGCAACGCATTGACGCGGCTGGTGCGCATCGCGGTGGTAAATCTGGCGGGCGTGCCGTCGATTGTGTATGGCGTTTTTGGGCTGGGCTTTTTTGTCTGGCTGGCAGGCGGCACGCTCGATCAGCTCTTCTTTTCCCGCTCGTTGCCTAATCCCACGTTCGGCACGCCAGGGCTGCTGTGGGCGTCGCTGACGCTGGCGCTGCTGACGCTGCCGGTGGTGATTGTCGCCACTGAAGAGGGATTGTCGCGTATACCCGACTCGCTGCGTCAGGGCTCGCTGGCGCTGGGCGCGACCCAGGCGGAAACGCTGTGGCACGTCGTGCTGCCAATGGCGCTTCCCGCGATGCTGACCGGCCTGATTTTAGCAGTAGCGCGCGCGGCGGGAGAGACCGCGCCGCTGATGCTGGTGGGCGTGGTAAAAATGGTGCCGGAGCTGCCAGTTGACGCGGTATTTCCTTATCTGCATCTCGACCGCAAGTTTATGCACCTCGGCTTCCAGATTTACGATCTCGCCTTTCAGAGCCCCAATGTCGAGGCCGATCGCCCGCTGGTATACGCTACGGCGCTGTTGCTGGTGTTGATTATCCTGTCGCTCAACCTGCTGGCGATGGCGCTGCGCCATCGGCTGCGCGAACGCTACCGCCTGATGACCCAATAAAAGATGATGACTATGATGCCCGATACCGAAACGGCGCTGACGCTAAACCACCTTTCGTTGTGGTATGGCGAGCGTCAGGCGCTGCATGATATTTCGCTGCGTATTCCTGAAAAGCGCATTACCGCGCTGATTGGGCCGTCTGGCTGCGGCAAATCGACGCTGCTGCGCTGCTTTAACCGCATGAACGACGTGGTGGATAGCTGCCGTATTGAGGGCGAAATTCTGCTGGGCGACCACGCCATTATGCAGCCGTCGCAGGATCTGTCGGCGCTGCGGCGTCGTATCGGCATGGTGTTTCAGCGGCCCAATCCGTTCCCCAAATCGATTTATGAAAATGTGGTTTATGGCCTGCGGCTGCAGGGCGTGCGCGACCGGCGGGTGCTGAACGAGGCGTGCGAACGCGCGCTGCGCGCGGCGGCGCTGTGGAGCGAAGTAAAAGATCAGCTAGGGCAGAACGCCCTGACGCTTTCCAGCGGTCAGCAGCAGCGTCTGGTGATCGCCCGCGCCATTGCTATTGAACCAGAGGTGTTGCTGCTGGATGAGCCGACCTCTGCGCTCGATCCCATCTCTACGCTGGTGATCGAAGAGCTGATGACCACGCTGAAGCAGCATTTTACGCTGGTGCTGGTCACCCACAATATGCAGCAGGCGTCGCGCGTCTCCGACTACACCGCCTTTATGCATCAGGGCGCGGTGGTGGAGTTTGATGAAACGGATCGCATTTTTACCTCGCCGCGCAACCGGCGCACCGAGGATTACATTACCGGACGCTACGGCTAGCGGAGGGTGATATCAGCCCATTGCAAAAGCGTTTAAGGCGTCCCTGACGCGGGACGCCTGCATGTGACTTTGTGAGCCGTCAGTTGGCAACGGCCCGATAGCTGTTAATCGTACGCATAGCCCTGCGGCGGCAGTGGCTGATTATCCAGCCAGGCCTTGCCTTCGCGCATCGCTAAACGTCCCTCGACAAACCAGCTAACCACCAGCGGATAGATCGCATGCTCCTGATGCTGCACGCGCGCGGTGATCTCATCTTCGTCGTCGCCAGGGAAGACAGGTACGCGGGCCTGCAGCACGACGGGGCCGCCGTCCAGTTCGTCGGTGACGAAGTGTACGGAGGTGCCGTGTTCGGCGTCACCGTTCTCCAGCGCCTGACGATGGGTATGCAGGCCGGGGTATTTTGGCAGCAGCGAAGGATGGATATTCAGCAGGCGATCCTGATAGTGAGCGACAAAGGCGCTGCTCAGAATGCGCATATAGCCCGCCAGCACCACCAGATCGGGCGCGTAAGCGTCAATCTCCTGCATCAGCTGGCGATCAAACGCCTCGCGGTCGGGAAAATCGCTGGCCGCCAGCGTATGGGTCGGCACGCCCGCCTCGCGCGCGCGCGTCAGGCCGAAAGCGGTCGATTTATTACTGAAAACGGCAGCGACGCTGCCGTTAATACGCCCGCTGGTGCAGGCGTCGAGGATGGACTGAAGATTGCTTCCGTTGCCGGAAATCAGCACAACCAGCTTTTTCATGCGTTAATAACCACGCGCTCTTCCGAGTCTGAGGCTTTAATCACGCCGATTTTCCAGGCTTTCTCGCCTGCGGCGCGCATCAGCTCGACCGCTTTATCCGCTTCGGCAGCGCTTAGCGCAATCACCATGCCTACGCCGCAGTTAAAGGTGCGGTACATCTCGTGACGGCTGACGTTGCCCGCCTGCTGCAGCCAGTTAAAGACGGCAGGCCATTCCCAGCTCTTCTCGTCGATAATCGCCTGGGTATTATCCGGCAGTACGCGCGGAATATTTTCCCAGAAGCCGCCGCCGGTCAGGTGAGCAATCGCATGCACATCGACCTGCTCGATCAGGCTCAGAATGTTTTTCACATAGATGCGGGTCGGCTCCAGCAGATGATCCGCCAGCGGTTTGCCGTCCAGCTGTTTGGTCTGCGGATCGGTCTGGCTTACTTCAAGAATTTTGCGCACCAGCGAATAACCGTTGGAGTGCGGGCCGCTGGAGCCCAGCGCGATCAGCACGTCGCCGTCCTGCACTTTTGACCCGTCGATAATTTCCGATTTTTCGACCACGCCGACGCAAAAACCGGCCACGTCATAATCTTCGCCGTGGTACATGCCCGGCATTTCTGCGGTTTCGCCGCCGACCAGCGCGCAGCCGGACTGCAGACAGCCCTCGGCGATGCCGGTGATAACGGAAGAGGCGGTCTCGACATCCAGCTTGCCAGTGGCGTAATAGTCGAGGAAAAACAGCGGTTCCGCGCCCTGAACCACCAGATCGTTCACGCACATGGCGACCAGATCGATGCCGATAGCGTCATGGCGCTTCAGATCCATCGCCAGACGCAGCTTGGTGCCGACGCCGTCGGTTCCGGAGACCAGCACCGGCTCGCGATATTTCTGCGGCAGCGCGCAAAGTGCGCCGAAACCGCCCAGCCCACCCATCACTTCCGGGCGGCGAGTCTTTTTCACTACGCCTTTAATACGGTCAACCAGAGCATTACCAGCATCAATATCAACGCCGGCGTCTTTGTAGCTGAGAGAGGTCTTGTCGGTCACTGCGGAATCCCCACGCGATTGCGGTTGGTGGTTAACAAAAAGCGCGGCAATTCTAACAGCGCAGGCAAACGTTTGCGAGCCCCATTGCCTGGTCAAATTGCGCGCCGGACGATTTTCATCAATCCTTGAATACAGGAACTAATGTTTCCCTCTTTGCGCAACGACATATGGCGCGCTTGCGAAAAGGCGGTATAATCCCGCGATTTTTTTTTAGCTCAACTCATTCCGGGAGAACACCAATGAAGATCGTGGAAGTTAAACACCCGCTGGTCAAACATAAACTGGGCTTGATGCGTGAGCACGATATCAGTACAAAGCGCTTCCGCGAGTTGGCGTCGGAAGTCGGCAGCCTGCTGACCTACGAAGCCACCGCCGATCTGGAAACCGAGCGCGTCACCATCGAAGGCTGGAACGGCCCGGTGGAAATCGATCAAATCAAAGGTAAAAAAATCACCGTAGTGCCGATTCTGCGCGCCGGTCTGGGGATGATGGAAGGGGTGCTTGAGCATGTGCCGAGCGCGCGTATCAGCGTGGTCGGGGTCTACCGCGATGAAGAGACGCTGGAGCCGGTGCCTTACTTCCAGAAGCTGGTTTCCAATATCGAAGAGCGCCTGGCGCTGGTGGTCGACCCGATGCTGGCAACGGGCGGCTCTATGATCGCCACAATCGATCTGCTGAAAAAAGCGGGCTGCACCAGCATTAAGGTGCTGGTTCTGGTTGCCGCGCCAGAAGGGATCGCCGCGCTGGAGAAGGCGCATCCGGACGTGGAGCTCTACACCGCTTCAGTCGATCATGGACTCAATGAAAAGGGCTATATCATTCCGGGGCTGGGCGATGCCGGCGACAAAATTTTCGGAACTAAATAACTGAATCAGCCGACCAGAGAGTCGGCTTTTTTTTGGCAAAAAAACACAACCTTTTAAGGGGATAAATGATGACTCGTCGCGCCATTGGCGTTAGCGAACGCCCGCCGTTACTGCAAACCATACCGCTCAGCCTGCAACATCTCTTCGCCATGTTCGGCGCGACGGTGCTGGTGCCGATCCTGTTCCATATCAACCCGGCAACGGTGCTGCTGTTCAACGGCGTCGGCACGCTGCTTTATCTTTTTATCTGTAAAGGCAAAATCCCCGCCTATCTCGGCTCCAGCTTCGCTTTTATCTCGCCGGTGCTGCTGCTGTTGCCGCTGGGCTATGAGCTGGCGCTGGGCGGTTTTATCCTGTGCGGCGTGCTGTTCTGCATCGTCGCGCTGATTGTGAAAAAGGCGGGTACCGGCTGGATCGACGTGATGTTCCCGCCGGCGGCGATGGGCGCAATCGTGGCGGTTATCGGGCTGGAGCTGGCGGGCGTGGCGGCCAATATGGCGGGTCTGCTGCCGGCGGAAGGGAGCAGCGCCGACAGCACGACGATAATCATTTCGCTGGTGACGCTGGCGGTGACGGTTTTCGGCTCGGTGCTGTTTCGTGGTTTCCTCGCCATTATCCCTATCCTGGTCGGCGTGGTCGCAGGCTATGCGCTCTCTTTCGCGATGGGCATCGTTGACTGGACGCCAGTCTATAACGCGCCCTGGTTCGCGCTGCCGACCTTTTATACGCCGCGTTTCGAATGGGCGGCGATGCTGACGATTCTGCCCGCTGCTCTGGTGGTCATCGCTGAACATGTCGGGCATCTGGTCGTAACCGCGAATATCGTGAAAAAAGATCTGATCCGCGATCCCGGTCTGCACCGCTCAATGTTCGCGAACGGTCTTTCAACCGTTATCTCCGGCTTCTTCGGCTCGACGCCGAATACTACCTACGGCGAAAATATCGGCGTTATGGCGATTACCCGCGTCTACAGCACCTGGGTAATCGGCGGCGCGGCGATCATCGCAATCCTGCTGTCGTGCGTCGGCAAACTGGCGGCGGCAATTCAGGCGATCCCGGTGCCGGTTATGGGCGGCGTCTCGCTGCTGCTTTATGGTGTGATTGGCGCGTCGGGCATCCGGGTGCTGATTGAATCGAAGGTCGATTACAGCAAGGCGCAAAACCTGATCCTGACCTCCGTTATCCTGATCATCGGCGTCAGCGGAGCGAAAGTGCATATCGGCGCCGCCGAGCTGAAAGGCATGGCGCTGGCGACGCTGGTCGGCGTGCTGCTGGCGCTGATTTTCCGCGTTATTTCGCTGCTACGTCCAGAGGAAGTGGTGCTGGACGCGGAAGAGAAGGGCGGTCACTAAGCCCCTTGCGGGCAGGGACGCCCGTTATCCTCTCCCGGCGAAAACTGTGGTAGACTTGCCCCGTTTTTTGCCTGTTCTCTTTGAGGTGCTTCTGAACACGCCGGCACAACTGTCACTGCCACTTTACTTACCGGACGACGAAACTTTCGCCAGCTTCTGGCCGGGGGAAAACCCGTCCCTTATTGCCGCGCTCAAAGGCGCCCTCAGTCAGCAACACGGCAGCTATCTCTATTTCTGGTCGCGCGAAGGCGGAGGCCGCAGCCATCTGCTGCACGCCGCGTGCGCAGAAATGTCGGCGCGCGGTGAAGCAGTCGGCTATGTGCCGCTGGATAAGCGTACCTGGTTTGTACCGGACGTGCTGGACGGCATGGAGCATCTGGCGCTGGTCTGCATCGACAACATCGAGTGCATCGCGGGAGAAGAGGCGTGGGAAATGGCGATCTTCGATCTCTATAACCGTATTCTGGAAACGGGCAAAACCCGACTGCTGATCACCGGCGATCGACCACCGCGCCAGCTTAATCTTAATCTGCCCGATCTGGCGTCGCGCCTCGACTGGGGGCAGATCTACCGTCTGCAGCCGCTGAGCGATGAAGATAAACTGCAGGCGCTGCAGCTGCGCGCCGGCATGCGAGGATTTGAGCTGCCGGAGGACGTGGGGCGCTTCCTGCTGAAACGCCTCGATCGCGAAATGCGCACGCTGTTCGATACGCTGGATCGTCTCGATCACGCCTCCATCAGCGCGCAGCGCAAACTTACTATTCCCTTCGTAAAAGAGACGCTCGGTCTTTAAAGGATCGCCAGCACCGCTTCCGGCGGACGGCCGATTCGCGCCCGATCGTCATTGACGACCACGGGCCGCTCCAGCAGGGCCGGGTGCGACGCCAGCGCGTCAAGCAGTTCGCTTTCGCTGGCGTTTTCCAGCTGCAGCGTTTTATAAAGCTCATCTTTGGTGCGCATTAGCTGACGGGCGCTGCTCAGGCCGAGTTTTTGCAGCAGAATTTGCAGCGTTTCGCGATCCGGCGGGGTCTCCAGGTAGCGCACGATTTCCGGTTCGACGCCCTGCGCCTCCAGCAGCGCCAGCGTTTCGCGGCTCTTGCTGCAGCGCGGGTTGTGATAAAGAGTGACCATCAGCGTTTATCCTTTTTGATACTGTTTAAAACGGCTCTGCAACTGGCGCAGCTGGTCAATTCGCGCGTCGTAGCGCGCCTGTTTCAGGCTGCCGACAGGCACCTGCGCGCTGGCACTGCTCAGGGCGGTGATCGCCTGATCGAGCTGGCCGTTAAGCGCCAGCGTCTCGGCGCGCGCCGACATCTCTTCGTCATTAAGCCCCTGCTGCGCCGACGCCTGCGCCAGCAGATCCCAGCCGTTGGGATCGTCGGGATGCGACCAGGTATAGCGGTTAAGAATGCGGCTGGCGTTAGCGGGCTGTTTCGCCTCGACGTAAGCGTTCGCCAGGTTAAGCTGCACCACCGGGCTGTTTTTTGCGCCGCCTGCGGCGTTAAGCAGCGCGATCGCCTGCTGCGGCTGGTTCAGACCAATATCGATATCGGTCATGATATCGAGAAACCAGATGTTATCGGGCTGCTTTGCCAGCAGCGGCTCGATGATTTTTTTCGCGCTGGCGAAACTTTTCGCCTGTAAAAACTGCACCGCTTTGCCGTACTGCGCCGCCTGCTGCTGGCGGCTATTGCCGCGGCCATACTCATCCAGCAGCTCGTCGGTAAGCTGGTTGCGGCCGGTGGCGTACATGCCGAGCGCGCGCACTTTCGCCATGTAGTAATCCTGCGAGGACTGCACCACCACCGGGCGCATCTGGTTGGCGCGGTTGCGCGCATCCGCCAGGCGGCTGTCCGGCAGGGGGTGCGTCAACAGGATTTCCGGCGGTTTTGAGGAGAAGCGGCTCTGATCGGCCAGCTTCTGTAAAAAGTTCGGCATCGCTTCGGGATCGAATCCGGCGCGTTGCAGCACCTGAATGCCGATGCGATCGGCCTCCTGTTCGTTGCCCTGCGTAAAGCTGATAATGCCCTGCTGCGTACCCGCCAGCGTACCGGTCAGCGCCGCCATGCCTGCCTGCGGACTGGCCATCGCCAGTAAAATCGATCCCAGCGCGCCGACCCAGGTCAAAGGCGCGTTGCGCTTCTGATCTTCCATTGCGCGCGCCAGATGGCGCTGGGTAACGTGTGAGATTTCATGCGCCATGACTGAGGCAAGCTGGCTTTCATTCTCGGTAAAACGAAACAGCGAGGCGTGCAGCACCACATTGCCGCCAAAAAAGGCGAAGGCGTTAAGCTCGTCGTTCTGGATCAGAAAAAAGTGAAAGGGCGTCTTTACCGAGTCGGCATGGGCGACCAGGCGCTGGCCGAGCTGGTTAATGTACTGGTTGAGCAGGGGATCGTTAATTAAGGGCGCGCTGGCGCGCAGCTGACGCACATAAAAGTCGCCCATCTGCATCTCCTGGCCGATAGAGAGCGTCGAGCCAGCGGTCGTGCCCATATCGGGCAGCGAGTCGCTGACGTCAGCCCAGGCGGGCGCGTGCGGCATCAGCATCAGCGTGGGAAGCAGCGCGGCGAGTAGCGTTTTCTTTAACCGGTTCAACATGCCTGGATCCTGTAGAGAAACTCAGAGGCCTGGAAAGTACATTGTGCTTTTTCAGGGTAAAAGACGCGTCGCGTCTATCTTAACCAGAGCCTTGAGAGAAAGAAACGGTCTGCTTTGCCATTAACGGAGGCTGTAATCGTGCCTTTGCAGCAAAAAATTGAATATTAACGGCAGGCAAGCTTTCGTTAAAAAAGGCAGCGTGTTTTTAGGCTGACAAGCCGCACCGCCAGCATAAATGCGCTGTAGCAGCGGGCACTATTATTGACGCGCCTGTAAGAGACGTTTTCTCCTGCTGAATCAGTCAGCTCCCGATCCCTCTGCCGATTAAAGATATGTAAATTTGCTCAAAAAAATTGAATGTGGCATGTTTTTTTCCAGGCTTACTCTGAAAAAAACGGCTGCAAAAGCGCTGGGCGCCAAAAGTGAATATCAATAATTTTTATTGTGTAAGAGCTTACCCGTCTTGCGCCATATTAATAACTGGTACGTTATTTACCCAAAACCTTTCTATTTAACTTCGCTGAACGCTTTTATATCGATCCATCCCAATAAAGAGCTATAAGTGCAGCCCCATCGAGCGCCTTTATTAATTTGGTTAATTAATAATTTCATCTGAAATTAATCGGGCGCAGCGGCTTAGCGCCGCACCCTTTTGCCACGCCGGGGCTGTGGTATAGATAGCTCACCCGATTCAGGATGTGAATCAGCCCTACGCTGTTGTCCGGAGAGAATTTATGCGTTCAGCTGTATCTTACGCGCTCATCGCTATTATTGGCGGTGCTGTTGGCGCGGGCGTTACCCAGAGCGGCGCGCTCTATCAAAAGGTCGTTAACCACTTCGCCGCCAAACCCAGCGATCCCGAAGGCTTCTGGAGCACGCCTGCCGTTGAAGGCTATGGAAAGATCCACTACGAGCCGGATGCCGCCTTCAAACCGGTTGCGGGCCTGAGCAATAAAATCGTTTTCCAGATCACCCGCAGCGACGGCGCGATGACTGACGTTAACCTTGGCCTGGAGCGCGTAGCGCGCGTGGTCAATCTCTATGTCGCCTCCGGCGTTCCCGCCGAAGATCTGAAATTCGTGGTCTCGGTGACGGGCGACGCAACGCCAGCGATGCTGGATAACGCCCATTTCAAACAGTTTTATGGCGTAGACAATCCCAACCTCAAGCTTATCGGCGAGCTGAATAAGCTGGGCGTGAAGGTCTCCGTCTGCGACCAGTCGGTGGCTTTCCACCATTACCCCAACGACTGGATCGATAAATCAGTTGTCCATGCGCTTTCCAGCCCGACCACGGTCTCAACCCTGGAGAACCAGGGTTACGCATGGCTACAGATGTAATCACACTTTGAAAATAACAAGCAGGAGAATAACGATGCGTCCAGCGGCCTATATTGTGGTGGCAGCTATAGCCGGGTTTATTGGCGGCAATGTATTACAGCTGCCGGAATTATATGAAAAAGTAAGCGGCAAATTCGCCGATAACAACACGCAGCCAGCAGATTTCTGGAGTACGCCCGCGATTGAAGGCTACGGCAAAATTCACTATGTCGATACGCCCGCTTATAAACCAGGCACCGTACCGGGCCTGAGCAATAAAATCGTTTTCCAGGTTAACCGCAGTGAAGGCGATATTCGTAAGCCGAACCTGGGTCTGGAGCGCGTCGCACGCGTAACTAACCTCTATTACGCTGCAGGCGTGCCGCTGAATCAGCTGAATTTTGTGGTATCGATCAACAGCGATGCGGTGTCGGCGGCGCTGAACAACGAGCAGTTCCATAAAGCGTACGGCGTGGACAACCCGAACCTTAAGCTGATCGACGAGCTGGAAAAAGCGGGCGTGAAGGTATCGATTTGCGACCAGTCGGTGGCTTTCCACAACCTGCAGCGCGAGTGGATCGATCAGCGCGTTACCCACACCATCTCCAGCGGCACCACCGTCGCAACGCTGCAAAACGAAGGTTACGCCTTCCTGATGCTGTAAGCCCTTCTCTGACAGCGGCCGCGCGCCGCTGTCATCTGTTCGTCATCCCGCTGCGATTGTTCTGTCATACAACCCCTTTACTTTGAGCGCCAATGAGATCGTTCTCATCAGCGTATTGAGGGGGAAAAATGACGGATTTAATCAGCGTAGCGAAACTGGCGGGCGTTTCTCGCGCCACGGCGGCGCGCGCCTTCTCCGATCCCCATTTGCTGAAAGAGAGTACGCTGCAGCGCGTGCTGGCGGCTTCCGATCAGCTCGGCTTTCGGCCTAACCATATCGCGCGTCAGCTGCGCACCCAAAGCTCCACCACGCTTGGCGTATTGCTGCCTTCACTGCTGAATCCGGTGTTTGCGCAGCAGCTTCAGGCGATGGAGCGGCAGGCGCGGCTGGCTGGATTTGGCCTGCTGGTCGCCACCAGCGACTATCAGGCCGAACGCGAAGCGGCAATTGTGGAGCATATGCTGCGTCAGCGCGTCGCCGGGCTGGTGCTGACGGTGGCCGACGCGGATCGCAGCGCCGTGTTGCCGACGCTGGCCGCGGCGCAGATGCCCTTTGTGCTGGCGCACAACGTGCCGCAAAGCGCGGACTGGCCGAGCGTCTGCGTTGATAACCGCCGCGCGATGGCTGAAGCCACCGAACATTTGCTGATGCTGGGCCATTGTCATATCGGCATGGTTACCGGGCCGGTCTGGCAGTCCGATCGCGCGCAGCAGCGCTTTCTCGGCTACTGCGACGCGATGCAGCAGGCGGGGCTGAAACCCTTTCCGCTGATTGAGATGCCGAGCCATACGCGCTCCGATTTTCAGCAGCTGCGGCCGCGTCTGCAGGGCGCAAATCCGCTGACGGCAGTGATCTGCAGTAACGACCTGCTGGCCATCAGCCTGATGGGTGCCGCCGCGCGCGCGGGCGTTCAGGTGCCGACCCAGCTCTCAATTATGGGCTTCGACGGCATTGAAACCGGCGAACATCTTTCTCCGTCGCTTGCCTCGGTAGTGCAGCCCAGCGATCTGCTTGGCGCATGCGCTATCGATATGCTTTTACAACAATCCAGCGGCGGGCCCCGCATGCTGGCACACCACCTGCGGTTGGGCGAG
Source organism: Pantoea sp. ACRSB (assembly GCF_022346905.1). Classification (NCBI taxonomy): domain Bacteria; kingdom Pseudomonadati; phylum Pseudomonadota; class Gammaproteobacteria; order Enterobacterales; family Erwiniaceae; genus Pantoea; species Pantoea sp. ACRSB. The sequence continues at coordinate 803,142 of NZ_JAKRNL010000002.1, read as the reverse complement.
AGCATCGCGCCCGCGCCGCGCTCTACTTTCGTCAACTCCAGGGAATCCACATGTCAACGCACAACAAAATGAAAAAGTTAACCGCTGCGGCGCTGCTGGCTGCATGCGGTATGGCGAGCCAGGCTGCCCACGCGGCGGAAAGCGCGATCTGCTACAACTGCCCGCCGGAATGGGCGGACTGGGGAACGCAGCTGAAAGCCATCGCGCGTGATACCGGCATTCAGGTGCCGCAGGATAATAAAAACTCCGGCCAGGCGCTGGCGCAGATGGTCGCCGAGAAGAGTAATCCGGTCGCCGACGTGGTCTATTACGGCGTAAGTTTTGGCATCCAGGCGGCGGGCACCGGCGTGATCGCCGATTACAAACCGGCGCACTGGGATGAGATCCCGGCAGGCATGAAAGATCCCGACGGCAAATGGGTGGCGCTGCACTCCGGCACCATGGGCTTTATGGTCAATGTCGATGCGCTGGGTGGCGCGCCGGTGCCTCAATCCTGGGACGATCTGCTTAAGCCGGAATATAAAGGTATGGTGGGCTATCTCGATCCCTCCAGCGCCTTTGTCGGCTATGTCGCCGCCGTGGCGGTGAACCAGGCGAAAGGCGGCACCATGCAGGACTTTACTCCGGCGCTCAGCTGGTTCAAAAAGCTGCAGGCCAGTCAGCCGATCGTTCCAAAGCAGACCGCCTATGCGCGCCTGATTTCAGGCGAGATCCCGATTCTGCTCGACTACGACTTCAACGCCTACCGCGCCAAATATAAAGACCATGCCAACGTCGCCTTTGTGATCCCGAAAGAGGGTACGGTAACGGTGCCTTACGTCATCAGCCTGGTGAAGAACGCGCCGCACGAAGTCAACGGCAAAAAAGTGATCGACTACGTGCTCTCGGATAAAGGGCAGGCTATCTGGGCCAACGCCTACCTGCGTCCGGTGCGTCCGTCGGCGATGTCCGCCGAGGCGAAGGCGAAATTCCTGCCTGACAGCGACTACGCCCGCGCCCAGACTGTTGATTACCAGCAGATGGCCGATGCACAAAAAGCCTTCTCCGCCCGCTACCTGAGCGAGATCCGTTAATGTTGCTGCTGGATACCCGCAGCCGCGCGCCGACGGCCCTGCGCCGTCGGGCGCATCAGGGCGCGCGCTGGCCCTGGATGCTGCTGCCCGCGCTGCTGTTTTTTGCCGCCTTCTGGCTGCTGCCTTTTGCGCGTCTGCTACAGATCGGCGTCACGCCCGACCGCACCACGCAGCAGAGCGGCTACTGGACGGTCATTAGCCAGCCGCAGTATCTGCAAAGCCTGCTCAACACCGTATTGCTGTCGCTGGCGGTGACGCTGATGACGCTGCTGATCGCCGCCGTGGTCGGCTGTTTTCTGGCGCGTCAGCGCTTCGCCGGGCGCGGTACGCTGCTGGCGCTGCTGACCTTTCCGCTCGCCTTTCCCGGCGTTGTGGTGGGGTTCCTGGTAGTGATGCTGGCGGGCCGCCAGGGCGTGCTGGCGCAGCTGAGCATGAGCCTGTTTCACGAGCGCTGGACGCTCGCCTATTCGCTCAGCGGCCTCTTTATCGGCTACCTCTATTTTTCGCTGCCGCGCGCCATCGTCACGCTGGTGGCAGCGAGCGAAAAACTGGATCGCTCGCTGGAAGAGGCGGCGCGCTCGCTGGGCGCCAGTCAGTGGCGCATTACCTGGGACGTCATCGTGCCGGGACTGAAGCCGGCGCTGCTTTCCAGCGGCGCGCTCTGTTTCGCCACCAGTATGGGCGCCTTCGGCACCGCGTTTACGCTGGGCACCAGCCTTAGCGTGCTGCCGCTGACGATTTACGGCGAGTTCACCAACTACGCCAATTTCGCCACCGCTGCGGCGCTGTCGGTGGTTATGGGCGCGGTCGCCTGGCTGGGCCTGATGCTGGCGCGCGCCCTGACGCGGGCGTCGGGAGAGGAAGCGTGATGAAACGTCGTACGCTGTTTTATCTGCAGGCTGGCATCACCACGCTGACGGCGCTGTTTATGATCGTGCCGGTGGTGCTGTCGATGCTGGCGGGCGTCACGGAGAACTACTTTATCGGCCTGCGCAGCGGCCTGACGCTGAAGTGGGTTGGACAGGTGTGGGAGCTGTACGCCGATACCTTCTGGCTGTCGCTGCTGATTGCGCTCTGCTGCCTGGCGATCACTGTCGCGATCGGGCTGCCCGCTGCCTGGGGTTTGCTGAAGGCGCCGCCGCGCTGGTCCGCCCGCATCGAAGAGTGTCTGATGCTGCCGGTGGCGCTGCCGGGTCTGGCTACCGCGCTCGGCATTATTCTGCTCTATGGCCGGTTTAACGGCCTGCGCGACAGCTGGCTGTTTATTTTGATCGGCCACGTGCTTTTTACGCTGCCCTTTATGATCCGTCCAGTGCTGGCGGTGATGCAGGCGATTCAGCTGCCGCGCCTTGAAGAGGCAGCCGCCAGCCTGGGGGCCGGATTCTGGCGTCGTTTTTTCACCGTGGTGGTGCCCAACTGCCGCAACGGCATCCTGGCGGGCGCGTTTATGGTGATTACGCTCTCGGTAGGGGAGTTCAATATCACCTGGATGCTGCATACGCCGCTGACGAAAACGCTGCCGGTAGGGCTGGCGGACAGCTACGCCTCGATGCGGCTGGAAGTGGGATCGGCCTATACGCTGATTTTTATCGTTATGATTTTACCGCTGTTGCTGATGCTGAACGCCTGCAATCACTGGCTGACGCGCCAGGCGACGCGAAACGCTGTTAAGGAGCTGGCATGAATAACGATGCCGTTACCGTCACGCTGCGCGGCTGCTCGCGCCGCTTTCATCAACATACCGCGCTGCATCCGCTCGATCTTACCGTTCACGCCGGTGAAACCCTGGTGCTGCTTGGGCCATCCGGCTGTGGCAAAACCACCACGCTGCGCATTATCAGCGGGCTGGAGAGCAGCGACGAGGGCGGCGAAGTCTGGTTCGACGATCGCGACGTCACCGCGCTGCCGATCGAGAAGCGCAACGTCGGCATGGTATTTCAGAACTACGCGCTGTTTCCCAATATGAACGTGGCGCAAAACGTCGAATATGGCCTGAAAGTGCAAGGGGTGGCGCGCGTCGAGCGTGAAGCGCGGGTGAAAGAGATGCTGGCGCTGGTGGATCTCAGCGCGCTGGCAAACCGCGCTATCGACAAACTCTCCGGCGGCCAGAAGCAGCGCGTGGCGCTGGCGCGCGCGCTGGCCGCGCGGCCGAAAGTATTGCTGTTCGACGAGCCGCTGGCAGCGCTTGACGCCAAACTGCGCGAGCGCCTGCGGCTTGAGATCGGCGCGCTGCTGAAAAAGCTCGCCATTACCGCCGTTTACGTCACGCACGATCAGCAGGAGGCGATGGCGCTCGGCGACCGCATCGCGGTAATGGAGCAGGGGCGTATCGCCCAGATCGACACGCCGCAGGCGATTTATCAGCGGCCAGCGACGCGCTTCGTCGCCGATTTCGTCGGCGCGATTAACTGCGTCGAGACCGACGTCCACGGCGAGCCGCGTCAGTTCTGCCGCCCGGAGGATATCTTACTGGCGGACGACAACCGCTACGCGCGCCACGGCTACATCGTCGGCAGCACTTTTTTAGGCGCCGCGCAGCGTTTGCAGATCGATATCGGTCTCGCCGCGCCGATTCAGGTAGAGCGTCATGCGCGGGAGGCCTGGCACGCCGGGCAACGCGTCACCTGGACGCTGGCGCCGCGCGCCGCGCTGGAATTTACCGGTTATTAAGGAGAGTTTTGTGTTTGCCAAACCTACGCTGATTGCGCAAATCAGCGATCTGCATATCAAGGCGAACGGTCGCCTGTCCTATAAAAAAGTGGATACGCAGGCCGCGCTGCTGCGCGCCATCGACACCCTTAACGCGCTGCGGCCACAGCCGGATATGGTGGTGATCACCGGCGATCTGGTCGATTTCGGTACGGTGGAGGAGTATCAGACGCTGCGTCTGGCCCTGCGCCGCCTGCAGCTGCCGTTCCGCCTGATGCCGGGCAACCATGACGATCGCCAGGCGCTGCGCGCAGTCTTTATTGATCATGACTACCTTCAACACGGCGCTACGCTTAACTGGCAGCTGAAGGTAGGGCCGCTGAAGCTGCTCGCGCTCGACTCCAGCGTGCCGGAACAGCCCTGGGGCTATGTCGATGAATATCAGCTGACGTGGCTGGAGGAAAGCCTGACGCGCGAACCGGCCGCGCCGACGCTGGTTATGCTGCACCATCCGCCTTTTATCTGCGGCATCGACCATATGGATCGCCAGCGGCTGCGCAATCCCGACGCGCTCGCGGCCATTATTGCCCGCCATCCACAGGTAGAGCGCGTGCTGTGCGGCCATCTGCACCGCAGCCTGCAGGCGCGTTTTGCCGGTACGCTGGCGGTGTGCGCGCCGGGCGTGTCCCATCAGGTGGCGTTTGACCTGCAGCCGGACGGCCCGGCCCATTTTGTGCTGGAGCCGCCAGGCTTCCTGCTGCATTGCTGGCAGCCGGAGCAGGGGATGATGGTGACGCACCAGTGCGCCATCGGCGACTATTCCGGCCCCTGGCCATTCTACGATCAACACGGTTTGATTGATTAACGCCGGGCGCGAATAGCGGGTGTCAGAGAATGTAACGGTTGGAAAGGTGCTCAGGAGGGCGGCAGGGTGTACACTTGCCCCTTGCCTCACCAGGGCAGATAACCTCCCACAATAACGACATTCTCAGGCCTTTCAGCATGTACTTATCTTTTGCAGCGGGCGCGCTATGTTAATGCGCCTGCGTCCCAGAACCGATCTGCGCACGCTTATCGCGTTACTCGCTATTGTCAGCATCGTAGTTACGCTGACCAACGCGCTCTATGCTACCTGGCGCGTGCAGCGTATGGCGCTGATCGACAGCACGCTGGAGGCGAATCGCGCTTACGCCACCAAGCTGGCCTCCACCACCGAAATTTTTTTCCAGCTGGCGCAGTCGCAGCTGCACTACAGCGCCAGGCTGCTCGGCGACGATTTTGATAATCCCGCGCTGCTGCGTCGGGAGGTCGATCGCCTGCGCGAGCAGACCAGCAGTTTTAACTCGGTGGCGGTGGTCGACGCTAACGGCGTCGTTAAAGCTATCTCGCCGGAATCCCTGATGCTGCAGGGCATGCATCTTACCAGCGAGGCGTCGCGCGAAGCGCTAAGCGCGCGACAGCCTGCCATCAGCAAACCCACTATTTCGGCGGCGAACAACCTGATTATCTTCGTCTCCTGGCCGATCTGGAGCCGTGACGGACGCTATCTCGGCTATGTGGGCGGCACCATCTATCTGAAAAAGAAGAGTATTCTGAATACGCTGCTTGGCGAGCAGTACTATCGCGACGGCACCAGCGTCTACGTGCTGGACAGCGAGAGCCGGGTGCTCTATCACCAGAACGGGCAGCTGATCGGCAAAACGTTGCCTGCGCTGCTTAACGGTCATCAGGAAGAGACCAACGGCTCGCTGCAGCTACAGCTGGCGGGCGAACCGTCGCGCCTCGCCGGCTATGCGGTGGTGCCGACTACGGGCTGGACGGTGGTGGCGCTTAAGCCTACCGCCGTGACGCTTGAGCCGCTTTCCGGCCTGCTGATGCAGGTGCTGAAACGCTCGGTGCCTTTCGCGCTGCTGACGCTGCTGGTGGCGGTGATCCTGGCGCGGCTGATCGCGCTGCCGCTCTGGCAGCTGGCGCGTAAGGCGCGTCAGATGGATGCGCCCGGCGTTTCACAGGAGCTTAGTGCTGTTCATGCCTGGTACTTCGAGGCGGCGCAGGTTAAGCGCGCGCTGCTGACCGGCATCGGCCTGGTGCAGGACAAGATCGGCCGCCTTAAGTCAGAAGTGCAGACCGATCCGCTGACGCAGCTGCTTAACCGGCGCGGCCTGAGTGCGGTGCTCGACTTTTATCAGACGATGCGTCAGCCGTTCGCCGTACTGGCGCTGGATATCGACCACTTTAAGCGGGTCAACGACAACTGGGGGCATGATGTCGGCGACCGGGTGATTCAGCAGGTGGCGGAAACGCTGAGCGCCAGCGCGCGTCAGAGCGATGTGGTATGCCGCAATGGCGGAGAGGAGTTCCTGATGCTGCTGCCGATGACCGATATCGAGGAGGCGCGCCGCATTGCGGAACGCATACGCGTCAGCATCGCCGCGGCATCGCTGGCCGAGGTCGGCACCATTACCCTTTCAGTCGGGGTGGCGGGCTGGCAAGATGAGGCGGTTTCGCTGGAACAGAGCCTGAAACAGGCAGACGCCGCGCTTTATCAGGCGAAAAATGACGGGCGAAACTGCGTCAGGGTAGCGGAAGCGCAAACGCCGCTTGCGGGAAGTTCTGTCTCGTAAAGAGAGGAAGCGGGATGCGGCGCTAAGCCGCATCCGCGTGTGTTAAAGCGACTTCAGGTAGTCCATCACGATATCGTGATGGTTGGACGTTTTGAAATCGTCGAACACCTTTTCGATCTTGCCGTCGGCGCCCACCAGGAAACTGATGCGGTGAATGCCGTCATAGGTTTTACCCATAAAGGATTTTTCGCCCCAGACGCCAAACGCTGCGCAGACCTGATGATCTTCATCAGAGAGCAGCGTAAAGTTCAGCAGCTCTTTTTCAGCGAAGCGCGACAGCTTTTCTGGCTTATCGGTGCTGATGCCCAGCACTTCCACGCCCGCTTTTTTCAGTTCATCCATATTGTCGCGCAGGCCGCAAGCCTGCACTGTGCATCCTGGCGTCATCGCTTTCGGGTAAAAATAGACCAGAACGCGCTGTCCCTGGAAGTCGGTTAAATTTACCTGTTCGCCATCCTGGTCGGGCAAGCTAAATTTCGGTGCGGTGTCACCGGCTTTCAGTGGATTCATCACTACTCTCCATTTTTCTTTATGCTGTGGGCGACAGGCTGCCTGACGAACCGCGTCAGGTGGAAAGTCGCCATCAGGGGATATTGCGCCACATAGCCAGACATCAGTGATGTGGAGGAATAGCCCCGGTTTATTTACAGCTTAGCGTGAACCCTGAAGCGTCGCCGCATCTTCATCGGCCAGGCTGTAAAAACGCAGCGTACCTTCAGCATTGAGTTCGCGGCACAAGGCATAAAACGCCTGTTCAAACTGCGAGTCGCCTACACCCGCCGGGCTGTGCGCCGTTATTTGAATATAGAGCGTTGGCGTCTGATCTGCCTGACCTGGTTTGATGCGAGAGCCCAGCTCAGCAATATTCATCGCATGTTTGTCGAACAGATCGGTGAACCGCTCAATAAGATGGGGAGAATCAGGCACCTCGACCTGAACCCAGACCGTCGCCGGCATCGGCGGACGCGTTCTGGCGCTGGTGCGCTTCATCACGATCAGCAGCTCAAGCTCCGCGCCTTTCAGCGGCAGCGTCGATTCGATCAGCGCGATGGCGTTCCAGCTGCCGGAGAGCAGCATAATAAAGGTGAACTCATCCCCGAGCATGGCGAGACGGCTGTCTTCGATATTGCATCCACAGCTGCTGACATGGCGGGTAATCGTATTGACGATACCCGGACGGTCAACACCCAGTGCGGTGATCACCAAATGGTGGGGCTGAGACTGCGGCAAAGTGGGATTTCCTGTTCATTCGCTAATAACCATAAGGTAAACATAAAAAAAACTGCTGACAAGCGCAGGAGGGGCGTGGCCTGCTTGCTTTTCAACAGAAGTAAAACGTACCATGAAGCACTTGTTTGTCGAGGGGATCGCCAATGTTCACGGGAAGTATTGTTGCGCTCGTTACGCCAATGGATGACAAAGGTAATGTCTGCCGTACGAGTCTGAAGAAACTGATTGATTATCACGTCGCCAGCGGCACCGCGGCGATCGTCTCCGTCGGCACCACCGGCGAATCCGCGACTCTGAGCCATGAAGAGCATGGCGATGTGGTGATGCTGACGCTGGAGCTGGCGGACGGACGTATTCCGGTGATTGCCGGTACCGGCGCTAACGCCACCGCAGAAGGCATCTCTCTCACCAAACGTTTCGAAAACAGCGGCGTGGTTGGCTGCCTGACCGTAACGCCGTACTACAACCGTCCGACGCAGGAAGGGTTGTTCCAGCACTTTAAAGCGATCGCGGAAAGTACGGCGCTGCCGCAAATGTTATATAACGTCCCCTCACGCACCGGCTGCGACATGCTGCCGGAAACCGTCGCTCGCCTTGCTGAAATCAAAAATATTATCGGAATCAAAGAGGCGACCGGGAACTTATCGCGCGTTAGCCAGATCCAAGCACTGGTCGATGAGGACTTTATTATTGTCAGCGGCGACGACGCCAGCGCGCTGGACCTTATGCAGCTGGGCGGCAAGGGCGTTATCTCGGTAACGGCCAACATCGCAGCGCGTGAAATGGCTGAACTGTGCGCGCTGGCGCAACAGGGCAATTTCGCTGAAGCGCGTCGCCTGAATCAGCGTCTGATGCATCTGCACCAGACGCTTTTCTGTGAACCCAATCCTATCCCGGTCAAATGGGCAGCGAAACAGTTAGGATTAATCGCCAGTGACACGCTGCGTCTGCCGATGACGCCGCTGACTTCAGCGGCCATACCAAAAGTTGAGCAGGCGCTGATTAAAGCGGGTTTGCGATAAGTTAGGGAGTTTCAATGAATCATTCTGTAAAGCGCTCAACGGTTGCGACCGTCGTGGCGCTGTCTACTGCGATGCTGTTAACGGCGTGCTCTAACGATCAACGTTATAAACGTCAGGTAAGCGGTGACGAGTCCTATTTACAGGCCAGTGAGCTGCACGATCTGCAGGCGCCGGCTGGTATGATCCTGCCGGTGGCACACGGTGATTACGACGTGCCGCACACCGCCGCCAGCGGCAACGTCGGCAAGCAGCTCGATATTCGTCCGCCGGCTCAGCCGCTGGCGCTGGTCAACGGCGCGCGCGCGCAGTTTACCGGCAATACCGGCGTGCTAATGCTGGAAAAAAACCGCGGCTCCGTCTGGTCGCAGGTGAATAAAGTTGTTGAATCCAGCAACTTTCCTGTTGCGCAGCGCAACGATGCGCGTCAGCAGCTGACCACCGACTGGGTGCAGTGGAACCGCGCCGACGAAGACAATCAGTATCGCGGCCGCTATGAGATCAGCGTGCAGTCGCAGAGCTATCAGCAGGTGCTGACGGTACGCCTGCTTGAGCTGCAGCAGAAAGGCGAAGCGGTCACCTCGCCGGTGCAGATCCAGCGCTACACCGCGCAGATGCTTAATGCGATCAGCGCCGGGCTGGATAAAATCGACCTCGCCAGCGAAAACGCGGCGGCGGGTCGCGCCAGCGGCAGCATTGACGTGCAGAGCGGCGCGGACGATACCGGTCTGCCGATGCTGGTGCTGCGTACGCCGTTCAACGTTGCCTGGCAGCGTCTGCCGCAGGCGATGAAGCGCATCGGCATGGAAGTGACCGACAGCAACCGCCCGCAGGGCAGCCTCAGCGTTACCTATAAATCGCCGGGCAGCAGCACGTGGGATGATGTCGGCGCGAAAGATCCGGAACTGCCGAACGGCGACTATAAAGTCCAGGTCGGCGATCTGGGTAACCGCAGCAGCCTGCAGTTTATCGATCCCAAAGGCCACGTGCTCACCCAGTCGCAGAACGATGCGCTGGTGGCCGTGTTCCAGGCGGCTCTTAACAAATAAATCGCCTCAGGGCCGGAGATTCTCCGGCCTTTTTTTTTCGTCTCTGGCATAATAGCGCGCGGCGAAGTAAACGATTGCGTCGCGGCAATCCCCCAGCGGCCCGCCGTCGCAGAACACCCGAAATTTTCAAGTCTGGAGTTAACAAGATGCAAAAGCGAGCTGAGTTGTATCGCGGTAAAGCGAAAACCGTATACAGCACCGACAATCCGGATCTGCTGGTACTCGAATTCCGCAACGATACGTCAGCAGGCGACGGAGCCCGAATCGAGCAGTTCGATCGCAAGGGAATGGTAAACAACAAGTTCAACCATTTCATTATGACTAAGCTGCAGGAAGCGGGCATTCCGACCCAGATGGAGGCGCTGCTTTCCGACAACGAAGCGCTGGTGAAAAAGCTGGAGATGGTGCCGGTGGAGTGCGTAGTACGCAACCGCGCGGCCGGCTCGCTGGTAAAACGTCTGGGCGTGGAAGAGGGGATGATCCTCAATCCGCCGCTGTTCGATCTGTTCCTTAAAGACGACGCGAAGCATGACCCGATGGTCAATGAATCCTACTGTGAAACCTTCGGCTGGGTGAGCAAAGCGAACCTGGCACGCATGCAGGAGCTGACCTTTAAAGCCAACGAGGTGCTGAGCAAACTGTTTGACGACGCGGGCCTGATCCTGGTCGATTTCAAACTGGAGTTCGGCCTGTTCAAAGGCGAAGTGGTGCTGGGCGACGAATTCTCACCGGACGGCGCGCGTCTGTGGGACAAGCAGACGATGGACAAGATGGATAAAGATCGTTTCCGCCAGAGCCTGGGCGGCCTGATCGAAGCCTATGAAGAGGTAGCGCAACGGCTGGGCGTTAAGCTCGACTGAACTAATCCCGTCTGAAAGCGAAAAAGGAGAGCCTCGGCTCTCCTTTTTTCATTTGGCCGCAAGGCTGGTAGTTGTCTCGCCGCGCAACTAAAATCACGTTAACTATCTTAATCAGGAGCAGATTATGCGCTGGCAAGGACGTCGCGAGAGCGACAATGTAGAAGACCGTCGAGATCAAGGCCCGGCCTATAGCGGCGGAAGGCAGATCCGGCTGCCGCGCGGGAAGGGCGGTATTATTCTGTTGGTCGTGGTCGCGGTCGCTGGCTATTACGGGTATGACCTGACGGGGCTGCTTACTGGCGGCAATGTCGCGCCCACCAGCCAGCAGCAGCGCGTCAGCGCTAATGACGACGAAGCGGCGAAATTTACCCGCGTTATCCTGGCCTCCACCGAAGATACCTGGAGCAAACTGTTCCAGAAGATGGGCAAAGAGTATACCGCGCCAACGCTGGTGATGTATCGCGGCGCGACCCAGACCAGCTGCGGAACTGGCCAGACGGCGATGGGGCCGTTCTACTGTCCGGCTGATCAGCGCGTCTATATTGACCTGTCGTTCTACGATGAAATGAAAAACAAGCTCGGCGCGGGCGGCGAGTTTGCGCAGGGTTATGTTGTGGCGCATGAGGTAGGACATCATGTGCAAAAACTGCTCGGCATCGAACCGAAAGTGCGCGAAATGCAGCAGGGCGCGAGCCAGACGCAAATCAACCATCTGTCGGTGAAAATGGAGCTGCAGGCGGACTGTTTCGCCGGCGTCTGGGGTTATTACGTCAGCAAGGATAACTGGCTGGAAACCGGCGATTTGCAACAGGCGCTCGACGCGGCGCAGGCTATCGGCGACGATCGCCTGCAGCAGCGCAGCCAGGGGCGCGTGGTGCCTGACAGCTTTACACACGGCACCTCGGAGCAGCGCTACACCTGGTTTAAACGCGGATTCGACAGCGGCGATCCCGGACAGTGCAACACCTTTGCAGCTAACTGATGTCGCCTGAACAGCTCAGCCGTCAGATGCAGCAGGCGGGCGTCAGACGGCTCTGCGTCATTAGCGGCGAGTCGGACTGGTCGCTGGCGCGCGCCGCCGAGTGGCGCGCCGCTTTGCCTGGCGACTGGCTGGCGGTGAGCGATGCGCCCATCGACGACGACCTTCCGCACTGCGCGCCCGCGGCGTTACGCACGCTGCTCGGCCGCGAATTTACGCACGCCGTTTTCGATGCGCGACGCGGTTTTCACGCGGAGGCGTTTGCCGCGCTGGCGGGCACGCTGCGCGCCGGAAGCTGGATGCTGCTGTTAGCGCCGCCGTGGGCGCGCTGGGCGCAGCAGCCTGACGAGGACAGCCTGCGCTGGGCCGACGTCGCCGAACCTCTCCCTGCGCCGCACTTTATTCGCCATCTGCAAAAAATGGTGCTCGCCGATCCTGGCGTGGCGCTACTGCGTCAGGAGGAACCGGCACGTATCGCGCCGTTGCCGGCCCTGCCTCGCTGGCAGTGCCGCGCGCCGCAGCAGCAAAAAGCGATAGTCCAGCAGCTGCTGGCGATGGTGTCAGGCGTCGCGGTGCTGACCGCGCCACGCGGCCGCGGCAAATCTGCGCTGGCGGGAATGCTGGCGCAGCAGATCCCCCGGGCGCTTATCACCGCGCCGGCGAAAGCCTCTACAGAGGTGGTGATGCGCTTTGCCGCCGATCATTTTCACTTTATGGCGCCCGACGCCATTCTCGCTCAGCCTGAGGTTCCCGCCGCTGACTGGCTGATAGTCGATGAAGCCGCGGCGATCCCTGCGCCGCTCCTTACCCAGCTGGTGGCACGCTTCCCGCGCGTGCTGCTGACGACCACGGTTCAGGGATACGAGGGCACCGGGCGGGGCTTTATCCTGAAGTTCTGCGCCGGGCTGGCGCAGGCGCGTTACTTTACGCTGGATGAGCCGCTGCGCTGGTCGCGTCAGGACCCGCTGGAAGCCTGGATCAACCAGACGCTGCTGTTTGAGGACGCCGCGCCCGCGCCGGTTTCACTGCCCGCCGCGCCGCGGCTCATGCCCGCCGACGCCTGGCGCGAAGACCCCGCGCAGCCGGAAGCTGCATACCGTCTGCTGGCCAGCGCGCACTATCGCACCTCGCCGCTCGATCTGAGGCGCTTAATGGATGCGCCTGGCATGACGCTGTGGCTGAGCGGCGAAGCGCCCGCTTTACAGGGTGCGCTCTGGCTGGTGGAGGAGGGCGGCTTAACGCCCGAACTGGCGCAGGCGGTCTGGGCGGGCAGGCGACGGCCGCGCGGCAATCTGGTCGCGCAGTCGCTGGCCGCGCACGCCGGATTCGTCGAGGCGGCGACGCTGCGGTCCCGCCGTATCAGCCGCATCGCGGTGGCGGCGGAACAGCGCCTTCAGGGCATCGGGCAGGCATTAGTGGCCGCCGCGCAGGGGCGACAGGATGTTGATTTTCTCTCTGTCAGCTTTGGCTATACCGATGCGCTGTGGGCCTTCTGGCGCGCCTGCGGCTTTACTCTGGTGCGTATCGGCACGCAGCGCGAGGCCAGCAGCGGCTGCTATGCGGCGATGGCGATGCGCGCGCTGACGCCTGCAGGCGCGGATCTTCAGCGGCGCGCTGCAGAGCGGCTGGCGCGCGACTGGCCGCAGCTGCGTCAGCAGGTAGCGGAGTCGATTGCGCTGCCTGAAATGCCGCTCTCTTTCACCGACGAAGATGCCTTGCTGGTGGCGGGGTTTGCCTGGGCGCAGCGGCCGCTGGAGGCGAGTCTGCCGGTGCTGCACCGGCTCGCCGCCAGGATTTTTGTTCCTCCGCTGCTGGAAGCCGCGCTGCAGCCGCAGGCGGATACTGGCCGACTTGCGCAGCAGGCGGGGCTGAGCGGGCGCAAGGCTTTGGTCGCTCAACTACGGCTTGAGGCCGCCGCCGCCCTGAGCGCGCTGGACGCGGCGCGCGCCAGGCAGCTGCGTCAGCAAGTGGAATAAATCCACAAACTTGTTCAAATTTTCCCAATAACGCTCCGCGCAGGGCGGCGTATAGTGATCTGAGGAGGTCGATATGACACTGCAATACGTTATTGTTCAGCAGCCGAGCGCGACAGCGCAACAGCTGTTTCTGCTCTACCACGGCGTAGGCGATAATCCTCACTCTATGGCGCAGCTGGGCAGCTGGTTCGCGCGCGAGTTTCCGCAGGCGCAGGTGGTCGCGGTCGGCGCGCCTGCGCCGGGCCATTACTGGTTCAGTGAAACCGCGCAGCATGACCAGAGCGAGCAGCAGCGGGTTAACGCCGTACTGCCGCAGTTCGTTGATTCAGTGCGGCACTGGCAGGAGCAGAGCGGCGTGCGCGCCGACGCTACCGCGCTGGTGGGGTTCTCGCAGGGTAGCACCATGGTGCTGGAGGGTGTGAAAGCGCAGCCGGATCTGGCGGGCCGCGTCGTGGCCTTCAGCGGCCGCTACGCTACGCTGCCGGAACAGGCGTCAACGCGCACCACTATTCATTTGATCCACGGCGAGTATGACGAGCAGATCCCGATGCAGCACGCCGAGCAGGCTGCGCAGCGGCTCACCGCGCTGGGCGGAGACGTGACGCTCGACATTGTGGAAGATCTGCCGCACGCGGTAGACGACCGCAGCATGGCGCTGGCGCTGCAGCACCTGCACTACACCGTGCCGAAGCGCTATTTCGATGAGGCGTTAAGCGGAGCGAAACCCGGCGACGACGATGTGATTATGATGATGTAAAAATGCCCTCGCGCAGGCGAGGGCGTTATCAGGGAAGCGTAGCCTGACCTGTTACTTTTTCTTCTTCGGCCAGTCGTCGTCATCCCACTTATCGTTAAAGTCGCGGTGCGGCGGCAGGTCGGGTTTATTGGCCATAAATTTTTTATGGTCGATGCGTTTTAGATCCTTATAAACATTCATCAGTACGCCGACCAGCAACAGGATCACAATGATCCACCAGTAATCTTTAATAAATTCCATTTGCCTGCTCCTCTCGATCGCGATCAGGCGACCAGCTGTTCCATAATGCGCTGATACATGCGGCTCAGCGTTTGCAGATCGGCTGCCTTCACGCATTCATTGATTTTGTGAATGGTGGCATTCACCGGGCCAAGCTCAACCACCTGCGCGCCCATTCGCGCGATAAAGCGCCCGTCTGAGGTGCCGCCGGTGGTCAGCAGCTGCGGCTTAATTTCATTATAGTGCGATACCGCCTTAACCACGGCGTCCACCAGCCTGCCACGCGCCGTCAGGAACGGCTGACCGGAAACCACCCACTCCAGGGTATAACGTAGCTGATAGCTGTCGAGCAGCGCCGCGACGCGATCTTTAATCATCTGATCGGTGAGTTCGGTGCTGAAGCGGAAATTGAACTGTACGAAGAATTCGCCCGGGATAACATTGTTGCTGCCGGTGCCAGCCTGCACGTTAGCAATCTGCATACTGGTCGGCGGGAAAAATTCATTGCCGCGATCCCACTCGGTGGCGACCAGCGCATTAAGCGCGGGCATCGCGCGGTGCACCGGGTTATCCGCCAGATGAGGATAAGCAACGTGACCCTGTACGCCATGAATGGTCAGGTTGGCGGTCATCGAGCCGCGCCGGCCGTTTTTGACTACATCGCCCACCACTTCGGTGCTGGATGGCTCGCCAACCAGGCAGTAATCCAGACGCTCGTTACGCGCCATGAGACGCTCTACTACCTTCACCGTACCGTTTTTCGCGCTCGCCTCTTCGTCAGAGGTAATTAAAAACGCCAGACGGCCTTTATGGTTGGGGTGCGCCGCGACAAAACGTTCCGCTGCGACCACCATCGCCGCCAGCGAACCTTTCATATCCGCCGCGCCGCGGCCGAACAGCATACCGTCGCGAATGGTGGGTTCGAAGGGGGGATTGATCCAGCGGCTGGCGTCGCCCGGCGGCACTACGTCGGTATGACCAGCGAACGCCAGCGTTTCGCCCTGGCCGCGGGTCGCCCAGAAGTTTAGCGTGTCGTCGATGTGCATCGGCTCTACGTGAAAGCCAATCGCTTCCAGACGCGCGATCAGCAGCGCCTGACAGCCCGCGTCATCCGGGCTCAGCGAAGGGCGGCGGATGAGCTGCTGCGCCAGTTCGATTACAGGACAGAACATATTATGACTTCTCCTGGAGAAACGCATGGTAAGCGGCTTCGCTAAAGCCGGAGAGCAGCGTGCCGTCCGGCGCGCGCAGCAGGGGGCGTTTAATGATGGCGGGCTGCGCCAGCATCAGCGCTTTGGCGCTGTCGCTATCGGTAATGGCGTCGCGTTCCGCTTCCGGCAGCTTGCGCCAGGTGGTGCCGCGCGTATTAAGCAGCGTCTGGTAGCCTAGCTGATCGATAAACTGCGTCAGCAGCGTATCGCTCAGCCCGCTGGCGCGGTAATCATGGAACTCGACGTCGATGTCGGCGGCTTCTAAAAAGCGGCGCGCTTTTTTTATGGTGTCGCAATTTTTTATGCCGTACATCACCCACTGCGCTGTCATCAGGATCCCTCGTCAGAAAATCAGGGCATCAGTTTACCACAGTGAGCCAGCCTGCTAACCCGCCTCGCGGGAAAAGCAGCGAAATAACGCGAATAAAATCATTAGGATTTGTCTTAGTAACCGCTTTCATTTTTGCGGGTTATTGTCACGCTGTTTATCATGATCCTGTTAAGAATTATCTTAGAAGGCGCTCAAGCGGGCTGGTCCGGTCAATTAAGGTTTTTTCTCTGCGTTTATAGCGGGTTGCTGAAATGTGCGTCAGCTAGCAGATCGAAAAAACTACAGTAATTAATCGCCTTTGCCGATAGTGAAAACAGGTGTAACCGTATTCACCTGACGAAAATTTACGCGTAGAATCGACACTACTATAAGAGAGAGGTCTATATGATTGACGCTGAAATGGGGAACTGGAAAGAATTCATCGCGGCGATGTTACGCAACAAGTAACGCGCGGCGAAACAGGCAGGAAACTTCCCCCTTGCTCTGATTCTGACCACACATAGCAATAAGGCAGCCACTTCGGTGGCTGCCTTTACTTTTGCATTCAGTCTTGCGGTTTTGCCTTTAGCGGGAAGCGACGACGCACCAGCACGAAAAACAGCGGCACAAAGAAGATAGCCAGTAGCGTGGCGGAGATCATGCCGCCCATGACGCCGGTTCCGACCGCGTGCTGGCTGCCGGAACCGGCCCCCGCGCTGATCGCCATCGGCAGCACGCCAAAAATAAAGGCCAGCGAGGTCATCAGAATCGGGCGCAGGCGCTGGCGCGAAGCGGAGAGCGTCGCCTCGATCAGCTCGCTGCCTTTGCTGTTCATCTCGTTGGCAAACTCTACGATCAAAATAGCGTTCTTTGCCGAGAGGCCCACGACCGTCAGCAGCCCTACCTGGAAATAGACATCATTCTCCAGCCCGCGCAGCCAGGTGGCGACCAGCGCGCCGACCACGCCGAGCGGCACCACCAGCATTACCGAGAAGGGAATCGACCAGCTCTCATAGAGCGCCGCCAGGCAGAGAAACACCACCAGCAGCGAAATGGCGTAGAGCGCAGGCGCCTGCGAGCCAGACAGCCGCTCCTGATAAGAGGCGCCGGTCCACTGAAAACCGACGCCGAGCGGCAGTTTCGCTACCAGTTGCTCCATCACGTCCATTGCTGTGCCGCTGCTGACGCCTTGCGCCGCCTCGCCGACAATCTCGATTGAGGAGTAGCCGTTGTAGCGTTCCAGGCGCGGTGAGCCGGTCTCCCAGCGGCTGGTAGCGAAAGCGGAGAAGGGCACCATGCCGCCGCTGCTGTTGCGCACGTACCACTGATTAATATCGTCCGGCAGCATGCGGAATGCCGGCGCGGCCTGTACGTAAACCTTTTTCACGCGTCCCCGGTCGAGGAAGTCGTTCACGTAGGTCGATCCCCAGGCGGTCGTCAGGGTATCGTTGATCGTATCGATCGAGACGCCCAGCGCCTGCGCTTTACGCTGATCGACATCGATCTGCAGCTGCGGGCTGTCGTCCAGGCCGTTGTGGCGCACGCGCGACAGCGACGGGTTGCTGTCCGCCATCTCCAGCAGCTTATCGCGCATCGCCATTAGCTGTGTGTGCCCGATACCGGCGTGATCCTGCAGCTCCATATCAAAGCCAGACGAACTGCCCATGCCGGTAATCGCTGGCGGACTGCTGGCGATGACGCGACCCTCTTTAATGGCGCGGAAGGCTTTAGTGGCGCGTTCGATAATGGCGAAAGAGGTGCGATCCGCGCCGGGGCGTGCTTCCCAGTCTTTCAGACGCACAAAGAGCCGCGCCACGTTCTGACCGTTGCCGCCCGGCCCTGCGCCAATGGTCGAGAACACCGACAGCACGTTCTCTTTCTCCTGCGTCATATAGTAGTTTTCGACTTTCGCCACGACGTCGGAGGTTTGCTGAAGCGTCGCGCCCGGCGGCAGCTGCACCTGCGTCAGAAAGACGCCGCGATCCTCTAGCGGCAGAAACGAAGTCGGCAGACGGATAAACAGGAACGCCATCAGCCCGATAATGGCAAGGTAGAGCAGCAGCCAGCGGCCGCCTTTCAACAGAATGCGCGCAACGCCGCGCTCGTAACGGTCGGCATTGCGGTTGAAGTGGTGGTTAAACCAGCCGAAAAAACCGCGACGGCCATGATGTTCTCCCTGCGCCAGCGGCTTGAGCAGCGTGGCGCACAGGGCAGGCGTCAAAATCATTGCCACCAGCACCGACAGCACCATCGCCGAGACGATAGTAATCGAGAACTGACGATAGATAGCGCCGACCGTTCCGCCGAAAAAGGCCATTGGTACGAAAACCGCCGACAGCACCAGCGCGATCCCGACCAGCGCGCCCTGGATTTGCCCCATCGATTTTCGCGTCGCCGCGCGCGGCGAGAGGCCCTCCTCGCTCATAATGCGTTCGACGTTTTCCACCACTACGATGGCGTCATCCACCAGCAGGCCGATAGCCAGCACCATCGCGAACATGGTGAGGGTATTGATGCTGAAGCCGCAGGCGTAGAGCACAGAGAAAGTGCCGAGCAGCACCACCGGCACCGCAATGGTGGGGATTAGCGTGGCGCGAAAGTTCTGCATAAACAGGTACATCACGCCGAATACCAGCACGATCGCCTCCAGCAGCGTCTTCACCACGTCGATAATGGAGGCTTTAACGAACGGCGTCGTTTCATAGGCGACTTTGGCTTCCAGCCCGTGGGGGAAAAAGTGCGACAGCTCTTCCACGCGCTGACGCACCAGCTTGTCGGTATTCATCTCATTCGCGCCGGAGGCGAGCTTAATGCCCAGACCCGACGCCGGCTGGCCGTTATAGCGGCTCAGATAGTCATATTTTTCCGCGCCCAGCGCCACCTGCGCCACGTCGCCCAGCGTCACGACCGAACCATCGGGATTGGTTTTCAGGGTGATGGCTTTGAACTGCTCCGGCGTCTGCAGCAGCGACTGCGCATTGACCGTGGCGTTCAGCGCCTGCTTGTCTACTGACGGTAAACCGCCAACCTGCCCGACGGCGACCTGCGCGTTTTGCGCTTCGATAGCGCTTACCACATCGTCAGTTGTCAGCGAGTAGGCGATAAGCCTGGCGGGATCGAGCCAGATACGCATCGCATACTGCGAGCCGTAGGCATCGACCTGGCCGACACCATCGATACGGCTCAGCGGATCCTGAATATTACTGGCGACATAATCTGCAATGTCTTGTTTATCCATACTGCCGTCGGTAGAGACGAAGGCGAGCATCAGGATATTGCTGTCGCCGGTTTTATTGACCGTCACCCCCTGAGACTGCACCGCCTGCGGCAGCTTGCGCAGCGCGGACTGCAGCTGGTTTTGCACCTGCTGCCGCGCTTCGTCGGGATTGGTGCCAGCAGAGAAGGTGAGCGTGATCTGCGCCTGGCCGGTATTGCTGCTGTTGGAGGACATATACATCAGGTTGTCGATGCCGGTCATATTCTGCTCGATAACCTGAGTAACGGTATTTTCCAGCGTTTCAGCTGAGGCGCCCGGATAGTTGGCGGTGATACGCACATTGGGCGGCGCGAGGTCGGGATATTGCTCAATCGGCAGAGAAATAATCGCCAGCGTGCCGCACAGGCTGATTAAAATCGCCAGCACCCAGGCAAAAACGGGACGGTCGATGAAAAAATTCGACATCGAGTCGACACTCCTCAGCAGCGTTTCGCTTTTATTATCAGAATGCGGCCCGCGCATGGCGCGGGTCGGGCGGGCAGGGAAAGAGACGGTTTCTGCCGAAACTTACTCTACGTGCTGTCAGTCAGGATATCGTGGAGAAATTGTGGAGAAAGTGTAAATCACCCGTCAGGTCAGCTGTTGCGGCTCTCCAGCCACATTACGGTGGCGGCGACGCGCGAGCGAACGTCGAGTTTTTTCAGCAGATTGCGGATATGCACTTTTACCGTCTCTTCAGAGATATGCAGCGTGGCGGCGATCTCTTTATTCGACAGGCCGCGCGCCACCTCCTGCAGCACATCACGCTCGCGCTCGGTCAGCTGGCGAAACGGGCTGGCGCTGTGCTGGCGCGTGGCGAGATAGTCCCGCACCGCGTCGCTGAAGATTTTCTCGCCGTGTGCCGCCTGCAGGATCTGACCAGGCAGCAGTTCTGGATCGCTGTCTTTGAGCAGATAGCCATCGGCGCCAGCGTCCACCATTGTGTCGATATCGCTGCGCGCATCCGACACGGTAAAGATCAAAATGCGCGAGCTAATCCCTTCATGGCGTAGCGCCTTTAGCGTATCCAGCCCCGACATGCCTTTCATATTCAGATCGAGCAGAATGATATCTGGCGCCAGGCGGCGCGCTTCGGCCAGCGCTTCGGTGCCGTTGTTGGCCTCGGCGATCACTTCCAGCCGGGGTTCCAGCGTCAGTAGCTGGCGAATACCGCGGCGCATTAGTGGATGGTCGTCCACAATCATTACCGTCAGCGTGGGTTGTTGCATATTGACTCCCGGCGAATTACGCAAAAAGCGCTTCTGAAAAGGTTAAAAAGGCGCGTTGCAGTCAACGCGATAATACTACGTCAGCCGCGTGGCGGGCTGCGGCGGAAAACGTAGCGCCACCTGGGTGCCGCGCGCCTGCGCCTGAATCTTCAGCTCGCCCGCCAGCCGCGCGGCGCGCTCCGACATAGTGGTTAAACCATAATGGCCTTGCGGCTCTTCTGTAGTGGCGATACCGACGCCGTCGTCAGTCACCGTAAGTAAATGCTCACCTTCTGCATTGCGCTCATAGCGGACACTTATCGTCGCGGCATCGGCGTGGCGGATGGCGTTCAGCACCGCCTCGCGGGCAATCTGCAACAGATGAACCTGCTGCTGCGCATCCAGGGTCTCCAGGCCGGGCTGAAAGCTAAAGCTAATCTTAGCCGTAACCTGCTCCTGCAACGAAGCGATCATCGCCTGCATCGCCGCGACCAGATCGGCCTGCTCAATCGTCAGGCGGAAGGTCGCCAGCAGCTCGCGTAGCTGGCGGTAAGCGTCTGAAAGCGTGCGGTCAACGTCGGCGATAATGCTTTGCGCCTCGCTGTTCGAGTCGCCGAGGGCGCGGCGCAGTAGCGTAAACTGTATACGCAGAAAGGAGAGCGCCTGCGCCAGCGAATCGTGCAGCTCGCGCGCGATAGTGGCGCGCTCTTCAATCAGCAGCATCTGCTGAACCTGCTTTTGCGTCTGCCAGATCCAGACAGCGCGCGACAGCATATTTCCCAGGCTCTGCATCAGCGCCTGACGCGGCCGGGCCTGCTCGCTTTGCCAGCGCAGCGCGCCGGTCTGCTCATCATCCTGCTGCAGCGGCACGCTGTGCCAGCGGAGCGTCTTATCGCTTTCGCCTGTGCTAAACCGGCCATGCGCGCTCTCCAGCACCAGCACGCGCAGGTTTTCGCGTTCGCGCACCTGCGCCATGACGCTTTCAAACAGCGCCGCGCTGAGCGGCCGGGCGGTCAGCATCTGCGAGCTTTCATACAGCAGCGACAGGGTGCGGTTGGCTTCCTGTAAATCACGCGTCTTCTCTTCTACCGCGCTGGCGAGCGCCTGATGATGAGAATGCAGACGCGCCGCCATGGCGCTGAACGTCTGCGCCAGCACGCGCAGCTCGTTGTTCTGCTCGACCATCAGCGGCGGAAAGTCAAAGTTGCCGCTTTCAACATAGCGGCTGGCGGTCACCAGCGCATTGAGCGGACGCACGACCTGGCGGCGGCTGTAGCGAATGGTGGCCAGCGCCAGCGCCACAATCAACACCAGGCCCAGCAGACTGCTGGCCGCCACCAGCTCCATTTTCCTTTCGCTGTAGCGCTGCAGCCCCATGACGAAACGGTCTATTTCGCCGACGTAGCTCGCCACCTGCTGTTGATAGAGGCGTGCGTCGCCGCGCTCCAGTTGCTGCTGTAGCGCGGGCCAGGCGGTACGCAGATGGTAATAACGGTGGATAACCTCTTGCGGCACCCAGGGGCGATCGAGATCGCGCAGCGCGGGTTTATTGAGCGTCTCTTTATACTCCAGCAAATGCTGCCGGATTTGCTGCGGATCGCTGGCGCTGTCCCAGGCCAGCCGGTAGCTCTGCATGCGCAGCGAACCAGCCAGGTTGATCGCCTCGGCGTCGCGCAGGCTGCTGGAAAGCGTCATCAGCGCCAGTCCGGTAGTCAGCAGCGCCAGCAGAACGATAGCACTCAACGCCTGTGCGATACTGCGGGTCACTGAACGTTTCACAATCACAACAATACCCCTGTTTTTGGTGCGGGCATTATAAAGGAGGGGGCGGAAAGCCGCCAGGCCACTCTGATGCTATCGACACGATGGGTTACATTCTGCACAAAAAAGAAGCTCTGCTGACATAAGCCAGGAGAACGCGCAGTGCGATGCCTAAAAAGGAGACAGCTTTACATCGTCCAGAGACTGGCTTTCATTGTGGCGCTAATAATTCTAAACAGCATTAAGCAAACCACCTGCGAACCAAGGAGCATGCGATGAAAAAACCTGTTTTGTTTCTGGCTGGCGCTCTGTTAGCAACCGCTTCGTTCTCCACGCTGGCGGCTACGCCGGTAAGCCAGGACGAGGCGCAAGGCCTGCAAAGCATCGGCAGCGTCTCCGTCACCAACGCGCGCGGCTCGCTGGATAATGCAACGCGCCAGCTGTCGCAAAAAGCTGAAGAGATGGGCGCAAGCCATTACCGCGTTATCGGCGTCGAAAACCCCGGCGATTCCAGCCTGTGGCGCGGCACCGCAGAGATTTATCGCTAACCCTCAGCCCTGATTTTCCCTCCCTGTAGCCTTTGCCGGTCCGTTAGCGACCGGTTTTTTTGTGCAGCAAACCCGATTATTACAAAACACTTTGTGCGCCTTGCCGGTATCTTTTGCTTCGTTCACGCAGAACGGGTAGGATTCATCGCCGTAATTTCCCCTGCCGCTTTACCTATAACTCACAGGCAGATTAAGTCGGGCAGTTACCCCATTTCGCATGGCGCGCGCAATCGTTTGTGATCGCCGTGATTGATGGTCAGGACAAACAGGAAGGCTATGAAATCTACTAAAAAAACCGCAGCCGAAATGCGTGCTGCGAAAAGACGCTGGCTGAACTCACATGACACCGGCTACCACAAGGCGATGGGCAATCGTCACGTTCAGATGATTGCTATCGGCGGCGCGATCGGCACCGGCCTGTTCCTCGGCGCAGGCGGACGTCTGCAGGCGGCGGGGCCGGCACTGGCGATAATCTATCTGGTCTGTGGCATCTTCTCGTTCTTTATCCTGCGAGCGCTGGGCGAACTGGTATTGCACCGTCCGTCAAGCGGCAGCTTCGTTTCCTACGCGCGCGAATTCCTTGGGGAAAAAGCCGCCTACGTCGCGGGCTGGATGTACTTCGTTAACTGGGCGATGACCGGCATTGTCGATATCACCGCCGTAGCGCTCTATATGCACTACTGGGGCGCGTTCGGTGATGTGCCGCAGTGGGTGTTCGCGCTGGGCGCGCTGGCTATCGT
Organism: Pantoea sp. ACRSB; assembly: GCF_022346905.1. Lineage (NCBI taxonomy): Bacteria > Pseudomonadati > Pseudomonadota > Gammaproteobacteria > Enterobacterales > Erwiniaceae > Pantoea > Pantoea sp. ACRSB. The sequence goes on along the minus strand of NZ_JAKRNL010000002.1, from coordinate 779,673 downwards.
CGGCACCATGAACATGATCGGCGTGAAGTGGTTTGCTGAAATGGAGTTCTGGTTCGCGCTGGTGAAAGTGCTGGCTATCGCCATCTTTCTGGTGGTGGGCGTGGTGTTTCTCGGCACCGGCAAACCGCTCGATGGCAACGCCACCGGCTTCCACTTAATCACCGATAACGGCGGCCTGTTCCCCCACGGCCTGCTGCCTGCGCTGGTGCTGGTGCAGGGCGTGGTGTTCGCCTTCGCCTCTATCGAGCTGGTGGGCACTGCCGCAGGCGAGTGTAAAGATCCAGAGACCATGCTGCCGAAGGCGATTAACAGCGTTATCTGGCGTATCGGCCTGTTTTACGTCGGTTCGGTGGTGCTGCTGGTGATGCTGCTGCCGTGGAACGCCTATCAGGCGGGACAGAGCCCGTTCGTAACCTTCTTCTCGAAGCTGGGCGTGCCCTACGTTGGCAGCATTATGAACATCGTGGTGCTGAGCGCGGCGCTCTCCAGCCTTAACTCTGGCCTTTACTCTACCGGCCGTATTCTGCGCTCGATGGCGATGGGCGGCTCTGCGCCGAAGTTCATGTCGAAAATGAGCAAGCAGCAGGTGCCTTACGCTGGCATTCTGGTCACCATTGCGGTCTATGTCATTGGCGTGGTGCTCAACTACTACGTGCCGTCACAGGTATTCGAGATCGTGCTGAACGTTGCATCGCTGGGCATTATCGCCTCCTGGGGCTTTATCGTTATCTGCCAGATGCGTCTGCGCAAAGCGATCAAAGAAGGCAAGGCGGACGACGTCAGCTTCAAGCTGCCGGGCGCGCCGGTCACCTCCTGACTGACGCTGCTGTTCCTGCTGAGCGTGCTGGTGCTGATGGCGTTTGACTACCCGAACGGCACTTATACCATCGCCGCTATTCCAGTGCTGGCGGTTATCCTGGTGCTGGGCTGGTTCGGCGTGCGCAAGCGCGTTCAGGCTGTCGCCCAGACCGAGCACGATCATCTGCATAACGACGAAAAACCGCAGGCGCTGGCGGACGACGCCGCGCGCTAAGCGACATTGATACGGGCGATACCGCCTGTGCTGCAAAAGCCTGCCCGCTAACGGCAGGCTTTTTTTCATCCCGCCTCTTATAGTTTTCCCGCACGCTTCCGCCTATGATTGCAGGCTCCCTCAAATCGGCAGTGGAGCCATCATGTCGTTCAAGATCAACATCATCAAAGACAAACTTCTCTCCGAAAACTACTTTATTCTGCGTAACTACACCTATGAGCTCGCTACCAAAAGCGGCGAAATGGTGCGCCACAAGCGCGAGGTGTATGACCGCGGCAACGGCGCCACCATCCTGCTCTATAACCGCGAGAAAAACAGCGTGGTGCTGACGCGCCAGTTTCGCATCGCCACTTACGTCAACGGCAACGCTAACGGCATGCTGATTGAGGCGTGCGCGGGGCTGCTGGATAACGACACGCCGGAAGATTGCATTCGCAAAGAGGCGATCGAAGAGACCGGCTATGCGGTGGGCGAGGTGGAAAAACTCTACGAAGCCTATATGTCGCCGGGTGGCGTCACCGAGCTTATCCATTTTTTCGCCGCCGAATATAATGAGTCGCTGCGCGATAATGCCGGCGGCGGCGTAGAAGATGAAGATATCGACGTGCTGGAAATGCCGTTCCCCGAGGCGCTGGCGATGGTGAAAGATGGCCGCATCCGCGACGGCAAAACCATTATGCTGCTGCAGCATGCCCTGCTGGCGGGCTGGCTGAAAGCCTGATTATGCTGGGCGATGCGGCAGGGCAGGGCGACGCGTCCTGGCGTATTGTCCGATAAATCTGATTGAGATAAACCCGCGCGCTACAGATAGTGTAAACGGTGATTTCTGTGGCGCCGCATCGCAATATCGTATGCTTTTTCAGCAGTTAAGTGCGCTTTCCGGACGTGGTCACAGTTTAGGTCCACCGGATGTCCGGCCGTTGCGCTATCATCTCCACTCTGAGATTTTGGGGACCGTTTTTCCTGATGCCGACCTGGACGAAGTCACTGCTGGTATTGCCATTCCTTTTCATTGCCTGCGTTAAAGCCGATCCACTGCAAAAGTCATTTTCCGACTGGCAGGTGACCTGCAATAACGCCGGGTTTTGCGTGGCGCGCAATATACCGGGCGACAAAGGGCTGGTGATGACTATCGCTCGTCATGCCGGCGTTAACGATCGTCCGCTGCTGCGCATCGACTACGGCAGCGCCTACAGCGGAGAAATTCCCGGCGCGCCGCTGCAGGATAATTTGCTGCTCGATCAGCGTCGCCTGCGTCCTGACTTTAAGCACTGGACGGTAGAGCCACACCATCTCGCCACCAGCAATGCCATCGCCATTGATGAATTTTTAGCGCAAATCCTCGACGCGGATGCGATACAGCTCACCTACAACGCGCAGGCGTCTATTTCACTGCATGGCCTGAAAGCGGCGCTGCTGCTGATAGATGACGTGCAGGGCAGAGTTAACGGCATGAGCGCCTGGATTAAGCGCGGCTCACGCGCGCTGTGGGATGTGCCGCCTGCGCCGCAGCTGCCGCAGCTGCCCGCCCAGGGAACGCCGCCAGCCGCGCTGACGCATGAAGAAACCAGCGGGCTGCTTGACTACGGCACCTGGCGACTTAACAGCGACGCCTGCTCGCTCGACCCGATGCGGCGCGAAGTCAACGTTGCGCCGCTGACGGACAGCAAGGCGCTGCTGATGGTGAGCTGCGAAATGGGGGCTTACAACGTGATCGATCTGGCGTTTGAAGTGACGCGCGCCGCGCCCTATGTGGCGCGCGGCATTAGCCTGACGCTGCCCTTTACGCCGCCGCGCGGCGAGCGACAGCTGGAGCTGATCAACGCCGACTATGACGCCAACACCGGCCAGCTGTATACCTTCAGCAAAGGGCGCGGTCTGGGCGACTGCGGCTCTGCCACACGCTGGCGTTTTAACGGCAGCGACTTCACGCTGGCGGAATATGCCGAGGAGTCCACCTGCGACGCCTGGCACAGCAGTGACGACTGGCCGACCCTGTGGGTATCCCAGCCGTCACCCGCGACCGCGCCTTAGCGCATCGCCTGTATCATCATCGGCGAACCTTTCTGGTTGCCGACCAGCTCCGCCAGCATATCGTTAACGCCGTCGCTCATCGCGGTAAAGCGCGTCAGCGGCGAGCGCGTGATCACCACAAACACCCCGACGTTATTCTGCGGCACCATCGCCATATAGGTGATGAAACCGCCGCCGCCGCCGGTCTTCTGGATAATGCCGGGACGGCCGTTTTTCGGCCCCATATAGACCCAGCCCATGCCAATTGCGTCGGCTCTGCCCGGCACGTCCATACCTTCCACCTTCGCCAGCTGGTCGCGGCGATAGATTAACGTCTGCATGCGATCGACCTGCGGCGAACGCGGGCTAACCGCCGAGTTAAGAAACTGCTGCATCCAGCGGCCCATATCTTCCGGCGTCGAGTAGACGCCGCCGCTGCCGATAGCGGCCAGCGTATTATTGCAGGGGCTGGCACCTTTCTCCGCCACCATCAGGCGGTCGCACTGCTCCGGCGAAGGGGTGAAGGTGGTATCTTTCATGCCGAGCGGGCGGGTAATGAGCTGTTGCAGCAGCGCCGGATAGGGCGTACCGGCAGCGCGCGACAGCGCGTCGCCCAGCAGGTCATAGCCCAGGTTCGAATAGGAGGCGTTGGTACCCGGCGCGGCTTTCAGCTTCGCGCCCGCCAGCCAGTCCCAGCGTTCGCTGCGCGTCGGCCAGACAAAGACCGGACGATGCGGTTTACCGCCGGGCTGTTCGCGCGGCAGGCCGCTGGTATGGGTAGAGAGGTTAATCAGGCGAATCGGCTGGCCAGCGTAGCTCGGCACGCGCGCCCCCGGCGGCGCGTATTTGCTCAGCGGATCGTCCAGGCGAATTTGGCCGCGCTCCGCCATTTTCACCATCACTTCGCTGGTCAGCAGCTTGCTGAGCGAGGCGATGCGGATCAGGGAATCTTTCTGCGGGCGCACGTTGTTGCCTGGTCGGGTTTCGCCAAAGCTGGCGAAAACGCGCTGGTTCCCGTCGATAGCGACCAGCGCCATCCCGGTAGCGCCGCTGCCGTAAAAAATGTGTTCAGCGTAACGATCGACAATTTGGGAAGAGAGCAGCGGATCGGGCGCGATCTGCGCTTTGCCTGCTAATGGCATCAGGGAAACCATTAAGGCCAGTAAATAAGGAGTACGTTTTTTCAACGGGAAAGCATCCAGCCAGATGAGTCAGGGAAGGATCCTATAGTAATGGGTTTACGCAAGCGGTGAAGGGGGCTAAAGCGATTTTTTTCTGTTTCAGGCTGTGTGAAGGGAGAAGACCCTCTCCGCAGAGAGAGGGCCTTAAGCATTACGCTGGCTTGAGTAACGACTCCGCCTGCGCCACGACATTTTCAATCGTGAAGCCGAAGGCAGGGAAGAGCTTGCCTGCCGGCGCGGATTCGCCGAAGGTGGTCATACCGACGATTTTGCCGTCGATGCCGACATACTTGAACCAGTAATCGGCGATGCCCGCTTCCACCGCGACGCGCGCGCGCACCGTGGACGGCAGCACAGATTCGCGATAGGCGATATCCTGCTTGTCGAACACGTCGGTGCTCGGCAGCGACACTACGCGCACCTTATGGCCGTCAGTGGTCAGTTTCTCCGCCGCGCCCAGCGTGATCTCCACTTCCGAACCGGTCGCGATCAGGATAACGTCCGGCGTACCGTCGCAATCCTTCAGCACGTAGCCGCCGCGCGCGATATTTTCGACCTGGGCAGCGGTACGTTCCGGCTGCAGCAGGTTCTGACGCGACAGGATCAGCGCGGTCGGGCCGTGATGGCGCTCGATAGCGGCTTTCCACGCTACCGCCGTCTCAACCTGATCGCAGGGACGCCAGGTGCTGAAATTAGGCGTCAGGCGCAGGCTGGCGAGCTGCTCGACCGGCTGGTGCGTCGGGCCATCTTCGCCGAGACCGATGGAATCATGGGTATACACCATAATCTGACGCGCTTTCATCAGCGCCGCCATACGCGCGGCGTTACGCGCATATTCCACGAACATCAGGAAGGTCGCGGTGTAGGGCACAAAGCCGCCGTGGTGGGCGATGCCGTTAGCGATAGCGGTCATACCGAATTCGCGCACGCCGTAGTGAATATAGTTGCCCGCCGGATCTTCTTTAATCGGCTTCGAACCAGACCAGATAGTCAGGTTGCTGGGCGCCAGGTCCGCCGAGCCGCCCAGCAGCTCCGGCAGCAGCGAGCCGAGATGCTCCAGCGTATTTTGCGACGCTTTACGGCTGGCGATCTTCTGCGGATTAGCCTGCAGGTCGGTGATGAATTTAAGGGTCTCTTTTTCCCACGTTGACGGCATTTCGCCGTTCATGCGGCGCTGATACTCTTCAGCCAGCTCCGGATGCGCCTGTTTATAGGCCGCCAGCTTGTCGTTCCAGGCGCGCTCGCGCTCGGCGCCCGCCTCTTTGGCGTCCCACTGCTGATAAATTTCCTGCGGGATTTCAAACGGCGGTGAAGTCCAGCCCAGCTCTTTACGCGCCAGCGCCACTTCCGCGTCGCCCAGCGCAGCGCCGTGTGACTCCTCTTTACCAGCTTTGTTCGGCGAGCCGAAACCGATAATGGTGCGGCAGATAATCAGCGACGGTTTGTCGGTTACGCTCTGCGCCTCTTTAATGGCGCGGCTTACCGCCTCGGCGTCATGGCCGTCGATCTCGCCGACCACATGCCAGTTATAGGCTTCAAAGCGTTTATGGGTGTCGTCGGTAAACCAGCCTTCGGTTTCGCCGTCAATGGAGATGCCGTTGTGGTCGTAGAAGCCGATCAGCTTGCCGAGGCCCAGCGTGCCCGCCAGCGAGCAGACTTCGTGGGAGATCCCCTCCATCAGACAGCCGTCGCCCATAAAGACATAGGTGAAGTGATCGACGATATCGTGGCCCGGACGGTTGAACTGCGCGCCCAGCGTGCGTTCGGCGATCGCCAGACCTACGGCGTTAGCCAGACCCTGGCCCAGCGGGCCGGTGGTGGTTTCAACGCCCGGCGTGTAGCCGATTTCCGGGTGGCCTGGGGTTTTCGAATGGAGTTGACGGAAGTTTTTCAGCTCTTCCATCGGCAGATCGTAGCCGGTAAGGTGCAGCAGGCTGTAAAGCAGCATCGAACCGTGGCCGTTGGACAGGATAAAACGGTCGCGGTCGGCCCAGGCGGGGTTAGTCGGGTTGTGCTTCAGGTAGTCGCGCCACAGCACTTCGGCGATGTCCGCCATGCCCATTGGCATGCCCGGGTGACCTGAGTTTGCTTTTTGTACCGCATCCATACTTAACGCGCGAATTGCGTTCGCCAGCTCTCTGCGTGATGACATAGGGTTCTCCCTTCGTTGAGCAGAAGTGCGGGCGGGAAAACCCGCCCGACAAAGTTAAACAGACAAAAACTACAGGCGTGCGGCCAGCACGTCTTCGAGTTTCTGCTGATCGACGGCAAACTGACGGATGCCCTCGGAAAGTTTTTCTACCGCCATCGGATCCTGGTTGTGCTCCCAGCGGAACTCCGCTTCAGAGAGCGACGCAGGCTGATGGAAACCTTCGGTAGATGGCTCCAGCTTGCGCTCAACCGGCGCATCGCTGTTCTGCAGCTCTTCCAGCAGGTTCGGGGAGATAGTGAGACGGTCGCAGCCCGCCAGCGCGATAATCTGTTCTACTTTACGGAAGCTCGCGCCCATGATGATGGTGTTGTAACGGTGCTTTTTGTAGTAGTCGTAGATGCGACGCACTGACTTCACGCCCGGATCTTCATCGACGACGTACGGATCGAGCGGTTTACGGCTGTTGTACCAGTCGTAAATACGGCCGACGAACGGCGAAATCAGGAAAACACCCGCTTCCGCACAGGCGCGCGCCTGAGCTAAGGAGAAGAGCAGGGTCAGGTTACAGTGAATGCCGTTCTTCTCCAGCTCTTCCGCCGCCTTGATACCTTCCCAGGTAGAAGCCAGCTTGATCAGAATGCGCGAGCGGTCGATGCCGTGATCTTCATACATGCGAACCAGTTTTTCCGCTTTGGTCACACACATGCCACGATCGAAAGAGAGGCGCGCATCTACTTCGGTCGAAACACGGCCCGGTACGCTTTTCAGGATCTCCATACCGAGATTGATCGCGACTTTATCGCTGGCGTTGATAATCTGCGTCTCTTTGCTGCCGCCTTGCTTTTTCGCATAGTCGATGGCGTCGTCGATCAGGTGCTTGTAGCCTTCGAGGCCGGAAGCTTTCAGGATCAGAGAAGGGTTAGTGGTGGCGTCTTCAGGATGGTAGTTGCGGATGGATTCGATATCGCCGCTGTCCGCCACGACGGTTGTGAACTGTTTTAGTGCCTCTAGCTGGTTCATCTTTTAACTCCTTGATGAGCAATTCTTTATTGCGAATGATTTCACCCTGCAACACAGTGCATCAGGCGTTCGATGATGAAAATACTCTTTTTCTGATTATTGCGATGGGCTGAACTCATCGGGGCCCCGCGCGGCGAAAAGAGCGTGACGTCAAACAGGGATAGCGTGCTGCAACATCCTGTCAGTCAGCCGGGGGGCGAAAATCGCGCATCTCAAAGGTTAGCAGAACTGACGATTTCTGCCGGATTAACCGCACTTTCCGCCCTGCGCGCCCTTTACGTATCGATCTGCCTTATCGCGATCCCTCCGACGTTTTCCTTTCTGTCCGCCTTTTATACTGCCAGCGCACTGAAGCTGAAAAAGGAACCGACGATGGACGACCAACTCAAGCAGAGCGCGCTGGATTTTCATCAGTATCCCACTCCGGGCAAAATCCAGGTTTCCCCCACCAAACCTCTCGCCACGCAGCGCGATCTGGCGCTGGCCTACTCGCCCGGCGTCGCCGCGCCCTGTCTGGAAATTGCGCAGGATCCGCTGGCGGCACATAAATATACCGCGCGCGGCAATCTGGTGGCTGTGATCTCGAACGGCACTGCGGTGCTTGGACTCGGTAATATCGGCGCGCTGGCGGGCAAACCGGTGATGGAAGGCAAAGGGGTGCTGTTCAAAAAATTCGCCGGTATCGACGTCTTCGATATCGAGATTGATGAACAAGACCCGGAAAAGCTGATCAACGTTATCGCCGCGCTGGAACCGACCTTTGGCGGCATTAATCTGGAGGATATTAAAGCGCCGGAGTGCTTCTATATTGAACAGCAGCTACGCCAGCGCATGAAGATTCCGGTATTTCACGACGACCAACACGGTACGGCGATTATCTGTACCGCGGCGGTGCTTAACGGGCTGCGCATCGTTAACAAAGAGATTGCCGCGGTGCGACTGGTGGTCTCCGGCGCGGGCGCATCGGCTATCGCCTGTCTGAATCTGCTGGTGGCGCTCGGCATGCAAAAAGAGAACATTGTGGTGTGCGACTCGAAAGGGGTGATCTACCGCGACCGCGAAGCCAGCATGGCGCCCACTAAAGCCGCCTATGCGGTAGAGGATAACGGCGCGCGCAGGCTGGAAGAGGTAATCGAAAACGCGGATATCTTTCTCGGCTGCTCGGGGCCGCGGCTGCTGACGCCGGAAATGGTGCAGAAGATGGCGCGCGATCCGCTGATTCTGGCGCTTGCCAATCCCGAGCCGGAAATTATGCCTCCGCTGGCCAAAGCGGTGCGCCCCGACGCCATTATCTGCACCGGCCGTTCTGACTTCCCGAATCAGGTCAATAACGTGCTCTGCTTCCCGTTTATTTTCCGCGGCGCGCTCGACGTGGGCGCAACCACCATCAACGAGGAGATGAAGCTGGCGGCGGTGCACGCTATCGCCGCGCTGGCGCAGGCGGAGCAGAGCGATGTGGTTGCTTCCGCCTATGACGATCAGGATCTCAGCTTCGGGCCGGACTACCTGATACCGAAGCCCTTCGATCCGCGCCTGATTGTGCAGATTGCCCCGGCGGTGGCGCGCGCCGCGATGGAATCTGGCGTGGCGACCCGTCCTATAGAGGATTTTGATGCCTATCGCGAGAAGCTCGCCGAGTTCGTCTACAAAACCAATCTGTTTATGAAGCCGATCTTCTCCCAGGCGCGCAAAGCGCCGAAGCGCGTGGTGCTGGCGGAAGGGGAGGAGGTACGCGTACTGCACGCTACGCAGGAGCTGGTGACGCTTGGCCTGGCGCGGCCGATCCTGATTGGTCGTCCCAACGTGCTCGCCATGCGTTTGCAGAAGCAGGGTCTGAAGATCGAAGCGGGCAAAGATTTTGACGTGGTGAACAACGAATCGGATCCGCGCTTCAAGGCGTACTGGAACGAGTATTACCAGATGATGAAGCGGCGCGGTGTAACGCCAGAGCAGGCGCAGCGCGCGGTGATCGGCAATCCAACGCTGATCGGCGCCATTATGGTACATCGCGGCGAGGCGGACGCGATGATCTGCGGCACCATTGGCGACTACCATGAGCACTATGACGTAGTGGAGAAAGTGTTCGGCCTGCGCGACGACGTGAAGGTGGCGGGCGCGATGAACGCGCTGCTGCTGCCCAGCGGCAATACCTTTATTACCGATACCTACGTCAATGAGGATCCGACGCCGGAACAGCTGGCCGATCTGACGCTGCTGGCGGCGGAGACGGTGCGCCGCTTCGGCATTGAGCCGCGCGTTGCGCTGCTGTCGCACTCCAGCTTCGGCACCTCAAACGCGCCCGGCGCGCGCAAGATGCGTGAAGCGCTGGCGATTATTCAGCGTCGCGCGCCAGAGCTGGAAGTGGATGGCGAGATGCACGGCGATGCGGCGCTGATTGAGAGTATACGCCGCGAGCTGATGCCAGACAGCCCGCTGAAGGGGGCGGCGAACCTGCTGATCATGCCGAACGTCGAAGCGGCGCGCATTAGTTACAACCTACTTCGCGTCTCCAGTTCGGAGGGCGTCACCGTCGGCCCGGTGCTGATGGGCATCAGCAAGCCAGTGCATGTGCTGACGCGCATCGCTTCGGTCAGGCGGATTGTGAATATGGTTGCGCTTGCCGTCGTTGAAGCGCAAACCGCGCCTTTATAGCCAGTCGCGCACCGGTAAAAAGTCGCGCGTCAGCGCGGCTTCCGGCGAATCCGGCTCCGGCTGATAGTCATACTCCCAGCGCACCAGCGGCGGCATCGACATCAGAATGGATTCGGTGCGGCCGCCGGTCTGCAGGCCAAACAGAGTGCCGCGATCCCACACCAGGTTGAACTCCACGTAGCGTCCGCGGCGGTAGAGCTGGAACTGGCGCTCGCGCTCACCCCACGTCAGTGCTTTGCGGCGTTCGACAATTGGCAGATAGCCGTCGAGGAAGCCGTGACCCACCGCCTGCATAAAGCGGAAGCTGGTGTCGAAGTCTGGCGTGTTGAGATCGTCAAAAAAGAGGCCGCCAATGCCGCGCTGCTCGTCGCGATGCTTCAGATAGAAGTAATCGTCGCACCATTTCTTGTAGCGCGGGTAGACCTCATCGCCGAACGGCTGGCAGAGATCGAACGCGGTCTGATGCCAGTGCACCGCATCTTCCTCAAAGCCGTAGTAGGGAGTCAGATCGAAGCCGCCGCCGAACCACCACACCGGATCGGCGCCCGGCTTTTCAGCGATAAAAAAGCGCACGTTGGCATGACTGGTCGGCACATAGGGACTGTGCGGATGGATTACCAGCGACACGCCCATCGCCTCAAAGCTGCGGCCCGCCAGCTCTGGACGGTGCGCCGTCGCCGACGCTGGCATCTGGTCGCCGTGAACGTGCGAAAAGTTAACGCCTGCCTGTTCAAATACCGCGCCGTCGCGCAGCACGCGGCTGCGACCGCCGCCGCCGCCGGGACGCTGCCAGCTGTCCTCAATAAACTGCGCGCCGCCGTCGGCTGCCGCCAGTTGATTACAGATTGTCTCCTGCAGGTTCAGCAGAAAGGCTTTAACGCGGGAAATATCGGGCATGACATCTGACTCATTGCAAAAAAGTGGCGCGATTATACCTGACCATTGCGGCGATCGTACTCATCAAAATAGCGGGTAATGCCGCCAGCGATCGCCGTCGCGATTTTGCTGCGGAACGCGGCGGTGCCGAGCAGCTGCTCTTCACGCGGATTAGTGATAAAGGAGGTCTCGACCAGCACCGACGGAATCGACGGCGATTTCAGTACGGCAAACGCCGCCTGCTCGGTATGCTCGCTGTGCAGATGGTGCACCGGGCGGATCTGATCCAGCACATGCTTGCCCAGCGTCAGGCTGTTGCGGATGGTGTCTGTCTGCACCAGGTCGAACAGGATCTGGTTAAGATAGTGATCCTGCTGCTCAACCTTCGCGCCGCCGACTTTATCCGCCGCATTCTCTTTATCTGACAGATAGCGCGCCATGGCACTGCTGGCGCCGCGGTTCGAAAGGGCGAACACCGAGGCGCCGCTCGCTTCAGGGCTGGTAAAGCCGTCGGCGTGAATCGACATAAACAGGTTCGCGCCGTGCTGGTGCGCGATCTCAACGCGCTGATACAGCGGAATAAAGTGGTCGCTGTCGCGCGTCAGCCGCACCTCAATGCGCGGATGCGACTGCAACAGCTGGCGCACGTTGTTCGCAATCTCCAGCACGATATGTTTCTCTTCCGAGCCTTCGCTGCCTACGGCGCCGGAGTCGATGCCGCCGTGGCCGGGATCGATCATCACGATGCGCTTGCCGTTTTTCTGCGGCGGCGCAGGCTGCGCATGGCGCGGGCTGGCGCGCAGCGGGGCGCTTTCCTCTTTCGCCTGAACCGCGCGCGGGGAGAGCACTGCCAGCGCCAGGCCAGAGAGCAGCAGCTGACGACGGTTGGTAAGACGCTTAAGCAGAGAAAGTGTGGGCATAGGCCGGTCCATTAGCGGAAATTGTGCAGAGTGTTATATCGTAACATTTTGTCCGCTGCGAGGACCTAACCCTTTCAGCTCTTTACTTTGTATGTCAGGTTGCTAACGGGAAAACTGGCGCTTTTTGCTCCAGGCTGCGCTAGCCGGGGTTGCACGCGGCTCTGAATGCGTGATAATCAGCGAATTGTGCTTATTTGCAAGGTAAAGAAGATGGAAATCCGCGCCTTCCGCCAGGAAGATTTTGAAGAGGTGATTACGCTCTGGGAGCGTTGCGATTTGTTACGTCCGTGGAATGACCCGGAACTGGATATCGAACGCAAGATGAACCACGATGCTGACCTCTTTCTGGTTGCGGAAGTGGGCGGCGAAGTGGTCGGCACGCTGATGGGTGGCTATGACGGTCATCGCGGCTCCGCCTACTATCTGGCGGTGCATCCCGACTATCAGGGCCGCGGCTTCGCCAATGCCCTGATGAACCGGCTGGAGAAAAAGCTTATTGCCCGCGGCTGCCCCAAAATCAATCTGATGGTGCGTGAAGAGAACGATCAGGTCGTCGCCTTCTATGAGAAGCTGGATTACGAACCGGTGGATTCAGTGCTGCTCGGCAAGCGGCTGATTGAAGACCGCGAGTATTGATGCAGTGAAATATTTGCCGGACGAATATGATGCGAAAGGGCAGCTGCGGCTGCCGTTTCTTTTTTGGCTAACGCTGCTGCTGCTGGCGCGCACCTGGATCCTGCTGGTGATGGCGGGGGCGTCGCGCCAGCAGGGCAGCGATCTGCTGGGACTCTTCTATCCCGACCGGCAGGCGTTCTGGCTCGGACTGGCGCTCGGCGCGCCTGCGCTCATTGGCCTGCTGCTGACCGGCTACCGCGCACGCTGGCCGCGGCTGTGGCAGATGTGGCGCTGGGTGCTGGTGCTGTCGCTGGCGGTCAATCTGGCGTGGCAGGGCGGGACCTTCGCATCCGGCGATCTGCTTACCTCGCCCTGGCCGCTGCTGCTCACGCTGTTCGATGGCCTGGCGCTGCTGTGGCTGCTGCTCAACGTCAGGCTGCGCGACTGCTTTCTGCCGGAACATCAGCTGGCGGAATAAACTTTTTTGCTGCTGGCGACTCCAATGAGTTCTGCCGTTTGGCACCGTGTTAACAGGAGTTTTAATGAAAGCGTTACCCTATTCGCTGCTGGTGGCCGCTACGCTGCTTAGCAGCTGTGCCAGTACCGGCTCCGCCTCTGAGTCAGACGTAAGCTGGTATAACCCGCTGAGCTATCACTGGTCGTCGGCGCTGCCGTGGAACTGGTTTGGCTCATCGTTGACCGCTACCGAGCAGGGCGTCGGCGGCGTCGGCAGCGCGACCGCAATGAGCGAAAGCGCGATCGGCGACGGCCTGAAAGGCAACTATAAGCTGCGTCAGGGCATGCGTAGCGAGAACGGCGATGTCATCGCCTTCTGGCAGGCGCTGGACGGCGATAAAGTGAAACTGCAGATCAGCGGGCGCAGCAGCGTAGAGCGTATTGAGGTGACGGACAGCGATATTGCCGCGCAGGATGGCGCTAAAATTGGCGACGCCTTTAGCGACAAATTCAGCAAGGCCTTTAACAACTGCAAGCTGGCGGGCGGCGCGGGCAACCACGACGTGGAGTGCCGCGCGCCAGGTAGCCAGCATCTTTCCTATGTCTATAGCGGTGACTGGCATGGCCCGGACGGTCTGATGCCGTCGGACGACGTGCTGAAAAGCTGGAAGCTGAGCAAAATTATCTGGCAGCGTTAAAAAAGCGGCGGTGCCCAAGGGGGTGGGCGTAGCGTCATAACAGCCGCTGTAAGCTCTCCGGGCCGCCTGACGCGGCCCGCGCCTTTGCTGCCTGGCGCATAAACTATTGCGCTGTCTTATGCCATTTTCGACTTTGAAATCATCAAACGATATATAAAACCGCTACTGCTTTTCACAGGGTTATAAATACACTGGGCAAACGGCTGGCATAAGCCGGATCTCTTGTTTTCTCAGGGTGCCCAATGACCAAAAGAACGATGAAAAATATCGTTGGCGGTATCGCCTTGTCGCTCAGTCTGGCAGGCGCGGCCAGCGCCACCGAACTGCTCAACAGCTCGTATGACGTTGCGCGCGAGCTGTTTGCCGCCCTGAATGCGCCGTTCGAAAAACAGTGGGATGCCAGCCATCCCGGTGACAAACTCACCATTAAAATGTCGCACGCCGGCTCCTCAAAACAGGCGCTGGCGATCCTGCAGGGGCTGCGTGCCGATGTCGTCACCTATAACCAGGTGACTGACGTGCAGGTGCTGCACGATAAAGGCAATCTGATTGCCGCGGACTGGCAAAGCCGCCTGCCGAACAACAGCTCGCCGTTTTACTCCACCATGGCGTTCCTGGTGCGCAAGGGTAATCCAAAGCAGATTCACGACTGGGCCGATCTCGGCCGCGACGACGTGAAGCTGGTCTTTCCTAATCCAAAAACCTCCGGCAACGGCCGTTATACCTGGCTGGCGGCCTGGGGCGCGACCAGCAAAGCCAACGGCGGAGACGAGGCGAAAACCCGCGCCTTTATGGCGAAATTTTTGAAGAACGTCGAAGTGTTTGATACCGGCGGACGCGGCGCGACCACCACCTTCGCCGAGCGCGGTCTGGGCGACGTGCTGATCAGCTTTGAATCCGAGGTCAACAATATTCGTAACCAGTACGGCAAAGATGAGTATGAAGTGGTGGTGCCGAAAACGGATATTCTCGCCGAATTCCCGGTGGCCTGGGTCGATAAAAACGTCGCGCACAATAATACCGCCGACGCGGCGAAAGCCTATCTTAACTATCTCTATACGCCACAGGCGCAGCAAATCGTTACTGACTTCTACTACCGCGTAAACAATCCGCAGCTGATGAGCGAGCACAAAGATCGTTTCCCGCAGACACAGCTGTTCCGCGTGGAAGATCAGTTTGGCGGCTGGGATAAGGCAATGAAGAGCCACTTCGCCAGCGGCGGCGAGCTGGATCAACTGTTATCAGCGGGGCGTGGATAATGTTTGCGTTAACTCAGAAACGCGTGCTGCCGGGATTTGGTCTGAGCCTCGGCACCAGCCTGCTGTTTACCTGTTTAATTCTGCTGCTGCCAATCAGCGCGCTGCTGATGCAGCTGTCGAAGATGACGCTGGCGCAGTACTGGGAAGTGATCAGCAACCCGCAGCTGGTGGCGGCCTATAAGGTAACGCTGCTCTCGGCAGCCGTTGCCTCGCTGTTTAATGCGGTGTTCGGCATGATTATGGCGTGGATCCTTACGCGCTATCGCTTTCCTGGCCGCACGCTGCTGGATGGCCTGGTGGATCTGCCGTTCGCCTTGCCGACGGCGGTCGCGGGCCTGACGCTGGCCGGTCTTTTCTCGGTAAACGGCTGGTACGGCGAGTGGATCTACAACGCCTTCGGCATCAAAGTTTCCTATACCTGGCTCGGCATCGCCGTCGCGATGGCTTTCACCAGCATCCCCTTTGTGGTGCGTACCGTACAGCCGGTGCTGGAAGAGCTGGGGCCAGAATATGAAGAGGCGGCACAGACGCTGGGCGCAACACCCTGGCAGAGCTTCCGCCGCGTAGTGCTGCCGGAAGTGGCGCCCGCGCTGCTGGCGGGCACCGCGCTCTCCTTTACCCGCAGCATCGGCGAATTCGGCGCGGTGATTTTTATTGCCGGCAATATCGCCTGGAAAACCGAGGTCACCTCGCTGATGATTTTCGTGCGCCTGCAGGAGTTCGACTACCCGGCCGCCAGCGCCATCGCGTCGGTGATCCTCGCGGCGTCGCTGGTGCTGCTGTTTGCGATTAACACTCTACAGAGCCGCTTCGGCCGCCGTCTGGGAGGCCACTAATGGCGCATATCTCCCACATCAACGCCGCTGACCGCCAGCCGGTCAACTGGAGCAAATGGCTGCTGATCGGCATCGGCGTGCTGGTATCGCTACTGCTGCTGGTGGTGCCGATGATCTCTATCTTCTATGAAGCGTTGAAGATGGGGCTGGGCGTCGCTTTTCAGAATCTCGGCGACAGCGACATGCTGCACGCCATCTGGCTGACGGTGCTGGTCGCGCTGATTACAGTGCCGGTCAATCTGGTGTTCGGTACGCTGCTCGCCTGGCTGGTGACGCGCTTTAACTTCCCTGGTCGCCAGCTGCTGCTGACGCTGTTCGATATTCCGTTTGCCGTCTCGCCGGTAGTGGCTGGTCTGATGTATCTGCTGTTCTGGGGCGTTAACGGGCCAGCAGGAAGCTGGCTGGATGCGCATAACATTCAGGTGATGTTCGCCTGGCCCGGTATGGTGCTGGCGACCGTATTCGTTACCTGTCCTTTTGTGGTGCGCGAGCTGGTGCCGGTCATGCTGAGCCAGGGCAGCCACGAAGATGAGGCGGCAGTGCTGCTTGGCGCCTCCGGCTGGCAGATGTTCCGCCGCGTTACGCTGCCGAATATCCGCTGGGCGATGCTGTACGGCGTGGTCTTGACCAACGCGCGTACCCTCGGTGAGTTTGGTGCGGTCTCGGTGGTATCGGGATCGATTCGCGGCGAGACCTACACGTTGCCGCTTCAGATTGAATTACTGCATCAGGATTACAACGTGGTAGGCGCCTTTACCGCCGCTGCGCTGCTGACGCTGATGGCCATCGTCACGCTGTTTCTGAAAAGCATGCTGCAGTGGCGCTTAGAGCAGCAGCAGCATCGCCTGCAACAGGAGGAAAATCATGAGCATTGAGATTAAACAGATCAACAAATCTTTCGGCCGCACTTCGGTGTTGAACGATATCTCTCTGGATATTCCTTCTGGCCAGATGGTAGCGCTGCTGGGGCCGTCCGGCTCGGGGAAAACCACGCTGCTGCGTATTATCGCCGGGCTGGAGCATCAGAACAGCGGGCAAATCCGCTTTCACAATAAAGATGTCAGCGCCCTGCATGCCCGCGACCGTCAGGTTGGCTTCGTGTTCCAGCACTATGCGCTGTTCCGCCATATGACGGTATTCGACAATATCGCTTTTGGCCTGACGGTGCTGCCGCGCCGCGAACGGCCTTCCTCGGCTGAAATCAAACAGCGCGTGACGCGCCTGCTGGAGATGGTGCAGCTGGCGCATCTGGCAAACCGCTTTCCGGCGCAGCTGTCGGGCGGCCAGAAACAGCGTGTGGCGCTGGCGCGCGCGCTGGCGGTCGAGCCGCAGATCCTGCTGCTCGACGAACCTTTCGGCGCGCTGGACGCGCAGGTACGTAAAGAGCTGCGCCGCTGGCTGCGTCAGCTGCATGAGGAGCTGAAGTTTACCAGCGTCTTCGTTACCCACGATCAGGAAGAGGCGATGGAAGTAGCCGATCGCGTGGTGGTAATGAGCCAGGGCAATATCGAGCAGGTGGGAACGCCGGACGAAGTGTGGCGCGATCCCGCCACCCGCTTTGTGCTGGAGTTTCTCGGCGAGGTGAACCGCTTTGACGGGGAGATCCACGGCTCGCAATTCCACGTCGGTGCGCATCACTGGCCTCTGGGCTATACACCGGCACATCAGGGTGCGGTCGAACTTTTCCTGCGCCCGTGGGAGATTGACGTTTCGCGGCAGAGCAGCCTGGAGACGCCGCTGCCGGTACAGGTTCTTGAAGTTAGCCCGCGTGGTCATTTCTGGCAGCTGGTGGTCCAGCCGACCGGATGGCAGAGCGAACCTTTTTCGCTGGTGTTTGACGGCGACAGAAGCGCGCCGGTACGCGGCGAACGTCTGTTCGTCGGCCTGCAGCAGGCGCGTCTCTATCAGGGCGCGACGCCGCTGCGCGCTGTTGCCTTTGCCGAAAGCGCCTGATATTTTCTCACGCGACAGCGGGTGGGACTTGTCCCGCCCCTTTTTTTGCTCGCTTATGTTCGCCGGGAAACGCATCTTGACCACTCTGCAAAACACCATCGGCAATACGCCGCTGATCAAACTTCAGCGCCTGACGCCTGCCAACGGCAGCGAAATCTGGCTCAAGCTGGAGGGCAATAATCCTGCCGGCTCCGTCAAGGATCGCGCCGCCTGGTCAATGATTAACCAGGCGGAGCTGCGCGGCGAAATCACGCCGGGCGATCGCCTGATTGAAGCCACCAGCGGCAATACCGGCATTGCGCTGGCGATGATCGCCGCGATGAAAGGTTACGCGCTGCGCTTGCTGATGCCTGAAAATATGAGCCGGGAGCGGCAGGATGCGATGCGCGCTTACGGCGCGGAGCTGGTGCTGGTAAGCCGCGAGCTAGGTATGGAGGGCGCCCGCGACATGGCGCTGGCGATGATGGCGCGCGGCGAAGGTCGCGTGCTTGACCAGTTCAATAACCCTGATAATCCGCTCGGCCATTACCAGACTACCGGCCCGGAAATCTGGCAGCAGAGCGGCGGGCGTCTCACCCATTTCGTCTCCAGCATGGGCACCACCGGCACGATTACCGGCGTTGGCCGCTACCTGAAAGAGAAGAGCGACAGCGTAACCATTATCGGCCTGCAGCCGGAAGAGGGGAGCGCTATTCCCGGCATCCGCCGCTGGCCGCAGGCCTATCTGCCTGGCATCTACCGACCCGAGCTGGTCAATGTAGTGATGGATATGGGACAGTCCGAGGCGGAAGAGACGATGCGGGCGCTGGCGCGACGTGAGGGGATCTTCTGCGGCGTCAGTTCCGGCGGCGCGGTGGCGGGTGCCTTACGCATCGCCCAGGCGCAGCCAGGCAGCGTGATCGTCGCTATCGTCTGCGATCGCGGCGACCGCTATCTCTCAACCGGCATCTATCGGTAAATCCTCTCTTGAGCGGCCCGGCAGCGCCAGAGTGGTGGGGCCGGGCCGTTTTTGTCTATAGTCATCCTGAGCATCGTCTGACGTCGAATCTGTAAGGAACGCGTAAAACCGGCTGCGTCCGGCGCTCGCTCAGGACAAAATAGCGTCAATACAGGCGAGAGACCACCATGAAAATTTTGTTAGTTGATGACGATGTGGAGCTGGGCACCATGCTCAGCCAGTACCTTATTGCAGAGGGCTTTGAAACCCAGCTGGTATTAACGGGCAGCGCAGGCATTGAAGGCGCGCTTTCCGGCCATTACACCGCAATGATCCTTGATATTATGCTGCCGGATATGAGCGGTATCGACGTGCTGCGGCAGGTGAGGCAAAACAGCCGCCTGCCGGTAATCATGCTGACCGCCAAAGGCGACAATATCGACCGCGTGATCGGGCTGGAGATGGGCGCGGACGACTATATGCCGAAGCCCTGCTACCCGCGCGAGCTGGTAGCGCGTCTGCGCGCGGTACTACGCCGCTTTGAAGAGCAGGCGCCTCTGCCGGACAAAAAAGAGCTGCTGCGCTGGGGGGAACTGACGCTTAATCCCGCTACGCGCATTACCGAGTGGCAGGGCAAGCCCTTCGATCTCACCGCCTCAGAATTTAATCTGCTTGAGCTGCTGATGCGTTCGCCGGATCGCGTGGTGTCAAAAGATGAGCTGTCGGAAAAAGGGCTGGGCCGTCCGCGTGAGGCCTACGACCGCAGCGTAGATGTTCATATCAGCAATATCCGTCAGAAACTGTCGGCGCTTACCGCTGACAGCGTCAATATCGAAACGGTGCGCAGCATCGGTTATCGCATTCGATGAAGCAAAACTATCGCGGACGCATGTTCTGGAAGATCTTAATCGGCTTCTGGATCGTGTTCGTTATTATCAGTCAGCTACTCTGGCTCGGTTTTACGTTTGCCGGGAATCACCATGAGCCGCCGGAGATCATCGCTACGCGCCGCATCGTTAATCTGCAGATGGCATCAGCGGTATCGGTGCTGGAGCGCGGGGGGCTTAGCTCGCTGGACAATATGATGGCGGACTGGGAGCCGAACGATCGTCAGTTCTTTTCCGTTATCCAGCATGCGCGGCCTGCCCATAGCGAGCCGCTGCCGGAAACCTTTAACCCGCCCTTTCAGGGCAAATTCCCTGACGTTATTGTGCGCTGGGTGAAAGGCGCAGACGGCAAACAGTATGAACTGCGCTATGACGTCAAAGGCCTGCGGGAAGACAGCTCGATGGGAATGACCGGGCCGCGGCACATTCTTAATATCCCTGAGCCGATGTTCGTGTTTGCCGGGTCGGTCGGGTTGCTCTTTAGTCTGCTGCTGGCGTGGAACCTGACGCGGCCGATGCGCCAGCTGCGCGAAGGCTTTACACGCGTATCGAACGGCGATCTCAGCGTGCGGCTCTATCCTATGATGCGCAAGCGTCATGATGAGCTGTCTAACGTGGCCGAGGCGTTCGACGCCATGGTAGAGCGGCTTGATACGCTGGTTCGCGCGCGCGAGGAGTTGCTGCATGATATTTCGCATGAGCTGCGTTCGCCGCTGGCGCGTCTGCAGCTTGCGACCGGCTTAGCGCGCCAGACGCCGGAGAGCGTTAACGCCTCTCTCGATCGCATCGACGAAGAGGCGCGGCGGCTGGATAAGATGATTGGCGAGCTGCTGACGCTGTCGCGCGCCGGGCATGAGAGTATGCCTGACGAGCAATATTTTGATCTGACTGGCCTGGTGCACGCGGTTGTCACTGACGTGCGCTACGAGGCGCAGATTCCCGGCGTAAACGTTAATTTTCAGGTTGATGAAAGCGCCGATTACACGGTGCGCGGCAACGCCGAGCTGATCCGCCGCGGCATCGAGAATGTGCTGCGCAACGCGCTGCGTTTCTCGCTGCCTGGTCAGCATATTCAGGTCAGGCTTCAGGCGGAGCAGCAGTGGCTGGCGATCCGCGTACGCGATCAGGGGCCGGGCGTGGATGATGAAAAGCTCTCCAGCATCTTCGATCCCTTTGTGCGGGTTAACTCACCGCTGCTGGGTAAAGGCTATGGTCTGGGACTGGCTATCGTGCGTAAGGTGGTACTGGCGCATCACGGCGAGGTGCAGGCGGTGAATCGTCCTGAAGGCGGGCTGGAGCTGACTATCCGCCTGCCGCGCTGGCAGTCTCAGAGCAAGAGCGCGTAAGAGGGCTGCGCGCTGTCAGCGTCCGGAACAGACAAATAAAAACGGCACCCTGAGGGTGCCGTTTCTTTTAGCTGAATCTGTTACTTCTTGATGCGGATCACCGGCGTTTCGCCAACGGTAACCTGACCAGAGAGCTTAACCAGCTCTTTGATCTCATCCATGTTGGAGATCACAACAGGCGTGAGTGTCGATTTGGCTTTCTCTTCCAGCAGCGGCAGATCAAACTCGATCACCACATCGCCTTTCTTGACCTTCTGGCCCTCTTCGGCGATGCGCTTGAAGCCTTCGCCTTTCAGCTCGACCGTATCGATGCCGAAGTGCACAAACAACTCAATGCCGTTGTCAGACTCGATTGAAAACGCATGGTTGGTTTCGAAAATCTTGCCGATGGTGCCATCGACCGGCGCAACCATTTTGTTGCCGGTTGGTTTGATGGCGATGCCGTCGCCAACGATCTTCTCGGCAAACACCACATCCGGTACGTCTTCAATGTTTACGATCTCGCCTGACAGAGGCGCAACAATATCAATCGTCCCAGATGTGCTTTCTGATTTATTGCCAAAAAGCTTGTCAAGAAAACCCATATTCTTCTCCTAAACAGTATTGTTGGGCCAGCGTCTCGTGGATCAGCAGAGTGTTTTCTCTTTAATGAACTTGTTGACCAGGTTCATCAGGTCTTCCGCTGTAGGTTGAGCCAGAGCCTGCTCCGCCAGAGCTTTCGCATCTTCGAAATTCGTATTACGAATAATTTTCTTAATGCCTGGGATCGAAATGGCACTCATGCTGAATTCGTCCAGCCCCATACCCAGTAACAGTAGTGTAGCACGTTCATCACCAGCCAGCTCACCACACATGCCGGTCCACTTACCTTCGGCATGAGAGGCATCGATCACCTGCTTGATCAAGCCCAGCACCGACGGCGACATCGGGTTATAGAGGTGCGAAATCAAATCATTACCACGATCGACTGCCAGAGTATACTGCGTCAGGTCGTTTGTCCCAATACTGAAAAAATCCACTTCTTTAGCCAGATGGCGCGCAATAACTGCTGAAGCAGGGGTTTCCACCATAATGCCGACTTCGATAGTCTCGTCGAACGCTTTGCCTTCTTCGCGCAGCTGCGCTTTCAAAAGCTCCAGCTCGCCCTTCAGGATGCGTACTTCTTCAACAGAGATAATCATCGGGAACATAATGCGCAGCTTACCGAAAGAGGAGGCGCGTAAAATCGCGCGCAGCTGGGCATGCAGGATCTCTTTACGATCCATGGCAATACGAATCGCGCGCCAGCCGAGGAACGGGTTCTCTTCTTTCGGCAGGTTCATGTAAGGCAGATCTTTGTCGCCGCCGATATCCATGGTGCGCACGATAACCGCCTGCGAACCAACGGCTTCCGCAACTGCTTTATACGCCTGGAACTGCTCTTCTTCGGTTGGCAGTGAGTCACGGTCCATAAACAGGAACTCGGTGCGGTAGAGGCCGACGCCTTCCGCGCCGTTGCGCTCTGCGCCAGCGACGTCACGTACGGTGCCGATGTTGGCACACACTTCAACCTGGTGTCCGTCCAGCGTAATCGCCGGGAGATCTTTCAGCTTAGCCAGCTCATGTTTTTCGCTCAGGTACTGGGTCTGAACGGCCTTCAGCTCTTCCAGCTCGCTCTCTGACGGATTGACGTAAACTTTATTGTTAACGCCGTCCAGAATCAGGAAGTCGCCGTTTTTCACCGTCGCGGTCACGTTGCCGGTACCGACAATCGCCGGCAGCTCCAGCGAGCGCGCCATAATCGACGTGTGCGACGTACGGCCGCCGAGATCGGTAATAAAGCCCAGCACCTTTTTCAGGTTCAGCTGCGCGGTTTCCGACGGCGTTAAATCTTTTGCTACCAGAATCGACTCGTCCTGGATTGCGCTCAGGTCAACGATATGCAGACCGAGAATGTTTTGCAGCAGACGTTTGCCGATATCGCGAACGTCAGCGGCGCGTTCTTTGAGGTATTCGTCATCGAGCTCTTCGAGCGCTTTTGCCTGACCGTCGATAACGGAGTAGGCGGCAGCGTCGGCCGACGCGTGATCTTTTTTGATCAGGTCGATGATTTCCTGCTCCAGCTCTTCGTCTTCCAGCAACATGATGTGGCCTTCGAAGATGGCTGCTTTCTCTTCACCAAACGTTTCACCCGCTTTCACTCTGATCGCTTCCAGCTGCTGCGCAGCCTGAGCGCGGCCGTCGAGGAAGCGTTTTACTTCCTGGTCGACCTGGTCTTCAGAAATCTTCTTGCGGTTGATGACGATCTCATCCTCAATCAACAGCAGAGCTTTGCCGAAAGCGATACCTGGTGATGCTAAAATGCCTGAAATCATAACCCTACCTTTTAATCACGATGGCTCTTTGACCCAATGCGTTGCCATTGTCGCGGGAGCTGTACTCTACGGATGTGATAACGCGGACAAGTTGTCCGCGATCAAGATGTTTGCACTCAATGGGGCAAAGGAGTCGGTATACAGCAAAAGCTGAGTGGATTACTCCAGTTCAGCCATCAGTTTAACCAGATGCTCTACGGCCTGCTGCTCATCTTCGCCTTCGGCAGAGAGTGTAACAACCGTACCCTGAGTCAGACCCAGCGTCTGCAGTTTGAACAGGCTCTTGGCGCTGGCGGATTTGCCGTTAGAGGTGACGGTGATTTCTGACTGGAACGCTTTCGCTTCTTTAACAAACTGCGCGGCAGGGCGAGTGTGAAGACCATTAGGCGCGGTGATAGTAACTTCTTGCTGGAACATTCTGTTTCCCCAACGTTATCAGGTTTGGTGTTATGGACTTAAAGTCTAGCCTGGAGCCGTAACTTTAGCCTGTGTAGGTGCGCGGGTATAGCGTTACGCTGACCAATAAATGCGCTTGAATGAGTACGTCATTCCAGTTGAAGGGTCAAATTCCCTGTCGAGCGCTTCAGCTGCTAATTATGCCGTGATTCGCCATATCGCCAAATCCTTAAATCGATTCAGCTTGATCCACTTCAAAGGCGGATTAATTTCAGGCACCGAAATAATTGGCAGCTTAAATACCAGAGCAGCGTCACTGAAATCAATGTGGGCGGTGGCGAAAGTGAGATCTCCGCCACAAAAAAAGCACCCGTTCGGGTGCTTTTTTCAGCATTTTCAGAATCTGGCGTTACTGCTGCAGCTCTTTTTCAGTGAAAAGATCGGCAAACAGTGCGGTACTCAGATAGCGCTCGCCGGAGGAGGGCAGAATGACGACGATGTTTTTGTTGGCGAACGCCTCATCTTCCTGCAGCTTCAGCGCTGCCGCAACGGCTGCGCCGGATGAAATACCGGCAAGAATGCCTTCTTCTTCCATCAGCTGACGCGCAGTGTTGATCGCCTCTTCGTTAGTGATAGCTACCACGCGGTCAACCAAATTCAAATCCAGGTTGCCAGGAATAAAGCCGGCACCGATGCCCTGAATCTTATGCGGCCCGGGTTTGATCTCTTCGCCTGCGATGGCCTGAGCAATAACCGGCGAGTCGGTAGGCTCAACCGCCACGGTAATCAGATCTTTTTTGCCTTTGGTATTCTTGATATAGCGGGATACGCCGGTCAGCGTGCCGCCGGTACCGACGCCAGCAATAAACACGTCCACAGCGCCGTCGGTATCTTCCCAGATTTCAGGGCCGGTGGTCTTCTCGTGGATTTCCGGGTTGGCCGGGTTGCTGAACTGCTGCAGCAGCACATATTTGTCCGGGTCGCTGGCGACAATCTCTTCCGCTTTGGCGATTGCGCCTTTCATCCCTTTTGGCCCTTCGGTCAGCACCAGATTAGCGCCCAGCGCTTTCAGCAGCTTACGGCGCTCAACGGACATGGTCTCTGGCATGGTCAGCGTCAGCTTGTAGCCGCGCGCCGCAGCGACATAGGCCAGCGCGATGCCGGTATTGCCGCTGGTCGGCTCGACCAGTTCGACGCCTGGTTTCAAAATACCGCGTTTCTCTGCGTCCCAAATCATATTGGCACCGATACGGCATTTTACGCTGAAGCTCGGGTTACGGGATTCTACCTTCGCCAGAATGCGGCCGTTACCGATGCGGTTCAGTCGAACCAGTGGCGTATGACCAATTGTCAACGAGTTATCTTCATAGATCTTACTCATAGCCTGTCCTTAACTGTATGAATTATTGGGAGCCCTCTGAGCATACCCTTTCTGTCTGCGCGCGGAAGGAAAGAAAACGCATATCTATATGTCCCCGCGCAATAAGCCTCTGCAAAAAATGCATAAGGCGTTCTGATGAGTACTAGCGTAGCTCACTGCGAGCCAGCTGCCCGCGATAGCGATCGACCCACATCGCCGTTGCGCCGCACACCGCGACCGGCATTATCGCCAGGTTAAGAATCGGGATCATGGTAAACAGGCTGACCAGCGCCCCGAACTGCATATTGGCCGTTTTATGTCTGCGCAGGGCGCTGCGCATCTGCTGGAAACTCACCTTATGGTTATCAAACGGATAGTCGCAATATTGCACAGAGAGCATCCATGCGCTGAACAGGAACCACAGCACCGGCGCCACCGTCTGACCAAAGCCTGGAATAAAGTAGAGCAGCAGCAGGCCGAGCGCGCGCGGCAGATAGTAGCCGAGCTTTTGCAGTTCGCGCTTCATAATGCGCGGCACATCTTTCAGCATCGCCAGCCAGCCGCTGTCCGGCATCGCTTTGCCTGTCAGGCGACCTTCCAGCTGCTCCGCGAGTAGTCCGCAAAACGGCGCGGCGATCCAGTTGGCAATAGTAGAAAAGAAGTAGCTGAATACCAGCACGATAGAGATAACTGACAGCGGCCAGAGCAGATAACTCAGCCACTGCAGCCAGTCGGGGATATGCGCCATAAGCTGCGGGATCCAGCTGCCCAGCCGGTAAAACAGCCAGACGAATGCGCCGCCCAGCAGCAGGATATTGACCAGCAGCGGGATAATGACGAAACGTCGGATGCCTGGCAGACGAACCAGTCTCCAGCCTTCGCTAAAATAGTGCACGCCGTTGAAACTTGAGACAGTGTTCTTGTGGGCCATACAGGCAACTCTCCAGAAAATAATCAGGCGAGACCATGATAACCTGGCTTTTTCTCCTGACCATGAGGCGATTGTGTGAAAAAACAGCAAAAAAACGTGGGGTGACTATCTTATTTGTCAGAAAATACTGCACGAGCTTGCACTTGTTTAGCTGGGCAAATACAGTTAGAAGATAAAGTTTGCCGCGGTGGCAAGGTATTGGAACAACAGAGAATACAATGATGCAGGATTTGCGTCTGATATTAATCGTTGTTGGCGCGATCGCCATTATAGCGCTCCTTCTTCACGGGCTGTGGACCAGCCGTAAAGAGCGCTCGTCAGTGTTCCGCGATCGCCCGCACAAACGGCTCAAACAGCGCGACCAGCGCGACGATGATGAAGATAGCCTGACTGACGATGAAGAGGGCGTCGGCGACGTTCGCGTGCGCCATGAACGGCCGCATCAGGAGCCGCGCATCGATAATTTCCGCGACGAGCCGCAGGATGATACGCCTCCTTTCAGCGCGACGCCGGAGAAGCCGCGTCAGCCAGCCGCGCGTCCTCAGCCGCAGCCGGAAAACGATCCGTTGCTGACGCCGCAACAGCCGCGTACTCAGCAGCCGCAACCTCAGCCTGTTCAGACGCCAGCGCCGCAGCAACCTGCGCCGCGCTTTGCGCCAGCGCAGCCTATTCAGGCCGATCCGCTGCTTGATTTAGATCCGCTGGAAGCTGTCCAGCCTGAGCCGGAGTTCCAGGCCGAGCCGGAATATGAGCCGCAGCCGCAGCACGCTGTTCATCACCAGCCGGAATATCAGGAGCCTCAGCACGAGGAGCCGGTTCGCCAGGAGGCGCCGAAAGCGCCGGGCAAGCCGAAGGAGACGGTGCTGGTGCTGCACGTCGCCGCGCATACCGGCGGCACGCTGAACGGCGAAGCGCTGCTGCAGGGCATTCTGCAGGCGGGCTTCCAGTTTGGCGAAATGAATATTTTCCATCGACATCTCAGCCCTGCGGGCAGCGGCCCGGTGCTGTTCAGCCTGGCCAATATGGTCAAGCCTGGCTCGTTTAATCCGGACGAGATGTCTGACTTTTCCACGCCGGGTATCTCTATCTTTATGATGGTGCCTTCCTATGGCGATGCGAACCAAAACTTTAAGCTAATGCTGCAGTCCGCGCAGCGCATCGCCGATGATGTCGGCGGCGTGGTGCTGGACGATGAGCGTCGTATGATGACGCCGCAGAAGCTGGAAACCTACAAGACCCGCATCCGCGAGGTCATTGAATCCAGAGAATAATCCAGGCCATTAATCCTGATTAACCAAACCCCCGCCTGTCGGGGGTTTTTTATCTGATGGGGCAATATGAAATCCGTTCAGGACCAGATCACCGAACTGCGCACCACGCTGCGCCATCATGAATATCTTTATCATGTTATGGATGCGCCCGAGATACCGGACGCCGAATATGACCGCCTGATGCGCGAACTGCGCGCGCTGGAAGAGCAGCATCCCGATCTTATTACGCCCGACTCACCGACCCAGCGCGTCGGTGCGGCGCCGCTGACGGTATTTGAACAGGTGCGCCATGAGGTGCCAATGCTGTCGCTGGACAATACCTTTGACGAAGCTGGTTTCCTCGCCTTCAACAAGCGCGTACAGGATCGCCTGAAAAGCAGCGATGATATCGCCTACTGCTGCGAACTGAAGCTGGATGGCCTGGCGGTAAGCCTGCTCTATGAAAATGGCCTGCTGACGCGCGCCGCGACCCGCGGCGACGGCACCACAGGAGAGAACATCACCGCTAACGTCCGCACCATCGGCGCGATCCCGCTGCGCCTGAAGGGCGATGATTTTCCTGCGCGGCTGGAAGTGCGTGGTGAAGTCTTTATGACGCAGCGCGGCTTTGAAAAGCTCAATGCCGAAGCGCGTCGCACCGACGGCAAGGTCTTTGCCAACCCGCGTAACGCCGCCGCTGGATCGCTGCGTCAGCTCGACCCGCGCATCACCGCGAAGCGCCCGCTGACCTTTTTCTGCTACGGCTTCGGCCTGCTGGAAGGGGGCGAACTCCCGGGCAGCCACTATGCGCGACTGCAGCAGTTTAAAGCCTGGGGATTGCCGGTCAGCGACCGCATCAGGCTGGTACAGGGCGCGGAAGAGGCGCTGGCGTTTTATCGGAATGTAGAAGAGACGCGTCCCGGTCTGGGATTCGATATTGACGGCGTGGTGATTAAAGTCGATTCGCAGGCGCTGCAGGAGCGCCTCGGTTTTGTGGCGCGCGCGCCGCGCTGGGCGGTGGCGTTCAAGTTTCCCGCGCAGGAACAGATGACGTTCGTGCGCGACGTAGAATTTCAGGTAGGCCGTACCGGCGCCGTGACGCCGGTAGCGCGTCTGGAGCCGGTTCTGGTGGCGGGCGCGATGGTGAGTAATGCGACCCTGCACAACGCGGATGAAATCGAGCGTCTCGGCCTGCGCATTGGCGATAAGGTGGTGATCCGCCGCGCGGGCGATGTCATTCCACAGGTTGTAAACGTGGTGCTCTCCGAGCGTCCGGCCGATGCGCGCGAAGTGGTTTTCCCCACGCACTGCCCGGTATGCGGCTCTGACGTTGAGCGCGTCGAGGGTGAGGCCGTGACGCGCTGTACCGGCGGGCTAATCTGCGGCGCGCAGCGCAAAGAGGCGCTGAAGCACTTTGTCTCGCGTCGCGCGATGGACGTCGATGGCCTGGGCGATAAAATTATCGATCAGCTGGTGGAGACCGAATATGTCAAAACGCCTGCGGATCTGTTCCGCCTGACGCCGGAGAAGCTGCTTGGCCTGGATCGCATGGGGCCGAAATCCGCGCAAAACGTGGTAAACGCGCTGGAGAAAGCGAAATCGACTACGCTGGCGCGTTTCCTCTACGCGCTCGGCATTCGTGAAGTGGGCGAAGCGACCGCCGCCAATCTGGCGAATCACTTCGGCGAGCTGCAAAAAGTGATGGACGCCGACCTGGAGGCGCTGATTGCGGTTCAGGATGTCGGCACCGTTGTCGCCACCCACGTACGCAACTTTATGGAAGAAGAGAGCAACCGCGAAGTCATTCGCCAGCTGGTGGAAGAGGCGGGGGTGCACTGGCCCAACATTGAGGTGGTGAAGGCGGAAGAGATCGACAGCCCGTTCGCCGGTAAAACCGTAGTGCTGACCGGCTCGCTGACGCAGCTAACGCGCGATGAGGCGAAAGATCGTCTGACCGCGCTTGGCGCGAAGGTGAGCGGCAGCGTATCGAAGAAAACCGATCTGGTCATCGCGGGCGAAGCGGCTGGCTCCAAGCTGGTTAAAGCGCAGGAGCTAGGCATTGAGGTTATCGACGAAGCCGAAATGATTCGGCTGCTGGATGCCTGATATGGACAAGGCGTTCCTGGTAGAGATCGCCAATACGGCGATGCCGTTCGGCAAGTATAAAGGCTGCCTGCTTATCGATCTGCCGGAGCCTTACCTGCTGTGGTTCGCGCGCAAAGCGGAGTTTCCCTCCGGCCATTTAGGCGAGCTGATGCAGATGACGCTCGCTATCAAAATTGAAGGCCTGGAAGGTCTGGTCAAACCGCTTAAACGCAACGCGTAAAAAAGCCCGCTTCGGCGGGCTTTTTTATTACTTCTGCGACTCCACGACGGTCGGCCTCATCTCTTGCTTCTGCTTCTTCTCATGGCTGGCTTTGTAGCGCTGCGCGATATAAGAGCAGATCATCAGCTGTACCTGATGGAAAATCATTAGCGGCAGCACGATAATCCCCACCGCGCTGGCCGGGAAGAGAATGTTTGCCATCGGCACGCCGTTCGCCAGGCTCTTTTTCGAACCGCAAAACAGCACCACGATTTCATCAGCGCGGTTAAAGCCGAACAGGCGCGAGGCGCAGAGATTAATTGTCAGCACCAGCGCCAGCAGCAGCAGACAGCCCGCCAGGATCCACAGCAGGGTATCAATGCCAACGCGATGCCAGATGCCGTTAACCACCGCTTCGCTAAAGGCGGAGTAGACCACCAGCAAAATTGAGGTCTGATCGGTTTTGCCGATCAGGCTGCGATGCCTTTCCACCCAGCCGGCAATCCAGCGGCGCGACAGGTGACCCAGCACAAAGGGCACCAGCAGCTGCAGCATAATTTTGCCGACCTGCTCAAGCCCGTTGGTGGGCGCGCTGCTGTGCACGTCCATAACCAGATTCACCAGCAGCGGAGAGATAAAGACGCCCAGCAGGCTCGACGCCGAGGCGCTGCATACCGCCGCTGCTACGTTGCCGCCCGCTATTGAGGTAAAGGCGATAGCGGACTGTACGGTGGCGGGCAGAATGCAGAGATAGATAAAGCCGGTATAGATCTCTGCGCTGACCTTAACCGGGTGCCACCAGACGATCAGCAGGCCGATAATCGGAAAGAGCACAAAGGTGCTGAACATAATCCACAAATGCAGCCGCCAGTGGCTACTGCCCGCAATGATCTTTTCGCGTGACAGCTTGGCGCCGTGCATGAAAAAGAGCAGGGCGATAGCGGCAGTGGTCAGGTATTCAAAAATATCGACAAAGACGCCTTTAGCAGGCAGAAAGGTGGCCAGCAGCACCGTGATGATCAGTTTGATCATCATCGGATCGAGTCGCAGAAATCCCATTGTTAAAATCCGGTTAAAATTTACATGGTGTGATTGTGCGGGATGCGGGTTTAGAAATAAAATTGATTTATTGCATCAATCTATGAGCACTTTCGATGAATTATACTTTACGCCAGCTGCGCACCTTTGTCGCCGTCGCCCACTATGGCGGATTCAGCCAGGCCGGACAGGCGATTGGTTTAAGCCAGTCCGCCGTCAGCCACAGCATTAAAGAGCTGGAAGCCGTTATCGGCGTGCGGCTGCTCGACAGAACGACCCGCGAAGTGATGCTGACGGAAGCGGGGCAGCAGCTCGCCTCGCGCATGGCAAGCCTGCTGGAAGAGATGAACTCTACGCTGCTGGATATTCGCAGCTACGGCGAACAGCGCAGCGGTACGGTGCGCATCGCCGCCAGCCAGACCATCTCCGCGCATCTGATGCCGCAATGCCTCGCCGCGAGCCAGCAAAGCTATCCCGACATCAGGATTATTTTGCATGACCGAGTGCAGGAGATGGTTTTGCAGAGCGTACGCAATGCCGAAGTCGATTTCGGTATTGTTATCGGCCCGCTTAACGACAGCGATCTCGACTGCCAGGCGATTCTGGACGAGCCTTTTTTGCTGTTATGCCGCAGCGACGATCCGCTCGCTTCGGTGGAAAAAGCG
Organism: Pantoea sp. ACRSB; assembly: GCF_022346905.1. Taxonomy (NCBI): domain Bacteria; kingdom Pseudomonadati; phylum Pseudomonadota; class Gammaproteobacteria; order Enterobacterales; family Erwiniaceae; genus Pantoea; species Pantoea sp. ACRSB. Next base: position 748,540 of record NZ_JAKRNL010000002.1, on the reverse strand, counting down.
CAGTGGCGCATGCTGGCGGGACGCACCATGGTGTTGCAGGATTACGCTTCTGGCAGTCGGGTGTTAATCGACGCGGCGCTGCGACAGCAGCAGGTCAAGGTAAACGTTGTGCAGGATATTGGTCATCCGGCGACGCTGTTTCCCATGGTCGATGCGGGTATCGGCATCAGTATTTTACCGGCGCTGGCGCTGCCGCTTCCGGCGGGCAGGGCGCTGACCGTACGCCGACTCTATCCTGAAATCAACCGCAGCCTGGTGCTGGTTAAGCGCAAGAACCGGTCGCTGACGCCTGCGGCGCAGGCGATCTGGCAGGAAGCGCGTCAGCAGGCGACGCTGCTGACGCAACAACGCGCGATAAATCCGGCGTTTTAGATATAGACGTTAACCTGATTGGTAGCGGTCGGCCGATTAATGCCGTCGGCAGCCTGAACGCCTGCAGCCTGTTTCGCCGGTTCGCTGTTCTGCTGCGCCTGCTCGGTCTGCTTCTGTTCAAGCTGAGCGATCTGCGCTTCGAGCATAGCGATTTGCGACTGGTACATCTGCTCCATTTCAGATTTCTGCTCGTCGGTCATATCCTGATTATCCGACAGCTCTTTAACCTGCTTCGTGATGCTCTGGATCTGCTTATTGAGCGCGGAAATCTGCGACGAGACGCTGGCGCTGCTGCTACCGGCGCTACTGCCTGTACTGCCAGATAAAGCGGATATTGCTGACATCTTTTTTCTCCTTGCATGCAAATAGACAAAATCGTTATCGGTTCAGAAGAAAAAGGCTTGAGGCAAGAAAGCGTTAAGGTTTGGAAAAGGTATTGTCGGGGCTGTGCAGGTTGCTACACAGCAGCAGAAACGAAAAAAGCGCCCGTTGGGCGCTTTTCTCTGAATTTGGTGGGTCGTGCAGGATTTGCCTCGGCCCGTCCGGGGCCTCGCCCTGTGGGTGATGCTTCGCATCAGCCTGAATCGCTCCGGCGATTCAGTCGAACCTGCGCAGCTTCTCATCCTGCACGTTGACCTTGTGTGCGCAGAAACGAAAAAAGCGCCCATAAGGCGCTTTTTTCTGAATTTGGTGGGTCGTGCAGGATTTGCCTCGGCCCGTCCGGGGCCTCGCCCTGGGGGTGATGCTTCGCATCAGCCTGAATCGCTCCGGCGATTTAGTCGAACCTGCGCAGGTTCTCATCCTGCACGCTAAGCTCAGGTGCACAGAAACGAAAAAAGCGCCCGTTGGGCGCTTTTCTCTGAATTTGGTGGGTCGTGCAGGATTCGAACCTGCGACCAATTGATTAAAAGTCAACTGCTCTACCGACTGAGCTAACGACCCGAAGTGGTGGGTGATGACGGGCTCGAACCGCCGACCCCCTCCTTGTAAGGGAGATGCTCTACCAACTGAGCTAATCACCCACTTCGGTACTGCTTAACAAGAGTGTCATCTGACTAAGATATGGTGGGTGATGACGGGCTCGAACCGCCGACCCCCTCCTTGTAAGGGAGATGCTCTACCAACTGAGCTAATCACCCATATCTTATCTCTTGTTCACTGCGGGCCACCTTTAGAGTGGTGGGTGATGACGGGCTCGAACCGCCGACCCCCTCCTTGTAAGGGAGATGCTCTACCAACTGAGCTAATCACCCCCGCTGTGTGGAGTCGCATTATAGGGATCCTTCGAAGTGAGTCAACGCTTTTTAAAACTAAAATGCGCGTTCGCTTCAAAATTAGACATCCCGCGCTGCTTTTAGCCAATGTGCTGGTTTTATTAGCAGAAACCCGCCGCTTTCCCCCTTTGCGCAGGCGCGCAGTCATTGAGGATTCAACGCCAGGTGCTAGAATGTGCGCACAGTTTTTCGCGTCTAACCCGTTTTTTGTCATCCAGACAAAGAACCTGCGCATCTAAGGCACTGCTGAATGAAAATCAAAACTCGCTTCGCGCCCAGCCCGACCGGCTACCTGCATGTTGGCGGCGCACGCACCGCGCTCTACTCCTGGCTTTTCGCACGTCATAACCAGGGCGAATTTGTCCTGCGTATCGAAGACACCGATCTGGAGCGTTCCACGCCGGAAGCCATCGAAGCCATTATGGATGGCATGAACTGGCTGAGCCTGGACTGGGACGAGGGTCCCTACTACCAGACCAAACGCTTCGATCGCTATAACGCGGTTATCGACGACATGCTGGAAGCGGGCACCGCCTATAAATGCTACTGCTCGAAAGAGCGCCTGGAGCAGCTGCGCGAAACGCAAATGGCGAACGGCGAAAAGCCGCGCTACGACGGTCACTGCCGCGACAGCCATGAACATCACGCGGCGGACGAGCCTTGCGTAGTGCGCTTCCGCAACCCGCAGGAAGGTTCAGTTATTTTTGACGACCAGATCCGCGGCCCGATCGAGTTCAGCAACCAGGAGCTGGACGACCTGATTATCCGCCGCACCGACGGTTCGCCGACCTATAACTTCTGCGTCGTTGTTGACGACTGGGATATGGGCATCACCCATGTGATTCGCGGCGAAGACCATATCAACAATACGCCACGTCAGATCAACATCCTTAAAGCGATCGGCGCGCAGGTGCCGATCTACGCGCACGTCTCTATGATTTTGGGCGACGACGGCAAAAAGCTCTCCAAGCGTCACGGCGCGGTAGGGGTTATGCAGTACCGCGACGACGGCTACCTGCCGGAAGCGCTGCTTAACTACCTGGTGCGTCTGGGCTGGTCCCATGGCGATCAGGAGATCTTCTCTGTTCCAGAGATGAAAGAGCTGTTTACGCTGGACGCCGTCAGCAAATCTGCCAGCGCGTTCAACACCGAAAAGCTGCAGTGGCTCAATCACCACTACATTAACAGCATGCCGCCGGAATATGTGGCGACCCATCTGCAGTGGCATATCGAACAGCAGAATATCGACACCCGCACCGGCCCGGAACTGGCGAAGCTGGTCACGCTGCTGGGCGAGCGCTGCAAAACGCTGAAAGAGATGGCGGCTTCCTGCCGTTACTTCTATGAAGAGTTTGATGAGTTCGATGCTGACGCGGCGAAAAAACATCTGCGCCCGGTTGCGCGGCAGCCGCTGGAGGTGGTGCGCGATAAACTGGCCGCCATCAGCGACTGGACAGCGGAAAACGTGCACCATGCGATTCAAAGTACGGCGGATGAGCTGGAAGTCGGGATGGGTAAGGTCGGCATGCCGCTGCGCGTCGCCGTCACCGGCGCAGGCCAGTCGCCAGGGCTGGACGTCACTGTTGAAGCCATCGGGCAGCGCCGTAGCGTAGCGCGTATCGAAAAAGCGCTGGCTTTTATCGCTGAACGCGAAGCGCAGGCCTGACAGACAAAAACCGGAAGCGCGATGCTTCCGGTTTTTTTATTCTTCGCTAATCCCCAGCCGCTGAAGCACGCCTTTAATCCCTTCACGCAATATGAGCGCCATAAGCTGATCCTGTTCACTCTGCGACATTTGCTGTACAGAACTTAATAGTAACGCAGGTAAAGAGTTCTGCTGCGTGGTGTAGGAGGCGTTGGGTTCGTTCAGGTTGCGCATGGACTGAATAAAGTTTTTAACGCGCTCGTCAATATGAATCAATCTCGCTTTACCGCCCTGTACGCCGGGCTTCGGCGTGGTGGTCCAGTTTTCGCGCTTAATCCATTTATTGACCGTTTGACGACTGTAACCTGTTTCGTTCGCGAGTTCTTCGGGGGTTAACCATTCCTTTTTCACGATGCTGTCCCTGTGTAATACATTAGCTATACATATTACAGCAAAACGTAATGCGTGAAAGTAACACGAATGGAAATTGCCTTTTGCCTGGCGACAAAAGGCAAAGAAATTACTGCGCGGTACCTACTGCTTCAGCAGAAGGACGGAAGGCGAGGAAGTAAGCGAGGCCGACAAAAACAGCGCCGCCGACGCCGTTACCCAGGAACACGGCAACGAAGTTAGGCAGGTAATCTGCCCAGGTCAGCTGGCCAGCGAAGATGGCCGCAGGCACGATAAACATGTTAGCGACGACGTGCTGAAAACCGATCGCGACGAACGCCATAACCGGGAACCACATACCAAAGATTTTGCCCACCACATCTTTACTGGCGAAGGCCAGCCATACTGCCAGGCAAACCAGCCAGTTACAGCCGATGCCGGAGATAAAGGCGTGCAGGAAATCCGCATGCACTTTCGCGCTGGCGATAGCGACGGTCTTCTTCAGATAGTCGCCTTCGGTCATGCCCAGCATATGGCCGAAGAACCAGGCGATAGCAAGGCTGCCGATAAAGTTAGCGATAGTGACCCAGAACCAGTTGCGCAGTACGGCGAAACCGCTAATACGGCGCGCAAACCAGGAAACCGGCATCGTCATCATATTGCCGGTCAGCAGTTCGCCGCCCGCCAGTACGGTCAGGATCAGGCCGACCGGGAACACGGCAGCGCCCAGCAGGCCGCCAAATGAGCCCCACTCAGCCGGTAATGAGTTGATCACGTGCAGATCAAGCAGAAAGCCGGTGGCGATAAAGGCGCCGGCCATAAAGCCAAGAATTAATAACGTCGGAATGGAGGCGCGGCTTTTAGTGACGCCAGCCTGAATCGCCAGTTGAGCGATCTCTTTAGGTGAATGCAGCGACATAGTATCTCGAATATTATTGATAGTTGTGACAGGGATGGTGTTGTTTTAAGGCGTGGGCAGCGATGACCACTTGGTTAGCGGGCTAAGTTTTACACGGCTTTTAACGGAAAACAAGAAAAATCCTAAAGGCTGTTTAACCGTAATTTAACCTGTCAAAGCAGATAAAACCGGGTGCGTAACCGCGCTGGTTAGCGCCTTCTGTAATGGCTGAATAAAAGCGGCTGAAAACAGCGTGTTCCGCTATTTGCCGCCTTTTTCAGCGATTAAACGCAGTTTTTGATTTTGCCGTTGACACCCTGAGGACGGTTTCATATCATGCCGTCCGTCGAGTAACACGACGGTTTTTTCGGTTCGGGGCTATAGCTCAGCTGGGAGAGCGCTTGCATGGCATGCAAGAGGTCAGCGGTTCGATCCCGCTTAGCTCCACCAAATCGCATCCCAACGATTTGGCACTGAAAAAACGATTCCAGATGTGGGGGTATAGCTCAGCTGGGAGAGCGCTTGCATGGCATGCAAGAGGTCAGCGGTTCGATCCCGCTTATCTCCACCATTTTCAAAGACCTGATTTCTCAGGCAACTTCCTTAAGCAGCAGACCAGTCATTTAACGTATTTGCGCGCCCAAGAAAAAGAGCGACATCGCTGCCGCCCTGTTTTCATGCCCTCAATGTCTACGCCGTCACGCTTTGCGTTTCAGGCCGCAGGACGCGAAAGCCGTGTGTGCCGTCGCGATCCAGCTGCGCCACCAGCCCATACTCCCAGTCGAGATAGGCCTGCATCACCTCAGGTTCAATATCGGTGCCCTCATAAGGACGGCGATAGCGATCGATGGCGGGCGACAGCAGCGTATCCTCACCAGCCTCCGTCGGCAGTCCGGCGTTGCGCCAGGCGGTATTGCCGCCCTCCAGCAGATAAACCGGCTTGCCGGTCAGCGCCGCGACCTGTTCTACCGCATAGCCCGCCAGCAGGCTACTGCCGCAGGTTAAGACATAGCGTTCGGCCTCTGGCAGCAGCGCTTTTCCCTGCTGTTGCAGCGTGGAGCGCAGCAGCCAGGCGGCGCCGGGAATATGGCTTTTAACATGGTTGGCGCGCGTGGTGAAATCCAGCACCTGGGTGTCGCCCTGATTCAGCCAGTCGGCTAACTGCTGCGGCGATACGTGCTCTGCGGGCGCTACGGCGGGCACCTGCGCCGTCCAGCCGCCCGTCGCGCTGAAATCCTGCGGCTGTAAACCCTCAAGCACCGCTACTTCCCAGCCCATCTGCGCCAGCCAGGAGGCCGTCATGCTGGCGCGCACGCCGTCGTTGTCGATCAGCACGATACGCGCGCCGCGCACGCTGGCGTAGTGATCGGTTTCCTGCACCAGCTGACCGCCCGGAACGTGACGGCTGCCCGGCAGATGACCGGCAGCGAACTCATCGGCGTCACGCACGTCGAAGAGATAAGTGGTGCGGGCTTCCTGCTGCCAGCACGCCAGCTGAGCGGCATCAATGCGTGCGACGCCCGCGCGATCTGCCACATGACGCGCCTGCGCGACGGCATGACGATGAGCAGTGTCGCTGGTGGCGCCATAGCGGCGGCTCTGCTGCTGCTCAAGCGGTAAGCCGGCCAGCGTCCAGCCGATGGTGCCGTTGCGCAGCGCATAGACCGGATTACCTATCCCCGCGTTAACGAGCGACTGCGTACCGATAATACTGCGCGTACGCCCTGCGCAGTTCACAATCACCATGGTATCGGGGGAGGGAGCGATATCGCGCACGCGCAGCACCAGTTCTCCGCCCGGTACGCTGATGGCGCCGGGAACGGACATGGTGTGATATTCATCGAAACGGCGTGCGTCGAGCACCACTACGTCAGCCTTGTCGCGCAGCAGCGCATCAACCTGTTCCGCCGCCAGCGACGGCGTATGGTTATGGTGTTCCACCAGCTCACCAAAGGCTTTGCTCGGCGAGTTCACGTCGATAAACAGCTCGCCGCCCGCTGCACGCCAGCCTGCCAGATCGTCCTTAAGCAGGGTGATATTGCTGTAGCCCCATGCCGCCGCGCGCGCCGCCGCCGTCTGCGCCAGACCTTCGCCGTTATCGTAAAGGGTAATTGCGGTATCGCGACGCGGAAGACGATCCAGCCATTCCAGCTCCAGTTTTGAGAGAGGGATATTCACCGCAAACAGCGGATGTCCTTGCGCATAGAGCGCCTCGTCGCGCACGTCCACCAGCGCCACTTCCTGCTGCTGGCGCAGCGCCTGCTGAATCTCTGCGGCGTCGCGCAGAGGAAAGGTTTTAGCCATGTGAGAGATCCCAGATATTAGGTAAGTAGCGGTTGCTGTAACCGGAGATAAAGGGTTTTTCGCTGCCGTCTTCCCGGTATACGGCGCGTTTTACCGCGCCGATATTGGCACCGTAAACGTGGATGCTGATGGATACGCGATCGTCGAAGGCGTTGCTCACGCGATGGATATCGCCGACGCGCGGCGATACCGCTTCGATATGGCCGGGGTCCAGGCGTACCGGCGCGCCGTCCGGCACCAGCCCGTCACGCGTCTGCGTAAAGCCCTGCGACACTTCCGCACCGCGTAACATACCGATCAATCCCCAGACGCGGTGATCGTGCACCGGCGTCTGCTGACCAGGCCCCCAGACAAAGCTCACCACCGAGAAACGCTGCTGCGCGTCGGCATGCAGCAGATACTGCTGGTAATGCTGCGGATGCGGCTGGGTAAACGCCTCGTCCAGCCAGTCGTCGTTCAGCAACAGCGGACGCAGCAGCTCGCTGCCGCGCGCCAGAAGAGTCGCCTCGTCCGGCTGCTGGTCGAGCAGGGCGGCGAGCTGCGCCACAAAATCGCGCAGCCGATGATAATTAAGATCGCTCACGATTTGTTCTCCTGATAGTGACGCGCCACCTGGTTAGCGCCCTCCGCCAGACTGAAATCAAAGGCGCCGCTGACGTCCACCGCGTTGGGCAGCACCTGATAGCGATGGAAGAAGTCGGCGGATTTTTGCAGCGTAGCGATAAGCGAGGAGTCGAATACCAGCGGACGGATGCGCGCGTCGTCGATCCAGCTGCGGGTAATGGCGGTCGGCATATTGAGCGATTTTCCCAGCGCCTGTGCGAACGGCTGCGGATGCTGCGCCGCCCAGATCTGCGCCTTCGCCAGTCGCGTCAGCAGATCGGCGATAGCTTTGCGTTTCTCTGGATCGCCCAGCGCCTCTTTGCGCGCCAGCGCATAGGAGTAACCGGACATAATGCCGCTGCCGCCGCCCTGCGGCACGCGTACTGTACCGTCGACCTGGGTTGAGGTGGCGATATAAGGCTCCCAGGGCGCCCAGGCGGAAACCGCGCCAGAGGTGAGCGCCGCGCGGCCATCCACCGGGCCGAGGAAACGCAGCGTCACCTCATTGGGCTTCAGGCCGGCGCGCTCCAGCAGGCCAAGGATCAGATAGTGTCCCCAGCCGCCGCGGTTAACGGCGATCTGCTTCCCTTTCAGATCCTGCAGGCTGTGGACCCCGGCGTCAGGACGCGTCAGCAGCGCGATGCTGTCTGGATTGTTCTGCCACGCCCCGACCGCTTTAACCGGCGCGCCTGCGGCATAGACAAACAGGAACGGCAAATCGCCGGTAAAGCCGACGTCCAGCGCGCCCGCATTCAGCGCTTCCTGCACCGGCGCGCCAGCGTCAAACGCGGTGAGCTTCAGCTCATAGGGCAGATTTTCCAGCTCGCCGGAGGCCTTCAGCGCGGCGAAACGATCTCCTTTCACGTCGCCAAGGCGCAGCGTCACTTTTTCGGCAGCGAGGGCGTGATGAAGGCTTAACGCCAGCGTGATACCGGCAAACAGGGCGGCGAGACGCATCAGGCGATCCTCTTGCCGCGCGTCAGGGCGGTGACTTTTTCGCGCGTTAGCGGCAGCAGTTCGCGGCCATACTCCACCGCGTCGTTCAGCGGATCGAAGCCGCGGATCAGTACGCTGTCGATACCAAGGTTGTAGTAATCCAGCAGCGCGTCGGAAACCTGATCCGCGGTGCCCACCAGCGCAGTGGAGTTGTAGCCGCCGCTCACCAGCTTCGTGATGCCGGTCCACAGCACTTTATCGTGGCGGTCGCTTTCGTTAGCCGCCGCCAGCAAGCGCTGCGCGCCCACGCTTTGCGGCTTGGGCAGGCCAAAGGAGTAGCCCGACTCGGCCAGCTGCTTCTGCGCCGTCTGATAAATATGTTCCGCGCGCTCCCAGGCCTCTTTCTCGGTTTTGCCGATAATCGGGCGGAAAGAGATATTGAATTTAATCTCGCGGCCTCTTTTCGCCGCGGCGGCGCGTACGGTTTGCACAGTTTCCGCCGCGCCCTGCAGCGGCTCGCCCCACAGCGCGAAAACGTCGGCGTGGCGCGCGGCGACCTCAATCGCCTCTGGCGAAGAGCCGCCAAAGTAGACCGGCAGTTTGCTTTGCAGCGGTTTGATGGCGGAAAAGGCCTGCTCGGCGCGGTAAAAGTCGCCCTGGTGATCCCAGGCTTCCGCCGAGGTCAGGCTTTTATTCAGCACGCTGAGAAACTCGTCGGTGCGCGCATAACGTTCCGCTTTATTGAGGAAGTCGCCGTCGCGGCGCTGCTCGCTGTCGCTGCCGCCGCTGATGATATGCACCGCCAGGCGTCCGTTGGTGAGGTGATCGAGCGACGCCAGCTTACGCGCCGCCAGCGTCGGCGACACGAAGCCCGGACGATGCGCCAGTAAAAACTTAATGCGCGAGGTGCTGGCGGCGGCGTGCGCCGTGACTAAAAAGCCGTCTGGTTGATCGGACCAGTAGCCCACCAGAACCCGATCAAATCCCGCCTCTTCATGGGCGCGGGCGAAATCAGCAATGTACTTTTTATCGAATAACGGCCCGCTGGCCGGAATGATTTCAGAGGCCAGACGATGGCCGATCATGCCCAGAAACTGAATGCTCATGCGCTTCTCCTGATGTTGAGTTACCAGAAAACTACGGGGCGGCGGGCGTGAGATGAAATTCCATATTGTGCAAAGGATTTGCGGGAAACGGGGAAGGGCGGCGCAGCGCGGCTGAGACGAGGCGAAAGGCGTTATATCAAGCAGGAATAATTAAGAATAAGGGCGAGACATCGTCTCGCCCTGCAGCGCTCTGCCCGGAGGCAGCGCGGAAGTGAATGGTTCAACAAGGCGCAGATGGCGGCGTCTCTGCCGACTTTTCCCGCCACATCCTGTCGCGGGGCGCTTTGCTTTCCGTTCTCTCCCGTCTGTCCGTCAGAACGCCAGCACCAGACCGGCAATGGCGGCGGAAAGCACGCTAACCAGCGTTGAGCCGTAGAGCAGCTTCAGGCCGAAGCGCGACACCACGTTGCCTTGCTCCTCGTTCAGGCCTTTGATAGCGCCTGCAACGATGCCGATTGAAGAGAAGTTGGCGAAGGAGACCAGGAACACCGACAGGATACCTTCGGAGTGCGGTGACAGATGGCCCGCCAGCTTCTGCAGATCCATCATCGCCACGAACTCGTTGGAAACCAGCTTGGTGGCCATAATGCTGCCGACCTGCAGCGCTTCGTGAGCCGGCACGCCCATCACCCAGGCAAACGGATAGAAAACGTAGCCCAGCACGCCCTGGAAGCTGATGCCGAAGATAAAGTCGAACAGCGCGTTCAGGCCGGAGATCAGCGCGATAAAGCCGATCAGCATTGCCGCGACGATAATTGCCACGCGGAAACCGGCAAGGATATATTCGCCCAGCATTTCAAAGAAGCTCTGGCCTTTATGGATATCCTGCAGCTGCAGATCTTCTTCGCTGTCGACGCGGTAGGGGTTAATCAGCGACAGCACGATAAAGGTACTGAACATATTAAGCACCAGCGCGGCGACCACATATTTTGGCTGCAGCATGGTCATATAGGCACCGACAATCGACATAGAAACGGTCGACATCGCGGTCGCGGCCATGGTGTACATGCGGCGCTGCGACATTTTGCCGAGGATATCCTTATAGGCGATAAAGTTTTCTGACTGTCCCAGAATCAGAGAGCTGACAGCGTTAAAGGATTCCAGCTTGCCCATGCCGTTGACTTTAGAGAGCACTGTGCCGATACCGCGGATCACCCACGGCAGAATACGGAAATGTTGCAGAATACCGATCAGGGCAGAGATAAAGACGATCGGACACAGCACGTTAAGGAAGAAGAACGCGAGGCCTTTATCGTTCATATTGCCGAATACGAAGTTGGTGCCTTCGCCTGCGTACTTGAGAAGATGGTCGAACAGGCCGGCGAAACCTTTAACGAATCCGAGCCCTGCCTCGGAATTCAGGAAGAACCACGCCAGCAGCACTTCAATGACCAGAAGCTGGACAATGTAGCGAATACGAATACTTTTACGGTCATGGCTGACGAGTAACGCCAGCACGCCTACCACCACCAGTGCTAAAAGGAAGTGCAAAATATGGGACATGCTTGCTCCAGATTTGAGGAGGGTTGTAATTTGCTGCGTATTCTATGTAACGCGTTACTTAAAAACGAGATCAAATCCACATTATAAGGATTCGCTATCACCCGTTTTCTCAGAAAACTCTCACCCGTCACAGCCTGTTCACAAAACGTTCACAGCAAATATCCACAAAAATATTGTCTATAATATATGCAGGGCGTAGAGTGAGACGCGTTGCACATTTTTTAACAAGTCTTGCTTTACCGTAAGGTATAGCAATGGCTATACTTCATAGCACTATCTATTACAGCAATAACGACAACCACATTTCACTTGCTGCGATCAGGCCATAATCTGGCAGGGTTAAAACGCGTTCAGACAGGTAGATAATTATGTTTGAGAGCCGTACCGCCGAGCGTGCCGCTCGCGGAGCCAGAAAAATCAAGCTTGCGCTGCTGGGGCCGGCCTTTATTGCCGCCATCGGCTACATCGATCCAGGCAACTTCGCCACCAATATTCAGGCTGGTGCAGCCTATGGTTACAAGCTGCTGTGGGTGGTGGTCTGGGCCAATATCATGGCGATGGTCATTCAGCTGATGTCCGCCAAGCTGGGTATCGCTACCGGTAAAAATCTTGCTGAACATATTCGCGATCGCTTTCCGCGTCCGGCGGTGTGGTTCTACTGGGTACAGGCGGAAATCATCGCGATGGCGACTGACCTGGCGGAGTTTATCGGCGCGGCGCTCGGCTTTAAGCTGCTGCTCGGCATTTCGCTGCTGCAGGGCGCGGTGCTGACCGGCGTGGCCACCTTTTTAATTCTGATGCTGCAAAGCCGCGGCCAGAAGCCGCTGGAAGTAGTGATTGGCGGCCTGCTGCTGTTCGTGGCGGCGGCCTATATCGTCGAGCTGTTCTTTTCGCAGCCGAAGGTCAGCGAGCTGGTGATGGGGATGGCGCTGCCGTCGCTGCCGACATCAGATGCGGTATTCCTGGCGGCGGGCGTGCTGGGGGCAACCATTATGCCGCACGTTATCTATCTCCATTCGGCGCTGACGCAGTTCGGGGCAAGCGGCAATAAAAGTCAGCGCTACTCCTCGACCAAGCTGGATGTGGCGATCGCCATGACCATTGCAGGCTTTGTTAACCTGGCGATGATGGCGACCGCCGCCGCTGCGTTCCACTTCAGCGGCCACAGCGGTATCGCCGAGCTTGATCAGGCTTACCTGACGCTGACGCCGCTGCTCGGCCATGCCGCGGCAACGGTGTTCGGTCTGAGTCTGGTTGCGGCGGGCCTCTCTTCTACCGTGGTGGGCACCCTGGCCGGCCAGGTAGTGATGCAGGGTTTTATCCGCTTCCATATTCCGCTGTGGGTGCGTCGTCTGGTTACCATGCTGCCCTCTTTTATCGTGATTATGGTGGGTTGGGACCCGACGCGCATTCTGGTGATGAGCCAGGTGCTGCTGAGCTTCGGCATTGCGCTGGCGCTGGTGCCGCTGCTCTCTTTTACCGGCAACCGCGAAATTATGGGTGAGATGGTTAACTCGCGCCTGATGCAGAACACCGGCCGCGCCATCGTGGTGCTGGTGGTGGCGCTCAATGCTTATCTGCTGGTTGGCGAGATCCTCGGTCTGTAAAGCTGCTAAAAAGCTGGCCTGACTTATCACAGGCCAGCGTTTCTTTCTCTTTAACCGCATGTGCGCCTGTCTCTGCGGCCCGTCTCAACTCATCTACTATCGATATGCAGTCGTTTCCTCTTCTTCGAACAGGAGTCAGCATATGCATGCTTTGATAGTGGTCGCCCATCCCGATCGAGATTCATTCACGCACGCTGTTGCCACGGCGGTGGCAAACGAGATCCGCTCCCCGCACACTGTTGAAATCGCTGACCTGATAGCGGAGGGGTTCGATCCACGCTATGGCGAGGCTGACCTGGCGCTGTTCCGCAACCAGTCTGCGCCGCCTGCCGACGTGCTGGCCGAGCAAAAGCGCATTGACCGCGCCGACGCGCTGGTGCTGGTTTATCCCGTTTACTGGTGGTCTTTCCCTGGCGTGCTGAAAGGCTGGATCGACCGCGTATTTACCAGCGAATGGGCGTATGGGGAGACGCCTGAGGGCAAAATTAACAAAAAGCTGGGTCGTCTGCAGGTGCATCTGTTGGGCATAGGCGGGGCGAATCTGCGTACCTATGCGCGCCGCGGCTATTATGCCGCGATGCGCACGCAGATCGACGAAGGGATTTTTGACTATGTTGGCGCGGCGGTGAAAACGTCGGAACTGATTTTACTGCCTGACGCCGACTCGCCTGAAACGCATCTGGAAACGGCGCGGCAGACGGGACGCCGTTTGTTCCCCGGAGAGAAGCCTCTCTGAGCGCATAGCGCAAAGGCGAATAAGCCAGCTTAGTAATGGTGGCGATCGTAACGCTCGTGGTAGCGCTGCGCCTCGCGCCAGTGGTGACGGCGTTCGCGCTCATGCCAGCGGCGCTCGTGTTCCCACTGCTTCTGACGTCGCCACTCTTCATGGCGCCACCAGCGATGATTATTGTACTGGTAGCGGTCGTTCCACCAGCGCGGCTCGCGCCAGCGGCCGCCATCCCAGTAGTAACCGCGGCGATCGCGGTCTCCCAGATGCAGCGTTACGCCGGGCGCCAGGCTAATAGAGGCGCCGGCAGCCTGGACGTTTTGGATCGCCAAAGGCGACAGCATAGTCAGCAAAGCAGCAAAAATTATCGCAGGTTTCATTTTCTTCTCCTTATCAGCGGCAGAGCCGCTGCGGTGCAGGCGTTATGCCCGCGCATTGCCTGTGTGACAAGTAGAGTGTCGCTGACAATTGTGAGGAAAATCTGAAGAAAAGGGGGATTGAGACAATTCCGGCTGCAGAAACGCCCGGCGCGAACCGGGCGGACAAACAGTTACAGCAGTACGCCTTCAATAGCGGAAAGCTCGGCGATGGTGAAGTGGCGATTCGCCAGCATATCCACCGCGTCGTCGATCTGCGCGGTTTTGCTTGCGCCAATCAACACCGAGGTCATGCGGTCGTCGCGCAGCGCCCACGCCAGCGCCATCTGCGCCAGCTTCTGGCCGCGCTGTTGCGCAATCTCATTCAGCCTGCGCACTTTTTCCATTTTCTCATCGGTGAGCTGCTCCTCGCGCAGGAATTTACTGCCGCTGGCAACGCGCGAATCCTGCGGAATGCCCTGCAGATAACGGTCGGTCAACACGCCGCCCGCCAGAGGAGAGAAGGCGATGCAGCCGACGCCATTGTCGCCTAAGGTATCCAGCAGGCCGTTTTCCGGGCCGCGTTCAAACATCGAATAGCGCGGCTGGTGGATCAGGCAGGGCGTGCCCAGATCGCGCAGGATCGCGATCGCTTCCGCCGCGCGATCCGCCGGATAGTTAGAGATAGCGGCATAGAGCGCCTTGCCCTGACGCACCACCTGATCCAGCGCGCGCATGGTCTCTTCCAGCGGCGTCTCCGGGTCGGGGCGATGGTGATAAAAGATATCGACATACTCCAGCCCCATGCGTTTCAGGCTCTGATCGAGGCTGGAGATAAGGTATTTACGCGAGCCCCAGTCACCGTAAGGGCCGTCCCACATGGTGTAGCCTGCTTTGGTGGAGATCACCAGCTCGTCGCGGCAGGCGCGAAAATCTTCGCGCAGAATGCGGCCAAAGTTCTCTTCCGCCGAGCCAGGCGGTGGGCCGTAGTTGTTCGCCAGATCAAAATGGGTAATACCGCGATCGAACGCATGGCGTAGCAGTTCACGGCTGTTGTCGACGCGCGTGCTGTCGCCGAAGTTATGCCACAGGCCAAGCGAAATCGCGGGCAGCTTAAGCCCGCTGCGGCCGCTGCGGCGGTATTCCATCTGCTGATAACGGCCGGGATGCGGAAGGTAGGTCATACGGCGTTCCTGTCTCAGGGAAGAATTTTCAAGCGCAAGAATAGCAGTGTATACGTTTACACACAGTCACAACGCGTCGCAGATCGCTTACTTACAGAATAATCCCCCATCGTAACGCCGGGTTGCCACTTTTTTGTTCAGTGGATTGCGCTGCTTTCTAGCCGGTCTGGCAGCATAGTAGATACTCAAATCAGACATCTGGTGAAAGGAGTGGCATATGGAACGCTTTACCGTAGGAGATTATCTGCTGACGCGCCTGCAGGAGATAGGCATCGGCCATCTGTTTGGCGTGCCGGGCGACTATAACCTGCAGTTTCTCGATCGCGTTATTGCGCATCAGGATATTGGCTGGGTCGGCTGCGCCAACGAACTCAATGCGGCTTACGCCGCGGACGGCTACGCACGCTGTCGCGGCGCGGCGGCGCTGCTGACTACCTTCGGCGTCGGCGAACTGAGCGCCATCAACGGCATCGCCGGCAGCTTCGCCGAATATGTGCCGGTGATCCAAATTGTGGGCGCACC
Organism: Pantoea sp. ACRSB; assembly: GCF_022346905.1. NCBI lineage: Bacteria > Pseudomonadati > Pseudomonadota > Gammaproteobacteria > Enterobacterales > Erwiniaceae > Pantoea > Pantoea sp. ACRSB. Next base: position 733,113 of record NZ_JAKRNL010000002.1, on the reverse strand, counting down.
CGCGAGCGAGGCGCAAAAGCGGGGCGACTGCGTGCACCATTCGCTGGGGGACGGCGATTTTCGTCATTTTTTGCGTATGGCGGGCGAGGTTAACGCGGCGACGGCGCAGCTTAGCGCGGGCAACGCCACGGCAGAGATCGATCGGGTGCTGACCACGGCGATGCGGGAAAAGCGTCCCGGCTATCTGATGCTGGCGGTAGATGTCGCTGAGGCGGAGGTCGCGCCGCCAGCCGCGCCGCTCGACGCCGCGCCGCTCTCCAGCGAGCAGGCGCGCCTGGCGTTCCGTACCGCTGCCGAACGGCTGCTGGGGCAGGCGCGTCGCGTCGCGCTGCTGGCTGATTTTCTTGCCGGGCGCTGGGGGCAGCAGGAGGCGCTGGCCCGTCTGCGCCAGCAGCGCGCCATACCCTGCGCCACGCTGCTGATGGGCAAAGGGGTGCTGGACGAGCAGCAGCCAGGCTACGTCGGCACCTACGCTGCGGCGGGCAGTGAAAGCGGGGTCAGCGAAGCGATTGAGCAGGCGGATGTGACGCTCTGCGTCGGCGTGCGTTTCACCGATACTCTGACGGCGGGCTTTACCCAAAACTTTGCCACTTCACAGCTAATCGATCTCCAGCCTTTCGCCGCCAGCGTGGCGGGCGAACGCTTTGCGCCGCTCACTATGGCGGATGCGCTAAGCGAGCTGGAAACGCTTTTCTCGCGTTACGGCGAACGCTGGGCGCTGGCGCCGCACACACCGCTTGTCGAAGCGGAGGATGAGGCGGCGTATATCAGTCAGACCGCCTTCTGGCGCGCGATGCAGCACTTTTTACAGCCGGGCGATATTATCTTTGCCGATCAGGGTACTGCCGCCTTCGGCGCGGCGGCGCTGCGTTTGCCGCCCGGCGCGCAGCTGCTGGTGCAGCTGCTCTGGGGCTCTATTGGCTATACTTTACCCGCAGCCTTTGGCGCGCAGACCGCCGCGCCCGCGCAGCGGGTAATTCTGATAACAGGCGACGGCTCGGCACAGCTGACCATTCAGGAGCTAGGCTCGATGTTGCGGGACGGGCAGAGGCCCGTGATTTTCCTGCTGAACAACGAGGGCTATACGGTGGAGCGCGCCATCCACGGCGCGACGCAGCGTTATAATGATATTGCGCAGTGGAACTGGACCGCGCTGCCGCAGGCGTTTTGTCTGCATGGGCAGGCGCAGAGCTGGCGCGTCACCGAGTGCGTGCAGCTGGAAGAGGTGATGGCGCGCCTGCAGACGCCTGACTGCCTGACGCTGATCGAGGTGGCAATGCACAAAGACGATCTGCCGCCGTTGTTGCGTAAGGTTACGGCTTGTCTGGCGCAACGCAACGGGGGATAAGATTCGGAGTGTTGCCGCTGTCAAGCGGCTTGCCGGACGGGTAGGCTGTGCGCACCACCATCAACGCTCGTCTTTTGTCGCGGCGAGCGTTGTTGTTTTACCGGCAGACTTTTATAGTGTCCTGCATCTTAGGGACCCCAAGCGGAGCAACAAAAGAATGACAACTTATGCCCTGGTCGGCGACGTCGGCGGCACCAACGCGCGACTCGCCCTGTGTGAGGTGGAAACCGGCAGCATCTCCCAGGCCCAAACATTCTCAACTTCAGATTATGACAGCCTCGAAGCCGTCATCCGCCACTATCTTGGCGAGCAGTTGAAAGACGTTAAAGACGGCTGCATCGCTATTGCTTGCCCTATCACGGAAGACTGGGTCGAAATGACCAACCATGACTGGGCTTTTTCCACCAGCAAAATGAAAGCCAGCCTTGGCTTCGATCACCTTGAAATCATTAACGACTTCACCGCCGTTTCGATGGCGATCCCGATGCTGACCGCCGATCATGTGATTCAGTTCGGCGGCGGCGAGCCGGTGAAGGATAAGCCCATCGCGATTTATGGCGCGGGCACCGGGCTGGGCGTCAGCCATCTGGTGCACGTCGACCGCCGCTGGGTCAGCCTGCCGGGCGAGGGCGGCCACGTCGACTTCGCCGCTAATAGCGATGAGGAAGATTTGATTCTGGAGGTGCTGCGCGCCGAACTGGGCCACGTCTCTGCTGAGCGCGTGCTCTCCGGCGCCGGTCTGGTGAACCTCTACCGCGCTATCGTGAAGGCGGACAATCGCGTGCCGGAAAACCTTAAGCCGAAGGATGTCTCCGAACGTGCGCTGGCCGACAGCTGCATCGACTGCCGTCGCGCGCTGTCGCTGTTCTGCGTCATTATGGGCCGTTTTGGCGGCAACCTGGCGCTGAACCTCGGCACCTTCGGCGGCGTCTATATCGCTGGCGGCATCGTGCCGCGCTTCCTGGAGTTCTTCAAGGCTTCCGGCTTCCGCGCCGCTTTTGAAGATAAAGGACGCTTCCGCGACTACGTTTCCCGCATTCCGGTTTATATGATCACCCACGATCAGCCAGGCCTGCTGGGCGCAGGCGCGCATCTGCGCCAGACGCTGGGACGTATCCTGTAATACGCTTCTGAAACGGCCTGCGGGCCGTTTTTTTTAGATGGCGGCTGACATCTTTACGCGCATAAGTTTCAAAGCCTGTTTAGCTACAGGCGCATCAGCTCGCGGAAGCGCTTCGCCTTGCTGCGGCTGACCGGCACCTGAAATGCCAGATCGCGCAGCCTGAGCAGGTAAGTATTGTTAAACCAGGGCTCTATCTCGGAGATTTTACTCAGGTTAACGCAGTAAGAGCGATGACAGCGGAAAAAGCTCTGCTCCGGTAGCCGGGCGCAGAACTCGCTGATGCTCATCGACATCACATAGGCCTCGCGCCGCGTATAGACGAACGTCAGCTTCTCATGCGCCTCCACGTAGTAGATATCGTTGATATCCGTCACGATGATACGCTCATCTTTCACCAGATTGACGGTCTGCGGGCTGCCGGAAACCGGCGTCTGCGTGACAGCCTGCTGTTGCCCGACCGCTTCCAGCTTGTTAAGCATAGTGACGATGCGCGCCTCATGATAGGGCTTGAGGATATAGTCAAACGCTTCCAGCTCGAAAGCCTCTACCGCATGCTCTTTCCACGCGGTAATAAACACAATCAGCGGCCGCTGCGCGAACTGGCGAATATTCTGCGCCAGCAGCATACCGTCCAGCGACGGAATGTTGATATCAAGAAAGATAACGTCCACGCGGTGCTGCTGCAGATATTTCAGCACCTCCAGCCCGTCGTCAAAGCAGGCTTCAATAGCGATCCGGCTATGCTGATGGATCATCCAGCTTAGCTCCTGCTGCGCCAGAAACTCATCTTCTACAATAATGGCCTTCACTGGATATTCTCCGCGACGCTAAGAGGCGATTCGGTCAGCAGCTGTCCGCTTCTGCTCAGGGTAAAGGCGATTTCGGTGCCGGGCTGCAGGCGGGTAATTTCAAGTCCCTGGCCGGTCAACAGCCTGACGCGGTGGTGCACATTCAGCAGGCCGATCTTGTTGCCCGGCATCTCATTCATCGCCACGCGGCGCATCACCTCATCGCTGATGCCCGGCCCGGTGTCGCGTACCGCGATGCGTACCCGATCGCCGATCGCTTTAACGCTCAGCGTTACCACGCCTTTTCCCCGCGAGGGCTGAATGCCATGCACGATAGCGTTCTCCACCAGCGGTTGAATTAACAGGCTGGGCAGCGAAAAGTGAAGATCGTCGTCAATGTCATAGATCATCGACAGCTTGTCACCGAAGCGCGCCTGCTCAATGGCGATATAGTCTTTCACCTGCCACAGTTCGCGTTTGATATCGATGGTTTCATCATCGTTCAGTTCAAGGTTGTAACGCAGATAGCGAGAAAGATTGATAACCAGCTGGCGCGCAGTATCGGGATTAAGGCGAATAGAGGAGTTGATGGCGTTCAGCGCGTTAAACAGAAAATGGGGATTTATTTTACTCTGCAAGGCGCGCAGTTCCGCTTTATTGGCCATTTCGCGCAGCTGCTCGGCGCGTGAGACCTCCAGCTGGGTAGAGATAAGCTGCGACAGGCCGATCGCCATTTCCTTCAGCGAACCGGTAATGCGGTGCGCGCGGCGGTAGTAAATTTTCAGGGTGCCGGTGACCTTGCCTTTCTCCCGCAGCGGGATAACGATCATCGAGTGAATATCTTTGGTGCGATGCGCTTCATCATTGTTTTTTATGATGATATTCCCGCTGGACATCGCCTGCGCGGTGGTGGGGCTGATACCGTCGTCGCCGTTCTGATAGTTCTGCTCGCCATAGCCGACATAGGCGAGAATATGCGTTTTATTGGTAATGGCGACGGCGTCGGCGTTGATCTCGCGGCAGATAATCGCGCAGATGCGGCGCAGCGAGTCGCTGTTGACATCGCGGAACAGCGGCAGCGTTTTGTTGGCTATCTCCAGCGCCAGCTTGGCCTGACGCGCCGCAATCGCCTCTTTTTCTCCCTCGACGCTCTGCACCAGTAGCACAATCAGACCGATGCTCGACGCGCCGAGAATCATCGGCAGGGCAATCTCCGACACAATCGCCAGCCCAAGCGACATCGGCTTCGCCCACAGCACAATCAGCAGCATAGTCAGGCTTTCGCACAGCATGCCGCCGATAATGCCGATGCGCCAGCGCTGCGCTTTCGGTACGCGACGGGCAATGGCGCCGGAAACGCAGCCCGCGATAATGCTGGTAATTAAGCAGGGCACCGAGGTAACGCCGTGAATATCGATAAGAAAGCGGTGCAGTCCGGCAATAACGCCGGTAGTGATGCCGACCCAGGGACCGAACAGGATGCCGCCAGCCATTACGGCGATCACCCGCACGTTCAGCAGTGAACCGTCAACGTTAATGCCTGACCAGGTGCTGAAGAGCGCAAACAGCGAGAAAATAGCAATAACGGCACCTTTCTCCAGCGGCGTATGTTCATCTTTTTGCAGCAGCTGACGGAAAAGCGGGGTGCGGGTCAGGAAAAAGAGGCAGATCAGCATCAGGGCGGCGCGGTCGAACACCGCTAACAGCATATCGAAGTGAGAGATCACAGCCAGCCTTCAGGTAGCAACAGAGAGAGGCTTATCATAAAAAATGTGATCGCGATGCGCCAGCCTGCTACAAGGGTGCGCGTCACCTTCATGTTTTGGATCAACTTTGTCCGGTAAAATAGTAAAAAGAGGAAACCTGACTGGTAAAACGGGGAAGCCTTTTTGCCGGTCGCAGGCTGGTGAGCAGGCATTGTGTTTGTTATGTTTTGACAGCCATTATGGCTGTCCGCACCAGGAGCAATTACATGCAGTTAACCACGCCACGTCTTACGCTTACGACCCTCAAGCCCGAAGACTGGCTATTGTTCCGCGCCGTACATGAAGATACGGCCACTATGACCTGGGTCAGCGAAATCCCGGACGAAGCCGACTTGCGCCAGCGATTCAATGAGCGCCTCGCGCCCTGGCAGGTCAGCAGTTTTCATATGCTCTGCGTAGTGGCGCGACTGCGCGACAGCGGCGAGCCGATCGGTCTGTTCGGCTGCAGCCCGGAATGGCAGCCCTACCGCCAGGCTGAGGTGGGCTATATGCTGCTGCATCGCTTCTGCGGCAAGGGGTACGGCAGCGAAGCGCTGGCCGGGCTGAGCGAGTTTCTGCTGAAGGCGGGTTTCCATAAGCTCAAGGCGATGGTGGTAGAGGGAAATGTGGCGTCGCGCCGTATTCTGGAGAAGAATGGCTATGTGCTTGAGGGTACATTACGGGATAATTATCTGCTAAACGGCGAGTGGGTGAACGATTGGGTGTTTGGCCGCCTGAATCCGGAAAATTAAAAAAATTTTATTCTCCTCTCGACAGCTTTGTCATCGCCGCGTTATGTTCTTTTTTCGGTCACAGCAGTGACCTGCGTCGCTCGGACGGTCCGGGCGCTTACGTAATCAAGAGGACATTATGGCTGATAACAGCACACCCCGTCGTTTCTCGCGTATCGATCGCCTTCCCCCCTATGTGTTTAACATTACCGCTGAGTTGAAGATGGCTGCGCGTCGGCGCGGCGAAGACATCATCGATCTCTCGATGGGGAACCCTGACGGCCCTACGCCGCCGCATATCGTGGAAAAACTTTGTCAGGTGGCGCAGCGTGAGGATACGCATGGCTACTCGACTTCGCGCGGTATTCCGCGTCTGCGCCGCGCCATTTCGCGCTGGTACGCCGAACGCTATCAGGTGGAGATCGATCCGGAATCCGAAGCTATCGTCACCATCGGCTCGAAAGAGGGGCTGGCGCATCTGATGCTGGCGACGCTGGATCACGGCGATACCGTACTGGTGCCCAATCCCAGCTACCCCATTCATATCTACGGCGCGGTAATCGCTGGCGCGCAGGTGCGCTCGGTGCCGCTGGTGGCGGGCATCGACTTCTTCGCCGAGCTGGAGCGGGCGATCCGCGAAAGTTACCCGAAACCGAAAATGATGATCCTCGGCTTTCCGTCGAACCCCACCGCGCAGTGCGTCGAACTGGACTTTTTCGAGCGGGTTATCGCGCTGGCGAAACAGTACAACGTGCTGGTGGTACACGATCTCGCCTATGCCGATATCGTCTACGACGGCTGGAAAGCGCCTTCGATTATGCAGGTGCCTGGCGCGCGCGACGTGGCGGTTGAATTCTTCACGCTGTCGAAAAGCTACAACATGGCGGGCTGGCGCATCGGCTTTATGATGGGCAATAAAGAGCTGGTCGCCGCGCTGGCGCGCATCAAAAGCTATCACGACTATGGCACCTTCACCCCGTTGCAGGTCGCAGCTATCGCCGCGCTGGAAGGGGACCAGCAGTGCGTGCGCGATATCGCCGAACAGTACAAGCGTCGCCGCGACGTGCTGGTGAAAGGGCTGCATGAGGCGGGCTGGATGGTGGAGAATCCCAAAGCGTCAATGTACGTCTGGGCGAAAATACCTGACCGCTACGCTTCTCTCGGCTCGCTGGAGTTCGCCAAAAAGCTGCTGCAGGAGGCGAAAGTCTGCGTCTCGCCGGGTGTCGGCTTCGGCGATTACGGTGACACCCACGTGCGTTTCGCGCTGATAGAAAACAGCGATCGCATTCGTCAGGCGGTGCGGGGAATTAAAGCGATGTTCCGCGCGGACGGTATTCTGCCGGGCAGCGTAAAAGCGGTGGAAGAGGCTGAATAAAACTAATCGGGGCGACAACGCTGTCGCCCCGGTGCTTGCGCTACATCATCAGCACAAAGGTGCCGACCCACAGCAACACAAAGAAAGAGATTCCCATCAAGGCGTATTTCACAAACAACTCCTCTGAGCGGTTACGACGAGAGCGATCCCAGGCCAGCGCAACGCGAACAGAATGAGAAAAACGCATCAGGTCATCATCGCCTCAGGCATTTTCTCAGGTCGTTCTGAGTAACTCAGAACAGGATCGAGCGCTAATTTACGCGTAATCGATCCTAAAATAAATAGGACCATTGTGAGAGATGCATCACGTTTTACTCAGCTTCAATTTCAGGGATCGCCGACATACCAACCCGCAGCAGCGACAGGCCAGGCTGGTTCGTATCCAGCGCGATTTTAACCGGAAGCCGCTGGACGACCTTAGTATAGTTACCTGTTGCGTTATCGGGTGAAATCGCCGAGAAGGTCGCGCCCGTCGCCGGCGCGATGCTGTCGACATGGCCGGTAAAACGCTTGCCCGGCAGCGCATCAATGGTGATATTCACCCGCTGTCCCTGACGCACGTCGCTGAGCTGCGTCTCCAGATAGTTCGCCGTGATATAGGTCTGCTGTAACGGTACGACCGCCAGCAGACGCGTCCCGGCGGAAACGTAAGCGCCGACGCGCGCCGCGCGCTGACCCACCATGCCATCCACCGGCGCAACGATGCGCGTATAGGAGAGGTTGAGGCGCGCCTGATCCACGCTCGCCTGCGCCGCCGCCACATCCGCCTGCGCCTGACGAACCGCCGCCTGCAGCACGCCGATCTCTTTCACGGCGGAGAGTAGGGCAGCCTGGCTCTGGCGCACCGCCGCCGCGGCAGAGCGCTGGGTCGAGCTTGCCTTCTGCTGATCGTCGGCGGCAACGGTGCCGCTTTTATACAGGCGGTTATAGCGCTCGGCGTTCTGACCGGCGTACTGCGCGGTCGCCTGGTTAGCCGCCAGGGTCGTCTTTGACTGCTCAATAGCCGACTGCTGCTGCTCCAGCTGCGCCTGGCTGCTGAGTAACTTCGCCTGGCTGACCTGCAAATCCGCCTCGGCGCTCTCCAGCGCCACGCGATAGTCGCGGTCATCCAGCGTCGCCAGCACGTCGCCCGCTTTCACCTGCTGGTTATCCTGCACCTTCACCTCGGCGATATAGCCGGAAACTTTCGGCGCCACCAGCGTGTAGTCGGCGTTGACGTAAGCATCATTGGTGCGGTGATCGTTGCCGGTCATCGTTGACCAGATAAAAAACGCGATGGCCAGCAGAACCAGCAACAACAGGCTCAGCAGCACGGATTTTCTCATTACTAAAGCACGCATAATCTTATTTTCTCGATGTCGAAGAGGCAGGTTGAATCAGGGTTTGTGGCGGCCAGACGCGCTTCGGCAGCCAGGCGGTCAGCAGCAGCAGCAGCACAGCGAAGGCGATCAGCAGCAGCCAGCTGTCGCTCAGGCCGAGCACCGTAGCCTGATGCCTGACCAGGGTGGCGAAGCCGCTGAGATTCTCGCTGCTGCTGACGCTGCCATCCATCAGCAGCGGGTGACTGGCGTCTGCGTCGGCGCTGCTCGTCGCGCTCATCAGCCAGGGGCGGCTGGCGGCCTGGTCCAGCAAACCGTTGGAGTGGATCTTCTCCCGGTGGCTGAGAAAAACCTCTACCAGCACCGAGGCCGCCACGCTGGAGAAGCCGCGTACGGTATTAAACATCGCCGAGGCGAAGGGCCCTTCCGGCGGCGCGACCACGCTAGTGGCACTCATCAGAATCGGCAGGATCACCATTGGCTGTCCGAACGCCTGTAAAATTTGCAGCGTCCAGAAGTTCTGACGCGCCCAGTCGCTGGTGATCTGCGAGCCGAGCAGGCAGGCGGTAATCAGCAGCGCGACGCCCGCCGCCAGCACCCAGCGGCAGTCGATCCAGCGAATATTGAGCAACGCGGCAACCAGCGGCGCGATCAGCAGCTGCGGCAGGCCGACGGTTAGCGCCAGCGGCGCGAACTGCAGGGTTCGGAACCCCTCTACCTGACCGAAATAGGCGGAAGGGAGCGCCGAGCCGGAAAGCGAGACAATCAGTACGGTGGCCAGCGCCAGTAGGCCGTGGGTCAGGTTGCGACGCGACAGCATCTGCAGCCGGAACAGCGGCAGCGGATGAAACCACTCGTTAATCAGAAACACCAGCAGCAGCGGCAAGGCGGCCAGCAGCATGGCGGCGATCAGCGGCGAGTCAAACCAGTCCAGACGTTCCCCTTGCGTCAGCGCCAGCACCAGCAGCGCCATGCCGCTACATCCGGTAAGCATGCCGAACAGATCGATCTGCTTAAAACGCTCCAGGCGCAGCGGATCCTGCGGCAGACCCCAGCCGAACAGCAGCATGGCGATCAGCATCAGCGGCACCACCTGCCAGAACACAAACATCCAGCTGACGTCGTCCGTCCAGAACGCCGCCAGTGAGGCGGCCATATTGGGGCCGAAGGTGGCCGTAAGCGCATAGCCGCCCAGCCCGTAAAGCTTAAGCGGCGGCGGCAGGAAGCGCAGCGCGACCGTCATAAGCATTGGCGGCAGCGCGCCGCCGAACAGCCCCTGCAGAACGCGCAGGGCGATAAAGCTGCCGGGCGAGGGTGCCAGCGGCAGCAGAATGCCGCACAGCAGAAAGCCGGTTGAAACCGTCAGCGAAAAGCGGCGCAGTGAGAAGGTGACGGCGAACCAGGGCGCGATCATCATCGCCGCCACTTCGGCGGCCTGATAAGAGGAGACGATCCAGCTGCCCTGGTCATAGCTGACGCCGATGGCCGCGCGGATATCAGCCAGCGCGATATCGGTCACGCGGTCATTAAGGCCCGATGTCAGCGCGGCGATAAGCACGCCGATCAGCCCCAGGGCGAGGCGAAGCGTAAAGGGGTGCGGCGGCGGCGCAGCGGCAGGCTGAGCGGTCATAGCAGGTTTCTCGTTATTATGATGCAGTGTATTGCGATGTGATACAGGGCGCGATCTTACATTCCGATATGCTGTATTGCAATGTGGTACATGCTGTAAATTGTGCCTTTTTCGCGGTAGAGTAAGGCAGCTGAAAAGGACGACCCATGGCAAAACTTCCATCCAGCCGCGAAGATGAAAAATCAGGTGGTATTCAGGTCATCGCGCGCGCGGCAAAAATCCTCAACGCGCTGGGAGAGCATCCCGGCGGCATGAGTCTTGGCGAAATTGCGCAGGCGGTGGATCTGCCGCGCTCAACGGTACAGCGCATCGTCGCCGCGCTCGACAGCGCCCAGCTGGTGCGCAGCAGCGGCGCGGGCGGCTTGCGTCTTGGCCCGGCGCTGCTGAAGCTTATCTCAAGCGTGCATACTGACGTCGTCGATCTGGTGCGGCCCAAGCTGGAAGCGCTGTGCGCGGCGACCAATGAAACGGTCTCGCTGTCGCGCGCCAGCGGCACGCAACTGACTATCATTCACTATGTGGTGGCGTCGCGCGAACTACGCGTTGTGCCGCGCATGGGGCTGAACCTGCCGCTTTACAGCACCTCGGGCGGCCGCGCGCTGCTGGCGCTGGAGTGCGACGACGACGTACGCGTAATGGTGGGCGAAGCCTGGCGCGAGCTGACGGATAAAACCGTAAAAACGCTGCCGCAGCTGCTGACGCTCATTAATGAAGTGCGTAAAACCGGCATCTCTTACGATCGCGGCGAAACGCTTGAAGGCATCTCCACTATGGCGGTGGCGCTGGATACGCTGTTTGGCCGTTTCTCTGTCTCTCTGCTGGTGCCGACGGCGCGTTTTCAGAAAAATGAAGAGGCGTACCGTGAAGAGATGCTCAGATGCAAAGAGGCGCTGATACGCGAAATTGGCAAAATCGCCGCTGTTGAAGGATAAACTCTGATGAAAACACTGCTGATGGCTGTTGATAATTCGCCGGTCGCCGAGAAGGTGATCGCGACGGCGATAGAAGAGGCGCTGGCGCACAAGGCGCAGGTTGTGGTGCTGTGCTGCGTCGATCCCGCTTACTCCTCCTGCAACCAGCCGATAGATATTACCGCCGGAGAAGATCCGCAAGATTTCGCCGTGGCGCAGGATGAGCAGAATACCGCCGAGCTGGTGGTGCGCCATGCGCTGGCGCCGCTGCTGCGCGCCGGCGTCGACGCGCGCGGGCTGATTGTCGCTGGCGAAGCGGCGGATACGATTGTTGCCCAGTCGCAGCAGCTTAACGCGCAGATGATCATCATGGGACGCCGTCATCTCTCCTCTTTTAATCGACTGCTGAAAGGATCGGTAAGCGCGGCGGTTATCGAGCGCGCCCACTGTCCGGTATTAATCGACGTTCGTAAGGATTGAGCAACTTCGCATGACCTCGCTGTGGATCGTCACGCTGGCAGCCTTTGCGCTGCTGGCGCTTATCATCGTTGTCCTGATAAAAACCACCCGGCTGCGCGCCTGGCAGGGCGTTGTGCTTTTCCTGCTGCCGCTTATGCTGGCGAATCTGCTCTGGTTCAGCTGGCTGAAACCGCAGCAGCAGCGCGCCGCGCAGCGGCAGGCGGCGATAGATTACCTGGCGCAAACGCCGGGCTATCGCGTGCTGCAAACCCAGGAGCCTGCGCTGTGGCAGCTGCTGGTGCAGGAGTTACAGCACAAGCTGCGCCTGGGAGAATCACCGCAGCAGGCGACGGGCGAGCTGCGCGGCTGGCTGGCCGATATCATTAACCAGCGGCTGATGCGCGCGCCGGATGATGCCGTGGTCAGCTATATTCGCGTCTCGGTTAATGAGATGCAGGCGCTGGGACAGCAGGATCCGCAGCTCTGCTTTCGCTTTCTCTACCCGCAGGTCAGCGGCGGGATCAATCTGGTGAAGACGCTGCCGCCTGCGCTTAACGCCCAGGACGCGGCGGCGACGGAGCAGCTGTTGCTGGCCAGCCGCGGCGCAGATTTGCCCGTAGATCAGCCGCAGGCGCAGCAGGATTTGCAGCGCATCGTTGGCAGGCTCTATAAAAAATGGGGCGACAAGTTGCAGCAGCTCAATATGCCCGCCGATACGGCGGTCGATCGCTCGTCTATGTGCGCGATGTCTGTCGATCTCTACAGCGCTATTCTCGCATTGCCGGACAAACGCGCCGCGAATCTGTTGCGTAGAATGGTGGCTCTCTCTGGCTGAGGGGCGAAAAAAAGCCCGCTCAGCGCGGGCCTAAAATCAATCTGAATGTCTTCTTGAGTATCACCTGGTGTGGTGCAGACGCTGTTTTGTCTGAGTGCATCATCGCACCCTTTGAGTGATAGCGATAACCGTTTGGTTGTATCGCATTAATCGGTAAAAACTTAGAAAAATGATTTATGTTGGGCCGTTTTCCGATAGCCGACGTAAGCGACGCGGCTTAAACTGCGGCAGCACTGTGAGGAAGAAAAATGAAATCTATTATCGTCAGCGCAATGGCGCTGTTATTGCTGACCGGTTGTAGTGTCAGCAAGCCGGGGGGATTTGAACGCGTCGATGAAGATCCAAGCGCAAATACCGTACAGTATCGTTACGATCCGCAGAAATTAAACAAAGATGCGATGCAGCTGGATCTGGCAGATTATTGCAGCAGGAAAGGATTTGATAAAGTTGAGGCGCTGACGCCAAAAGACAGTCATATTCCAGGACTGAAAACCAGCTGGTTCCAGTGCAACTATGCCGTAAAAAGCTAAACGATAAAATAGTGAAATAGGCGGGTAATATCCCGCCCTTTTTTTATTTTTTGCTGTGTGAAATCTTTGCCCTTAGCGGTAATGGTGCCAGCCATGACCGTGGCCGTGATGCCATCCGCCGCCATGCCCTCTGTCAATGATACATCCGCTTAGCATAGAGATAACGGCAAAAACGGTTGCAACTTTAACGATTTTTTTCACAGGAAGGTCTCCTCTTTTCCGATAGGTATGACATTACGCCGGAATAGTGGAGTGATGATGCAGCAAATGTAGAGTTATTTAGAGAGATATTTCGGAATATTTCAGCGCCAGCAGCAGCCAGAGGCGCTTTAAATAAGCCTATCGGAACAGGCTGAATAAAAAAGATTATTGACAAGATAATTCTGAAAAGCAAGCGCGACGTTCTCCCCCGCAGTATCGAATTCAGGCTAAAGTATGTTGATGCGAAATAAAAAGAGGCGAGTATGAAGCGCGAAGTAAAAAATGTACTGGCGTTGCAGGCGGAGCTGGGAGAGTGTCCCACCTGGTCGACGCGCGAACAGGTGTTGTGGTGCGTTGATATTCTGGAGCCTGCTATTCATCGCTTCGATCCGCGCAGCGGCGCGCTGGAGAGTTTTCCGCAGCAGGAAGAGGTCGGCTGTATCGGCCTGCGCGAGCAGGGCGGGCTGATTGCAGCGTTGCGCAGCGGCGTCTGGCTGCTGGATGAGCAGGGCAGGCCGCAGCGTAAGATTGCGGATAATCCAGGCGAGGCGGCGAAAAGCCGCTTCAACGACGGGCGCGTCGATCCCTGGGGCAATTTCTGGTGCGGCAGCCTGTGGGAGCCGCAGGACAAGGATGGCGCGTTGCTCTGTCGCGTAACGCCGTCGCTGCAGCTGGAAGTGAAGGCGCGCGATATTAAAATCTCCAACGGCATTGCCTTTTCACCCGACCGCCGCTGGATGTACCACAGCGATACGCCAAATGAAGTGCTCTATCGCTATCCGCTGGATGAAAATGGCGAGCCGGGCGCGCGCGAGCTTTTCCGCCAGTTTGACGCCGACGGCGGTTTGCCGGACGGCGCGGCGGTAGACAGCGAAGGCTTTTACTGGTCTGCACAGTTTGATGGCGGACGCATCGTGCGTATCGATCCCGTCAGCGCGCAGATTGTGGATGAGATTGCCCTGCCGGTACGCTGGCCGACGATGGTCGCCTTCGGCGGCGCTGACCTGAAGACGCTCTATATCACCAGCTCGCGCGAGGATCGCACCGCCGAGGAGCTGGCGCGCTATCCGCAGTCGGGAGATATTTTCGCGGTAGAGGTTGAGGTTGCGGGCGTCGCGGAACCGCTGTTTCCGGGATAACGCGCAGCGATTGCGATTCACCGGGCGGACGGCTCGGCCCATCGTAATGACGCAAAAGCGGCCCGCGCCTTTTCTGGCGCGGGCCGCTTTCTACTTCTGCGCTTCAGCCTGGCATTAACCTCAACTGCGCTGTAGCACCTGTTCGGTCAGCGGTTCGCGCTGCGGCAGTCGAATCATCAGTGACAGCAGCAGCGACATGACCAGCAGCGTTATAATCAGGCTAAAAGTCACGGTAAAGCCGCCGAACAGCGAGGCGATGAGCGAACCGAGTACGCTGCCGATGCCAAAGCCCAGGTAGAGCAGGCCATAGTTTTTGGTCAGGTTATTAAGACCGAAGAAATCGCTTACCAGCGACGGGAAGACGGTAATGGTACCGCCGAAGCTGAAGGCGACGCAGGCCAGCGAAACAAAAAAGGTGGTCTCATTCATGCGGGTAAACAGCAGAATGGCCATTCCCGCCAGCGAGATAATCTGCGCCAGGGTGATAACCCGAATACGCGCCATCTTATCGGACAGGACGCCAAGCACCAGACGGCCGCTCAGATTAGCGATGGCAATCGCCGTTACCGCGTTGGCTGCTGTTTGCGCGCTAAGATGCACCAGTCCTTCACCGATATCTTTTGCAACGCCAATAACATAGAGACCGCTCATGCAGGCGGTTAAAAACATCAGCGCCAGCATCCAGTACTGCGGCAGGCGCACCGCCTGAGCCAGCGTATAGTCACGCGCCTGCCGGGCGGTTTGATCCGCTGCGCGCTGAACAGGCGCATCGCGCATCAGCAGCGCGCCCAGAATAATCATGCTCATCGCCGCCAGGCCCCAGATAATAAAGGTCTGCTCCAGACCGACCGCGCTCAGCAGCGCGCCGCAGATAAATTTAAAACCCAGGCTGCCCAGCCCGTAAGCGCCGATAGCGCAGGCGGAGATCACCCCTTTACGCTCCGGGAACCACTTCACGCAGTTCGACAGCGTCATTAAATAGCCAGCGCCATCGGCTAACCCGACCATTACGCCTGCGCTGAGATAGAGCATCATCAGATTATCGGCATGGGCAGTCAGCCAGAAACCGGCCGCCATCAGGACACCCGCGCCGATAGCGACCCGACGCACCCCGAAACGTTCCTGGAGTTTGCCTGCCAGCGATGAGGCCACCGCCAGTCCCAGGCTGAGCAGCCCGAAAGAGAAGGCGACCTGACTGACTGATGCCTCAAGTTTAGAGGCCAGCTGACCGTTAAACAGGCTCCAGGTATAGACCGAGCCCAGCGCAAACTGGGTGATAACTGTGCCGATCAGGGTCAGCCACCGGGTGCGTTGATAAGAGGATGCTGTTATCTGCTTCATGATTTTTCTCTCCCGTCTGGGAATCTGGAAACTAACGCCAGATTAGGGCGAGGCTACACGCGCGCGTAAAAAAAGGCATGAATGGAGGGAAACGCGTCATGAAATGCCGCTTTCAGGGTATGAACGGCAGCGAATCCGCTTCGCTAATATATGACCAATGCGACAACCTGATAATTATTGGTTACCTGACGTAAGCAGATATGTCTCTCGACGGGTTTCAGCAGCAGAGTGACAGAATATTTGCCAGGCTTACAACTCACTTAACAGGAGGAAATATGAAAGACCGAGCATATGAATCCCTTAGCTGTGAGGATGAGGTACGCTGCATTATCGGTCAGGCAGTGATTGAGCTCAGCGATGAGCAGCAGCCTGTGACCAAATCAACACTGGCTTTGAAACTGCTCTCCATGGCCGACCAGGATAATGACGATGAGCGCGTGTTGCTTTACTGGATAGCGCGCAAGGCAATTAATCGGCCTCATCAACTGACACCTGTGCAGCGCCGGGCATGACGCTAAGCGGGGCGGGCAGCAGCCCGCTCTTCGCTTCACGCAGGGACGCGAGATCGCCGCGCTGGCAAGCGCGCAAACATCACCAGATTACCCGCCAGAATCATCGCCAATCCTACAAACCCTCCTGTATGCCACTGATACCCTTCATAGATCGTTGAGAGCGCCAGCGCCACCAGCGGAAACAGCAGCGTGCTGTAGGCAGCCTGACTGGCGCCGATGCGGCCGACCAGGGTGAAATAGGCACCAAAGCCGACCACGGAGCCAAAGATAGCCAGATACGCCACCGCACCCATCCATTGCCGGTTCCAGACCGGCTGCAGTGATTCGCCCTGCGATAAGGTCAGCAATGCCATCATCAGCGCGCCATAGAGCATCGCATAGCTGTTGGTCGTCAGCACATCGCGCTGCAAACGCTGATGGCGCAGGCTAATCATATTGCCCAGCGAAAACCCCAGCGTACCCAGAGCGCTCAGGCCGACGCCCCATAAAAGCTGCGCAGAGGCTTCGCTGCCGTGTAGATCGTGCCAGAAAAGCGCGACTATTCCGCCGATGCCGAGCATCGCAGCCGGCAGCAGGCGTACGGAAGGGCGCTGCCGGAAAAAAAGCCAGCCGTTAAGCGCGTTATAAAGCACCGCCATGGAGAAGATAACCGACTCCAGACCGCTGTTGATCCAGGCAGCCGCGTGATAAAAGCAGAGAAAATTCAGGCCGAAAACGCAGCAGCCCTGTAGCAGACAGAAGAGGTGATCGCGCGCCGTCAGCGAACGCAGACGCTTAACTACCTTCAGCACAATCAGCATCACCAGCGACGCCACGATAAAACGCCAGAACACCGCCGCGCCGACGCTGCCACTGCTTGCCGCCTGCTGGGCGTAAATCGCGATCCAGGTGGTGCCCCAGATAAGCACGACGGAAAGGTATAAACAGAGATTCATGGCACGCCTCCTTGAGCTGAGGCAGCAGTATCGCCAGTAAAGGAGAAACCGGCTTACATGGACTTGCGGCGCACTTGCAAATTCTTGCGCTTTTTTCGCCGTCGCGCCGGATAAGGCTGTTTTCTTTATGCGGCTCTTCATACACTGGGGATCTGTCAGCAGGAGAGCGCCCGTGAACACCCCGACCTATCAGACTTTTGATATGCTGCAACGCCATAAAGCCCAGCTGCGCCATCACGCCCGGCTTAATGACGGCACTCAGCTGGCGCACTGGTTCAACAGCGGCGATCGGGTCACTAATCTCAGCAATCACCATACTCTCAGCCTCTATATCGCTGACGGCTATGATACCTGGCATAAAACACCTTACGGCTGGCGGAACGGTGGTGGCCCGGATCGCTTCTGCCTGATGCCGTCTGGCGTGGAGTCCACCTGGGATCTGCGTTCCGATCTCTCATTCGTCCATCTTTATTGTACTGAAGCGCATCTGCGCCAGATGGCGGAAGAGATATGGGACCGCAGCCCGGCGCACCTTCAGCTGCACGAGAAGGTGTTTGCCAGCGACGATCGCATTACGCAGCTCTATCGTCATTTTCTGCTCAGCTGCGACTGGGCACAGCCCGCCAATCAGCTCATGCTGAGCAGCGCCTCGACCTTGCTGTTGACCCATTTGCTACAGCATTACAGCGAGGTGCGGTGGCACGCGCCGCAGACGCGGGGCGGTCTGGCGCCTGCTGTGCTGCGTCATCTGCTGGCCTTTATTGAAGCGCACCTCGATCAGCCGCTGACGCTGGCGCAGCTTAGCCAGCAGGCGTCGCTGAGCGAGTTTCACTTTGCGCGTATGTTTCGCCATTCGCTGGGCGAAGCGCCGCATCAGTATGTGATGCGGCGTCGCATGCAGCGCGCAAAAGAGATGCTGGCAGACAATTCGCTCTCTCTGACGGCTATCGCTTTTAGCTGCGGGTTTCATTCGCCCAGCCATTTCAGCAACCGCTTCAGGCAGATACATGGCGTCTCGCCTTCGGTCTACCGCAACAGCCAGCGTGGCGTATAAGCCGGACGCTATCCCTTCAGAACCCTGAGCAGGGCGGATATAACGCCTGAGAAGGGTAATCCCGCCGAGAGTAGCCTTTAAACTGATATTCCCCTGTTCAGATAAACGAAATTAATTCAACGCTTAACAAAACCCGTTAGCCTTCTTTCCAGATAAAAACGCATAGAATCATTATATTCTGAAGTTGGGTGGGTTAAATATATTTCTTATTCTTAACGTTATCCTTTCGCTCGCTTTTCTTTATATGTGCGGAATAATAGCATTTTGCAGATAGAAAAATATCCATTGAAATTACAGCTCGAACTTAAACAGAGTGTAGCTGTCTGAATATTTGCATTCTCATTTTGCAATATTTATTATCTCGAAGCGGGAAAATGATTGTCTTTTGGCAATGAGTTTTCCGTTTGTGATGGCTTTTGGTCGGTCATGGACGCGACTGATAATAAGTTATTGATTCAGGTAATTTCAAATTATGGCTTATTTTATAAGAGGGCATCCATTAATCCTGGCTGGAAAAATCTGCTGGCTAGCAACGAATGGTGTGGCGTATCTGCTTACCTGCCCAGTGGTATTTTTATAATTATTTCAGTAACTAAACCGCGATGCGACAGGGTTTTAATCAGGGTCTTCTTTGCAGGCCAGAGCGCTAAGCAGAAGTTTTAAAGTGGTCAGGTAATCTCTCCGGGCTAATAACTTTTTATTAACTTCGTGTGCAAAACATTTAATAGTTTCTAATAACGGGTTAAATGTTTGGTGGTTTGATTCCTGGAGATTCATTGCTCTATTATCTCGGCTGCAAAAGCATTGCGATCCCTGTCAAACAGCAATTCAATGAGGAACAGAATAATGGCTGATAGCTTCCAGAGCGAAGTGCCTAAAGCACGTATTAACCTTAAGCTCGATCTCCATACGGGCGGGGCAACTAAAAAGACGGAATTACCGCTGAAGTTACTGATTGCAGGCGATTTTAGTCATGGTCAGGAAACCGCGCCATTATCGGAGCGGAAGAAAATAAACGTAAATAAAAACAACTTTAACAGCGCGCTTTCTGAATATTTTCCAAAAGTGAATCTCACCATTAAGAATACGCTGGCTAACGACGGCAGCGAGGAGAATATCCACCTGGGTTTTCGGGATATGAAAGATTTTACGCCGGAGCAGGTGGCGCGGCAGATCCCACAGCTTAAAGCGATGCTTGCGATGCGTAATCTGCTCCGCGATCTGAAAGCGAATTTGCTGGATAACCAGGCTTTCCGTAAAGAGCTGGAAAAAATCCTGCTCGACCCGGCGCTGAGCGCGGAACTACGCAGCGAGTTGTCGGCACTGGCACCGAAGGCTTAACGGCATCAACAAGTTAATGAATGAAAGGGAATGCTTATGACTCTTCAAAATGAAAATGCGGCTGGCGGCGAAAGCCTGGTGCAGGAGCGTCCGGAAGCGGGCAGCGTTTACGCTTCGTTGTTCAGGAAAATCAATTTAAACCCCGTCTCAAAGCTGAGCGCGCTGGATATCTGGCAGGATGCGCAAGCCATGTCTGACGCTACCGCCGATGAACGTCTGACCGCCGGCATGCAGGTTTTTCTGGAGTGCCTGAGCAAAGCAGGCTCAACCGTCAGGAAGCTGGATAAAACCCTGATCGATCACCATATCGCCGAGCTGGACTACCAGATTAGCCGTCAGCTGGATGCGGTGATGCATCATGAAGATTTCCAGGCCGTGGAGTCGCTGTGGCGCGGCGTAAAGTCGCTGGTAGACAAAACGGATTTTCGTCAGAACGTGAAGATTGAACTGCTGGATATGTCCAAAGAAGACCTGCGTCAGGACTTCGAAGACAGCCCTGAAATCATCCAGAGCGGACTGTATAAACATACATATATTGATGAGTATGACACCCCAGGTGGAGAGCCTATCGCTGCGCTGATTTCTGCCTATGAATTCGATGCGTCTGCGCAGGATGTTGCCCTGCTGCGCAACATTTCAAAAGTGTCTGCCGCAGCGCATATGCCGTTTATCGGCTCTGCCGGCTCGAAATTCTTCCTCAAGGATTCGATGGAAGAGGTGGCAGCCATTAAGGATATCGGCAACTACTTTGACCGCGCTGAATATATCAAGTGGAAATCCTTCCGTGAGACGGACGATGCCCGCTATATCGGTCTGGTGATGCCGCGTGTGCTTGGTCGCCTGCCGTATGGCCCGGACACCGTGCCCGTACGCAGCTTTAACTATGTCGAGGAGGTCAAAGGCCCCGATCACGACAAATATTTGTGGACCAACGCCTCGTTTGCCTTCGCCGCCAATATGGTGCGCAGCTTTATCAACAACGGCTGGTGCGTACAGATCCGTGGCCCGCAGGCGGGCGGCGCAGTGCAGGATCTGCCGATTCATCTCTACGATCTCGGCACCGGCAACCAGGTCAAGATCCCGTCAGAAGTGATGATCCCGGAAACCCGCGAGTTTGAGTTTGCGAATCTGGGCTTTATTCCTCTAAGTTACTATAAAAATAGAGATTATTCCTGCTTCTTCAGCGCTAACTCCACTCAGAAACCTGCACTGTACGATACGGCGGATGCCACGGCCAATAGCCGTATCAATGCGCGCCTGCCTTACATCTTCCTGCTGTCACGCATTGCTCATTACCTGAAGCTGATTCAGCGGGAAAACATCGGCACCACCAAAGATCGCCGTCTGCTAGAGCTTGAGCTCAACACCTGGGTTCGCAGTCTGGTGACCGAAATGACCGACCCGGGCGACGAGCTGCAGGCTTCTCACCCGCTGCGTGACGCCAAAGTGGTGGTGGAAGACATTGAAGACAACCCGGGCTTCTTCCGCGTGAAGCTGTTCGCTATTCCGCATTTCCAGGTAGAAGGCATGGACGTCAACCTGTCGCTGGTTTCCCAGATGCCGAAGGCGAAATCATAAACTAAGGCAGGAAGCCAATGAAAACGGAACAACCGTTCTGGGGCAGGGGCGTTATGGTCTCTCCCCAGCACTTCCAGCAACAGGCCGCGTACGCGTCCTGGTCTGCGGAGTGCATTGCCCGACTGAGTCTCTCTCATCCCTGGGGAATGATTGGGGCCACTTTCGAAACGGATGCACTGAAGCTGGGCCGCCTGCAGGCCCGTCATCTGCACATCCGTTTTCCCGATGGCACGCTTATCGACACGGATAATGCTGACGACCTGCCGCCGGTGCTGGCGCTTGAGGGCGAATCACGGGATGTGGTGGTGGTTCTGGCCCTTCCGCTGCTTCGGGCGAATGGCGGCAACTGTCTTAAATCTGATGAGGTGGCAGATCGCCCTGTTCGCTATCGCCAGCGCTGGCGGGATGTTCGCAATATCTTCGGGGACGATACCCGTCAGATTGCAGTGATGCAGCCCGAGCTGACGCTGCGTTTCGCCCATCAGAACAACAGTGATTACCTGACCTGCCCGGTAGCCCGTCTGCAGCAAGACTCTCAGGGCGCATGGGGGCTGGATGAAACGTTTCTCCCCCCGCTCCTGACCATCCAGGGCAGTCGCTGGCTGGTAACTCAGCTGGAACAGCTGATGACGCAACTGCGTGCCCGTCTGAGTCGACTGATGGCCATGCGTCGTGAAAGTAACGAACGCATGGCCGATTTTGCCGTAGCTGATGTGTCTCTGTTCTGGCTGCTCAATGCCCTGAACAGCGCAGAACCCGTGCTCGGACAGCTTCAGCGCCACCCGCAAAGTCCACCAGAGCGTCTGTACCCGGAACTGGCACGCCTTGCGGGCAGTCTGCTGACCTTCTCGCTTAAGCATCAGGTGAGTGATATTCCGGTCTGGCAGCATGAGCAACTGAATAACGTCTTCCCGCCGCTCTTTGACCTACTGGGCGATCTGCTGGAAGCCAGCCTGCCGTCGCGGGTGGTAGCGATTGAGCTTGAGCATGATGCCCGGCTTCATTTCTGGCAGGCCCGTCTGCATGACCCACGCCTGCGTGAAGGGGCGGATTACTACCTCTCCGTGCGTTCACCGATACCGGTGGCACAGCTGCAGGAACAGTTCCCGCGCCAGTGCAAGGTCGGCAGTCCCGATCATGTCAGGAGTATCGTCAATTCATCTCGGGTGGGCGTGCCGCTGACGCCGCTGCGTCATGTGCCGGCCGCCATTCCACTGCGTCTGGAAAACCAGTATTTCAGCCTTGATATCTCTCATCCTCTGGCCAGCGAAATGCTGCAGGGCGGCACCTGTATGTTTTACGTGCCGGGCATGCTCGGCGAGCCAGAACTTGAGCTCTTTGCGGTAATGAGAACATGAGTGAGCCTAAACGCAGCACTGCTGCGTCGATTGATATTGATGCCCTTCTGCAGGACACCTGGCTGCAGGTAATCAGCCTGCGTCACGGTCCGACATTTCAGGATGGAGAAGGGCGCACGTTGTGGGAGCGCTGCATTGCTGATGTCGAACGCGTGCAGCGTGAGCTGAAAGCGAGCGAACTCGATGAAGCCAGCTGTCAGCATATTCTCACTGCACAGTGTGCGCTGCTTGATGAGGCGGTCAAAGGTCGTGGCGTGGAAGATGACGCTTGTGTGCAGTGGTATGACATTCCCCTGCAGGGGCACTTCCTCGGCACCATGGACGCCGGTGATACGCTGTGCGATCGGATGCGTGATGTGCTGCGTGAACCGGCGCCCAACCACGTTGTTGTGACCTGCTTCCAGCGGGTCATGATGCTGGGGTTCCTCGGCAGTTTCCGTTCTCTGAACGACCCGGAGCGCCAGAAACTCGTCAGTGCCCTCAGTGAATATGTCCCCCCGTTTAGCTATCCGCAGACTCACCCGGTACTGGCAGAAAGCCGTACCGGACGAGGTATGGGCGGCTGGCTGGCGTCATGGCCCGTGCGTATCGGCCTGAGCGTGGTGGTGGTCGCCGCACTCTGGTGGGGACTGGATTACTGGCTGGATCAGACGCTGTTGAGTCTGCTGCCGGGAGCCGTGAAATGAGTCCTGCACAACAGCGCGGGCTTGCGCTGTGGGCCGCCCTGCTGAGTGCAGTGGTCTGCCTGGGTTTCCTGCCGGGCTCTCGCCTGGTTTCTTTGCTCATTCTGCTGGCAGTGCTTGGGCTTATCCTGGCGTTCTGGACTATCGGCAGTCGTCGTGCGGGGTATAACGTCACCCTGTGTCTGGATGACCTCCCCGAAGCCACTTACCGTCAGCCCGTGGTGCTGGTCTGTGGCGATCTGCCGCTGGCATGTATGCAGCACTCACCGGTGCTCACGGTCACGCAGGGATGCTGGATCCGCGTGGAGGATCATCAGGATCTGGAGCAGGCAGCCCGCCAGGTACTGGGGTTACGCCCTGACTGGGGGCGCCAGCTGTCGGTGATGGTCAGCGTCTGTCCGCAGAAACACGCCGACAGCGAGCGCCTTACCAGTCGTCTGTTGGCCCTGCGCTGGCAAATCAGCCGACTGCGTAAAGAAACAGGTCATTCTGTGCCGCTGGTTCTGAATGGTCAGATTGGCAGCGCGATGACGAATGACCTGCTCTGGCAGGCGGCTATCCCGGGAGAAGGCGTGAGGGTCTGGCATGAGTCTTCAGCGCCAGCCTCAGTCGCTGCATGGGTCACCACCGGTGGGTCGCCTGCGATGCAGCAACAGGTGTTGATGAACAGCCTGACAGGCTGGTTCCGTCAGCACGTCCAGGCTGTCTTTATGGATGAGAACCCCGATGTACCGGTCATTGTACCTGTTGCGGTGCTGTGGGGAATGGGTCCGATCCTCGCCGGAAGTCTGGCCACATCGGCCTGGACGGCCTGGCTTTCCCGTCACACTGCAATGCAGCAGGTGGCGGGCTGGCGGCCAGTGGGAACGGACAGTACGGTTATCTCCCCCTTCCCGGATTTTATCCTGCCACTGCTACCGGAAGGGCGAGGCCTGACGCCTCGTGGGCGAGCCTTCCGTTGTGCGCTCTGGCTTTTCACGCTGGCGGCGATTGCAGCGCTGCTCAGTAGTGGCTGGAACAATCGCCAGTTGCTGCAGCGTGTGAGTTTCGATATTGCCCGCTATGACCGTATCCCGGCGCATGATTTCGGCCCAAAAGCCGACGCCGTTGCCGTCCTGCGTGACGATGCGGCAGAGCTGGATGGCCAGGCGCGCAATGGCGTACCGATGCGGATGGGCCTCGGTCTGTATCAGGGGGAACGTCTACGGATGCCGGTGCTGGAAGCGATCCGCTCGTATGTGCCGCCACCTCCGCCACCCAAACCGCAGCCGACCCCAAAACCGGTACCGACAATTGTGAGGCTCGACAGCATGTCGCTGTTCGATTCCGGCAAGTTCGTGCTGAAAGCGGGCTCCACCAAAATGCTGGTTAATTCCCTGGTCGGCGTTAAGGCGAAGCCAGGCTGGCTGATTGTCGTGTCCGGGCATACCGATAACACCGGCAATCCGCAACTGAACCAGACGCTGTCCCTGAAACGTGCTGAAGCGGTACGCAACTGGATGCGTGACACCGGCGACGTGCCGGAAAGTTGTTTTGCAGTGCAGGGTTATGGCGAGAACCGCCCGATAGCAACCAATGACACCCCGGAAGGCCGTGCGCTCAACCGTCGTGTCGAAATCAGTCTGGTACCGCAGGCGAACGCCTGTCAGATACCCGGCAAACACCCGGCGCCATCGCAGGATGATGGCGCATCACAATCAAATGGAGAGTAAATCTTATGGCAATTCCTGTTTATCTTTGGCTGAAAGACGACGGCGGTGCGGACATTAAAGGTTCTGTGGACGTCCAGGATCGTGAAGGCAGCATCGAAGTGGTGGCGCAGGAGCATAACCTCTACATCCCGACTGATAACAACACCGGCAAGCTGACCGGCACCCGTATCCACACGCCGTTCCTGTTCACGAAGGAAATCGACTCCTCCAGCCCGTACCTCTACAAGGCTGTGACCACCGGTCAGACCCTCAAGTCTGCGGAATTCAAGTGGTACAAAATCAACGACGCGGGCCAGGAAGTGGAGTACTTCAACACCAAACTGGAAAACGTGAAGGTGGTGAAAGTGAATCCTGAAATGTACGACATCAAGGATCCTTCTAAAGAGAAGCACAACCATCTTGAACGCGTTGAACTGCGTTACGAAAAAATCACCTGGACCTACAAAGACGGCAACATCATTCATTCCGATTCCTGGAACGAACGCGCCACCGCGTAAGCCCGATGCGGACAGGGCCCTGTCCGCAGTTTTTTGCTGAGTGCCTGTCTGAAACGGGCTTTCAGCAAAGAAAACCACAAACTGCCAGCCTGACCATATGCGCTTTGGTCCCCTTCACGGGAAACAGCGATGGGCGGTAGCGTGTCCAGGAACCGACAAAGAGAGAGATTCATGGAAAATCCAGCCATCCTGTTGCGACGTCTGAACCCTTACTGTGCCCGTGCGATGGAAGGGGCGGCTTCGCTCTGCCAGAACCGTGCCCATGCGGAAATTTTGCCGGAACACTGGCTGCTGAAGCTGCTCGAACAGGGGGAAGGTGACCTGACGGTGCTGGCACGCCGCTACGAGTGGGATATGGATGCACTGTGGCAGGTGTTACTCGGCTGGCTGGATAATCAACCGCGTACGGTACGCAGCCGCCCGCAGCTATCCGCGGATATTCAGAAACTGATGCAGGAAGCCTGGATGCAGGCCTCACTTGCCGGAGAGGAAAGTATCCGCAGTGTGCACCTGCTGATGGCGCTGACGGAAAAACCGAAACTGGCACGTTGTGACGGCCTTTGGCCGCTATTAACACTTGGTCAGAGCCAGCTGGAGCGCCTGCGACCTCTGCTGGATGCGCAATCGGATGAACGTCCGGAAATGCAGCGTGAAGATGAACTGGCACAGAGCCACGGTGGTGAGGTGGAGTTTGTCGGGCGTCCGGCTGGTGTGGAAATGAAAGAGGGGGAACTGAGCCCTGCGCTGCAGAACGCGCTGGATAAATTCACCCTCGATGTCACCGCCAAAGCGAAAGAGGGCAAGATTGACCCGGTGTTCGGCCGTGACACGGAAATCCGCCAGATGGTGGATATTCTCTCGCGCCGTCGCAAAAACAACCCAATCCTGGTTGGTGAGCCGGGTGTCGGTAAAACGGCACTGGTCGAAGGCCTGGCACTGCGTATCGCCGAAGGTAATGTGCCGGAATCCCTTAAGCCGGTCATCCTGCGTACCCTCGACCTTGGCCTGTTACAGGCGGGCGCGGGCGTGAAAGGCGTATTTGAGCAGCGCCTGAAAAACGTCATCGATGCCGTGCAGCAGTCACCCACCCCGATTTTGCTGTTTATCGATGAAGCCCACACCATTATCGGTGCCGGTAACCAGGCGGGGGGCGCGGATGCGGCTAATCTGCTGAAACCGGCGCTGGCCCGTGGTGAACTGCGCACCATCGCCGCCACCACCTGGTCTGAGTACAAGCAGTATTTTGAGCGCGATGCCGCGCTGGAGCGCCGCTTCCAGATGGTGAAGGTGGACGAGCCGGATGATGACGCCGCGTGCCTGATGCTGCGCGGCCTGAAATCCCGCTATGCCGAGCACCACAACGTACATATCACCGATGACGCAGTCCGTGCCGCGGTCACGCTATCGCGCCGCTACCTGACCGGTCGTCAGTTGCCGGACAAGGCTGTTGATCTACTGGATACCGCCGCGGCACGCGTGCGCATGAGCCTCGACACGGTGCCGGAACAAATTGTGCGCCTGAAAGCGCAGCTGAATGCACTGGCGCTGGAAGAACAGGCGCTGCTGGAAGATATCGCAGCCGGCAGCAACCGCGATGGTGACCGCCTGGGTGTCATTGAGCAGCAGCGGGCAGAACTGGAAGCGCGTATTGCGGAACAGGAAGCGCGTTTCAGCAACGAAAAGGCACTGGCACAGCAGCTGATGGCCAGCCGCCAGGGCATCAGCCAGCAGGCTGAGATATCCGACCTGTATCAGCTCGGACAGGCACAACAAGGTGACGTACTGGTTCAGGTGGATGTGGACGCCCGTACGGTCGCGAACGTGATTGCCGACTGGACCGGCGTGCCGCTGTCTTCCCTGATGAAAGACGAGCAGACCGAACTGCTGACGCTGGAAAATGAAATCGGCAGCCGTGTTGTCGGCCAGGATGTTTCCCTTGAGGCTATAGCCCAGCGCCTTCGCGCGGCAAATACGGGGCTGACATCAGAGAATGGTCCGCAGGGCGTGTTCCTGCTGGTCGGCCCGAGTGGTGTCGGCAAAACCGAAACCGCGCTGGCGCTGGCGGATGTGCTGTACGGCGGTGAAAAATCGCTGATTACCATCAACCTGTCCGAATACCAGGAGCCGCATACCGTTTCTCAGCTGAAAGGCTCACCGCCGGGCTATGTCGGTTATGGTCAGGGCGGCATTCTCACCGAAGCCGTGCGCAAGCGTCCGTACAGCGTGGTGCTGCTGGATGAAGTAGAGAAAGCTCACCGCGACGTAATGAACCTGTTCTACCAGGTGTTCGACCGTGGCTTTATGCGCGACGGCGAAGGACGTGAAATCGACTTCCGTAACACCGTTATCCTGATGACCTCGAACCTCGGCAGCGACCAACTGATGCAGCTGCTGGATGAGCAGCCGGACGCCACTGAAGCAGACCTGCACGAACTGCTGCGCCCGATTTTACGCGACCACTTCCAGCCGGCGCTGCTGGCCCGCTTCCAGACCGTGATTTACCGCCCGCTGGCCGAAGCGGCCATGCGTACCATCGTGGAAATGAAGCTGTCACAGGTCAGCAAGCGCTTACATCGTCACTACGGCCTGACCACGCAGATTGATGAGAGCCTGTATGACGCGCTGGCCGCCGCCTGCCTGCTGCCGGACACCGGCGCACGCAACGTCGACAGTCTGCTCAATCAACAAATTCTGCCAGTGCTGAGTCAGCAGCTGCTGAGCCACATGGCCGCCAGACAGAAACCACAGTCGCTATGCCTTAGCTGGAGTGATGAAGAGGGGATCGTGCTGGAGTTTGACCGTACACAAGGAGTGCGCGCATGAGCAGTAATCCCCCGATCAGATTCAGCCACAACCATCACCTGCTGGCGGTGAAGGGATGTGACGCAGAGCTCGATGTACTGGCGTTTGAAGGCGACGAAGCCCTGAGCACGCCGTTCAGCTACCGTATTGAATTCACAAGCTCTGACCATGCCATCAGCAAAGAGATGATGCTGATGAAGCCCGGCTCGCTGACGCTGCAGGCCCCGGTTGACCAGGGTTACGGCATCAAAATACAGCAGCCAGTGCGGGTGATTCAGGGCGTGGTCACGGGTTTTGAACGTCTCAACACCTCAAAAGATGAAACCCACTATGCCCTGACGTTGCAGCCACGCCTGGCGCTGCTCGACCGTTCGCACCAGAACGCCATTTATCAGGACATGTCCGTTCCGCAAGTCGTGGAAAAAATCCTGCGCGAACGTCACGGTATGCGCGGCCAGGATTTTCTGTTCTCGCTTTCAAAAGCGTACCCGCGCCGTGAGCAGGTGATGCAGTACGCCGAGGACGACCTGCACTTTATCACCCGCCTGCTGGGGGAAGTCGGCATCTGGTTTCGCTTCACCACCGACACGCGCCTCAACATTGACGTGGTGGCGTTTTACGACAGCCAGCAGGGTTACGAGAAAGGCCCGACCCTGCCGTCAGTACCGCCGTCGGGCCAGCATTCAAAAGGCGTGGATTCGGTCTGGGGAATGGAATGCCATCATAACGTGGTGCAGAAGCAGGTCAGCACCCGGGACTACAACTACCGTCAGGCCACGCAGGACATGAACACCCTGGTGGATGCGGCCCGCGGGGACGCGACCACGTACGGGGAAGCGTACCACTATGCCGACAATTATCTGACGCCGGGCAGCGCGCATGACCGCAATCCGGTTCCGGAGTCCGGGGCGTTTTATGCCCGCATTCGTCACGAGCGCTACCTGAATGGCCAGACCCGGACGAAGGCCATCACCAGCTGTCCGACCCTCTTTCCGGGTCAGGTGCTGAAGGTCACCGGCGGTTACGAAGTGGCCGAGGTGTTCAGCAAGGGCGTGGTCATTACGGCGATGCGCACGCATGCCCGCCGTGATAAGGACTTTGCGGTTGATTTTGACGGTATTCCGGATAACACCGGTTTTGGTTTCCGCCCGGAACCCGGCAACCAGCCGGTGATGGCCGGTACCCTGCCGGCCCGCGTCACCAGCACCACTGAAAACGACATCTACGGCCATATCGATAAAGACGGTCGTTATCGCGTCAATATGCTGTTTGACCGGGATACCTGGGAAACCGGATCCGAGAGCCTGTGGGTGCGCCAGTCCCGCCCGTATGCAGGGGACACTTACGGTCTGCACCTGCCGCTGCTGGCGGGCACCGAAGTGGCGATTGGCTTTGAGGACGGCAACCCGGACCGGCCGTACATTGCCGGCGTGCTGCACGACTCGGCGCACGGCGACCACGTCACCATCCGCAACTACAAACGCAACGTCCTGCGTACCCCGGCGAACAACAAAATCCGCCTCGACGACGAGCGCGGAAAAGAGCATATCAAGGTCAGCACGGAGTACGGCGGCAAGAGCCAGCTGAACCTCGGGCACCTGGTCGACAGTGAAAAGCAGAAGCGCGGTGAGGGTTTTGAACTCAGAACCGACAGCTGGGGCGCCATCCGGGCGCAGAAAGGGATGTTTATCAGCGCTGACGGGCAGACGAAAGCGCAGGGCCAGGTGCTGGATATGCAGGCAGCGATGAGCCATCTGGAGCAGGCGCGGTCGCTGGTTGAATCGTTACGCAGCGCGGCAGAAGCGGCGAGGGCAGAACTGGCAGATGTACAGACGCAGAAGGCGCTGCTGTCAGAAGCGCTGACGGATTTAAAGAAGGCGGCGTTGCTGGTCTCGGCGCCGGAAGGGATAGCGCAGGTGACAGGAAAAAGCCTGCAGCAGTCGGCGGGAGACAACATCATCAGCACCAGCGGCGGGCATACAGATTTCAGCGCGCTGAAAAGATTCACCGTGGCGGCCGGGGAGCGGGTAAGTCTGTATGCGCAAAGGCTGGGCATCAAAATGTTTGCCGGCAAAGGGAAGGTGGAGATCCAGGCGCAGGGGGATGAGATGACGCTGGATGCGCTGAAGGATATCCGTATCAGCAGCAGCGAGGGAAAGCTCATCATCAGCGCGAAGCAGGAAATCATTCTCACCAGCGGAGGCGGTTATATCCGGATAGCGGACGGAACGGTGGAGTGTGCGGCGCCGGACAAAATCATCGAGCGCGGGGCGGTGTGGCAGAAGTTTGGTGGACAGAGTATAAGCCAGGCGGCCCAGAAGTGGGAAAACGCGAATTTTTCTTATACGCCTAAGGCGATTGATGCCTACGATGGGTCAGCTCTGGCAGCGCAGAAAATGGCCATTCAGGGTGAGGATGCAGCCAGTCAAACCGTCTCAACCTCTGAAGATGGAAAAGGCAATTTAATGAAGCAGGTTAATGTGGTGACGGACAAACTGCGGTTCGAGGGAGAAAAATAACCATGACTCTAGCAGCAGAAAACGAGATCGTGAGCCGACCAGAATATGATGAAAATGGGCGAGCGTACTACAACATGCCTAATGGCAGAGCGGAAGACAATCTGGTGGTTGCCTGTCCTAAAGTGGCGGAAAAGGTGATCCCGGTTATTTTTCTGCCTGGAGTCATGGGGTCGAATCTTAAAAAGATAGATTCTGATAAAAAAGTCTGGCATGCAGACATGTATCAGGGCGTAGATGCGCTGGCATGGCTGTCTAGGTCAAAAGAACAAAGAAAAGCCTTGCTGGATCCTCTTACCACCGAAGTCGATTTAACGGGAAAGATACTTTACGACGATCTTGACGGCAGAGGGTTTCCCTCCAGAGCGGCCCGTGGCTGGGGCAGTGCGCTTTACAAAAGCTACGGTGAACCTCTCCATGTGCTTCAGTGCATGCTGAATGACGGTCATATTCTGATTGATAACCTGATCAATGGCACCTGCAGGCGAACGCCCCGCCAGTTACTGATTGGTGAAAATTTAGGTGCAGAGAAAGGCGAAGATGCGCTGACTGAGCCTGAGGTCAGGCGGAGTTATGATTACCTTTTTCCCGTGCATGTTTTTGGCTATAACTGGCTGCAGTCAAACGCTGATTCGGCCGCGTCTCTCGAGCAATATATCAGTGAGACCTTAGGCACTTATCACGGCAGGCTTGCTGTCAATAAAGTCATTCTGGTCACCCACTCCATGGGGGGCCTGGTGGCCCGATATTATTCAGAACAAATGAACGGCAGAGACAATATCCTGGGTATTGTGCATGGCGTTATGCCTGATCTGGGATCGCCGGCGGCGTATCGCCGAATGAAGACCGGAGAGCGGGGTATTGTCGGAGCGGTAATTGGCGCTGACGCAGCAAACCTGATGCCGGTACTGGCCCAGTCACCCGGCCCTCTGCAACTGCTGCCGGGTAAAGCCTACGGGCCGGGTTGGCTGAAAATTAACGGCACGGTAAATATGAATAAGCCGGAGTCTGACCCTTACACGGAAATTTATCTGAATGAAAGTGACTGGTGGCGGCTGTGTGAGAAAGAATTGCTGCTGGATGACAGGGTTGTGGAATGGGAGAGATATAAGGACATAATCAAAAATGATGTCATAAAGTTTATAGAAAATTTAAACGGCAAATATCATCCCAATACCTGTGCATTTTATGGTGCCAGTGAAAAATACCCTTCAGACGATCATCTGATATGGCAGCAGATCCCGGCACCGAGACCGGTTATGGGCGTACCGCTGGAGCTTCCCGTTTATCGCCATGCAGCAGGGAACACGTTTGAATTGACCTCCTCCGGCAGCGCCGGGGACGGAACCGTACCAGTACGGGCCGGCAGGATTAGATTTGCCGGGATCCGCTCGCTGCTTGCCACCGATGTCGATCATGAAGGTGCCTATGCCGTGGGGGATACCACTACGGAAAACGGTCTTTCTGTTGCGATGAAGTTCACGTTACGCTCGATTATAAAAATGGCCGGGGAGGTCACCTCATGCGGGTAAGGCATTTATGGATGGGCTTATTTGTTGTCATTCTTATTCTTTCCATAGTTTTCTGGTTACTCACCCGCTCGTGGCCGGTAGCCCCTTTAACGGCAAAGGAAAAACAAATGACGGATAAACTATTTGAACAGACCAGACCTCAGTGCATTGGCCGCTATCTTTTTGATGTGCCCGCTTCATTCAATAATGTTGCGATGGGTCAGGTAAAGATCAATGAAATGAGAATTGCCAGCAAGCGGCTGTATCCTCCGGCGTTTGCACAACGTATCCGGTTACGTGAACAGGAGTTAAAAAATAGTCCTACAGTTGATCCCGAAGACCTTCCTTATCTGAAACAGGTATACCGAATAAATAATAATGCAGTTATTTTTGATCGAAATAAAAACGGGAGTGTTCCGGGGTTTGGGAGAGTTCTTGAAGGGCATCTTTATAGTAATGGCGTGGCATTCATCGTAACAACTCAGATTCGGGATTTATCTGATCCTAAATATAAAAAAGACAAAGAAGATTATTTGAACAGTGGAACTTCTGAAAATGCACTGAACAATAAACATCAGAAGCTGGCTGAAATGCAAAGCCTGCTATCCAGATTAAAGGGAAGAAAGGATGAAGAAGTGCCAACACTGCCTGGTATCTGTATTCCGGAAGGTTTTATTATTGATACAAATATGACATCGAAAGATGATATTACTTTGATATATAAGCCAGTTGATTTTGAGATTATCGTTAACAGTAATAATACTCTGGGTAAAGACAACACATTACTGGAACGAGGTGATGAAATAAATGCTGCCCTCATCAGGGTTGGTGCCCATACTCTCAAGAAAGGCCCTGTAAAGTTGCCAGACATAGATGCAGAAGAATGGCTGATGAAAGGTAAGCAGGACATCTATCAACCAGAAGAGAAAAAAGTTAATTACTATACGTTTCAATTTTACGGTAATGAAAAAAATGGTGATTTGAAACATCCCGTATTCTCTGTTGAGTTACATAACTCTGGTAAGGAAACGAAAACCTATACGGATTCACAGCTGGTTGATATCTGGGACAGGATCACCAGAACGTTCAGGTACCGAACTGGATCAGCTCCGGGAAACACCAGGCAGTAAATGTATCTTAAATAAGAGAGGTCTAAAAATATTTCAGATGCTGGTTTTAATTTTGAGATAACCACCTGCTGCTAATCTACAGGATCCCATAAATTGAAACTGCAATTACTGATGCCTGGCTGGGTGAATAAAAGCAGATCCCGGCACCGAGGCCGGTTATGGGCGTACCGCTGGAGCTTCCCGTTTATCGCCATGCAGCAGGGAACACGTTTGAATTGACCTCGTCCGGCAGCGCCGGGGACGGAACCGTACCAGTACGGGCCGGCAGGATTAGATTTGCCGGGATCCGCTCTCTGCTTGCGACTGAAGTAGATCATGAAGGTGCCTATGCCGTGGGGGATACCAATGTGGAAAACGGTCTTTCCGTTGCGATGAAGTTCACGTTACGCTCGATTATAAAAATGGTTGGGGAGGTCACCTCATGCGGGTAAGGCATTTATGGATGGGATTTCTTGTTGTCGTCCTTATTCTCTCTACAGTTTTCTGGTTGCTCACCCGTTCGTGGCCGGTAGCCCCCTTAACGGCAAAGGAAAAACAAATGACGGATAAACTATTTGAACAGACCAGACCTCAGTGCATTGGCCGCTATCTTTTTGATGTGCCCGCTTCATTCAATAACGCTGACGTAGGGCAGGTAAAGATCAATGAAATGCGAATTGCCAGCAAGCGGCTGTATCCTCCGGCGTTTGCACAACGTATCCGGTTACGAGAACAGGAATTAAAAAATAGTCCTACAGTTGATCCCGAAGACCGTCCTTATCTGAAACAGGTATACCGAATAAATAATAATACAGTCATTTTTGATCGAAATAAAAACGGGAGTGTTCCTGGGTTTGGGAGAGTTCTTGAAGGGCATCTTTATAGTAATGGCGTGGCATTCATCGTAACAACTGAGATTACTGACCTGTCCGATCCAAAATATAAAAAGGACAGAGAGGATTATATAAATAGTGGTTCGAAGGAAAGCGATTTAAACGATAAGCCTCAAAAGCTGGCAGAAATGCAAAGCCTGCTATCCAGATTAGAGGGAAGAAAGGATGAAGAAGTGCCAACACTGCCTGGTATCTGTATTCCGGAAGGGTTTATTAGTGATTCGGAGGTCATATCGAACGATGTTATCGATATTATATATAACAGTGATGATTTTGGCCTTATTGTTAACAGTGATAATACCCTTCGAAAATCTGAATCGCTCTTAGAAAGGTCTGATGAAATCAATCCTGCCCTCATCAGAGTTGGCGCACACACTCTGAAGAAAGGGGCAGTAAAACTACCGGAGATAAATGCAGAAGAGTGGCTGATGAAAGGCAAACAGGATATCTATCATCCGATAGAGAAAATAGTTCCTGCTTACAGATTCGCCTTTTATGGCAATGAGGATATTGCCGACTCAAGGCATCCGGTATTTTCCGTTGAGTTGAATAATTCTGGTTTGGAAACGAAAACCTATATGGATTCACAGCTGGTTGATATCTGGGACAGGATCACCAGAACGTTCAGGTATCGAACTGGATCAGCTCCGGGAAACACCAGGCAGTAAATGTATCTTAAATAAGAGAGAGGTCTAAAAATATTTCAGATGCTGGTTTTAATTTTGAGATAACCACCTGCTGCTAATCTACAGGATCCCATAAATTGAAACTGCAATTACTGATGCCTGGCTGGAGTGAATAAATGTAGTGGATACAGGTTATTCCGGTTTCCTGATTTTGTGGCCCACTACAGATAAATTGTGGTTCGAGGGAGAAAAATAACCATGACTCAAGCAGCAAAAAACGAGATCGTGATCCGACCAGAATATGATGAAAATGGCCGAGCGTACTACAACCTGCCTAATGGCAGAGCGGAAGATAATCTGGTGGTTGCCTGTCCTAAGGTGGCGGAAAAGGTGATCCCGGTTATTTTTCTGCCGGGAGTCATGGGGTCGAATCTTAAAAAGATAAAATCCCCTGATAAGGTCTGGCATGCAGACATGTATCAGGGCGTAGATGCGCTGGCATGGCTGTCTAGGTCAAAAGAACAAAGAAAAGCCTTGCTGGATCCTCTTACCACCGAAGTCGATTTAACGGGAAAGATACTTTACGACGATATTGACGGCAGAGGGTTTCCCTCCAGAGCGGCCCGTGGCTGGGGCAGTGCGCTTTACAAAAGCTATGGTGAATCTCTCCATGTGCTTCAGTGCACGCTGAATGACGGTCATATTCTGATTGATAACCTGATCAATGGCACCCGCAGGCGAACGCCCCGCCAGTTACTGATTGGTGAAAATTTAGGTGCAGAGAAAGGCGAAGATGCGCTGACTGAGCCTGAGGTCAGGCGGAGTTATGATTACCTTTTTCCCGTGCATGTTTTTGGCTATAACTGGCTGCAGTCAAACGCTGATTCGGCCGCGTCTCTCGAGCGATATATCAGTGAGACTTTAGGCACTTATCACGGCAGGCTTGCTGTCAATAAAGTCATTCTGGTCACTCACTCCATGGGGGGCCTGGTGGCCCGACATTATTCAGAACAAATGAACGGCAGAGACAATATCCTGGGTATTGTTCACGGCGTTATGCCTGATCTGGGATCGCCGGCGGCGTATCGCCGAATGAAGACCGGAGAGCGGGGTATTGTCGGAGCGGTAATTGGCGCTGACGCAGCAAACCTGATGCCGGTACTGGCCCAGTCGCCCGGCCCTCTGCAACTGCTGCCGGGTAAAGCCTACGGGCCGGGTTGGCTGAAAATTAACGGCACGGTAAATATGAATAAGCCGGAGTCTGACCCTTACACGGAAATTTATCTGAATGAAAATGACTGGTGGCGGCTGTGTGAGAAAGAATTGCTGCTGGATGATATAGAAATTGAATGGAGTAATTATGTTAATCGCGTTACTTATACGACTTATGATTTTATTGAAAATTTAAACGGCAAATATCATCCCAATACCTGTGCATTTTATGGTGCCAGTGAAAAATACCCTTCAGACGATCATCTGATATGGCAGCAGATCCCGGCACCGAGACCGGTTATGGGCGTACCGCTGGAGCTTCCCGTTTATCGCCATGCAGCAGGGAACACGTTTGAATTGACCTCGTCCGGCAGCGCCGGGGACGGAACCGTACCAGTACGGGCCGGCAGGATTAGATTTGCCGGGATCCGCTCGCTGCTTGCCACCGATGTCGATCATGAAGGTGCCTATGCCGTGGGGGATACCACTACGGAAAACGGTCTTTCCGTTGCGATGAAGTTCACGTTACGCTCGATTATCAAAATGGTCGGGGAGGTCACCTCATGCGGGTAAGGCATTTATGGATGGGATTTCTTGTTGTCGTCCTTATTCTCTCTACAGTTTTCTGGTTGCTCACCCGTTCGTGGCCGGTAGCCCCCTTAACGGCAAAGGAAAAACAAATGACGGATAAACTATTTGAACAGACCAGACCTCAGTGCATTGGCCGCTATCTTTTTGATGTGCCCGCTTCATTCAATAACGCTGACGTAGGGCAGGTAAAGATCAATGAAATGAGAATTGCCAGCAAGCGGCTGTATCCTCCGGCGTTTGCACAACGTATCCGGTTACGTGAACAGGAATTAAAAAATAGTCGTACAGTTGATCCCAAAGACCTTCCTTATCTGAAACAGGTATATCGGATAAATGAAAATGCGGTCATTTTTGATCGTAATGTAAATGAAAGTGTGGCAGGAGGAATGCGGGTTTTAGAAGGGCATCTGTATAGCAAAGGGGTTGCATTCATCATATATGCAGAATTCTTAGATCATACAAATCCTAAATATTTTGAAAAGAAAAATATGTTAAAAAATGCGGGGTTGAGTGAATCTAGCCTAAATAATAAGCCTCAGAAGCTGGCTGAAATGCAAAGCCTGCTTTCCAGATTAAAGGGAAGAAAGGATGAAGAAGTGCCAACACTGCCTGGTATCTGTATTCCGGAAGGGTTTATTAGTGATTCGGAGGTGATATCGAACGATGTTATCGATATTATATATAACAGTGATGATTTTGGCCTTATTGTTAACAGTGATAATACGCTTCGAAAATCTGAATCGCTCTTAGAAAGGTCTGATGAAATCAATCCTGCCCTCATCAGAGTTGGCGCACACACTCTGAAGAAAGGGGCAGTAAAACTACCGGAGATAAATGCAGAAGAGTGGCTGATGAAAGGCAAACAGGATATCTATCATCCGAAAGAGAAAATAGTTCCTGCTTACAGATTCGCCTTTTATGGCAATGAGGATATTGCCGACTCAAGGCATCCGGTATTTTCCGTTGAGTTGAATAATTCTGGTTTGGAAACGAAAACCTATACGGATTCACAGCTGGTTGATATCTGGGACAGAATCACCAGAACGTTCAGGTATCGAAAAGGTACGTTCTGAGTCAGTTATCAATAGTAGGAATACCCAGTATTGAGTGAATATGGAATGGGAGAGATATACGGACATCAGCAAATATGATGTCATAAAGTATATAGAAAATTTAAACGGAAAATATCATCCCAATACCCATGCGTTTATTGCCACTGGCCCGACGGCAAGGGAACGGGAAGACATCTCCGGTGGGCTTTAAAGTAAATCAATGAAAAAATATGAGAATTACTCTTTCCGCCGACAGCTTTACCCGTGAAAAAGACACGGTGCTAGAGAGAGCAGGTGAGTAGAGGGTAACCTGTACCGTGGTCATGTGGAAAGAAAAGGGACCTTTAGTGATAACGGGCTGCAGGCCCAGGAGTTTCTGGCAACGGGTTTACAGGTATCTCAGGACGAGCCGCGTTTCGGCTTTGTTATGTTTATCATTGAAATGACAGCCAGCTACAAAACCCCCAATTTTATTCTGACCCTGGGGAATGATTCCATGCCGCCGATCTCCTACAGCAAGGAGGAAATTATCGCATTCTGGGACACGATCAGCCGAATTGTACACATGCGCCCCGGCTCGTTTTGAGTATATATTTTCACACGGCGGAAATTAAAAGTATATCGATAATAATTAAGTGGGATGCTGCCTTAGTCGCAAACCATCATATTGTCGTAAATTAATTTTCAAAGAGAGGATGATATGTTTGGAATTGTTTGCCTGGGTGATGATACCACCCATGGTGGAAAGGTTATTACCGCGTCGTCGACTATGTTTATCAATGGTATTCAGGTTGCCCTGGTCGGTGATTTGGTTTCTTGCCCGGAACACGGAGTCAATCCGATAAAAGAAGGAGATCCAGGAGCATCAGAAAAGGGGGTGAACGTTGTTGTTAATAACTGCGCTTGTGCCTGTGGGTGCAGAGTGATTAGTTCACACATCGAAAATACTATTGAGTCTTAATATTATGTGGCCTATCCCCGAAGTACCCGAAAAAAGTACAATTGCCAGCTTGTCATACAAACGATGGGGGATTGTTCTTATTTTTATGTTAATGGTTTGTTCTGTTTTAGGTTTTTCTTTGTGGGGAACTGAGGCATATAAGAAAATAGTATTTCTCCTGCTACTCCCGGCATTTTTCATATGGTTATGTCTTTTTGGCGCAGCGCTAAACCGTTATGAACAGTCAAGGATCGCTCTTTCTGCCTGGAAAGAGGAAACTGACAGAACTAAGGCTTTCTGGCAACACTGGAGTCGACAGCAGTTGTCAGTAGTTGGAAATGTAATCCTTACTCCTGAGGAAAAAGGGGCTGCGAGTTTTCTTGGGCCTCTGTCTGATATTCCAGCATATCCGGATAAAGTCAGGCCGTTGTCACATTCCTGGGGTTCCCTCCGTGTTTTGTCTGATATGATCGATAAACAGCTTGAGCAACAGTATCCTGGTTATCGGAAATATTTGCATACTATTTATGTATTACAACCCTCCGGTTGGGACAAAAAGAGTGTAAGCCAGATTATTCTTTCACAATGGGATCTACTTCCTGAAGTAAATTGTTCCGTTGAGTGTATTGGAAAATTCCATGACAACGTTAATTTTGATGGTTTGATATTAGTTCTTAGCTTTCAATGCTGGTTGACAGGTCTCCCGAAGCAATCCAGCGAAATGGTTTCTGCCCAGCTTATATCATCCTCCATTTTTTCCAGGCGACATGCTGTACCAGTACTTGCTGCATTAGGCCGTGTTATGCCTGTGGAAAATGACAATCTTGAAAAAGATTTAGAAATGCTTTTTGAATACAATCGAATTGATAAGCGTGATTTACGCCATGTCTGGCTTTCTGGCATTCCTGCGGAAGTTACTTCAAAATTAATGCAGTATGCCGATCGATGTCAGTGGAAACTTCCAGCGAAACATCCTTTTTATTTAATTGATTTTTCTTTTGGTCCTCCTGGTGAAATGATATTCCCTGTTTCACTCGCATTGTTGGTTGACGCGGCTCAAAAGACTGAAGCTAACCAATTATTAATTATTCAGGCATCACCTCAGTCCAGACTGCTTTGTTTGATTGCTCGGGAACTTTACTTATGACACAGGAAAAGGAATTACAGCCGGTACGTTATGGATTTTGGGGGTATCTTTTTTTAATTGTTGGCCTTGCTGGTATAACGGCATTTTTACTGTTTATTAATCAAGATGCCTTGCTTAATTATGGACTGACATATCGCCAAATTTGGTCGGTATGGGGTGGTGTATTTGGTTTTTTGTTCTTAGGAACTATTTGCTCTCCTTTTTATTGGCGATGGAAGCAAAGAAAACAACAACTCATTTATTTACCACCGGATCCCTTGGGTGCTGAAACTAAACCAATTCCTGATGTGATCACAACCCTCAGAGATTATACTGACTTAAAACAGCTTCTTAATCTTCGTTATGGTGTCCTTTGGCGACGCAAAGTCCGCCTGCTGCTGGTCACTGGCAATGAAGCCGCTATAGAGCAACTGGTTCCTGGCCTGCAGGAAAACCAGTGGCTTGAAGGCAGCCGTACCGTTCTGATTTACGGCGGCAGTCTGACTGCTGAACCGGATAAGGAGAAATACACCGCGCTGCGTAAACTGCGTCGCGGTCGTCCTCTGGACGGAATAATTCGCGTCGTACCGCAGTCGCTTAACCTCACCTCTCAGATTAGTGACAACGATTTACGCGGACTGGAAAAAATCAGTGAGTTGCTGCGTTATTCTGCGCCGGTCTGGCTGTGGCAACTGTGTGACAGCAAATGGACGCAGGAGAAACGTACTGAACAGGCGGTAGGAGCCAGCTTCCCGCTGCGTGCCAAAGCTGACGATATTACCCGTCAGCTTGAGTTGATGCTGCCTGCATTGCGCATGCAGGGGATGAGTCAGGTCATTGAGAACAACGGCAACGACTTCCTGCTGCGCCTGGGCCAGCACCTCAAAGACGGCGGTATCATCCGCTGGACTCAACAACTGGTGCCATGGTTGGCTGCCTCCCAGCAGCGTGTTCCGCTGCGTGGTCTGATGTTCAGCCTGCCGGACAGTCACCCTCTTCATACGTCTGAGGGAACAGCCGACCCTGAGAAATATATCCCCGAATCACAACGCCATGCCCTGATCCTGTCGGCAACCTGGCAGGGCATCGTGGATGACTGCACTCGCGTGCGTGGCCGCCGTGTCGGTATGGCCTGGGAGCAGACCCTTGCCTGGACACTGATGACGATCATTAGTGT
Source organism: Pantoea sp. ACRSB (assembly GCF_022346905.1). Classification (NCBI taxonomy): domain Bacteria; kingdom Pseudomonadati; phylum Pseudomonadota; class Gammaproteobacteria; order Enterobacterales; family Erwiniaceae; genus Pantoea; species Pantoea sp. ACRSB. Next base: position 692,413 of record NZ_JAKRNL010000002.1, on the reverse strand, counting down.
CTGGGGGGCAGGAATACTGTTGTCGTTCGCGGTCAACCGCATGCAGATAGTTTCTGTTGCCGGGCAGGCTCATGCCCTGGTGGAGCATCCTTCTGTATCGGATTACCAGCTGACGGCCCTGCATACGCTGCGTAATGATGCCGGCCGTCTGCAGCACCGTATTCAGGAAGGTGCGCCATGGTATCAGCGCTTCGGGCTGGACCATAACCAGCAGTTGCTCGACGCGATGCTGCCCTGGTACGGCGTGGCGAACAACCGCCTGATACGCGACCCGGCGAATCAGGCGCTGACACAGAAACTCAACGCTTTGGCAAATTCTGCCCCCAACAGTGACCAGCGAGCACAGCTGGCGAAACCCGGTTATGACCAGCTGAAAGCCTGGCTGATGATGGCCCGGCCGGATAAAGTCGACGGCGCGTTTTACGCACAGACTCTGAAAGCCGTGCAGCCGACGCGAATGGGTATTTCTACTGGCCTGTGGCAAAGCCTGTCGCCGGATTTGTGGGCCTTCTACATTACCGAACTGCCAAAGCAGCCGCAGTGGAAGATCACCCCTGATGCCCAACTGGTCAGCCAGAGCCGCCAGGTGCTGCTGCAGCAAATTGGCCGACGCAATGCGGAAAGCACCCTGTATAAAAATATGCTCAAATCGGTGCGCCGTAACTTTGCCGATGTCTCTCTGGAAGACATGACTAACGGCACCGATGCCCGGCGTCTGTTCACTACCGATGAAGTGGTGCCGGGCATGTTCACCCGCCAGGCGTGGGAAGGGGGCGTTCAGCAGGCTATCGAAAAGGCCGCAAATTCCCGCCGGGATGAAATTGACTGGGTACTGAGTGACAGCCGGCAAGCGGTTTCCTCAGACCTGTCGCCTGAAGCCCTAAAAGCACGTCTGACGCAACGTTACTTCACTGACTTTGCCGGCAGTTGGCTGAGCTTCCTCAACAGCCTGCGACTTAACCCGGCAAACAACATTGCTGACGTGACCGACCAGCTGACGCTGATGAGTGATGTCCGCCAGTCGCCGCTGATTGCCCTGATGAATACCCTCGCCTGGCAGGGACAGACCGGCCAGCAAAGCGAAGGTCTTTCGGACTCCATCATCAAATCGGCTAAAGATCTTGTAGGTGGAAAAGATAAACCTGCGATTGACCAGTCTGCGTCAGGGCCGCAGGGACCGCTGGATGAAACCTTTGGCCCGCTGCTTCAGCTTCTGGGTAAAAACAAAGGCAGCAACGTCATGTCGGCTGACAACTCCCTGAGCCTGCAGACGTATCTGACCCGCATCACCCGCGTGCGTCTGCGACTGCAACAGGTGGCCAGCGCTTCTGATCCGCAGGCGATGATGCAGACCCTGGCGCAGACCGTGTTCCAGGGCAAAAGCGTGGACCTCACCGACACCCAGCAATATGGCAGTCTGATTTCGGCAAGTCTTGGCGAGGAGTGGAGCGGATTTGGCAGCACAATGTTTGTGCAGCCGCTGACCCAGGCCTGGGAGACGGTGCTTCAGCCGTCGGCAGCCAGCCTGAATGATAAATGGAGCCGCTCGGTTGTTGCGAACTGGCAAACTGCCTTTGACGGACGCTTCCCGTTTGCCGCCAGCAAAAGTGATGCTTCTTTGCCGATGCTGGCTGAATTTGTGCGTAAGGACAGCGGACGTATAGAGCGCTTCCTGACGACAGAGCTCAACGGTGTGCTGCACAAAGAGGGCAGCCAGTGGGTGCCGGATAAGGTCAACAGCCAGGGGCTGAATTTTAACCCGGCCTTCCTGCGGGCCATTAACCAACTGAGCCAGCTGTCAGATATTCTGTTCACCGATGGCAGCCAGGGCATCAGCTTTGAGCTGCAGGCGCGTCCTGTGCCGCAGGTGGTAGAAACCCAGTTGACCATTGATGGACAAAAGCTGCACTACTTTAACCAGATGGCCGACTGGCAAAGCTTCCGCTGGCCGGGAGATACCTACAAGCCGGGTACGATGCTGACCTGGACCACGGTCAATGCCGGTGCGCGTCTGTTCGGGGATTACAGTGGAACCTGGGGCTTCATTCGCTGGCTGGAACAGGGCAAGCGTGCGCAGCTTGACCGTAGTCAGTGGATGATGAGTTTCACTGCCCCTGATGGCCGGACTTTGCAGTGGGTGCTGCGCTCACAACTCGGAAAAGGTCCGCTGGCGCTGCTGGACCTGCGTGGTTTTACGCTGCCGGATCAAATATTCAGCGTCGACAGCGCGGCCACCGCGCAGGCGCTGATGGTTAATACGGGAAGCAATGACATGGAGGGAGTTGAATAATGAGCACCCTGCAGAATTTGGTTGCCGCCTGTCAGGCTGACGATGCTCGGCTGCGACAACAGGCGCAGACACGCACGGAAAACTGGCAGCCCTGGCTTGCTCCGGTAAGCGTTACCAGTCCGACCGGGGAAGACCCGAGATATGACGATGATTTTCAGCTTATCCGCGAAGAGGTTAATAAGCTTTCCGGCATTGATACCGAACTGATATGCACGCTTGCCGAAAAGTTACTGACCACCGGGGCCAAAGATATCCGGGTTGCGACTTATTACTGCTGGGCGCGCCTTCACCAGGATGGCGAAGCCGGCTTTGCCGAAGGGCTTGAACTGCTGGCGGGATTACTGCAGCTCTACGGCATGCAGCTTCACCCGCAGCGGGCTCGCAGCCGCAAGGCCGCACTGGAATGGCTCAGCGGTACCCGTGTGCTGGACAGTTTGTCACTGTATCCGGAGGTCGTACGCGAGGATGCACAGCGTACCGCCGGGGCGCTGCTGCTCATCACTGACAGTCTGGAGACAGAGCCGGAAGCATCACGGGCAGAGCTGAATGCTCTTTACAGCGCACTGGAGTCTCGCCTGATGAAGGCTGGTGGTGTGGATGCTGTGGTACCGCAGAACGCAGGTAATAAGGCACAGTCACAGACCTCCACGCATACTGCCGAGTCTGACGCGCCGGTTCTGAGCCGCATTACCTCTGGTCAGGATTTGCTGGCCCAGGCCCGTACACTGACGGAATATCTGCGTGAGCAGCCTGATGGCTGGCTCGCCGCACACAGGCTGATGAAAAGCCTGCGTCATGACACCCTGAGTGCTATTCCGGCCCCGGATGCCGAAGGGAAAACGCGCATCGAACCGCCGCGCGCTGACCAGCGTGCGATGCTGAAACGCCTGTATCTGCAGCAGAGCTGGCTGGAGATACTGGAGCAGGCGGACAGCACCTTCTCGCGTGGCGCCAATCACCTCTGGCTGGATTTGCAGTGGTATATCCATCAGGCTCTGATGAAATCGGGGCAGGATGTACTGGCCGACATCATCGCCGCAGACCTGAAAGGGCTGCTGCGCCGCCTTACCGGGCTAGAAACTCTGGCCTTTAATGACGGTACGCCGTTTGCCGATGAGGTCACGCTGAACTGGATAAATCAGAGCGTGCTGGACGACATGTCCGGCTGGCGGGATGAGCCGGTCAGTGCCGCCAGCATGATTGACAACGATATCCTGGCCCTCGAGCCAGAAGCGCTGGAGAAAGCCGACAATGAGGGACTGGACGCCACCCTTTACTGGCTCCAGACCCGCCCTGGTGCCGACTCCACAAAAGACAAATGGCTGCTGCGTCTGGTGATGGCTCGTGTAGCTGAGCAGAAGGGCAAGAATGAACTGGCCCTGCATCTGTTGGGAGAGCTCGACAGTGCCGCACAGTCAATCACCCTCACGCAGTGGACACCGGCGCTGTTGTTTGAAGTGAAATCACGTCGCCTCAGACTGCTGCGTATGAAAGCCACACGTAGTGAAACCGATAAATCACGACTTCAACCCGAGATGGATTTGCTTCTGTCCGGCTTGGTTGCGCTCGATCCGGCAAGCAGTGCAGTGCTTTGCGGTTGAATGGTTGATGAACTCAGGATGTGAAAAATGGCGAAAGGTTATTATCTGGTAAAGGGTGACATGACCACCTGCGGCGCAAAATTTATCCCTTCCCGGCATGAACGTACTTACGGTGGATAATCACACTGCCACTCATCGTGATGTTCCTTCATCACAGACTGAACATATTACAGGGATCCGTTGTGCCCTGAATCCCGGAATAACAAAGCAAAAATAAATATGGATGACTTAACCCTACGTTATTACGACGCTGAAATGCGCTACCTGCTGGAAGCCGGTGAAGAGTTTGCCCGCGCTCACCCCGAGCAGGCGGCAATGCTCAACCTCGATAAAGCGGGCGCGCGCGACCCCTACGTGGAGCGCCTGTTTGAAGGTTTTGCCTTCCTGATGGGACGGCTGCGTGAGAAGCTTGATGACGATCTGCCCGAACTGACCGAAGGGCTGGTCAGCCTGCTGTGGCCGCATTACCTGCGCACCATACCGTCAATGTCGGTGGTGGAGTTCACCCCTGACTGGCGTGAGATGAAAGAGCAGATGCGCATCGTCAAAGGCTTTGAGGTGAACTCGCGGCCGATCGGTGAGAAGGGCACGCGTTGCCGGTACACCACCACCAAAGAAATCACCCTTCAGCCGTTGTCGCTGGAGCACGCCCGCCAGTCGACTGACCCTGACGGACGTTCGGTCATTAGCCTGCGGTTTAACTGCAGCCACCTTGCTGACTGGAGCCGTGTCGATCTCAGCCAGATCCCGTTCTACTTCAACGCGGATGCACCGCTGGCCTGCGCCATGCATGAAGCTTTTACCATGAACGCGGCGCGTCTCTGGCTGCGGATGCCGAGTGACATGGACAGAAGACCGCTCGACGGGTATTTCACTGCGCTGGGATTTGGCGACGATGACGACCTGTGGCCGAGGGGAAGCAGCAGCTTTAGCGGCTACCAGCTGTTGCTGGAGTACTTCACCTTCCGTGAGAAATTCATGTTCACGGGGCTGCGTGGGCTGGAGACCGTAGCCTTTCCGGCTGAGCTCCCATGGTTTGAAATCGACGTGGTGCTGGCGGAGCGCTGGGAGCATGACTTCAGCTTTACCGAAAAGCATCTGCGCCTGAACTGTGTGCCGGTGATTAACCTGTTCCCGCTGGAATCCGATCCGCTGACGCTCAACTCCCTGCAGACCGAATACATGCTGCGTCCGATGCGCGTGCAGGATGGTCATACCGAGATTTACACCGTGGATTCGGTGATGTCATCGAGCCATCATACCTACGTGCCGTTCTCCAGCTTCCGCCACAAGGGGGGGATGATGCGCCATGAAGCCCCGGAATATTACTACCACACCCGCGTGCGCCGCAGTCCGTCCGGGCTGCATAACACCTGGCTTATCCTCGGCGGTGAAGCGTTTGATAACCACACGGTGCCGGAGGATGAAAGCCTGTCACTGACGCTCACCGGCACCAACGGCCAGTTGCCACGACGAGCACTGCAGAGCACGGTGCTTGATACGGTAATGAAAACCACCTCGACCACTATTGCTGTCCGTAACCTGTGTGCGCCGACGTTACCCTGTTATCCCCCGGCACAGGATCGTTTCCACTGGCGTGTGCTGAGTCATCTTGGGAGCGGCTTCCTGTCGATGATGGATAATGCCGACGTGCTGCGTGGCACCCTGGCGCTGTACGAGTGGACTGACAGTGAGATGAACCGCCGTCGTCTGGAAGCCATCATTGACGTTAAGCACAGTGAAACCGAGCGTTTTGAGCAGGGCTATCTGGTACCATCATTGACGTTAAGCACAGTGAAACCGAGCGTTTTGAGCAGGGCTATCTGGTACGCGGCGTGCAGATAGAGGTGACGCTGGACAGCCACGGCTTTGCCGGGCGCGGCGATATTTGCCTGTTTGGCGAGATGCTGAGCCGCTTCTTTGCGCTCTACACCGATATCTATCTCTTTAACCGCCTGATTATCATCCTGCAACCGACTGGAGAGCGCCTGGAATGGGAAGAGAAGCACAACCGCCGTATTCCCGGCTGACCCCGCGGCTGGAGGCTAACCTTAACCGGATAAACTTTTACCGTTTCTGCCAGCTGCTGGAGAAACTGAATCCGGCCCGGCCGCTGATGGGCTCTACCAGCCATCCCGGTGACGACCCGGTGCGCTTTGTGCCGCATCCCGGGATGGGCTTTCCGGCGAGCGAACTCAAAGCCGTTGAGTATGACGAAGAGGATGAAGGTAAACCACCGCTTATCCGCACCACGTTTATGGGCATGTACGGCGTTGATTCGCCGCTACCGACCGCCTATCTCGATGACATCACCCAGCGTCGCGAAGGGCATGAGGCACTACAGGGTTTTCTGGATATCTTCAGCCACCGCATCCTGACGCAGTTTTATCGTATCTGGCGAAAATATTCCTACCCGGCCACATTCGAGCCTGGCGGGACTGACAGCATCTCGCAGTCGTTGCTGGGCCTGGTGGGGCTGGGCATTCCAGGCACCGCAGAGCAAATCGCTACTCCGGTATCCCGTTTTCTGTCGCTGCTTGGCGTTCTGCAGCAGCCCGGTAAAACCCAGGAGGGGATACAGGCCCTGGTGAGCCTGCTGGCACCTGACACGACGGTCCAGGTGAGCCCGTATTGCCTGCGCCCGGTGGAGGTCAGCCAGCCGCTGGGCTTTTATGGCGATGATGATTTTCTTCTCGACGGTAATACGCCGCTGGGTGACGAAGCGATGGATGCCAACAGCCAGCTGCTGATTGCACTCAAGACGGATAACGAACAGGAAGCGCAGGGCTGGAAGCCGGACGGTCTGTTGTATCAGGACTTTCTGGTGATGCTGCGGGTGTATCTGGGCTGGCGCTTCAAGGCAAAAATCACCCTGACTACCCGAACCCGACTGCTGGCCGCTCCACCGCTCGGCGAAGGCCCCTTCTGGCTTGGGATGAATGGCGTGCTGGGCGCGGAAGACGAAGCCTTCCCGGACGATATCCCGCAGACCTTTACGACGGAACTGGGCTATTACACTGGCCTTCAGCCCGCGATACCACAACAAGGAAACCGACGTGTTACGTATAAATTTACCTAAAACAGCGCGCTGGCTGTTACCCCTGCTGGCATTCAGTCTGGTGGGTTGTGGGGTGACGCAGGGCATCACCGATGGCACCAAATCAGCCTTTAACGCCGTGTTCTACAAAAAGATTAAGGTGCTGCACCTGGATTTCACCGCCCGTGAAGCACTGAATACCGATTCCCGCGAGAGTGACTCGCTGTCTGAGTCGGTGGTTATTCGTGTCTATCAACTGAAAGACCGTAAAACCTTCGACAAAACGGTCTACCAGCAGTTGCTGAAAGACGGGGAGGGCATTCTGAAAGCTGACCTGCTGGCAAGCCGTGATGTGGTGGTGAAGCCGGGCGGTGATGCGAACCTGAATATGCCGATGGAGGTGGATGCACAGTTTGTGGCGGTGGTGGGTCTGTTCCGTCACCCGGATATGGTCAACAACACCTGGAGGCTGGTGATAGGGCGCGAAGACCTTGACCCGGATAAGCCGCGCATTCTGGAAGCCGGTAACAACCATCTGACGCTGCAACCTCTCAAGGACGACTGATGCCCCAGGGACACCACACACCTTCACTGTATGAAATGCTGACCGGCAACTTCACCGGCGGCCTCGATCTCCATCAGGTCAGTGAACAAAATCAGGTGATTTTGTCCGTGCTCGATAACATGCAGCGCATCCTCAACTGTCGCGCTGGCACGCTGGCGCATCTGCCGGACTATGGCCTGCCCGATATGACCAGAGTTCTCCAGGGCATGCCGGGTACCGCCCATGAGCTGATGGGCACCCTGTCGGCTGTTCTGCTCAAATATGAGCCGCGTCTGAAAAAAATAGCCGTTGTCCTGCTGGAGCAGAACGTTCCCGGTGAACTACGTTACGCCATTGATGCCGAGCTTAAGGGCATTGGCCTCGTGCGTTACGGAACCGAGTTTATGCCCGAGGGGCGAGTGATGCTGAGACACCTGAGGCAACAGCAGTATCTCAACGCAGCAACCCGCATGTAAGGCCAGATAACACCTTGTCAGTAAAATCAAAGTTTCTCGAAAAACTGCAGGCCCAACAGCCTGCTCCGGCTTCATCTGTCAGCAAGACTCAAGCTGATATCGCAGAGCTTTGCCTGCGAATAACGCAGCTTCAGGAGCAGATGGGCGCGTGGCTGGTGGGCACCGGACTGAATGTGGAGACGCTCACTCAATACAACCGTTACGGACCTGCTGGTTGAGGGGGGAACATTTGATATTGCGACCCTCGTTCTGCGTATCGACGACCGGTCTGTAAAATTTGTGCCGACATTCCTTTATGGTCAGGGTGTAACCCGGTGTGTGGAGACGACCTTCCATAAGGGAGGGCTCGTGACGCCTCTGGGGCGATTATTTATGCGGTATGGAATGGTGAACAAGTGGACTTTACTCCGCCAGGGGCTTTATCCCGTCATGGGCAGGTTTTTGATGAAAGCACGTTTTTTTGGTTTGATTCTGGCGCTCCTTCCATAGCGGAACCGGAATGAGTAATAGTTTGTTTACCTGTCAGTCATTGCATATTGACATGGAGAAACACTCAAAGCTGACGGGGAAAATCCCGAAATAAATTACAGTGTTCGCACTCTTGTTGAACGTTGGAGTGGGGCAAAGGTTATATTTTATAAGGCAATTTTTTCTTTATTGGCGCTGTGGTTTGTTTCATCGGCCATGGCCCTTTATAAGACTCTTGGTTAATCAAGCTGAAAGTGAAACCGCACAAACACTAATAGCTCCACAGCATTAGACTCCTCGAATGGACAACTGGTCATGAATGATATCCCCACGCGTAAAATAAAAACCGGCGGTGACCCACGCATGCTGGCGGATTATGCCGCCCTGCGTGATGAACTGAGCAAGCTGACACATCCGGCTCGCCCGGATGTGAACTGGCGTTATGTCGAAAAACTCTGCCTCTCACTGTTTGAGCAGAACGGAGTGGATTTACAGACTGCGGCCTGGTACACCCTGGCCCGTACGCAACTGGCCGGCTTATTCGGACTCAATGAAGGGCTGACGATACTTGAGGCATTGATAAACCATCAGTGGGGGGCACTGTGGCCTCAGCCAGCCCATGCCCGGATGGAAATCCTCAGCAGTCTGAGTCAGCGCCTGCAGCAACGAATGCGTTCGCTCCCGCTGAATTACAGTGACCTCAGCCAGTTGTATCGGGCAGAGCAGTTGCTTGCCGCTCTGGGAGAGGTGCTGCAGCGTCTGGAGCTTAAGCATCTGAGCCAGCTCGATACGTTGCGTACTCAGATGCACAACAGTGCTGTCCGGCTGGAAAACAGCGATGGCATTACCAGCACCGGGTCGAATATTCAGCCTGGTATGGTGTTGCCTGCCACCGTGATGAATGCTGCGACAGCAGCCTCGAGGGACCTTACTGGCTGCCCTGCTGAAGATACGCCAGAGAGTGCAGTGAAGTGGGTTTACGTTGCGCAGCCGGAACAGCAGCCGAACGTGGAAGTGCTGGCAGCTATGCCCACTCCGATAAAAAAATGGAAATCCTTCTCCGCCGGGATGTGTACAATGCTGATGATAACCACCGTCTCAGTGTGGGGCTGGCATTTTCTTCACCGGCCAGACCCTCTACAGACTCAGCTTGCTGCTTCTCTGGCTCCATTCCCTGCACCCCTCGCGCCTGAGCAGATTGATGTGTTGCGCCAGCAGATCCCGTTGCCGCAGGACTTTATCGCCCGGACACAGCAGCAGGTTGCACGGCTGGATAAATTGCCTCCTGACTGGAATATTGCATACAGCAGAAAACTCATCAAACAGGCTCAGTCGTTGTGGCCGGAGCAGGTTAAACCTCTGACACAACAATGGCAGCAACAGGTTAACGCCTCAGCATTGTCAACTGATGCAATGAATGGATGGCATGAGGGGATGCTCAAATTGCAGGAGCTGGCGACACAGCTCAATACCCTGGATAGGCAAAAAGGAAAGTATATTACCGTCAGCGAGCTGAAATCAAAGGTGTTTGCTGCTACCCAGGCATTCAGTAAAACAGTGCCCGTTGAAGAACAGCTACGGCAGATGAGCATTCTGGAAAACTCAGGGATGATTCCGGCCGCGCAAAAAATCCAGACAGAGCTGCGCCTGAAGCAGCTAATCACTAGCTACTCGACGGTGACGGCAGGCCAGTAGTCTGTTACCCGCATTCTGTTAGTGTGAAAAAAATATACTGGGTTGATCAGATTACTGTCCCTGCCTGCTGACAGCATTTGCAACAGAGCTATCACCGGAGTAAGGATAAGATCCGATGTCAGAGAAGACGGGCGAGGCCGAAACCATCTGTCCCCATGGACGGTCATTTAAGGTCATTTTTGGGGCCTCATTTTTCATTAAACAGGATAAGCCCCCCACTAAGGCCCCCAAACGTTTATTGATTCACGTTGAAATGGGTAGATATCAGTTGTCGTCGCATAGCCAGAATAGAGGGTTTATCAATGATTATAAGAGGGTTTTATTGAATTAGGTAAATGTCAGGAGAGGTGTGTATGGTGTCCCCTGCAGACATCTAACTCAGCACGTAAGGGGTTGCGCCATATAGAGTTTCTCTGCATCTGAAAATAATTTACCCAGATATTTACCCATTGCAGCCGGAGATGAGCTTGTTTTTGAACTCGATGTGATCGCGATATTTCCAGCGAGAGCGGCCGCTGATTTTGATGGGCTTGCAGAGTGTACCGTCTTTCACGCGGTCATAAATGAAGGTCTTGCCGAAACCAGTATCGGCCATGATGAATTTCAGGTCAACGAGTGTGTCGTCACGCAATTCCATATCTACTCCTTATACGGCCAGTTCCAGGCCACAAAAATGGCAATAAAAAAGACGAGCCACAGAGTGAACTCGCCTTGTGTGATGTCGCTGATGCTATTCATGCGACTGAGCGTTGCTTGGCCGCCCACCTCGCTCGCTCATCGTCCTGCCTGCATTCTGCCGAGCAGTAATGCCCCTTGCTTATCGTCTCCTCGCAGTAGTGGCATTTGCCGGTGAACTCAACCGCCGGCCGCGGGCGATTAGCCAGCGCCACTGCTATCAACTGCTGCTCGCGTTCTGCTGCTTCATCTATCGGATCTGGATGTGTCATTTCGGTTTCCTATAGGCAATAAAAAACCGCCTCAATGGGCGGTCATCTCTGTAACTATTTTCGTCGCGCTCTGTCCTGTTCATCGCAGAACTTCTCATACGCGAACACGAAGGCTGCATTCTCGCTATCGAACAGCCTGTCGGTTAACCGCACCCAGTCGTTGCCTACGCGCTCCAGCACATCCCACTTATCGCGGCGCGGCCAGATGACGAAGCGCACCGGATCGTAACGGTGGAAAATCTCGTGCTTAGTTAGCTTATCACCCTTATCGAGCATGTAGAACGCTGCGCCGGCGCTAACGAATTTGCGCATATACTCACCAGTAAACTGTATATGCGAACAGTATATCAGAGGGTGTCAGATGGGGAAGGCGCTGCTGCCAACATGTCTTCATAGACTTCACGCGCCATATCGCCGGTAACGCAGCCGCCTTTCCCCGCCAAAACCATTTCCTGCGTCGGCACAACCGGCACCAGCTTCCAGCCTTCGGGCGCCAGCTCCGCCAGGTTGATAGCGGGCGCGGCGCGGGTGAATAGCGGGATAACTTCAGGGTTAAGTAGGGGATTCGGCATCCACTCAATTTTGCCGCTTTGCTGAGTAACGTAGTTTCCGCCCAGCCCATAAGCAGCCGCTTTCTCACTGTCACGGAATAAGCAGTTTTCATTGATTAATTTCTCAGGCTCACCACGACTGTTTTTAAACCTCAAGGCGTACAAAACAGGCTCCTGCTTCTCCAGATCTGCCAGCTTCGCCTCTGCCTCTTTCGCGCGCTCACACCAAAGATGCATAGCCTGCAAAGTGTCGTCGTGGATATCCTTTTCAACTTCCAGCTCCGCCTCTGCTGCGTCTGCGCGCTGCTCAAGCTCAGAGATTCTCTTGAGCAGTTCAGTGACAACCCCCACGTGGTGCTCTTCTCTTTCCAGAAGCGCTTCGCCGCATTGCCCCCGCTCCAGCGCCCGGAATGCTTCGGCAATGGCGAGGATGGCATCAGGACTTGCAGCCAGAGTAAATTTCTCTCCAATGCTAAACGCTTCCTTGCGTGTTTCAGCATCCATCATTGCTTGAGCAAGCTCAGCTAACTCATTCAGCTTTTCCATAATCACCCCTCCACCTTGTATCCGGCGGCGCGGATGGCGTCGGCACACTCGCCGATTGCTTCATTCCGCGACTTAATTTTCTGGTTCTCCAGCAGGTGATTCGGGTAAACCTCCTGCGTGTACTTCGGCAGCTTCACAGGCTGCGGCGCGGTGGCATTCAGGCTATCCGAAATCTGTTTGCGACGAGAGTTCACTGCCTTGTTAAACCCCTCGTTGTCGCCAGAGTCGCCGAAGTTAAATCCCGCCCGCATACCCGCTATATATGAACTGTCGCATAGCGGGCATTCGCTATAGTCAGGCGCTGTTTGGGTCGGGGCGGGCGGCGCGGTGTAGAGGATTCGACGCCTGTCAGAAGGCTCTTTGCTGAAATAGTCAGGATTGCAGTCTGCCCATTCGACATATCCATCTTTGTCAGGGTTATTTGCGATGAACTGATAAACAGGCTCCGCCGTCAGCGACGCCAGCGCGATTTCTGCAACCTTCCCCTTTGCCACGGTTCTGTATCCTGCGGCTGGCTTCTCTCCTTCAGCGATTAATCTGCGGCACTCTGCCGCCAAGTCATTTCTCTGCTCTTCGGTAAGTTGCATCATGATTTAAGCCCCTCTGCCACGGTCAGCTTCGGCCAATTTTCTGCGTTAACAAACAGCCAGGCATCAACAAGGCCGGTATAGAGGTCGCAATTCAATATGAATGCAGCGACGCCGCCATCCGTAACAACCTCAACTTCCTGAAGGCACTTTTCCCTGTCATGCTCGCGCGTTGTGATAGCGGTGACATTGCGCAGGTTGATAAGGTGCCTCTGGCCTTTGCTGTCATCTACAAGCACTACAGCTGCGCGTCCGCCTTCAAATAACACCTGCTGCTTCATCTTTATCTCCTGTGCCGCTGAGCGGCGAAATAGTCATTCACACACGCCCAGGTAAACGCTGCTGCAGACGTTCTTGTCATCCATCGCACCCAGCATGTCGAACTGTCGTCCGCCGCGGGTTGTCAGTGCCCAGTCCCGGTATGTCTCTATACCGTGAGAATCAAGGCTCACCTTCGTGCCATCACCCTCAGATCTCATCGGATCGAGCGTTGACGGGAAGAACGCCGCATTACCTCTCTTTGAACATTGGGCTACGATGCGTTCCCATTCAGCAACGCGGCTGATTTCCTCCGGCCAGCGCGTGAATATCTCAGCCAGTTCGGCCTTGTTTACATTGACACATGGCATACACCCGACACGGCTGCATCCTTGCTGATACAGTGGGTTCGGCTTTATTCCGTGGCGCCTCGCAAGGGCAAAAACGTCATCATGCGTCCATTTTAAAATGGGACGGTAAAGCGCGAGGTTTGGGCCGATATCGAATCCTTCCTCCCACTCAGCAAGCAGGGCGCGCTTAGGCGACTCCTGTGCCCGGACGCCCTGCCAGCTCACTACTTTTTTCCCTGAAGTGATGATTGGCTGAACCACTTGCTGATCCATCGGTATTTGCTTCAGCTCGAAGGTGCAGAATTTACGCATTGTTGAAGGGAAGGTGCCTTTCCAGATGCACATGTCGAGGAACGGGTTGCCAGATGGCTTAAGCGCCCTGAGTGCTCGCTGAATGGTCTTCGCTGACTCTTCAGTGCTAAATCCAAGCTTCTCCAGCGAGGCGGGCCATTTCTCCGCAACGAACTGTCTCTTACCTTCAATCTGACGCGTGAAATCAGCTTTGACACGTCGTAGCGGGCCCAGTTTCGATTCCAGATAACCGAGGTATTCCATTGTCTGCGCGTGCTCATGCCCCGTGTCAGCGAACGCAGCCTCGAACTCTACGCCTGACTCGATCGCCAGCAGCCACTGCGCCAGGCTGTCCTTTCCTCCCGAAACGGTAACAAGGTTCATGACGTTATTTTCATAGCAGCGAGGGTCTGCCCTGAAGGCTTCTAATTTCTTTGCTGTGTTCATGGTTACTCCTGCCTGATAGCCCCACCGAGACCAAGTCGAGCCGTTTTGTAATCGAGCCAGAACACCTGAGGCGTTGTGACGATGATGCGAGGCAGAGGAGGGCGCACTGACGTATCCAGCGCCACCTTCCTCAACCAGCTCTCTTCCATGAGCTGATACTTCCTTTCTGGCGTTAACCGGCGCTGATGCTCCTCTCCCCGCTTAGCCGCTTCCATTGCAGCTACAGCTGCTAAGGCAACCTGCTGACACTTCCTTTCGCGCGGCGTCATCTGCTTTGTGCGCCACAGAAACCTTTCCTTTTGTATTTCTGACAGACGTGCGTAATGCGCCGATTCAAGCGGTGTTAGAGTCATACAGGTGCCTTAGTGGAGGGTTAAATCAGAAGGGGATCCGCTCATCATACTGGTCATCTGATGTAGATGGCCCACGAGATTGCTGCTGGTTTGGTGTTGAAGCAGTAGAGCCCTTTGATGAAAAGTCCAAGTGGTTGACTATTAGAACTGGCATACTTCTTTTCTGTCCTTGATTGTCTTCCCACTCTTCAATCAGGAATTCCCCAACCACTGTTACCTTGGCCCCCTTGATTAGGTGCTGCGGTAGTTTTTCCGCCTTAGTGCCGAACATTTTGCAGGTAATCCATGTGGTCTTTTCGTGATCGCCAAATCCCTGCTTCACTGGCAACGAAAATTGAGCAACCGGCTTTCCTGCTGGCGTCCATCTTTGCTCGCAATCTTTCCCTATATTCCCGCTGAATGTGCAGTTATTAATAGCCAATGTAGTCTCCTTTTAATGCAGCTCTAATTGTGTCTTCACAGACACCGAATTGCTTCGCTATCTGCCTTTTTTGAACGCCTTCACCTCGCCCGTTTTTGGCGACAAACTTCATGGACCGTATTTGCTGTACTTGCTCTTTGGACAGGATTGGCTGGTGATTCAGGTTGGCGCTGCTTATCGGGTTGTGACGATTTCTTTCCTTCATGTCCCGCATATTGTCTTTTTGAGTGCCAATCTCCAGGTGATTAGGGTTTGTGCATTCAGGGTTGTCGCATTTATGCCTTACGACCATTCCTGGCGGTATCTCTCCATGATGCAGTTCGTAGCTAACCCGGTGAGCTTTCTCCTTTCGCTGTTTTGAGCTTCGACCAAGCCTTCCTGACAGAATCCCATAGCCTTTATCATCCTTTGTCCCAGTCCATCGCCAGCACTTATCTGCTCCCAGCTTTACCTGCCTTTCCTCTAGTCTTTCGAAAATTGGTTTAGCTCTGATTTTGGCGAAATGTACTGAAACACACTTGATTGAACAGAAGCAGCGGTCAATCCACTGAGATTCTGAATCCCCATAACTCTCAACGAATTGAGCGCCGCACTCTTTGCATAATTTAGAGCGACGCTTCTTGGTCATTAGGCTGTAGCTCCTTCAAGCTCTGACTTTTTGATTTCGTACACCTCCTGCGCCTTAGCCTGCTCTGGTTTGCCTTCCAGCATCTGCCAGGCTTTGGCGAAAGCAGTTTTCAGTTCAGGGAGGGTTGACTTGGTATGCGCCGCTTCAGTGAAAGCCTTCAGGACAGCTTCAGGTGTCGGTGCTGGTTTCTGCTGCGCTGGCTGCTTCGCGCTGTTCTGCTGATGCTTGTGCTCGTCCGTGTCTGCATCTTTCGCGTCGTCAATGCCGAACAATCCATTCAGGCAGTATTTGCGAGCGTATGAGCTGGTTGCGCCAGTAACTTGCGCAGCGTCCATTCCTTTCTTGTCAGAAGCTTCACGCGCCATTGCGGTGGCGGTATGTGTGGTTTCGCCATCGGTGATAGAAGCCGCGGCTTTGACGTAGTAGCGATCGCCAATGAGAACAATTTCGTCAGAGATAGACAGGAACAAGCCATTGAGCAGCGGCTTTACCGCTTCAAGAATGTCTTCGCAGCTTCGGTATTTGTATTTCCCGAACGTGTTTTCCTGATTCTTTGGGGCATTCAGCGTGCGCTGTATTTCAGCCAGCTTGGTGTAGAACTCCTTACTCACGATTCACCTCAAAACGGGCATGGCCCGAGAAAGTATTTGCTGTTAATTCGCTCGCAGCGGGAAAGGTTAAGAGCTGCGAGCATCGACTTGCGCATGCCGTTGCGACGATAGTGGATAGCGTTAAGGACATGCTGGTGACGCATAGCGCGGCTTTCTTCGATTGTTGTTGCAAGGCTCATTTCTTCACTCCAGGGCAGGCCATTTCATACAGAGCGCGGAAGAAATCGAAGCCCTGCAAGCGCTCATACTCTGCCTGCTGCTTTTCTTCACGCTCCTTCGCCTCCTGCTGCTTGCGGTACTGCTCAACTGCTGCCGGCGCGTTCATGGCTGACCGACCTGATTTACTGACTGAATCAGGCGCTCTACAAGCTTCTGCAGGCGGCTCTTCGGCTTCCACGACATAACGTCGGCGCCGGTTAATTTGAATGCGAACATGGTGTCTTGTGGGCAGCCCGATGCTGCCCCTGCGAAAGAAAGACGCATGGGGATACCTCATTGAATTAGTGGTTGGTGTCAAAAAGATGGGCACCATTGCTGTGCCCATAGGGAGTGTTACTGTCTGGTTATTTCAAGCCCTCTAAAGGCGTTGGATTTAACTTGGAGAAAAATCCCCGAAATACTTAACTTCGGCCATTTTTCTTGCTGCAGCTGCCTCATCTAGCGTTTTGAAGTAACCCAGACTCAATTTTTTATCTTTAACCTTAATGTGGGCACGCCATCTGCCATTTGCTTTATAAAATGTCACGCCGGTTACGCCAGAGCTGGAATTGGATGGCACCTTCCTGTTGACAGAGTTTTCAGCCCTGTTTGCCTCCCGAAGATTGCCCCATCTGTTGTTATGCTTATCCCTATCAATATGATCGATGAATTCCGCAGGCCACCTTTTTGTCATATAAAAGAATGCCAATCGATGAGCTGCATGTGTTTCTTTGTCTATCGCGATCACGACATAATTCTTCCCCTTGCTTCCAGCCACATCGCCGGCCTTTATGGAAAAAGAAGGCGATATCTTCCATGTAAACAATCCAGTATCGGGAGAGTAATCAAGCACAGAGAGAAGATAACTGTGCTTCAAGTACTTCTCATTTTTTCTCGTCATCTTCTATCTCCTGTCGTGACAAGCCATTGCGCTGCTACTTGACCATTGATTTTGCTTTCTTAATTGCTACTGCGCGTGAGTGACCTGCTGCCATCAGCGACTTAACAACGCTGCGACGTTCATCTGAACGCTCTGCCTTATTGCGCGTTTTGAAAACTTTTCCCCAATCGTTCATCCTCTCTCTCTCCTGTAGTGGTTACTGGCCCCGCGCGCGGAGCATTGCGTCGGCCATTTGGTATGCGCATTCAGCGTAGTAATCGAAATCGCCAGGCTTCTCTTCACCAGTAACCGAACCATTAAGAGACCCAATTACTGCGTGCATCAGTTTTGCTGCGAAGTAGTCGCGCAGCGTCATGCCTAATGCACCCTTATTGCCGATGTGATACGGAAAAGCTGAAACATCTTTTTCTTTACTCATCTCATCCTCCTAAATAACCCGCCACCATAAGCGCCCCGGTGACTATCCAGCAGATAATCCAGTCTGTGTTGCTCATGTTGGCTCCAGTAAAAAGAAACCCGCTCGGAGCGGCTATTCAAAGACCTGTTTAGCTTTGAGCAACCAAACGTAAGCCATCATCTGCACCGCCTTTGCGTCAGCTCCATCAATGTTTTGCTCTGCCATCCACTTAGCAAACTCAACTGCTTTCTGTTCCATAACTACCTCGCTCTCTACGTTGTTGGCCTGAATTCAGGCAATAAAAAAAGGCTGCCGTGGCGACCTGTATTCGATTCGATGCCTGCTTTTAACCACATCAGGCGAGGTGGTTCCTGCTATTCCCCAACAGCAGAAATCTGTATAAAATCTGAACTCCCCAACAGTAAAGAAAGGAACTAATTATGCTGGAGAGTAAAACTTTGAAGGTCGCCTGCCCGGATTGCGGCAGCGAGCTCATCAAGCGGCCCGATGATTTTGACTTTGACAGTAATTTCACTGACGTCTCCTGCGCCGATTGTGGTCGTGAAATCACTCGCGACGACGTTGTCCAGCAGGGTGCTGACGTGGCTAAACAGCAAATCGATGCTTTGTTCAGGGATGCTTTCAAGGGAACCGGCTTCAAGCTTAAGTAAATCAACCAGACCCTTAACCTGTTCAATTAAATCACTGGCGTCTATCCGTATGGACGCCTTCATTTCACCCGCCATAACTACCTCGCCGTTACGATGTCTTTAGATTTGCGATAGCCAATAAAAACCCACCATCAGGCAGCCGATAATTTATATTCAGCAACCAGTCCAGCCACGTACGTGACACCCTTCGTTGTGAACCGGGCCTGAGTGAAGGCGTGCCCGTTATCTGCCTCACCCGTCTTGACGACAAAGCGTCCGGCGTCGATGTGATTCTGATAAGGGGTAAGCTGGCCGCCCAGCCGGTACATCACGCTTTTTTCAACCAGCACCGTGCGCACCAGATGCTCTTTCTCGTTAAGCGCCTTGCACACCTGACGGAAACCGAAGGTGCCGGATGCGTCAGCGTAGCGGTCATAGAATTCTGCCTTGGGTGCGGCGATTGCCAGCTGGTTCTGAAGCACCTGACGCTGCTCAACCTCAGCAGTGAGAGCCTTCAATGCCGACAGATAATCAGTGGGAAGACTGTTGCTGCGCTCAAGCTCCTGCCAGCGAGTGACAATTGCGTGTCTCAGCCGCACGTTGTAACCAGCAACAAGGGTCAGAGTTAAGTCTTTGGGAAGGTTAAAACATCTGTACTCCTGCCCATTTTGTTTATTTATGTAGGTGTCCTCAAAACTGAGGAGGCCCACCCCAAGCTCAGTCAGCATGCTGGTGATGTCTCGCATTACATTGTCGTGCCGCTTCTCGCACAACTCCGCAATTTCCAGACTGGACATCTTCATTTCTTCATTTCCGACCACTGTTAACATACTCACCCCCGTGCCGTTACGATGTCTTTAGATTTGCGATGTCCTGCTGCGTAGACAGCAACATGCGGTAAGCACATGCCGTCCTGCACCTCACCGCCCATGTATTTCGCGGCACCCGCCAGAATCTGCTTGTGATATTCGGTCTCGGTTTCGACGGCTTTAACTACGCGGTCAGCTGCCGGTCGCTTGCACTGCAATACAACGCGGCTTGGAGTGGGGCGGTGTAACGCTTCTGCGCTAACGCTGGCTTCACTCTGAAGGTGAGCGCGGCGTTCACGACGACGACCTGAAGCTGAACCAGAGAATTGAGTTCTGCGTGTCATAGATACCTCCTGAGTGAATTTTGGCGATGGTGCTTATCCATCCCAAAACTCACGCTTTGGTACTAACTGGCTTTTCAGCCACGTAGGTGATCCGTCACCGTTGTTAAAAGAGCGTGCTATCCGTTTCGTACTGCGCCAGCGTCCTGCTGATGGATTAAAGATACAGATAAAACTGTATTACCGTCAACAGATAAAACTGTAAAATTGATATGAAAATACATATATATATGTATTTAAACGGAAATAAATTTTCTACAGCCGCAAAAATCCCGCACAAAGCTGGACTCAGTGCTACGATTTCATGGCTTAACAGGAGGAGGTTGGTGGCATGAGAAACAAAGATGTGGCTGACTTGCACAGGAAGATGATGCCTGAGGTGGGAGAGGTTCTTGGTAGGGGGACTATGGAGCTGCTGAGGGAGGGGCGGGCGATAACTAATCTGGCAATAAAGGAGAAGATAACAGGTCTTTATGCTGATAAAGCAGATGACATAGTAGTGCAGATGGCGCTGGCTCTGCTGTCGACGACGCACTGACGGTGCAGGTCAGGATTGCGGGCAAAAAAAACCGCCAGACCAGCGCTGGCGGTAACTTGTCGAGCAACAAGCAAAGTGATGGATATATTTCACTTTCATTATTGGCCGATATTTTTTTACCTGCAAGCGTAAGCGGCAAAAAAAGCCCGCACACGGCGGGCAAGAGTGATGCGGACAATCAGCTTGTTCCGGCCCTGAGGCCGTGTCTCTCTGGACATTAGTGTTATCGGCACGGCAGGAGATAGCTTTAGGGGTGGGCATGAAAAACCCGGTGCGGTGGCGGGTGCAGGAGTGGCAACGAGTTCACCATTGGTAAACCGTTTACCATTAATGACATCGTTAACCATAGGGATCGGTGTGGCGGGCAAAACTGAAGGTATTGAGATCTTCTACTGGTATATCAACGAGATAGGGTGGCGGTCATATGGGGATCGGCGCAATAAAAAACCCGGCGCTGTGGCCGGGGTAAGTTCTTCATTCTGTTACGTCTGATGCATCAAGGTCAGCGCCCTTCAGAACCGGGTGAACGCGTTCGAGTAACTCAATAAAATCATCATAATTATCACAGACTTTCATCAATGTTACGATCCCAGCAAATCTTTTCTGGAGCATTTCATTGCCAACGCCTTCAGAAAGAAATTGATGCATTTTTGCACCTTGTTTATTGGCCCTTGCCCGCTCCTCTTTGAGGATGGCTTTAAGGTCCGGAGCCATTCGGTCATAAGTGATATTGTTAACTAAATGACCGAAATACTGAGGCTTTCGCATATTTGCTTTAAAAGGTACACCACGTAATCGACATAACTCCTCGAAAAACTCCGGTGGGTATACCCTTACCCAGGGTCGCATCTCTTTTGCAATGAACTGCTCAAGTAACTTGGCAAGCTCATCACGCTCTCGCTCTTTTTGATAGCCAGTTGCTTCGTCAACAAGGGCTACAGCACCAACACGAGCTAATGCCTTATAAAGCGCCTCTGCTTTTCTGGCCGTATTGAGATGATGCCTCTGTTTTAAGGCTCCATCTTTTTCTGCTGATAACCAAACCTCGCATAGCTCAGGAAGAAGAGTAGCATCTAATCCATACGCGGCGCCCACACCTGAGGTATTTTTGAAAACGATAGGCTCTGAAATAGCGTCTCGCAGCTCATCAGAAATGTAAGGTTGCAGTTCAGCTGCCTGTAAAACATATGGAAGCTGGCCAGCCTCACCACCTGGTACCCATCTTGGCATTTTTGAGCCTACAGATACTCCAAATGTCTCAGCGAGACCATTGTTACCCTGCATTGAAACAACTCGTCTACCATCAGGAAGCACGGCACACGAAACCCCTGTAGACATTAATCCAGTATGAGTTGGTTTTGGTGCGGATCTCACAGCAGCAGAGACGGCCGCTGCTTTAACTGCCCTTTTCTTAGGGTCCATATTTTGTGCCTCATTTGTGGGTGTGATGGCACTTTAGCTAATAAAAAATTAGCTGTAAATAGTAGCTAAATTATAATTTAGCTATATTTCAGGTCTTTTCTGGTAACTTATTGATTGTACTGTAATAATAAGTATTAACTTTTTTAGCTTAGTTTGGTTTTAGCTAAGATTATTAGCTTATATACATCAAGCAAAGGATTTGGATCTTTCACAAAAAAGGCCGCATCTCTGCGACCTCTTCTCACCCAAACGTCTCTTCCGGCCACTGAGCCTTAACCACCTTACCGATGATGCGTATGCTATCTTTTGCGGCGGTAAATGCGGTGCTCAACCATGGTACCGATGATCTGGATGCGCTTTTCAATGCTGCGCATTACTGGGTAATCATCATTCAGGGGGAGTAATTCAAAGTGCTGTCTGCCATCTTCTGCAAGAGTAGTTGGGCGGTACTTTTTAAAGGTGGCTTCATGCTCGCCGTTCTTCGCAACAACAAATTCTCCAGGTGCAGGCTCTATTTCCGGATCGACGATAATGACATCGCCAGCCTTAAAATCAGGCTCCATAGAGTCGCCTATAATCTTTAATGCAAAGGTATATTGCGACCAGTCCATATCAGTCATGACGTACTCACACGAGCCATCAAGCGCTTCTATAGGGCCTTTAGTAGCCATCTCTCCAGCTTGTACATAGCTGATCAATGGAATCCTCCTTGTGTTCACCTCGCTAACAGGCTGGAAGTTACCACCATTAACTAGCCATGACGGATCACAGCTAAGAGATTCAGCAATACCCACAATGTTGCGCGGCTTTAATGTTTTACCTTCCTCAATACTCGCCCAAGACTGCTGCCTGATACCAGCCCTTTCTGCGGCTTCAGCCTGAGTTAGGCCCAACTCGGCCCTTCTTTGCTTTACTCGTTCTGCAAGGCTCATAGCATCCTCTCCATTTCCTTACATCCTCACAGTTAAAGCTGTATTTGACAAACAGAAGTAACTGTTAGACAATACAGATAAAACTGTGGAGGTGAGTAATGGACACAATTTCTCAACGCCTCAAACAGAAGCGCATGGAGTTAAATCTGACACAGGCGCAATTAGCTGAGAAAGCTGGAATGAAGCAGCAATCAATACAGCAAATTGAAGCAGGTTCCACACAACGCCCGCGCTTCTTGTTTGAACTTGCCGCAGCCCTCCAGTGCGACCCGCTCTGGTTACAGTACGGCAAGAAACGCGGCTCTCGAGCCGCTTAAGCAACACCGCTCTTTTTACAACGGACATGAAGTCCTACGTCGCTGAAAAGCGAAATCCAAACGAAACAACAAATGGTTCGTGGCAATAGCTGCGGCTTTGTCACGTCTAAACACTTAACCAACAAGAGAATTATCCAACATGGACATTGCAAAACACAGCAAAAGGATTCGCGAGGTAGAAAGCGAAATGCGATCCCGCCTGGTAACTATGGGGCAGGGCAATTTCGCAAAAATGGCCGGATGGGCTGACTCGAAAGTTAGCCGGTTAAACATCCACGACATGGCCGTGACGTTCGTTCTTCTGGAGAAGGTATGGGAGACGAGCTTAATCAGGGAAGTGGCAAGGCAGGCTGTAGAAGCAGTGATGCCTAAAAAGCAAAAAGCCCCGGCGGCAACCGAGGCTTCTCAAATCACTATCGAATTCTGAACAAATTCACAGGAGACATTATGCACTTGGAGCCTATAGAAAGGCAACATGGCGTGCTTAAGGAAATGAACATTCCTGCAAATTTCAGGATGGCTGGTTGGGTATACGTTCTTAGCAACGACTTTATGCCTGACATCTACAAAGTCGGCATGACAACGACCAGCCCTGAAATACGCGCCAAAGAGCTTTCGTCTGCAACTGGGGTTCCGGCCCCCTTTAAAATAGTTGCTGCTTACCACTGCAATGACCCAGCACAGTCAGAGCGAGACGCTCACGAAGAGCTTGCCAGCTATCGCATAAATGAGTCGCGTGAGTTCTTCAAATTAGAAATTGAAGAGCTAACCGACGCTTGCGAAGCGTGCTGCGAAGCCAATGTGAATCGCTCTGTGCAAGACCTAGCTAATGACTACCACATCATCTCTTTTGAAAAGCTAGATCACCTCAATCTTGCATCTCTTTTTGAGGATATTGGGCTGAATGTGTTTGGCGACAAAATGGCAATTGCCGAAAGGCTAATCCGCCTTGGCGCCGAAAGGGTATTTAAGGTGATGACTGACAATTATCAGTCTCTCGTCCTCAATGAAAACAAAGCATATGCCATAGAAAACAGCGATAGCCAGTTCTTCACCCTTATGGAGGAAGAACAAGCCAGGTATGAAGCTGAAAAGCTTGCAGCTGGAATCTATGGCCCTCAACTACCGGTGGACTTCTAATGGCCAGATCTCGAAACATCAAACCAGGCTTTTTCACAAACGATGAACTGGCCGAATGCTCTCCGCTCGCTCGACTGCTTTTTGCAGGGCTGTGGACAATTGCTGACAAAGAGGGGCGCTTAGATGATCGCCCTAAGAAGATTAAGGCTCTCGTTCTGCCTTTCGATAATGTGGACTGCGATGAATGCCTGAAGCAACTTCATGACCGCCAGTTCATCAATCGCTATACAGTTGAAGGCAACGCCTACATCCAGATTTCGAACTGGAAGAAGCACCAGAATCCACACTGCAAGGAAGCACCTAGCGAGATACCAGAACCATGCGCATCACAACCTGAACCGGAAGAAGCACCAGTAAAGCACGATGCTGAACCGGTAGAAGAAGCAGACATTAAGCCTCAAGTTATTGAAAATACAGAAGCACCAGAAAAGCACGGTGCAAGTACGGTGCAAGCATCAGACGAGAACAATTTAAATCCTGCTGATTCCCTTAACCTGATTCCTGATTCCCTTAACCTGATTCCCTATAACACCCAAGCCGCTGACGCGACTTGCGAAGGGGAAAGTCAGGCGACGGTTCATGCCATGTCAGGTCGCTATGCATTCGAAGGAAATATCGTTCGGCTAAATCACAAGGACTACGAAGCCTGGAAGCTGCTCTATCCGAACATCGACCTGAACTACGAATTGCAGAAGCTGGATATCGAATTCACGCATGAGAAGCCAAAGAACTGGTTTATCACTGCAAGCCAGAAGCTCAGCTACCAGAACAAGCAGGCCGCATCAAGACCAGCGCAGCCAGCGCGCCGGGCAGTGAACGAAAACTTCTCGTCTAAAAATTACGGCACCACTGAAATGCCAGCCTGGATGGAGGGTTAACAATGGGATACAGAACTGAAATTGAATCGGTACGCAAAAAGCTGGATGACCTGAACCATCCTCCAAAGCAACTGGATCACGTCACTTTTGAAGTAATCCATGCGGTGTGTGACAGGCACGGAGTATTCGAGCAGCGCTGCAAGAAAACTAAGCTGATGACCACCGTGATGGAAACAAAAAGCGAATGTCCGGCATGCCTCCAGGAAAAACTGGAGAAACTTCAGCAGGAAGAAGCCGCATCTGAAGAGCGCTGGAAGCAAAGCCAGATAGACCGACTGATGTCAGACCTGCAACTGCCCGAGCGCTTCGCCGGCTCAACTCTGGAAAACTACCAGCCGGTCAACGAAGAGGCAGCACGCTGCCTGAAACTATGCAAAGCGTATGCGGCTAAGTGGCCGGAACGCCTGAAACAGGGTGGTGGCCTCGTGATGTGCGGCAAGCCTGGCACAGGCAAAAACCATCTTGCACTGGCGATTGCAAAGCACGTCATCAACGAGCACCAGAACTCAGCTCTGTTCACCACCGCGCTGCGCATTGCGCGCCTGTTTAAATCTACCTGGTCGAAAAATTCTGAGCGCACCGAAGCCGAGGTGATCCGGATTTACACCGATCCTGAGCTGCTGATTATCGACGAAGTCGGCGTGCAATTTGGCAGCGAGGCGGAAAAGCTCATCCTTTTCGAAATCATCAACACCCGTTACGAGCGCATGATGCCGACCATCCTGATTAGCAACCTGCCGAAAGACGAACTGGCCGCATTTATCGGCGAACGTGTTATAGACCGAATGAACGATGGCGGCGGATGCACACTGGCTTTCACATGGGACTCTTACCGCTCACGAGGTGCAGCATGACACAGGTAACACAGCTGATTATCCGGCCCACACAGGACCAGACGCGCAACCTCGTGCGGGCAATCATCGACATCGCGAAGAAACAACCTCCTTCGCATGAAGCTTTGATGCACATCCGCACGCTGGCTACTGAGGCGCTGGATATGATGAGTGATTCCCGTTCCGACAAAGGCGGCAAGAAGGGTGGAGGTGGATTTTGAAGCACGAACTGAAAATTTTACCGCAACACTTCATTCCAGTTTTAGACGAACTCAAGACAGCGGAGCTTCGCAAGAACGACCGAGCATATGCCGTTGGCGACACGCTTCTCCTGATGGAATGGAATGGCGAATACACCGGCGATGCGTGTGAAAGAGTGGTAACGCACATCGCAGACGTTGGCGACTACCTTCCTGGCTACGTCCTGTTGAGCATGAAGCCTCTAAACCAAGGAGTCGCCAATGAAAAAGCTAACCGCTGAGAAGTGCAGAGAGCGAATTACCCACCTGAGCCGAGCCAAAAGAATGCTCGGAGTTTCTATGGCTGAAGAGGACTACCTTGAGGCTTTGGAGATTGCACTCCCTGTACTGGAGCAGCAGGAGCAGGTATGCCCGAAATGTGGCGGAACTGGCATGGCAGACAGTGGCGGCATTCAGCCGTGGGGTGAGCAAATACTGGTTGAATGCGATTGCCAGTTTGAGCAGCAGGTGAAGGACAATGATGGCTGGATTGAGTGGGCGGGTGGTGAAAACCCTGCTGAAGGAAAGCTTGTTCAGGTTGAGTTCAGGGACGGCTTTGTCGATGACGAGCAACCTTCTGGGGGCTATCGCTGGTATCACGAACCAAACAACTGCGACATCATCGCCTATCGGGTTGTGCAGCAGGAACGCGAGCGAGGAGAGGAAGAATGAGCGATAAGTTGACATTGATTAAAGGCAGGACGTACGAAGTAACGCGTGAGTATGACTGGGTATTGCATGGCCGAGCCGAATACCACTCAACCTTCCAGCGCGAATGTGATGGCGTCCCACTGCACAACATGATTATCCGCATGTATGGCGGCGACCTCGAAATGGCAGTGTTCAGAGATGACAACATTCTATCCGAATCAGAGGAGCCAGTTTGATGAGCGACAAAGATGAGCTGGAGCGGCAGCAGAGAGAGCTATTCGCTGAGAGCTTCGAAGACCACACCGGATGGCATCCTGACGACTACCCAAGCCCTAACGTTGTCGAAACCAGCTGGGAGATTTGGCGTGATGGATACCAGGCAGCGCTTAGCAGCAAGCAGGAGGAACCATGAGGCGAAAAGCTAAATATCGAATAGTGATGGACGGCAAAGGCGGACTTATTGTTGAAAAGCTATTCCCTTGGTGGATGTTCCTTGTAACCGGATCTAAATACCTTCCAATAAGCAATTCACTGAAAGACGAGCAGGCCTGCGACGCATTCGTAGCGCGAGACAGACTGGAGGAAGCAGGTAAATCCAATTTTGGAAAAGTTGTTAAGGAGTATCCATGAGCAACGTAATCCCCCTAAAGCGTCCTGAGCACGTCATATCCGATGCTGAGCTGGATAAGCTGGCAAGTGACATCAGTCGCTTCGTCAATCGCTATCCGAACTCGATGTGCCTGCCAGCGGGCATCAGGAAGCTACTCAGCGACGCACTGAAGAGAGACAAGCGCGATGGAGAAACAGACATACCTGCTTCGTAACAGCATCGTCAAACAGAACTGCATTGCCGCCATCCAGCAACTCCCCGCCAGTCCCGAAAAGCCTCTGCAAATAACCATCCAGGAAGACACCAGAAGCCTTGCGCAAAACCGCATGCTTTGGGCCTGCCTGCATGACGTTTCGCAACAGGTGGTGTGGTACGGCAGAAAGCTCGATTCGGAATGCTGGAAGCACGTCTTCAGCGCCGCATTTAAGCAGCAAGAGACAGTGCCCGGTATCAATGGCGGCTTTGTAGTCCTCGGTCAGTCGACCAGCAAAATGCGCGTCAGCGAGATGCGCGACCTGATCACAATTATCCATGCCTTCGGCGCAGAGCATAACGTCAGATTCAGCGATGAATCCGCGCGAGCTGCAGAGTGGGCTAACAGATTTGGAGCTACAGCATGAAAGAAAAAGCAGGCTTAGCAGCAAGAATAGAAATGATTCGTGAGCTTCTTGCAGTAGAGGGTTCACTCAGTACTCACGAGATAAAGGTCTATTTCGCCAGCATGGGCGTTGATGGGAGACTCGTTGAGCAGACCCTTCACCATGCCTATAAAAACAGAGTTACACACCGGAGAAAGCTAAAGAGCGCCTGTGGTTACGAGTACCGCCTCGCAAGCAAATATCCGCGCTGGGGAACTCGTTACGAAGCAGAGCCGAAAACCAGAAAGCAGAGTGTAGTTTCTACCTGCAAGCGCAAGAGCCAAGTATATCAGCTGGACCAACTGCTCAAGGCTGCGAGAGGTGGACATGCGCCGGCAAATTAGCATCACTTTCTTAGCCTGTGAACACGCCAAGCTGAAGCATCCCCGCCAGAAACGCCGCAGCCACAAAATCCCAATCGAATCCGAAGTGACGACCTGCAATTACGTTGCACGGTTGCGTCGGGCTGTGGCTGACAGAAAGAGGAAAGCAAGATGAATTACAGCGAAATGAGTGATTTCGAAATTAACTGCGCTGTCGCACGAGCTATGAGCCTCGAGAGCATGCTGTTCTTCGATGTTGATAGCTCTATTTGTCGAGGCCCAGTATGGAATGTGGCTTCGGGTGCAATCGATGGGGATATTCGTATTTCTCGCGGTATTGCGTTCAAACCCTGCCATTCATGGTCTGATGCCGGCCCAATTATTGAGAACCACATGATTTGCCTGGCAGCTGATGTTTTTGCAGAGCCTCAAGATGGTGGCAAGTGGGTCGCTCAGCCTGCTTATGGGTGGGATAGCGAAAGGGTGCGGCACGACAACCCACTGAGAGCTGCGATGATTTCCTTCCTGATGATGCAGGAGAAGGTCAATGAGTGAACGCTGCCAACGCTGCTACACAATCCTTACCTCTGAAGATATCTATCACTATTCGATTAGCTGCGAAAACTGCCAATGCGATATGGAGTGGGAAGACCATGAAAGAGACCGAACCGTTAAATCAGCCTACTGGCGCTGGCGAGCCATCTGCTTCTGTGTGCGCTGGCTGCAGTTCGGCCCTAAAACCTACGGAAGTTTATGCCTGCAGCGAATGTCTCGACTTCTGGCTAATGACAGACCCCAACGGCCTGATGGGAGTAGACGATGACTAATGACGACATTATTGGGTTATTTCTGTTGAGCATCATCATCGCTGGCTGCATGGGAGGGAGAAGGTAATGCTCAAAGCAAAATCGCTCGCAAAGTTTCACCTGATAGCTGCTTTTGCCTGGGCCGTTCTGACACTACCGACGCTGATTTGGTGGAAAGAGAGCATCCTCTGGGTTTCTTTGATGAGCATCTACGCCATCGTTGTCGCTAAGGTTGCAGCATACAGTGCAGCACACGCTGAGAAGGAGCAAGAGAGAAATGGCTAAAGGCATCACGCCGAAGCCGCCCAAGCCGAAGAAGTGCAAATGCTGTCCTGAAAAGTTCATCCCCCGCAATATCCTCCAGACCGTCTGTTCTCCCAAATGTGCCATCCGGCTCGCTAACCAACTATCCGAGCGCAAGCAAAAGCGCCTGGAGAAAGAGCAGCGCGCGGCATGGAACAAACGAAAAGCCGATGTGAAGCCGTTAAGCCACTGGATCAACATGACTCAGCGGGCATTCAACGACTATATCAGGGCGCGGGACGGGGATATCTGCATCAGCTGCGGCAGCACAACGGCAGTTAGCTATCACGCCGGGCACTACAGGACAACGGCAGCGGCTTCACAGTTACGATTCAACGAGGACAACGTGCACAGCCAGTGTGCAGCATGCAATGTGCATCACTCCGGCGCTATCGGTCCTTACCGCATCAACCTCATCACCAAAATCGGCCTTCAGCGCGTCTTAGCGCTCGAATCAAACAACGAGCTTCACCGATACACCCGCGAAGAACTGGACGCCATCAGAGCGCGCTACAGGGCTTTGCTGCGCGCATTGGTTAAGCAGAGAGAGGCAGCATGAAACCAATAGACCATTACCGGCTGGCTGTGTTTCTGGGCCAGAAAGCAAGACTGGAAAAGCAGCTATCCATCGTGAACAAAAATATCGAGCTGGTTCAGTACAGCCCCAGGCCGCGAAAGCCTCTTGGGCAACGCATTCTTGATTGGTGGTTCGCATGAACGACTACCTCAGAGAAAAGTGGCTCAGGCTCCGCATCCTGAAGCTGCGGGGCATGTACGAAATCAGAATGGAGAAAAAGCCATGAAGCTATGCGCAGCGCCTGGTTGCGACCGAAAGCATGCAGCACATGGGTATTGCAATATGCACCGACAGAGGATGTTAAGGGAAGGGCATCTTGAGCTTAAATCAAGTCAGGTAAAAGAACTCAATCAACAAACGCTTCAGCAACTTCTCCATTACCAAGCAGATACAGGAGTTTTTACTTGGAAGGTGAAGATAAAAGGGTGCGTTAAGCCTGGAGACATTGCGGGGTGTATCGACAAACAGGGTTATAGGGTTATTCGAATATTCAACAAAAACAGAAAAGCTCACCGCTTGGCGTGGCTTTACGTTTATGGGGATCAACCCAAGCTTCTTGACCATATTGACCGAAATAGGTCAAACAACGCCATTTCAAATCTCCGCATAGCAACGCAGCGAGAAAACACGATAAATCGTTCATCTCTAAGTAATAACGCCTCCGGATTTACAGGTGTCCTCTGGCATGCGAAGGCAAAAAAATGGGAGGCGATGGTTACCGTAAAGGGGCAGAGGATTTATCTGGGACTTTTTACTGATCCGTTTGAAGCTGCACAGGCGCGCGAGCAGTACTGCAAAAAAAATCTTGGAGAGTTTTATAAATCCGATCTCCGCAACACAGCAAAACTACTGGGGGTTAAGCATGCAATCTGACGCACTCGCACAGCTGGCGCAGGTAATGCGCAAATCAGACCTGAAGAAGCGATACCTCCACCCTGTAAAGCTCATCACTCCACTGCAGTCCGCATGGGTGCGTTGCCTGCTCGATATGTGGGGAGAGAAGTACGGCGGCCACGTCGGGCCCGACAGCGGCAAGGTAAGCGTGATAGGGCGTCTGATGATTCGTAAGGAGTGGAACGACAGGGAGTCAGAGCGGATTATGGAAGTGGTGGAGAACCTACATCAGCAGGGATACCGCGGCGATGACCTGTTCATCAAGGCAAAGCAAATCATCAACCCACAGAACTCAGTCAGCAATCTTCTCGAGCGCGCCAACGAGCAAGAAGATGCCGACCTGGTTGAAACTGTAATCTGCCGTCTCTTTGCACCAAACAACCCGATCCGACATGTAGCAATTAAATACTACTGTGAGCGCAAATGCTCGCAAGATATCGCTCTCCACCTTACTCGCGTTACTGGCCTTCATATCGAAAACAGTCGTACCAGAGTTAAGTGGTGCAGAGAGCTTCTCGAGGCTTCTGTATTTCACGCTATCAGGCATGAAATGGAGGCTAAAAGATTCGATAAAGCGGCGTAAATGCGATAAATCGTAAAAATATTCACGAGGAGACTTGCAAACGTCACGTGGACCTGGTAACTTTCATGTATGCTCGCGGCAGTTGTCGTTGAGCGGTCAGTTGCAAAAAATCTTGTGGATTACAGAAAAGCCCCACGGTCTCACCAACCTGCGGGGCTTTTTTACGTTCTGCGCAACAGGTAAGGGCATTTATGCAGCTGCGACAAATTGCGGTGCGCCGGCCGGTGCTAAGTGTCCTTTCCGTTGTGTCGCCACAACGGATAGTTTTCGTCAGCAATCAAGCGGCTGTTTTTATCATCTAAAGATAAATGCAAACGATGATCTGATGTTGGCAGCGGCCTAAGAAACCAGACGCCACGGGGTCTTCCGATTCCCCGCCACCGAATTCGGCGCACTGGCCCGGTGTGATTAATAATGGGCACTCCCCTTAAAATGCGCACCGCAATGCGCAATCAAGTCGACCGGTCCCTTTGAAGTGAGCCTTTGAGGAAGTCAGTTAGTGCTGGCGAGCCTCGACGGGCTGATTTCCATTGCGGCAAAGGTTCATTTCAAAGGAAGGTAAACGCATGAGCTTAACCAAAGAATATCTTTCTGATGTTTTGTCGTACAGCCCAGAGACTGGCGTATTTAAATGGAAAGTAAAGGCAGGCCCGTGCTCTCCGGGAAGCTTGGCTGGATCGTATAATTCACATGGTTACCGACTAATATCAGTTAACCATCAAAGATATTTTGCTCACCGATTAGCTTGGTTATTCTTTTACGGAGAACTCCCTGATGGGTTCGATATTGACCATATTAACGGAATAAGGGATGACAACCGCATTTCAAATCTACGATTGGCAACTCGATCCCAAAACAACATGAACTCGATAGTGTCATCGAAGAACAAATCCGGATGCAGAGGAGTTTGTTTTCATAAAAGGGATAAACTTTGGCACGCTCGTGTATTTGTAGGCAGAAAAGCTGTTGCCTTTAAAACCTTCAAAGATAAGGATGATGCCGTTGAGTTTGTGACTTCTGAGCGAGCTAAAATTTTTGGGAATTACGAAAAGAAAGTGGTGAATACTGGCTTCTGTTGATCACAACATCGGGAATAAGCACCCGACACCACAACTTAAACACCAAATTACAAGAGGTCGCCTATGAGCGGCCTCTTTCTGTTTTCGCCCCTGCCAATCACTGCACACTTCGGTTTAGCGACCTGTGGCAGAGGGCGATTTTTATCCATAAAAAAATCCGCGCTCAGGCGGATTCTTCAACGTTGACTACGCAACGGCAGGGCGGTGCTTTTTTCTCTCGACAAGATGAAAGCTAACCGGGCTTGCTCAGTTCAGAAAGTAGACAATTCCTAATTGAGCCAGCTCCCTCAAAAATAGAGGGGGTCACATGAGTATCGATATGAGCAAACTGGCTTCGGGCGCAGCGTATGGCGCGTCAGCCGGGACGATTGCCAACGGTCTTCTGACCCGGCTTAGTCCCGATGAGTGGAGCGCTGTAGGCGTCCTGGCCGGTATTCTGGTCGCCCTGCTAACGCTCGGCATCAACTGGTATTACAAACGCAAAGCCACACTGGCGCAGATAAAGGCGCTTCAGCGCTGGCCCACCGCACCCGGACTCACCGAGGAATAACCCATGGCAATGTCAAACTCACTGCGGAACAAGCTGATTGCTGCCGCGGGCGGCGGAGCCATGCTTATCGCTACGGTATTCCTTGGCGGTAAGGACGGTGTAGAGGGGCGGGTATACGAGCCCTACAAAGATGTAGCCGGAGTCTGGACGGTCTGTGACGGCCATACAGGCAACGACATCATCAAAGGCAAGAAGTACACCGACCGCGAATGCGATCGCCTTCTGTGGAATGATCTGCAGCCGGTAAAGAAGACGGTCGATAGCCTGGTCAAAGTGCCGTTGAATGAATATCAGCGCGCAGCACTCTACAGCTTCACCTACAACGTAGGCTCCGGTGCGTTTTCTAAATCGACGCTGCTGAAGAAACTCAACGCAGGCGATCAGGATGGTGCATGTGAAGAGCTGCGCCGATGGGTTTATGCCGGCGGCATGAAATTTCGCGGCCTGATGAACCGTCGCGACATGGAGCGCTCAATGTGCCTGGCGGATGGTCCAGATGACATTTAGCTGGCGAACGCTGATTATCGGCCTGCTGCTGGTAGCATTGGTAGCAGTTTGTCGGGTGGCTTATTTCTACCACGGTAAATACGCTGCCGCAGACAACCTGGCGACTGAACGTCAGCAGACCATTGATGACATGCAGGTGCGCCAGCGTGACGTTGCCGCGCTTGATGCAAAATACACGAAGGAGTTAGCCGATGCACAGGCAACTATCGATCGGCTGCATGATGACGTTGCTTCTGGCAAGCGCCGGTTGCAGCTCAATGCCACCTGCACGAAACAATCCGCCTCCGGAACCGCCGGCATGGATGATGCAGCCAGCGCCGGACTTACTGACTCCGCTGAACGGGATTATTTCACCCTCAGGAGTCGAATCGAGCTCGCCGGAAAGCAAATAGCTGGTCTGCAGCAGTACATCAATGAGCAGTGTCTGAAGTAAACCAGCCTCGCAATAGCGGGGCTTTTTATTACCACAACAAAGAGAACCACAAATGCTGACTATCAAGACGATCAACAAAGACAATGACATTTCAGTTTTGCAGGCAACCGGCGATGTGAGCTTCGTTCGTGAATCGCGAATGATTTTCTTCCGTGGTTGGTCAGGCGGCGATGATGAAATGCTCTTGGACGAAGGCGAAGTGGCTTACGTCTGTAACGAAAAAGGCGTCACCGTCGCAACATTCCAGTAAACAAAACAGAGCCTGGCTTCGGTCGGGCTTTTTTATGTCCGCAGTAAACCCTCGCGCCATGCCCGGCGCATTCAAAAGCATAGAGTCTTACAGAAACAAGCCTTGGAGAAACGCTGGTTTAGGCCGGTAGCCTTCTCTATGCGCTGGCGTTTCTGGGCAACAAGGCTCGTTTCTATAAGGTAACTACCGCATGAAAGAACTGAAAGTTATTCCAGAGTTTGATTTTCGCCAGTTAGTGACAGCTGCCGATGGGGAGCCAGTAACTGATACTTTCCAGATCGCAAAAGCTTTCGGCAAACGACATCAGCATGTAATCCGAGCAATTGAAAACCTGCAATGCTCTGCTGAGTTCTCGACGGCCCATTTTTGGGCTTCCGAGAAAATCAATGACTTAGGTATTTTTGATAAAAAGCAGAAGTTTTACCGTATGGACTTTAGTGGCTTTGTGATGGTGGTAATGGGCTTTAGTGGCCCGCATGCCGCTCGCGTCAAGGAAGCTTATATCAATGCCTTCAACTGGATGACGGCAGAGTTGAGAAAGTACAGCGAAAGCTACGAAGCGGAGCGTAACGCGGTAATGCTGGAGTACATGAAAGAGAAGGACGTAGCCAGCATGTCAGGAAGACTTCTAAATCGCTGGGGTCGAGTTAAGAAGCCGCAATTACTGGCCCGTATCGAACGGCTTGAGCAGCAAGGTCAGATCGGTTTGCCCGGCGTAGCAAAATGACCAAAAGCGAAAAACAGCAACTGGAAACCATCTGTCGATACCTAAAGGATGGTTTTCAGGATTTAAATTGCGGTCGCATTGCGATAGGCATGTCTAATGTCGAAAAGGCAGAGGTTCTTCTCAATGCCCTCCTGGCAATGGAAGACGCAAAGCAAAGAAAGACCAACTGAGAGCCTATTTCACAACGGCTCTTTGTCCGCTGCTGGACGTGCGCCTGAACTACCTCCTACACTTTGTAACGTGTTTCATAAAAAAGGAGGATTCATGTCTGAGCGTCCGGTCGAAGGAGATCACCCTGACTATGACCCTAAACCAGTCTCGCCTAATCCAGATGAAAAAGGTGAAGGTAAAGACGATCCACATAAAGCACCTGAGTCAGGAGATAAATTCTGAATCATGCTAAGCCGCCTCCGGGCGGTTTTTTATTGGAGTAAACATGGCGCTCACAGACAAACAAGAAATGTTCTGTCGCGAGTACCTCATCGATTTAAACGCTACACAGGCGGCTATTCGGGCGGGGTACAGCGAAAGCACTGCCAACCGGATCGCCGCAAACTTATTGTCAAAAGTTGACATTCAAAACCGGGTATCGGAACTCAAAACAATGAGGAATGAGCAGGTGTGTGTCGATGCGGCTTATGTATTACGTCGACTGGTTGAAATAGACCAGATGGATGTCCTCGATATCTTGCTTGCAAACGGCGAGCTCAAGCCCATCAAAGACTGGCCTAAGGTCTGGCGCACAACACTGTCTGGAATGGATGTCACCGAGACGGCTGGCGATGCTGCTGGGCTGCTGAAAAAGATTAAATGGCCGGACAAGGTCAAGAACCTCGAACTGCTTGGCAAGCACGTTACCGTCCAGGCATTCAAAGATAAGATTGAGCACTCAGGCAGCATGGCAATTAGCTCTGTGGCATCAGTGATGGATGAGATAGGAGATGAAGACTTGTAAGGAGTGATTTTGTTAACTGAAAAACAGAAAGCGCTCCTGAAAAACAGGCTCTGGCGTCTCAATAATCTATACAAGATTAAAGATAAGAACGGGAAGTGTGTGACCTTTAAAATGACCCCTGAGCAATTGGAGTATTTTGAGGGCATGCACGACCGGAATGTAATCCTAAAAGCTCGCCAACTTGGTTTCACAACAGAAGTTTGCATTATTCAGCTTGATTTAGCGGTATTCCATGACAAGGAATGTGCGCTAATTGCGCACACACTTCCTGATGCAGAAAGGCTATTCCGAAATAAAACTCAATTTGCTTACGATCGAATGACTGATGACGTTAAGCAGGCAAACCCGCTAGTAAAAGAGACAACCAGCGAGTATGTATTCAAGCGAGGCGGGAGCGTCACGGTGTCGACCTCATTTCGTGGCGGCACGCTGTACAGCCTTCACGTTTCCGAATTCGGGAAGATATGTGCAAAGCACCCAGATAAGGCTAAAGAAATTGTATCCGGTGCTTTTGAGGCTGTGCCAATCGGCGGGAAGATAACCCTCGAAAGCACAGCAGAAGGGCGATCTGGTTACTTCTTCGATTACTGCCAAGCAGCAGAGAAAGCATTGCTGCAAGGGAAGATTCTTTCCAATCTCGACTGGAAGTTTTTCTTCTACCCGTGGTGGAAGAACCCCTTGTATGCAATCGACCCTGTAGAGCCAATCCCGCAGCGCCTGAGCGATTACTTCGGTGAGCTTGAGGCTAAGCACGGTGTCGTGACAAACGAGCGTCAGAGAGCCTGGTATTACGCCAAAGAGAAAACGCTCGGCGATGACATGAAGCGCGAATACCCGTCGATTCCGGCAGAGGCTTTCCAGCAGTCGGTCGAGGGCGCCTATTACGCCAAGCAGTTCCGC
Source organism: Pantoea sp. ACRSB (assembly GCF_022346905.1). Taxonomy (NCBI): domain Bacteria; kingdom Pseudomonadati; phylum Pseudomonadota; class Gammaproteobacteria; order Enterobacterales; family Erwiniaceae; genus Pantoea; species Pantoea sp. ACRSB. Next base: position 655,931 of record NZ_JAKRNL010000002.1, on the reverse strand, counting down.
TGGCTCTATGAAAACAAACGCATCGGCGCGCTGCCGGATAATTCACATCTGCCGGTTCACACGTTCTGGGATATTGGCGTGGGCGACTCCACGGCGATCTGGTTCGTGCGTGAAGTGGGGGAAGAGTTCCACATCATTGACTATTACGAAAACTCCGGCGAAGGCCTGCGGCATTACATGAAAGTGCTGAAAGACCGTGGCTATCAGTACGGTGAGCACTGGGGGCCGCACGATATCGAAAACCGAGAGTTTGGATCTGATGCCAAGTCGCGCAAAGAGCTGGCAAAGGAAGGCTATGAAATCGACGGCAAGCGGTACTCCATGATTTTCAAGGTTGTGCCGAAAGTTGGCGTTGATACCGGCATTGAGTCGGTGCGTGAAATCCTTCCCCGGTGCGCCTTTGACGAGAATAAATGCTCAGAAGGCATATCGCACCTGGAAGGCTACCGTAAGGAATGGGATGACAAGCGCGGATGCTGGAAAGACAAGCCCCTGCATGATTTTACCTCTCATGGTGCCGACGGATTCAGATACTTCGCCGCCGCCAAGCAGAACAAGAAAGTTCACAAAACCACCGTCCGCCCATTCTCTGGATAACTGGATAAATTATGAGTAATGACGTTCGCAAGCGGTCCGCCAAAATCGAGGCCATTGCCGAATGCTGGCCGATGATTAGCGCCTTGCTCGGCGGTACGTCAGCCATGCGCGCGGCGGGTAAAGCCTATATGCCGCAGTGGCCGAACGAAGACGCGAGTTTTTATAAAAACCGCCTTTCTACGGCAACGCTGTTTCCGGCGTTTTCCCGCACCGTTGAAGTGCTCAGCGGTAAGCCGTTTTCCCGCCCGGTTTCATGGGATGAGAAAAAGGTACCGGCGCGCATTCAGCAGATGTTTCAGGATATCGACCTGCAGGGCACCAACCTGCATTCCTTCCTGGCTGACATTTGCGAGGAGGCTGTTTCCTACGGCATCTGCGGGATTCTGGTAGAGCATCCTCCGGCAGAAGGCAACTTGACCGTTGCGGAGGAGAAACAGCGCGGCTTGCGTCCTTACTTCGCCAAGATTGCGGCGAATAGCCTTCTGGACTTTGACTCAACTCGCATCAATGGCCGAGAAACGTTCACCATGCTGCGCTTCGTGGAGATGGTGAGCGAACGGGATCCGGCAAATGAGTTCGTGGAAAAGGAAATCGAGCAGGTCAGAGTATTGAATCCGGGTCAATGGCGCACTTATCGCGAGAAGCTTAACGCTGCTGGCGTAATGGAGTGGCAACTGCACGAAGAGGGTAAGACCAGCCTGAATAAAATTGCGTTCGTGCCGGTATACGGTGACAAGCGCGGTTTTATGCAGTCACGACCACCGCTGGCGCAACTTGCTTTCCTGAATGTCGAGCACTGGCAGTCGAAAAGCGACCAGCAAACGATTTTGCATGTTGCCCGCGTGCCGATCCTGTTTGGTCGCAAGCTGGGCGACGGGCCGATTACGGTTGGTGCTGCGTCGGCAATTACTGCTGATGACGATAATGCCGACCTGAAGTATGTCGAGCACACCGGCAAGGCAATCGAGGCCGGGCGCACTGACCTGCGCGACCTTGAAGATCTCATGCGGCAAATCGGCGCAGAGCTGCTGGTGGTCAAGCCGGGCCGTCAGACGGTGGCGCAGACGGTTGCTGATAACGAGGCCGGAACCTGTGCCCTACAGCGCATCGTGGGCGACCTTAACGACGCCGCAAACCAGGCGCTGCAATACATCGCCGAGTGGATAAAGGAGAAGGATGGCGGCACCGTGACCATCTTCCGCGACTTCGGCGCGGCAACGCTTGCTGAGGCTTCCGCCAGCCTGCTGATGGACATGAACGTGGCGAACGCCCTGTCGAACGAAACGCTGTTCAACGAAATGCAGCGTCGCGGGCTGATCGATATCGAACTCAACTGGGCTGATGAGCGGGCGCGCATTGCTGCGCAGCCGCCTCGGCCAGGCGAAACAAAAACCACACTGACCGGCTGATATAGGGGTCGGACTAACACAGGCTCACGTTAACGCGTGGGCCTTTTTTATTGCCGAAATCTGCGGATGCAGACCGGCGCAACGGGCCGGATGGCTCACCGATAAGGTTGGATGACCAGATATGAAACTGAAACTCGACGAATACGGCAATGTAGTTGTAGCCGATGGCAAGCCTGTTTATGTGCAGGACGATGGCAAAGAAGTAGCTTTTGACGCACCCGGCACTGTCCAGACGATTTCACGGCTGAACGGTGAAGCGAAGTCACACCGCGAGCGTGCGGAGGCTGCTGAAGCCGCTGTGAAATCCTTTGAGGGTATCAAAGACCCAAAAGAGGCGCTGAAGGCTCTCGAAACCATTAAAAACCTCGACGCTAAAAAGCTGGTGGATGCCGGTGAAGTCGACAAGGTCCGCGCAGAAGCAATCAAGGCTGTTGAAGAGAAGTACGCGCCCATCGTTAAAGAGCGCGACGAACTCAGCGGCAAGCTGATCGCCGAGAAAGTGGGTGGCAGTTTTGCCCGCTCGAAGTTTATTGCCGAAAAAATGGGTATCCCTGCTGACATGGTAGAAGCCCGATTCGGCAGCAACTTCAAACTCGAAGGCGACAGCGTCATCGCTTACGACAAATCAGGCAACAAGATTTTCAGCGCCAGCAACCCCGGTGAACCGGCTGGTTTCGATGAAGCGCTGGGCATCCTCGTCGAGCACTACCCGTACAAAGACCAAATCCTCAAAGGAACCGGCGCTTCAGGCAGCGGCTCCAGCGGTGGCAATGGTGGTACGGGTGGCAAAACTATCAGCCGCGCACAGTTTGAGTCGCTCAGTCCTCAGGATCAGAGCAGCCAGATCGGTGCCGGTGTCACAATTACTGATTAACAGGAAGAAATTGAATGGCTAACAACCTCACCGGCCTTATCCCTGATCTGTTCGCGGCGCGCGATATCGTCTCCCGCGAGCTGACCGGTTTCATCCCTGCTGTTACGCTGGACCCTTCTGCTGAACGTGCAGCGGTGGGCGAAGCGATTCGCATCCCGATTGCACCTGCTGCTGCTGCGCAGGATGTCGTACCTGGTCAACTGCCACCCAATACCGGTGACCAGAACATCGGTAACACGCCATTCACCATTCAGAAGTCTCGCATGGTGCCGTTCCAGTGGACAGGTGAAGAGCAGAAGGGCGTGAACAACGGTCCGGGCTACGCCAATATCCGCCGCAACCAGATTGCGCAGGCAATGCGTACGCTGGTCAACGAGATGGAGTCAGACTTGGGTAAACTGGCACTGATCTCATCCCGCGCAGCCGGTACCGCTGGCACTACGCCATTTGCAACCAACCTGAGCGATACCGCGCAGGTCCGCAAGATTCTGTCTGATAACGGCGCACCGCTGAGCGATCTGCAGTGTGTTATCGACACCACGGCGGGTGCCAACCTGCGTACGCTGGCGCAACTGACCAAAGCGAACGAAGCGGGCACCGATGAGCTGCGCGCTCAGGGTACGCTGCTGGAACTCCACGGCTTCAAAGTGCGTGAATCCGCAGGTGTAGTCACTCACGCCCCGGGCACCGGCGCAAGCTATGTGACCAATGGTGCGCTTGCTGTGGGTACCACTGTCATCCCGGTTCAGACCGGTACCGGCACCATTCTGGCAGGCGACATCATCACTATCGGCAACTACAAGTACGTAGTGACCAGCGTCCTGTCAGGTGGCTCTCTGACCATCGGCGCGCCGGGCCTCCGCGAAAACGTTGCGACTGGTGCCGCCGTAACGCTGGCGGCCAGCTTCACCGCTAACTTCGCATTCAGCCGCTCAGCAATTCTGCTGGCAACCCGCGCCCCGGCACTACCGCAGGAAGGTGATATGGCTGATGACCGCATCACCATCACCGATCCGCGCACCGGCATGGCGTTCGAAGTGTCGATGTACCGCCAGTACAAGCGCGTGCATTACGAAATTGCCGCCGCGTGGGGCTGCGCCAACATCAAAAGTGAGCACACTGCGCTGCTGCTGGGCTAATCCTTAACCCGCCGGGAGACCGGCGGCTGCAATCCGGAGATAAACATGGCTAAGAAAGCTGACGGAACCGAAGACAACACCCCTGAAGTCATTACCGATGGCAGTGAAGTCACGACTGCCACTAACGCCGAATCTGGTGCAGACGTGCAGAATGCATCATCCGTTGCGTTTGTAACGATGGTGCGTGATCCGGAAGTTCATCCGGCACCACACACCGCTCAGGTACATCCTGAGGAAGTGAAAAACTACTACTCAGGTGGCTGGGCGGTAAAACAGGAAGAGGCTGAATAATGCTGACTGCCGGTCAACTTGTGGATGTGCGCCGATTTATGGGCTATCCAATGCAGGGTGATATTCCTGCCACGGATACCAGCGATATGGCTTACGGCTGGGTATCCTCAGGTGCCTGGCAGACGCTTTATCACCGCCTTACAACGTTAAGTGCTGAGGAAGAGGCCGTGGTGGTGAACTATGTCACCACGTTAAAAACGCTAGAGTCAGCAATTACCGGCGCTGGCGACAACCTCGACACAGATCAGGCTGCGGTGTGGAAGCGAAACGCAAATGAAGTTCGTGACCGCACAAGGCTGTTCAATCAGTGGCGGCGAGAGCTATGTGGATTCATCGGTATTGCTCCGGGGCCCGCCCTCGGTAACGGCACCACGGCAATAATCAGAGGCTGAAATGGACGCTGCAAAGCTGAGGGCAAAGGTTTACATCGGCTACGGAAAGGCGGCAAAGCGCATCGGGTATGAAGCACAGCAGTACCGGGCGACCAGCGCAATGGATCCTCTCGGAACAGAACCGCTGCAAACCCTGCCAGTTTCCTTCACCACTAACTTCACCTATAGCGCTCCAAACAAATACGGACAGGCTACCTGGCTTGGGGTGTTTGACGGGCGTGAGTTTATGCCGGGTGATTTTCTGGTGTCGCCGCAGGACGGAACGTTCTTCGTAGCGGCAATGCAGACTACACTACCGATCTACTGTGTTCAGACCAACCGCACCATCAATGTGTTGAGGACAACCCAGCAGCCCGGCAGCGGCGGCGTGCAGGGCTATGGTGGCACCACAGCAGCAAATGAAGTTGCGATCATGTCAGGCTGGCCTGCCAGCGTCCTGCAGGGCACTAAAGGGGAGAAAAGCCCGGTCAACCTGCCAGCGGATGCTAAAACCCCGTGGTATGCAGTTCTGTTTCCTGGTTTCGGCGACATCGTGCTGCGTACCAGCGACATCATTACCGACGACATAGGCCGCCGCTACGTAATTTCCAGCGCTGAACTCACTGACATGGGCTGGCGTGTAACCGCAATGCAGGCTCTGGTGTGATATGGCTGATTCATCTGACGTAAGCAACACGCTGGCCGGGATGATAGCCGCCGCGGCTTATCCTAATGGCACATCACAGGCGAGCATTTCTGGCTCTGTCATCAAGATTTACCCGGGCTGGCCAGTGCCGAACGTGCTTCAGCAGGATATTAACGCAGGCGGCGTGCACATCTCCCTCTGGGCGCTTCCCGCCGAGCGGAAGATAGGCAGTGAGCTTGGCAGGCCGTATCGCGTGGTTGAGAAGGGCGAACCGCCAATGGTCGCCACGGTTAACGGTCTGACCGTCACGCTTTCCGGTGCGGCATCCGTGCCGACAAACGTTTATCTATTGATTGACGGTACGGGCTATCACTACCCGGTGCAGAGCGGCGACACGCTAACCACCGTCGCAACTGCGCTGGCTAACCAAATACCTGGCGCGACGAGCAGCGGGGCGATCATCACCCTTGAAAGCGGTAATTCAATTACTGCAAGAACCGGCGGCGTAGGCACAGCAGTGCGCGAGCTGCGCCGACAGGCTAAGGACTTTCAGGTAACTGTCTGGGCACCCACGCCTGCCATGCGTGCGCTGGTGGGTTCGGCAGTTGACCAGATGCTATCGGAAAGCAGCAACATTTCCCTGGGTGACGGTGCACCGGCTTTACTGCTCTACGCTCGACAGTTTGATACGGACGCCAGCGAAAACTACCTGATTTACCGGCGAGACCTGATTTATACGGTTAATTACGCCACCACCCAAACCATAGCAGCGCCGCAGGTTATCGCGCCGGTCATGCACCTTACCGACGCCTCCGGCAACGTAATTAAAACCATCCTGGAGTAATTCATGGCTGACACTGACGGCACACAGGCTGAGACCTCCGCAGCTACGACCACCACTGCTGCAAAACCGGCATCGCCTGGCTACATCCTCGTTGTCCGCATCGCCTTTGCTGATTATCAGATCGGTGAGGAAATCACAGACAACGCGAAGATCAAAGAAATTCTGAGCGGCGACCAGGCTGTTTACGTTATCAAACGCGCCGCCTGAGCCTTCCTTAGCTATACCACTACCCGCCTGACTGGCGGGTTTTTTATTTGGAGAAAAACATGCCGGTCTATCAAGCGGGCAGTTTGAATACAACGGCGCTTTCGGCTCCTGACCTGTATGTGCAGGTTGTAGCGCCGAAAACGCGATACATCAATGGTGTGGCGACAGATGGCCTCGGCATCGTCGGTATTGGCAGCTGGGGGCCGGTCAACAGCGCATTTCTGATTGGTTCTGATACTGACCAGGCGCTGTATGTTGGATCGCCGCAGGTGCGTAAATACGACCTCTCAACAGCTGTTTCAATCTCGTTGCAGCTGGGCGCATCTAATCTTTACTGCGTACGTGTCACTGATGGCACAGACATGGCGGCTAGCGTTGCGCTGAAAGACATTGCCAGTACACCCGCAACCGGCATGACACTGACTGCCATCTACACAGGCACTCGCGGCAATACCATTCAGGCTGCCATTACCGCAGGCACTGCAGTTAATTCGTACAAACTGACAATTAACCTGCCTGGCCAGAGCGCTGAAGTCTTCGACAACATCACTGGTACCGGCGCTACGTTGTGGCAAAACATCGTCAATGCGGTTAATAACGGGCAAACCAGCGTCCGTGGCGCAAGCCAGCTGGCCGTGGCAAACGTGGGTGGGAGTGTCGCGCAACCTGACGTGACTAAAACCTACACTATGGCTGGCGGTACCGATGGCGTTGCCACAATCACCGATTCAACGCTGCTCGGAACAGACGGCACCAGCACCACGCGTAAGGGCATGTACGCGCTGCGCGGGACCAATTCGCAGGTGATTAACCTGGTTGATCTGACCGACAGCAGCGCATGGCCGACAATGGCTACTTTTGCCGCCTCTGAAGGTGCCTATGCAATCAGCCAGGGCGCGGCGGGCAGTACGTATTCCGCGCTGAGCACGCTGTTGAACAATGCTGGCGTTGACGACTGGCACTTTAAGGCAATCGTAGGTGACTGGCCTTACTGGAAAGACACCGTCAACGGCATTAACCGCATGATTGCACCGGCCACGTTTGAGGCAGCAAATATTGCGTCCCGTTCACCGCATATTTCCACGCTGAATAAGCGCATCAGCAACGTTATCGCCACGCAGCGTCAGCTGGCCAACCAGCCGTACTCGATTTCCGAAATCGGGGCCATCAACTCGGCCCGCCTGGACGTCATTACCAACCCGTGTCCGGGTGGCAATTACTTTGGTATGCGCTCCGGCCGCAACAGCAGCTCGGTGCAGAGCCAGAACGACGATACCTACACGCGCATGACCAACTACCTGTCGCTGACTATTGCAGCGAGTTTTGGTGATGTGGTGGGGCAGAACCATACCGCTGAGCTGCGGCGCGAGACGAAAAGCACCATCGAATCGTTCCTCTCTAACCTTGAGCTGCAGGGGATGATCGGCGACCCGAACGGCGGCCCGGCGTTCTCGGTGAAGATCGACGCGTCGAACAACCCTGATTCGCAGGTCGCGCTGGGCTACATGGTTGCCGATGTACAGGTGAAATATCTCAATGTGGTGCGCTACTTCCTGGTGAATCTGGAAGGCGGCGGTAGCGTGACGGTTTCCGTGTCGAATAACGCCACCAGTTAACCTTTCTGGCCTCGCTGGCGCGGGGCTTTCTCTGGAGAAAAAACATGCCGCAACTTGGCTACACAGTAGGCCGCGACGTCGCGGTCGATATCACTACGCCTACCGGAAAACTGCGCATCCCAAAAATCATGACGTTCGATGCAAAGCCGCAGGTTTCCAACCAGAAAATCACGCCGCTGAACGGCGTCAGCGACGAACTGCAAATTCCGACTGGATGGAACGGCACTATCACCGCAGAGCGCATGGATGGCACGCTGGACGACTTCTGGGCGCAGTGGGAAGACAACTATTTTAACGGCATCGACCAGCAGCGCGGGACCATCACTGAGAGCATTACCGAATCGGACGGCACCGTAAGCGTCTACCGCTATGAAGGCGTATCGTTCCACCTTACCGACGCCGGTAACAAGCAAGGCGAGAAGACCGTCAACCAGACGCTGTCCTTTACCGCTAATCGTCGCAAAAAAGTAAATTAAGGGAAATAAATGGCTCAGGTAACAGTGCACGAAAACAAACAGTCGGCAGCGGCGGAAACCAATGTTCAGACCAACCAGGTTAAGGATGCCAAAGGCCGCCTGATCACCATGCGGGAACTCGATCCGGTGCAAGAGTCACGCCTTACCGTGGCAGTCGGCCCGGAAATGGCAATGAACGTGATGTATATGAATCTGTATGCATTCCCGGTTGCAGCCGTGGCGGAAATTGATGGTGACGAATATCCTGTCCCCCAGAATGCGAAACAGGTTGAAACCATGCTCGCTATTCTCGGCAAGTCAGGGCTTAAGGCCGTATCCTCCTGGCTGCGCGAGCAGTCACAGCAAGAAGAGGATGATGTCACGGAAGCCGCAGCAAAAAACTAGCGCAGAACCCCGAATTTATTAACCAGTGCTGGCTGATGAAATCCGGGGTTCCTTTCAGCGTGATTTTTCCGGGGCTAAACGAGCTGATGACCCATGAGCGCATCGCTATGGGTGTCGTGCTTCGTGAGTTCGAGGGCGGGCGTTATAACTGGAATACCGGGACCTGGGAGGAGGTGAAATGATGGATCTTGATATGTTTGCAAGGGAGATATCGCTAGCCTCCGCCAAAATTGCCACCGAGGTGGAGCTGGGTTTCCATGTAATCGTCAAAGAGATAGAAGAAACGGCAAAAGAAGAGCTGGGTGTTTACCAGCCAGCCGTTGGCCCTTTTGAGGCCTGGTCGCCTCTAACTGAATCCACAAAGGCTGATCGGGCCCGCGCAGGTTATGCCGAGGACGAGCCGCTACTACGCTCTGGTGGCCTTCGTGAATCTATTGAGAGTGAAGTGACAGGCTTGGCAGCCATTGTTGGGACTAAAAGCGAGATCGGTTTATGGCTGGAAGTTGGTACCGACCGTATCCCGCCGAGGCCCTTCATCGGACCGGCATATGTACGCAAGATTGATCCTTTGATGGAGTCGATTGGTCTGGCAATTTCACGAGGCTTTAAAGCATTTTAATGGCCGTGTAGGCTGTTCCAGTTGACAGCTTAAAAGAAACGTATAATCTCTTTTTTCTGCTTTACGAAAGAGCAACCGAATTATGCATCTCTGCGAGTTCGAGTCTCCACGTAATGGCTTCCTTAGATCCCACGTTAACAGTTTTGGCAGGATTTGCTGCCTACAAATTGATAAAAAGCTTCATCAAATCGAAAAAAACTAAACGTCTGGAAAATAAGGAGTTCTCTATGAAAGAAACCAAAACTAACTCACATAGCAGTTTTATAAAAACCACTGGTTACAATGCATTATGTGGGGTTCTAGGGAATGTCATTTACGAAATTGGAAAAGAGATGCCTGCTTAAATCTAACCCACCACTAGGTGGGTTTTTTCTTGCTTTCATTTGCAGCGTGCTCCCGCTAGGATTTCCTTCATCAGCTAAACAGAAAGGATCTCCATGAAAAGTTTATTAGCAATCGGTTTGTTGGCTTTCTCTATCACAGCCTCAGCAGCGCAGATGTTTAAATGTAGCCTCACACATAACATTGATAGCGTGGATGCAGATCCAAAGGTTGAGATAATCAGCCGTGATGCTGCTGTATTAGATATGGGCAAAACATTCACGTTCTCAACAGATGGCAAAAACAAAATTACCAGCCCAGAACTGCAACCAGTAAAAGCAGAAGACGGCGAGACGGTATTGGCCGCTAAACGTAACAACCTACTCTTTGTAAAACTAAAAAATTCATATGTCCTTCGAAATGAAAAAGAGGGGTATGTTTTCGGTGAGTGCGCTCCAGACAAGTAGAATGCTAAGAATCATCTAACCCAGCTCCGGCTGGGTTTTTTTATATCTGCAAAACGAGGTTTCTATGGACGTTCAGGCTTACCGCGTAGCCGTGCGCCTCGCGCTTGATGACCAGATTACGCGAAATATGATGCAGGTTAGCCGCGATGCTATCGAACTAAACAAAAAGTTCGTTGAGATGGCAAAGAACATAAAAGCGGTCACCAGTGCAGCCAAAGAAGCCAGTGCAGCAATTCGGTCCTTGAACAACTCATTAAGCAATCAGTTTTCTGGAGCGGTGCGCGGAGCAGGCGAGTATGTCAACGCAATGCGTTCTGCTGCTGACCATGCGGTTCGTGCAAGTAACGCAACCAGAAACCTACCAGCGCTAGCCGGTGGCTACGGAGCAGCAATCGCGCTCCCTGCTTTGGCGGCCGGAGCTGCAACCTCAAGAGGCGGAGGAGGAGCGGGTTACGGTAGCACAGGCGGAATGCTGGCTTTGCCATCACCCTCAGGGTCAGGGAAAAGCTGGAATGGCTGGAACGACGGGGTGCCTCCAGGTGGGTGGGGCGGCGGCAGCTCAGGAGGCGGCAATGACGGTGCAAGTGGTGGGCGCAGCGGCAGTGATGGTGGCAGGCGTGGCTCACATTCTGACGGCATGACTAATCTTGCAACTGGCTACTTCGGGTTCAAGATGCTGGATGGCTTTGTTGATGAGGCTGCCAAATACCAAACTATGACCGAGAAGTTTAATCAGTACGGCATGGGTGAGGCTGCCCGGAAAGATGCGGAGAGCTTCGCTCAAACCACCAAAATTCTCGGCACCTCGACCACTGACATGCTGAAGTATTTCACTGAAGCGCAGGGTGTATTCCGCGAATCAGGTGCTTCAACCCTTGATGAACAATTGCGTGCAGCCAAAATGGCTGCGCCGGTTCTGGCGCGTATCAACTTCGCGTCTCAAGGCCTTGATGAGCACGCCAAAGAGATGACTACTGCTAAGCAGATGGATATGCTCCGCTTTGTTGAGACAGCTGGCGGTCTGAAAAGCCCTCAGCGTTTTAATGAATTGATGGATGCTGGGTTCAAGGCGATACAGTCGTCAGGTGGCAACGTCGACTTCACTCAGTATCGTCAGTTTATGGCAAAAGCGGGTACGTCAGCTTTCAATCTGAGCAACAAGGCGCTGTTTGCTGAACTTGAGCCAATTATCGGTGAGTTGAAGGGTAGCTCAGCAGGGGATGCGCTGATGACCTCATACAATCGTCTTAACGGTATTGTTAAGTTGCCGAACCAAGTAACTCACGACCTTATGAAGATGGGGGTATGGGATGCCCGCAAGATCGAACTAAACAATATGGGTGGCGTGAAGCGCTTCCTTGGGAATCCTCTCATTAACTCGCAGCTGTTCAGCCAGTCACCGGTTGAATACTATGAGAAAATGATTCTCCCCATTTACCGCAAAAACAATTACACGGAAGACCAGATCCAGCGCGAGAACGCCCTGATATTTGGTCGCACCGGCGGCAAGATGTTCAACCTCATCGACAAGCAGTTAACGACAATTCACCATTCCGTAGAGTCATATGGAATGGCGCGCGATCTTAACAATGCATACGGCGCGGTTGGCAGTACATATAACGGTAAGGTAGTAGACTTCCAGAAAAAATGGGAAAACCTGCAGTTGGTTATGGGTAAAGACGGTGGGCTGCTGGATACCTTCACTAAAGGGCTGGATAGCCTGACCACTACCATGCAACGCATGACTGAAATAGCTCATAAAAACCCGGAACTGGCGAAGTTCGTTGGGCAGGCTGCACTTGCTGTTACTGGACTTGCGGCGGTTAGCGGAGGCTTTTGGATTATCAAGCACGCTGCTGGTGCGCTGTATTCTCCGCTCAAGCTTGCGGGATGGGGTATCGACTTGTTGATTGGTCGTAGCGCAACCACAGGACTGACTGGCTTAGCAGGAGCGCTAGGCGGGCTGCCAGCTTTGATCGGCGCAGTGATTGCTGCAGCGCTCTATCCAACAAGCACTGCCTCGCAGAGTCAGGAAAATGCTGAAAAGGCTCGCTGGGGAGAGATGAACTCAGCAGATCATGGTGTTGCTTACAAGCCGTGGTCTCCGAGCCAGGCTGACTTCGACAATCAGCGTGCGCGTGAACAGACCTACCGTAAAACCGGTAAGTATCCATCTATCCCGCCAGTCCAGAATAATAGCTCCAGCCAGCCTGTGAATTTAATGATGACGCATGAAGGCCGACAGGTCCTTGTAGCAACGGTAGTGAATGGCATGGGTAAGCAGGCAAATAAAGCGCCATCATCGACCAGCGCATTCGATTCATCAATGCTGATGACCTACCCAGGACAGGTAAGCAAACTCTCAACCCAACAATAACGGAGTATCCATGTCGTTTATCAGCGCCCTGAATAACTTCGCGCAGGGTTTAGATCCGACTGCAACGCGCCTCAGGCTCGGTGACTTCGAGTTTCTCGACTTTGAAGTTCCTGAGCGTATCGCCATCCCCGGCCGTCAAAAAACGGTGCTGCACCAGATGGTCGGCGGAAAACGCGTTATTGATGTGCTGGGCGTCGAATATGACCCGCTGACGTGGTCTGGCGTCATCACTGGCTCGCAGTCTGGTGATCGTGTTAAGGCGCTGGAGCAGATGCGCGACGCTGGCGAGACACTGACACTTACGCTCGACGAGTACAGCTTTAAGGTGGTGATCACCAGCTTTGTGCCTGTTTATGAATTCATTTACCGCAGGCCGTACAGCATCGAAGTGGCGATTGTTGCTAACAATGCCTCTCCGCTAAAAGTTGATGCACTCACTGGCGCGCTACAGGGGCTTTTAAACAGCGATGTAGGGCAGGCGCTTGGCTTGTCGGATACCATCAACGTTTCCTCCGTTACAAGTGCTGTAACCACCGTGCAGAGCGCGGTTACACAGGTAACTGACTTTGCTCACGCTACGGTAGAACAGGTGCAATCGGTGGTTCGGCCAATTATCGCCGCGCAGACACTGGTGCAGCAGCAAATTACCCAGTTGGAGTCGGCAGCAAATGACATCACCACGCTAGGCGGGCTGGTGCCGGGCAACCCTATATCCAAAACCGTCAGTAATCTGCTGATCCAGGCAGATCAGAGCACACGCATCCCGGCGCTTTACAGCTTGCAGAACGTGCTGGGGCGCCTGAATAAAAACGTCAGCTCCGGTCAGACGGCGGACGGCGTGCGAACGGTAACGCTTTCCGGCGGAAATCTTTACCAGGTTGCCTCAGATCAGTACGGTGACGCCTCGCTGTGGAGCAGCATCGCTTCCGTAAATGGTCTGTCCGATCCACAGCTGAGCGGTATCAATACACTGACCATTCCATCAAACCCTACGAGTTAGCCATGGACGTTAACAACGCGATAATCGAATCCAGCGCCCGCCATATCAGCGGGCGTTGTCTTTTGAACGGTACTGAGGTGCCATTTGTTTCGTTCAGCGTGGAAAGCAACTCGTTTCGTGGCGCGTCTACGTTTGACCTGGTGCTGGCTACTTCCTCTCTGCCAGCCACTATGCAGATGCTGAACTGGTGGGCGGCGCAGACCACAATCCGCGTGGAACTGTCCGCTTCAATAATCACGAAATCTGGGGCCAACGAAAAAAGGCTTATCACCGGCAATATCGATAACTGGCATTACGACCCGGCTCGCTTCGAGATAACGGCGGACGGGCGCGACTTTACAGCTCTGCTGATTGACGCCAAATCGGCTGGTGAGAGCTTCAAGAATTATACCAGTTCGCAGATTGCGACGATGCTGGCGCAACGGCACGGCCTGACGCCGGTTGTCACGACAACCACGCAGCGCTTCGGCGAGTTTTACCAGATTGACTCTGCACACCTCACCGGCGAACAGACCGAATGGGACTTAATCACCACGCTTGCTGGTATCGAAAACTATTCTGTGTACGTTGATGGCGACTCGCTGCATTTCGAACCGGTAACTCAGCCTGGTGACGCTGATAATTACGTTATCCGCTGGCAGCCTCCCGGCTCGCTGGCGTACCCGCAATGCAACGCCTCTGACGATTTATCTTTCTCGCGCGCGCTGACGATTTCCAAGGGGGTGACGGTAGAGGTTCTGAGTTGGAACGCGAAACGCAAAAATAAACAGTTTGTCGCTTCTTATCCGAAGAACGCCAAAGGCACGACACCGGGTAACGCCACGGCAAAAACGCAGGTGTACCGCGTTATCCGCAACGGTCTGACGCCAGAATCGGCGACAGCGCTGGCGCAGACCATTTACCGCCAGGTGGTGCAGCACGAAATGAAATTCAGCGGCTCTACTGCTGGCGACAATCTGCTGACGCCGCAGACGCTAGTGCGCATTGAAGGCACGCAAAGCCCCTTTGACCAGCTTTACTACTGTGACAGCGTCAGGCGCACGCTTAGCTGGGATAACGGCTACACGATGAGCATATCAGGGAAGAACCACAGTCCTGCGCTGGAGGTGAGTGAGTGAAAGCATTACTGAATGCGATGGCGGCAACGTCGCGGCAGGCAACCGCTGGCGAAAGCGGTACGCGGCAAGGTGTTATTACTGCATACGATCCGAACACGTATGCCGTGAAAGTGCAGTTGCAGCCAACCGGCGAGGAAACTGGCTGGATACCGCTCAGCACGCCCTGGGCGGGAAATGGCTGGGGCATGGCCGCCGGTCCGATGGTCGGCGCAGTGGTAGAAGTAGAGTTCGATTCCGGCCTGATGGGTGCAGGCATGGCGGCGGGGCAGTTTTATAATGACGAAGACCGCTGCCCAGGGCCGCCGTCAGGCGAGTTTTGGTTGATTCATAATAGCGGCTCACTGCTGAAATTCCTCAACAATGGCGAAGTGCTGCTGAGTGCAAAGGCGAAGCTTACCTATGACGCGCCAGCGCATCATTTTACCGGCGGTGACGTGCTGATGGACAATAACCTCGTCGTGGTGAAGCAAATCAGTGATAACAACGGCAGCTACGGAACAGTTCAGCAAATCCGCGTTACCTACAACGGCCATAACCACCCCGAAAACGGCACCGGCGGCGGTACGACCAGCCAGCCTAACCAGCAACTGACCTCTTCTTAGCGGACAACCTATGTACGACATTCATCACTATGTAGGCGGTGACCTGAGCACCTCGCCTGCGGGCGACCTCCGCCCGGTTTCCGGGACGGAGCGCGGCAGGCAGCGGATACTTCGTCGGCTTATGACCAATCCGGGCGAATACGTCTTTCACCCCGATTACGGGGCCGGGCTGGGCCAGAAAGTCGGCCAGAACGTCAACCTGAACGAATGGAAAACGCTTATCAGTGGGCAAATGCTGCTTGAGGACGCGGTGGCGGCCAGCCCGCCGCCGACAGTAGCGCTGTCACTTATAGAGGGCGGCGTCAGCGTGGCGGTAGCATACACCGACGCTTCTACCGGTACGCCGGAAACACTCAGCTTTGACGTAACGAGGTAACTCAGTGGCATCACTCAATATTAAAACATTCGCTACGTTGGTCAGTGACCAGGTCACAGCAATGCAGGCAAAAGCTGCCGGGCTTGTTGATCTGGCAATCGGTAGTATCTTGCGCTCACTGGCAGAGTCAAACGCTGGCGTGGCAATGTGGATACAGCAGCTTATAGTGAATCTTCTGGTCACCACCCGCGCGGCGACCTGTTCCGGGGATGATCTTGACAGCTGGATGGCAGATTTCAGCTTTCCCCGTCTCTCAGCGGTGCAGGCCACGGGACAGGTGACCTTCAGCCGCTTTACGGCAACCAACCAGGCGCTGATCCCGGTAGGTTCGGTGGTGACCACTACAGACGGCACGCAAACCTATGCGGTCATCGGCGACACGACCAGCTCGGCCTACGATGCGACTCAGGCTGGCTACGTCATCGGTGCGGGAGTGAGCTCACTTACCGTTCCGGCGCAAGCAAATATCGCTGGGGCGGCAGGGAATGCGCAGGCCGGTACAGTCACGGTCATTTCTGGAAGCATTCAGTACGTCGATACCGTAACCAACAGCACCACGTTTGCCAGCGGCGAGGATGCCGAGTCTGACGATGCTTTCCGGGCACGCTTCGTGCTGTGGATTGCGTCCCTGTCGAAGGCAACGAAGGCGGCTATTGGCTACGCTCTGAGTAGCATGCAAAGCGGCGTCACCTATACGCTGACCGAAAATTATGCCTACAACGGGACCGCACAGCCTGGGTATTTTTACGCAGTGGTGGACGACGGCAGCGGAACGCCTTCATCTACCTTTCTCGGTCAGGCCTATGCCGCTATTGATGCGGTTCGCGGATTTACGGTGTCGTTTGGGGTGTTCCCGCCTTCCATCGTGACGGCAAATGTAGCCCTGGTCATCACAACGGACGCATCCGGTAATCACTCCGATATCGTGTCGCTCGTGCAGGCCGCCATTCATAAATACATCGCCAGTCTGTCACTTGGCCAGTTGCTGGCTTATACCCAACTGGTGAAAGTGGCCTACGGGGCCAGCCCGCTGGTCACTAACGTTACGGCCCTTACGCTTAACTCTGGTACCGCTGACCTTGCTGCCTCGGCCAAACAGGTCATCCGCGCTGGCACGATTTCGGTGAGCTGATATGGCAATGGGCGATCAGAACGATATTTATACGCGCCTGAAGGGTTTACTGCCGCCGACGTGGTTTGGCGACGACAGCCCTTTACTTGACGGCGCACTGACAGCCTGCGCGAATGCGCTGGCATGGTGCTACTCCCTCTACCTCTACGCTAAAACGCAGACTCGCATATCAACCGCAACGGGCGGCTGGCTGGATATTGCCGCCTATGACTTCTTTGGTACCAGCCTGCTCCGACCCTCCGGAATGAGTGACGACCTCTTCCGTAATCAGATGAAGATAAACCTGTTTCGGGAGCGCGGTACCCGGCAGGCCATCATCGACATACTGGAAGAGCTGACAGGCAACACGCCGAGCGTGTTTGAGCCGCAGCGGCCGCTAGATACTGGTTCATATGGCGGGCCGATGATCGGCTATGGCGTGGCGGGAGGCTACGGGTCAGTGATGATCCCTTACCAGGCTTTTGTCATCGCCTACCGTCCAAAAGGCACAGGAATACCTTATGTTGCGGGTTACCAGACAACCCCGGCGGGCTACAGCAGCCCGTCGCGAGGGCAGTACGTTTCACAGGATATGGTTACCGGAACAGTCACGGATGCACAGGTCTACGAAGCCGTCGCGGCAGTGAAAATGGAAGGCACTATTGTGTGGGTAAAACTGCAGTAGCGTATTAACACAGCAAACAATATCAATATGGCTGCCCATCTGGCGGCCTTTTTTATGGGACAAACTATGGATCGTCAGATTGTATATCCGGGCGCCATTCCGCTCGAAACCGACCTGCTCAATACCAACAAATACGCCATGATGGGGCTGGCAAAACTTGCCGCTGCCATGATGGGCTCGAATACTTATCTGCATGGTCTGGCTTGCACTCCGTCATCACCGGCATCGATGATAATTAACGTCGCCAAAGGGCAGATTTACAGCCTGCAGAACGTTGACGGTACCGCTTATTCCTCGCTTGCTGCGGATACGACCAATACCATTCTTAAACAGGGGGTAATCCTCAATTCAACAGCGTTCACCCTGACGGCGCCGACAACCGCAGGGCAGAGTATCAACTACCTGATTCAGGTGGCCTACAACGATGTCGACTCAGGTGCGACTGTACTGCCTTATTACAATGCAGCTAATCCATCTGTAGCATACAGCGGCCCCAACAATGCTGGCACTGCACAAAATACGGTACGCTCTGGCGTTTGTACCGTGGCGCTTAAAGCGGGTGTTGCCGCAACTACCGGAACCCAAGCAACGCCTGTAGCAGACACCGGATACACCGCTGCGTGGGTAATTACCGTAGCGCAGGGCGCAACATCTGTAACTGCAGCCAACATAGCAGTAGCGCCGAACGCACCTTTTCTGCCAGCAACTGGTATTTTTTCTGCCATACAACAGGGAAGCATGACCTTTGCTGCAGACACCGGAGCTGCAAACACTTATGCAGCGTCATTTATTCCAAATCTGCCTGCGCCAGTGGACGGCATGCGTTTGACGTTCAAAGCTAAAACAGCCAATACCGGGCCGAGCACCTTTGCGGCAAACGGAGGGACTGCGTACCCTCTTTACTCGCATGCTAATCAGGCATTGCAGGGTGGAGAGATCATTTCTAATGGGCTGGTTGAGGTTGAATGGAATAGCTCCCTGACGGCATGGGTGCTTTGCGGCAACAGTGGTGGTGCACTTCCTGTTGCCCCGGCAACACAGGATAATCATGCTCTTCAGTTAGCGCAGGCTACTGGGCGCCTGCTGAATGTTCAGGTTTTTTATACCTCAGGAACCTATACAGCAACCATCGGCACCAAGAAAGTCATTGTTGAAATGGTTGGTGGTGGCGGTGGAAGCGCTGGCTCTCGCGCGGCAGATACGGGCAATATCTCAGTTGGTGGGGCCGGTGGTGCTGGCTCGTATGCAAAAGGTCAGTTCACCCAGAATTTTAATGGCGTTCAGGTTGTTGTTGGCTCCAAGGGTGCTGGCGGGACGACTACTGGACCCTACGCAACAATCGGCGGGACATCATCGTTCGGCAGTTTGCTTTCCGCTGCTGGAGGTTCATCAGGCCAGCCGGCAGGTCCTACAAACAGTTTTCCTTTTTCAACGGTAGCGGCTGTGGTCTCTTCCGGCGCAACTGGCGCAAATATTGTTGGCACTCCCGGTCAGGCAGCGTCAGCCTCTATTGTTGTCAGCGCATCTGTGGTAGTAGAAAGCCCTGGTGGTTCTTCACAATTTGGTGCTGGCGGATTCATTACTGCATTTAACTCAAAAGGAGTTAATGGTTCTGGATATGGGGCCGGAGGTGGTCCATCTAAAGTAAATGGTGGGAATGCTGCTGTTGCTGGCGGTGATGGTTCGCAGGGTCTTGTTATTGTTTGGGAGTATGCATAATGAAATCGTGGGCAATAATTAAGGATGGAGTGGTAATCAACACCTTTTTATGGGATGGAGAAGGTGTCTATCAACATGAAGAGGGAACCACGCTGGTTGAATATGATGATAGCAATATTGCGGGGCCAGGCTATCTCTATGATGGAAAGTCATTTTCACGACCACCTTTAACAGATGAAGAGCAGGCTATCATTGATAAGCAGAATATCGAATCTGTTAGCGCCATGAAACAGCGCCTAATAGATGAAGCCACGCTGAATATTTCGATTCTTCAGGATGCAGTTGACATGGAAATGGCCACGGATGACGAAAAAGCAAGTTTGAGCAGTTGGAAGAAATACAGAGTATTGCTTAACAGGGTTGACGCCTCGGGTAAAAACATCTCTTGGCCGAGTAAGCCTTGATAAGAATGGCAGGGTTAATCCTGCCATTTCTTAATTTCAATCTTTGATAAGCCGCAATCTATCAGTAACTTTGATAATAGTGCAGTCTTTGGAGCATGATTTACCGTCAGCACTTAAAACTGAGGCATCCGTGGCTGCATTACTGATCCTGAAGTTATATCCCATTTCCTTTCTTACAGAGTCAGCAAGTCCAGATATGGCCCATGCTATCTGTATTGATGGCGCGCCAATCTCATCATATTTAGTTGGAGAGAATACATTCCATTCAGGGTTGGATATATCGAACATCAAATATCCAGTATAATCTTTAGTTATCTTATCTTTTATGGCTGCTTTTAAAACTATTGATTCTTGGTCGTACTGCCTAACGAAATTTGTATATATAAAGCTAGCGCAGCTGAACACTGCATAGGCAGCGGCAACAGACATGGCTACACTTCTGATGTTAAACCTGTTCGTGAAACTTGCCATTCCGAACACCATGACAACTCCGATACAGAGCTCAAGGCTTACCAGAGAACGGTAAGATACCCAGCTCTCAGCGATTATAAGATTTGGCGAGAAGCTCCCAATGATAATCACTATTGCTAACGCTGCCTTCTTAAATCCATCATTCTGTAGGCCTACAAATATCAAAGAAATGATAAATAAAGCCAGTGACAGGTTAAAGTAAAGTGGCGAGTGAAAGATAGAGTAGTTTGAAATGGCATCGTGGAATGGTTTATCAAAAAACCAGGATGCCTTTTCCTCAATGGAATTAGCCAAAGCGCTTCTGGCGAAAGTTTCACCATATACAGCAGTCGGTATAAATTTTGAGAAAGCCAGTGAAGCAACCATTCCCAAAGCCATCATGATAGCATTCTTAGTGATCTTTTTATACTCAATAGAGTTGTTGTTAAGACAGTTGTCTATCAGCATAAAGAAAGAGAAAGCCATTCCTGTGGGCTGATATATGGCAAAAGCCACAGAAAGCAGAAAGAGAGAAATTAAAAACCCAGATACCGGTTTTAAATTTTTGCAATGATTTAGCGTCGAGTATGATGCTCCACAAAAAATAATAGAAGCGACATACGGGAAGCAAGTAGCCCAGGCACCAAAAAGAGATATCGAAGGCAGGCTGCAAAGTAGAACAGGGGTGGCCGCCCATGCCACCACTCCTCCAGGAAATGAAACTTTCTTTAAGAAGAAATATAGGTATCCACCCAATGCGGCTATGCTTATCACGGATAGCAGCCTGAACAAAGTAAAGTCTGATGTTGTTTCTATGAATTTTCCTGCTATATAGCGCATAGCGGCATATGCAGGCCTACCAGACATTACATCCCATTTTATAAAGTTTGTATGAGAAAGGTTCGCGGCGAAGTAAGTCGAGTAATCATCAGAGAATCCATAAGTGCTAATATAGGATGGGATATATGCCGCCAATATTGCAACCAAGATAAATATTAATGCCGATATATCTCTGGTTGACATGAGGTTTCTGAATTTCATTTTATATGAATATCCTAATAAAATAAGTTTATTATGAAGTCCGTTCATTCTTCGGCATATGATGTCACTGATCTTATGTAGCCTCAACAAAAACTCTAATAAGTGAACTGTAAAAACCACTCCATCAGCCTAAAACTTCAGCACCATCAGTAGCTTTACAATTCTTGCTCCCGATTTGCCTTGATCAAATTCACTGATCGATATTACTGTTCATGCATACAGTATTTATCAGGGGAGGATTTGTTATGCCGCGAAACTACGAGATACGGCCTGCATTTGTACAGGCGATATCACTGGACCGGCTGGGTAGGCAGATAGTGACAACCAGCGCGTTTCAGGCACAGCTGGAGGCGGTCAATCATCACTGGACGCTGGATCAGTGCAACGAGTATATCCTGCGCTATCAGTCGAATTTCCTTGAGATAGACGCTGTGAAGGAAAACAAGACGTGGGCGCTGCGCAACATGGGGTACGTGATGTGACAGCCTCATTTGAGCCGTACGCTACACATCATTCTGAGCCTGACTATGCCCATTTCACATCAAGCAGCTTCCGCATCGAAACGCAGGATGGCTTTGTCATCGTGGACAGCGCGGAACGGGCAAATCCTGGTGACGAGGTGGCGTTTCAGTACGATGGCTATCCGATGATTGGGATTTTGTTTTCTTCCGGGCTGATTACGCCAGACGGCGAAACGCTGGAAGGGGAGGTGATGGACAGGATTATCGTGCTGGGTAAAGTGACAGCTACGATTCTCGACGATGAGGACCCGTACCGGCCGACGATATGAATGGGGTGCTGAGTGTAGCTTGGGGCAGTACAGTATAGATGCCCGACAGGCTGCAGGCATGAAAAAGCCCGCTTTAAGCGGGCAATCATGAAGGCGTGTTACTTTATGGTTGTTTGTGCTGCTGTGTGCGAACGAATGTTATGATTTTGCGGAGAAGATTATAAGGTCCCGCTTCTAATATAGAGTAATCTCACAGCCGCAGAGCCAATGATTGCTAATCCTCAGCTAACCTTTCCATCTAAGTAGTCGGCCCACCATTGCATCATCTCGCGTCTCGTATCCATGTACTGCGCATGATTGTAGACGCCGCGAATATTGTTTTTGTCTACGTGCGCCAGTTGTCTCTCGATGGCATCTGATGACCAGCCATGCTCGTTGAGGATTGTGCTGAACTGATGCCGGAAGCCGTGACCGCTTGCCAGGCCTTCATATCCAATCTGACGAATGACAAGCAATACGGCGTTCTCGCTTATCGACTTGCTTTTATCGTTTCTACCGGCGAAAACGTATGGTGACACGGACGTTACTGGCTTCAACATCTGAAGTAAGTCATAAACCTGTTGAGACATGGGCACTACATGAGTGCGCTTCTTTTTCATCATCTCAGCGTCAATATTGATAACCCTGTTCTCAAAATCGACGTTTACCCATTGCATGCTCCGGAGTTCCTTCGTACGCATGGCGGTGTATTGCAGAACCTGTGTCGCAACCTTTGAAATGATGCTTCCAGAGTAACCGGCCAGTGCCTGGTTAAAGGCCGGTATCTGGTCAGCCGGAAGGAAAGGGAAGTTCTGTTTCCTGTAGCCTCGCATAGCATCAGCCAAATCTGGCGCAGGATTGTATTTTGCCCGACCGGTAACAACCGCATACCGGAAAACCTCACCGCAGCGGCGACGCGCCTTGTTAGCCCGCTCCATTGCCCCGCGATCTTCGAACCTTCTGAGCACCTTTAAAAGTGTCATCGGTTCAATCTCATCCATCGCCATCTTGCCTATATAAGGAAGTATGTCGGCTTCGAACATTCGCTGAAGCTCCACTGCATACCCCTCTGACCAGACAGGACGTTTGTGCTTGTACCACTCCTCATATATAGAGGAAAAAGTGTCAGGCGCCTTTTCTTGCTGGCGTTTCTTTGTTGCCGGGTTAAGCCCAATAGCGAGGTCTCGCTTTACCTCAAAAGCCATGTTTCTGGCATCGGCAGGGCCGATCTCCGGATACTTACCCACCGTGTGTATTTTTTCTTTCCCTTCGAACTGATACCGGAGCTGCCAGACCTTCTTGCCTGACGCCGGAATGTAGAGATAAAGCCCGTTGCCGTCAGCAATCCTGTACGGCTTATCCTTGGGCTTTGCTGCATCAATCTGCTTAATGGTGAGCATTGGGTAAAAATCCGGTGGGTAAAATACGTTTACCCAGAATTTACCCAGACAAAAGTCAGGCTGTCAACGGACGATGACGAACTGTGGCGAACGGTTGTTATTGATAAAGTCAGGTTTGACAGGGGTTTTGCGAACTGCTTCGGAGGGGTGCGAACTGCTAAATGGCGTCCCCTGCAGGAATCGAACCTGCAACTAGCCCTTAGGAGGGGCTCGTTATATCCATTTAACTAAGGGGACTTTGTTTCTAATCTTTCTTGCTTGTTCTCAGTTGTTCCTATCTTACCGTAAAACCTCAATTTTTAACAAGCTTTACGATTCGATGCGTTCTTGTTTGTTTCGTCTCGTTTCGGGTTGTAATCGCTTCGTTCACTTGCCTTTGCGTACACATTGAGTACAGAATGCGTCAGACCGGTGTGTACAGGATATAAAGACAGTGGCGCTTAGTGATACCAAACTCAGAAGCATTAACGGCAAACCTTACAGCGGCCCCGCTGAGGTAACTGATAGCGACGGGCTCAGCGCACGCATTACTCCCACTGGCACCATCTCCTTTCAGTTTCGGTTTCGATGGAACGGCAAGCCTGTACGCCTTACTGTAGGCCGTTACCCAGGAACCACACTCAAAGACGCCCGCGTCATCATCGGTGAGATGCGCGGATTGTACACGAAGGGCATCCACCCTAAAACCTACTTTGCCAGTAGTAAAGGTGAGCTGACGCTTCAGGAGTGCCTCGATCAGTGGTGGGAAAAGTACGTCGAGGGGCTGAAACAGAACACCCGCACTCTGTACAAATCCGTCGTGTACAACACCATGTACACAGAATTTAAAGATATGCCGGTGACCAATATTCCTGTTTCGCAATGGGTACTGTTCTTCGATAAGCAGGAAAAGCTGAATAAGAAAAAGGCGCGGGTTCTTTTGCTACAACTGCGGTCTGTCATCAACTGGTGCATCAGCCGGCAGCTGATTCCCTCATGCGAACTTACAAAGCTCAGCGTGAAAAACATCGGGAAAAAGCCCGATGTGGGTGATCGCGTGCTGACTTATACCGAGCTGGCAAAAATATGGCTAGCGCTTGAGAACAGCAAAATCGTCACCTCAAATCGCGTGCTTCATCAGCTGCTGTTGCTTTGGGGAGCCAGACTATCAGAACTGCGCCTGGCAAACGCATCAGAGTTCAATATGGACGACCTGATTTGGACCACTCCGTCCGCTCACTCCAAGATGGGAAACGTTATCCGGCGCCCAATCTTCAAACAGGTGAGGCCCTACATTGAGCAACTGCTTGCCACGAAAAACAGCGTGCTCTTTCCGGGGCAGGAACTGGATAAAGCGATAGATAGATCGTCAGCCAATCTCTATATGAAAAAGCTTCGAAGCGGAATTGAAATACCTGAATGGCGAACGCACGACTTTCGCCGCTCGCTGGTGACTAATCTATCCAGCGAAGGGGTTATGCCTCACGTTACGGAGAAGATGCTGGGGCATGAGCTGGGCGGGGTAATGGCGGTTTATAACAAGCACGACTGGTTAGAAGAGCAGCGTAAAGCCTACGAGCTCTACGCTGAAAAGATATTTTGGCATGTCAAACAGCTCGGGTAACACCGCCTGATTCTATCCATCGTTGCACTGCTTTACGGCTGTAGCGCGCGGGATGGGTAAGCACCGGCGATGGGAATCCATGGCATTTACGTAGCCGCCAAAGCGCGGTTCGAGCCTTGCCAATCTCCTGCATCACTTCCTTCTCGGTCATAAAATCTGAATTCATTATTTTCTCCACTCCTGCTGCAACAGGTTAAATCTGCGGTGACATGTCACGGCGTGATGTTTAATTTAGTCTCAATCCAGCCGCTGGTGGCCCAACATGCCGATTCGCCCTGGCACGGGCACGAACTGACCGGCAGGCGATCGCCACACTTCCCGCACTGGCGCTTTGCCAGCTCTGCAAGCTGCTGCTGTAGCTCCGCGTTATCTTTGCGGATGAGCATCGTGATGTACTCATTCAGCTCATACAGGGCGCGACCGGGGCGGCGTGCGACGCAGTTCTGCGCCAGCATATCGACTTCCTGACTATCCAGTTTCAGCTCCAGCTTCTTCTCACCGCTGGCAGACTGCCGCGCGCGCTGCGCGGCTTTGCGTTCGGCGGGGGATTTAGGCATCAGGCCCCCTCTCTGCAAATCGGGCATGAGTTTTCAGCCATCGAGTAAGGGAAGCTACTGTCTAACTCATCACACCATTGCAGATGCTCATAGCACCAGAACGGCTCCCATGGCATACGGTAATACTTCATCTGGCAGGTGATGAGGTATGGAACTGGCAAGGGTGGCAGTTCTTCGGGATAAAGCTTGTCATTCAACTCGCGTTCTGCCCGCGCCAGGAGGTTTTTAAGAGACTGGTTATCCCTTTCCAGCTCATCAACCCTGGCTTGCAAATCTGCCTTAGTCGGCATCACTCCACCTCCGGCGCTGCTGCCACCATGGCCTTATAAACCGCATCAACCTTGTTCATGCCTGCTGAGTCAAATGCCTTCTGACCTGCTGCCCACTGTGAAGGGAAAGCGATAATAGGCACGAGCTTCCAGCTAGCACCGGCTGCGGCGAGGTGGCGTTCAGAGCATCTACAGCCAGCAGAACATCCTGCGCGTATGCCGCGTTATGCCATTTCAGCTTCTCTGCGATTTGATTCAGACGCCCAATCAGCGCCTTTCTCTGCTCTTCCGTATATGCCTGCATCATTCACCCTCCATGCGCTTAAACTCGATCACCCACACCCACGGATTCACCTTGAACGACTGCTCTGGATAGATGCCGTCCCACAAATCGCGGAACCAGAGCCAAGGATCGATATTGCTGCCGTCTGCTGCGCGCTCTGCTGGATAGCCTTCGGCGCGCGCGTCATCGTTGCTCACTGATGCCAACCGCTCAACCCGAACGCCGGTTATCTCCAGCGTTATTCTGCTGGCCCAGCGCGGCATGTGGATGGATGGGCGCCAGCGGATGCCGCCTGTTGAATGCTCCCAGCCAGCTCGGAAGATTGCCGCTTCATGGCTGTCATCCGGGCAGATAACCTGCTGAACACCTTCACTGGCTGCATAGGCGGTGTGCGGAACGACAGAAAACGTCTCACGCACCCAGAGGCGATCGCCGGGCTGGCCGAACGGGCATTTGACATGCGAAAAATTACGATTGGTTTCTCGGTCATCGCTACCAGCACCAAACAGATACCCCTTCCATTCAAAGCCAGAGCGCTCTGTTAATTTCGGTTGCGGAGTTATGATCCGGCGCGTCTGCGTCTTGCTGCCGTTCAGTACGGCGCGCACCATGTCGGCGTTTAAGAGGATTGGGCGCTCACGCATGGCTGGCCTCCGACAATGACATCAACCAATTGCGAACCGCTCTGTATTCATTGTTACGAAACGAGCCAGCGGCATAGATAAAGGGTTGGCGCAGGTTGTGGCCGTTCTGGCTCAGGAAATCTTTGCATCCCTGCTCTGTGAAGCAGGCGGTGACAAACACATCGATCTCCTGCATTGCATAGCGGTCATAACCGCGAGTATCACGACCATTCCGATACAGCAATTCAAGACGCTTACCGCGCAGCTCATCTACTTCTTCGCCTTCCCATACCCAGACAATGCGGTCTGGTGAGTGATCATCGCTGCCAATAATCTCTCGTTTTTCGAACACGACAAACATCGGCTGATCGGTGATGCGGTTATCTTGGGTACGGATTAGTTCACCAATGACTTTCAGGTTTTCCGGTATGGCATCAGCCCGCACAGAGTTGAGGTAGCCGTCGGCGGCTGGCGCGCGCTTCGGTAGCAATGCTTTATGCGCGGCAAGCATTGCCCGTTCCGGCACGTCCTCATCCGCGTAAAAGATATCTAGCGCCTCCATCATTGATGCTAGCGAAGGCTCGCTATGAATCAGCGCATTCTCTGCCGCCAGCGCGTTAAGCTCTGCCGCAAGCTTATTCTTGTGCCTGATGGCCTCTTCGAATCCGCCGAGCAGCGCATCCAGCTTTTGCTGCAACTCATCACGCTGCGCCTCAGCCTGCGCAAACTTTTGGGCTGGCGTCAGCCCCTCAACACGCTGCATGGTGATAGTCAGCGGACCGATATCAGAATGGTTAAAAAGCAGCTCAAGATAATTTATGGCGCCTGATTGCCTGAATTGCTCTGCATAGGCTTCTGCCATTAGCTGGCAAACACCGCCGGAAAACTCGAAGCCAAACCCACCATCAGCGCGCGGCCCCGCGCCGTTAAGCCGCACCTCGCCAGCGAGGATTTCACCTAAATTCTTACCCTCAATGCGATCGGTGGGGATACCTTCAAAAGCATTAACGCATGCAGCAATACGGCGTGATGTTTCATCATGCGGCGTCATGTCTATCGTCTGCTTACTCATTATTACCATCCTTACCAGCGCTGGTGCGCAGCATGTCCATCTCCAGCTGCGAGATGAGGTTAATAACGTGAGATACGCCGGGCTGCTGGTGGTTGGTCATGGTCTGAACGTATTTGCGCGTCTGAACGACTGCTTCAGCCTGGAGAGCCTTAATCCACTCATTAGCAGCTGGCGTTACCATGGCGGCGTTTAGGTTGGCGACAAGGCTCATATGGTCGCCAGTAGCATTCAGCGCAGCGATCGCGTCCGGCATAATGCTGTTTATACGCAGCACTTCACCTGCCATCACACTGGCGCGCGCGTTTGCGACGTCGAGACGCGTAGCGAGCTCGCTTACCATCTTTGCCATGTCCATCAGGCCGGTATCAGCTGAGAGGTTTTTCGCAAAGGAATGACCAGCGGCAACAATTTCTTTATTCGATTTTGCGTGGAGCATGTTGGGCGCCTCAGTGGATGGTGATGTTGCGGTTCATTTCCTCAGCCATGCGCTGAGCTTTAATCGGGTTCTTAACCAATTCACCATCCGGGGCGATCCAACCACCGAAAATTTTGGAGTACGGGAAAATGATTATCCCGACTTTGATATCGTCATCTGGCTTCTGCATATGTTCTCCACACGATTTTTGATTGCATGAATCCCTTGCCAGTGACGGCAATAAAAAACTGAGGGATTCGCTTAAATGGCTGGTGGGTTACTGCAATAACCCACAGCCTGATTTCTCCACACCGAAAGAGGGTTGCGGTGCCGGGTGCCTCCCGGTGCTCCGGCCGAACTGGCAAACTCCAGAGCGGTGACTTCTAGACTCATAGCATCGCACGATAGTTACGATGCCAGTTCTCCGCGTGCGCTAGCCGCATTCACCACAACGAGGAGGGCATTCACTCGGCGTCTCTAAGCGTTCGAAAACACCCGCTTTGCAAACGCCCTTTTCGTTGTGAAAAAGAGGGCGGTTTAATCAGAATGGGTTACTGAAGAAACCGCCAAACAACACACCGCCATCCATCAAAAAACCGGCTTCACTGCCGGGCTATCGACACAGCACTCCAACAACACGATCCCGCCGTCACCATCGCAAACCAGCTCGGCATCCGGGAACAGGTACAGAAAGGTGATCAGGTCCCAAAATTTAGTGTTAGCCATCTGCTTCGCGATGTTCATTTGTTCAACTCAGGTAGTAAAGCTTGTGAGTTGAATATAGCTACTTTAAGTAGAGAAAATCAACTACAAAAAGTAGAAAATATTGGCGGCATGGTACATTGCCACGCATCTAATTGATATTTAGGCATAAAAAAACCGGCTTACGCCGGTTTAGTGAATAACTTTGGATTAGCCGAAGTCAATAAGCTTGAGTGGTAAGCATCTTATAAGCTTCCCGAAGATGAAAAGGTCAGACATTTCATGCTCTTCGATAAAAAACGGGGGATATTTCTCGTTATCGGACAGCACTGCCAGCTTGCGGCCTTTTACTTTTTGTAGTCGCTTCACGAAGGTCGAGTCTTCAAAGTTGAACACATACACCCCATCGCCATTGAAGTGATCGACACTTCTATCAACAAATAGCAAATCTTTGGGATTTAATGTCGGCATCATACTGTCGCCATCAACATTTATTAGCTCGATACCATCCAGTGTTCGACGTCCAAAAAGTTCATAGATGCGAGGTTCTGGTATCTCAATAGAGCTTATAACAGTGGGGAACGGCTGATTGATATAACCATGTCCTGCAGATGCATGCAGGTCTAACTGCTTGATTCTGACGGTTCCTTTTTCAGGCCTGTCACTGTCATCCGTTACCCCATAGTCAAGATAAGCTGGAGACACTGAAAGCCTTTCGGCAATTCTCATCATCTTCTCATCTCTTGGTTTTGCTGTACCAAGCGTGTAGCGCCGCGCCATCTCATACGAGACGCCACTAAGTTCTGAAAGTTCTTTTACTCCAAAATCCATGTTCTGGAGCGACTTATTAAGCCTGTCGGCAAAGTCTTTGTATTTAGCTTCTTCCACCATAAGTGGAAGATTAAGCGCACAAAGCATAGTTGTCATTTCTATTTTAAGTTGTATTTTTTTGCTACTTTAAGTAGTATCTAATGCATCCCATCTATGAGGGCAGTGAGATGCAGCAAAGTTTCAAAAATGTCAGCGAACAGGCAGTAAGGGCTGTTGGTTCTATGTCAGAGGTTTCTCGCCGTTTTGGCTTCAGTTCAGTCCAGTCCGTTGCTAACTGGATATCTAAAGACCGGGTTCCACCTGAACGAGTGATAAAGCTTTGCCAGTGGGGAGGTTGGTCTGTCACTCCACATCAGCTTCGACCTGACATTTACCCAAATGCTAAAGACGGCATGCCGGGTAAGTAAGCAGGATAAAACAGCATCACTTTCAACATAACTACCAAAGGAAAAACATGATGGTAGACATCAAAGAGACAGTAAAAGCGATGTGCAAAGCCTATGCGGGCGGTCGTTCTGCCATGGCTGGCGCGCTGGGCATGACCCTGACGCAGTTCAACAACAACCTGTATGAGAAAAACGGCTGCCGTTTCTTCGAGCATCACGAGCTGGAAGCGATGGAGGACCTGTCAGGCACTAACTACCTGGCTGAATATTTTGCAGCACGCCGTGGCGCAATGCTGGTGGACATTCCGAAGTTTGAAGAGTTGGACATGGTTGAGCTTTTTAACAAGTCCGTCAGAACTGCGGCGCAGCGCGGGCACGTAGACCAGATTATCGATCAGGCAGTTGCAGATGGCGTGATTGATGAGGAGGAAGCACAGGAAATCATGATTCACCACCGCAAACATCTGGCGGCGCGTGATGAAGAAGTGCGTTCGATTATCACGGCATTCAGCCGTAAGAAGGCCTTAAAAAAGTGACGCCCGGAGGTTGCAGCCCCCAGGCGTCGGAGCGATCAAATCAGCATGGTGTGGAGAAATAATCGCATGTCCATTGTAAGCCAGAACAGACCAACAGGGCAATTTCGTTGCCGTTTAATTGCCGGCATTTGCTGGTATGAGCAGATCATACGCGTCGCTGGTGGTGCCAACAACTACCAGGAGACGTCGCGCCGGGTAGTCGAAGCGGCATGGTCAGAGTTTTACCGTAAGCCGGAGACCGAAGAATGCGTGAAGTTAACCGGCGTTTCAAAGACAAGCGCGGCGTTGTCGTCCGTGTCGTTAGGTGGGAGCCAGAAACAAACCGCGTTATCTACTTGCGCGACAACTACGAGCATGGCGAATGCTTCAGCCCACTTGACCAGTTTCAGCGCTATTTCAGGGAAGTAGAGGGCACTAATGAGCGTTAAATTAACTTCCTTTGTTTGGGACGGCTGCGCTTCCTCAGGGATGAAGATCACGATGGTGGCCATTATGGCCCGCCTTGCGGATTTCTCCAGTGATGAAGGCGTTTGCTGGCCATCCATAGCGACCATTGCTCGTCAGATCGGCGCCGGGCCGAGCACTGTTAGAACCGCAATCCGCAAGTTGGAGAGTGAAGGCTGGCTGACCAGTACATCAAGACGCAAAGGCAATCGAAACACATCAAACATGTATCAGCTGAACGTCAAAAAGCTGCGCGAGGCCGCTATTACTCAACTGTCAGATTCTGACGCGTCAGAATCTGACGCATCAAAATCCGGTGCATCGAATTTTGACGCATCAAAATTTGACCCGTCAGAATCCAGCAAAAATACCTGTTTTCACCCGCCAGAATCTGGCGACGATCCGTCAGTAAATTCAAAACAAGAACCATCAGATAAAAAACCTATTGGTCGACTCGCTTCGCCAGCCGACCTTCATCAAGCAAAAATTGGCTACGAGGATGTTGTTAATGCCTATCACAACATGCTTCCCGAAATGCCAAAAGTCGTCGAAATGACCATTGGTCGTCGCGACAAGCTGCGCACCTTCTGGCGTAAATTCGACTTTACCCAAGAGCGTTGGGTGGCGTATCTGCGCTACATCGCGAAGAACTGCCGCTGGATGTGCGAGAACCGCGCGGACAACGCGTCAGGCCGTACATGGCGCAAAAAGAACTTCGACTACCTGATCACCGAACGCTGCTACCTGTCGGTCAAGGAAGAGCGCGCGAACGACTTACCCAAAGCTGGTGGGCAGCGTGACATTACTGTCGTGCCGTCTGCTGATTACGCCATTCCTGATGGCTTCCGTGGCGCTTAAACAGGAGACGCGACGATGAATACTGAGCAAATGATTCTGGCGTACCTGAAAGAGCATCCGGGCCTGACGGCTTCCGAACTGGCTAAGGGGATGAAGGCGAACGTGCGGACTGTGCGCGAAGCGGGGAAAACACTGGTGACGATGGGTGAAGTCTACCTTGACATGAAATTTCGCTATTACCTGGTTGAAGAGGCTACGGCTGTTGACGCCGAATACTCGCGCCTGAGCAAGCTGGCTATGTCTTTACAGGCTCGCAACTGCTGGAGCCGCGCGGCAACCGTCTGGCTAAACGCGATGGATGCCACAGCTAAGCCTCGATTCCGTGACCAGGCTGTAGCGCGCCGTCGTATGTGCATGCAGAAGGCCAAAGCCTTAAGGCCGAAGCCGAGCGCAGACGCGTGGGGTGGAATCTGATGAAAGCCCATGTACTGCGCCACTTTGAGCGCAACGTAATTTTTTACCAAAGCATTCGCACTGCGGCCCTGATGATCGCCGCGCTGATCGTTACCCTGGCTTGGGAGCTGGCAAACAAATGACTAACTTAGCAAGAATTTACGACAACAAAGCGAAGACAGAAACCAACATCACAACCCGCAAAACCTACCTGCTGGGCGTCGATGAGCTGTATGTCGAAAGTGGTTACAACATTCGGGAGATTGACCAGACCCACGTCGAAGAATTCCGCGACGCCTTTATCGCTGGTGAGCATGTGCCTCCGCTCGCTGTGCAGGTCACTGAGCAGGGCATTAAGATCATCGACGGCCATCACCGTTATCACGGTGCGAAGCTGGCTAAAGAGGCTGGTTATGACATCCGTCTGGAGTGCAAAGACTTTGTGGGCAGCGAAGCAGACCGCATCGCCTTCATGGTCACAAGCAGCCAGGGCCGCGCGCTGGAACCTCTGGAGCGTGCAGCAGCCTATCAGCGCATGATGAATCAGGGCATGGAACCGGCGGAAATTGCGAAGAAGGTGAAGCGCTCGATTGCTGACGTAGAACATCACCTGCAGCTGCTGACCTCCGGTGACGAGTTAATCGCTATGGTGAAAAACAAAGAGTTGGCCGCGACTACCGCCGTAGCGCTGGTGCGCGAGCATGGTGTGAAAGCCGGGAGCGTAGCAAAAACGCAGCTGGAGAAGGCGAAGGCGACTGGCAAGAAGAAGCTGACCAAAGCCGATGCAATGCCGCAATTCAGCGCCGCACGTGCCCGCCGTCTGGTAGAGCTGCTTTGTGATGCTCAGAACGGCGAAACCGATGAAGGGCACACGGTACTTTTTATCGACCAGAGTTGCGTTGAAGAAGTTATGTCAATCATCGCCGAATACCGCTCAGGCATTCCTGTTAACGCGTCGCAGCCTGCCGTAAACGCTGATAGCCAGTATGACGAAAACATGCCGCTGACCCGCGCCGGTATCATTGAGCAAAGCGGTGTTGAAGTATGGGCCTGCGCAGCTGCGATGTTTGGCGACAAGGATATTTACCCGTTTAATGAATCGCGCTTCGCCCATACCTGGGCGGCAGACTCGTTTGATAACCCTACGGTAGTTGTTGTGCCCGCTGAGATCATTGCCAAAGCGCAGCGCCTGAAGCAGAAGAAGCTGGAGAACGCGGAGCTGAAAGCATGGGTTTCTGCTCAGTATCCTGACCTGGACGATGCGCAGGTAATGGAGAAGTTCAACCGCTTCAGCTCAGTAGCGATAGAGACCCGTCTTAATACGGAAATGACCATGGCAGAGTTTATCGCCCTGGTGGAGCGTGCCGATAAGGCAACATGGGAAAACATCCGCATGCTCCGCGCCGCTGTCGCCGAACTGGCGGGACAGATGACGATCCCAGATATGGGAGAAACTGGATAAAGTTAATTCTGCCTTTTCCGATAATGTACGATTAGTGATAGTTTTCCAGTCTGCATTTTAGAAATTAGCGCCTTCGGGCGCTTTCATGTTAAAACAAAGGAACTCAAAATTTTGGTTTCTTTGTAGAGGGGGAATGATGTACTGGTTTTAATGTTTTCTTGCCTTTGCTTAATGAAATCGAAGCGTCGCAATATACATATGGAAAATGCGTTTCATCGTTTGCGAAATGTTTCGATTCATCTTGGCAGAAGGCACAATGTTCTAGCGATGAGAATTTCCTAACCGCTAATGAAAATGCCTGATTCGGTGTGTAAAAACTACCAATAAAGGTACGGCAATCTGAAGCGGGCAAATGCTTGCAGTCTTCGCAATGTAAAAGGAGGTTGTTTGACCTGTCCTTGCCAACGTAGTATTTCAATGGTTTTAACATATAATCACCTGATTGCTGTGTGAGTCTTTATAAATTTCAAAGATAAAATAACTATATTAATATTGTTTTGGCTGCAGAAGCGAGTATTTTGAAATCGTTTTACATTTATAATTTAGTGTATTTAATGATATTAAAGTCGGAGCATCTTACTTCAGCCTCATATTCACTTTGACCTTGAGAGCGAATCAAAGTGAAAGGGACGATGACCCTTGTGCCTTGTTTACCAATCGTTTCATTATGGAAGAGGATGGAATCAAGCGTAATAAATTCCTCTCCAAATAAGCTTTTATCATGCCTGGCTAATAAGTCTCTTTCGACATTAGATACTGCATTGCTTGTATTTATAGTTGCACATGAACTAATTTCATTAATTGCGCTTTGCTTTTTCGAGTAAGCGTTAATACCCCCTAAAAGAAAAAAAGCACCCAGTACTGCTAAAGCTCCAACCTTCAAGTCCTGACTCATATTAAAGTTCCCTCTGTTAATATGTGGCTATTTTCAAGCATGACTCAAGATTAAACAAATATTTTTTTCACAGAACATATGCTCTAAGCTAAAGTGATAAAATTAAAAAAATAGCGATAAGCTGGAATTGATGATTTTTACATTTCCATTTTTAGATACATGTGAAATAAACTAACAGTTAATAAATCAAAAAAATTGAACCTAGCGTGCAATGTTCTTCAGTGTGATTGCTTGATCCTTTGAATTTCCGTTAGTTAAAGCCTTCATTAGTTAATATTTAATTTTTTTTAGTTTAGCAAGAATGGTACTAGTTGAGTTAAAATACACACGTTGCATAATATTATGTATTCAAAAATTCAGCACTTTTTGGTAAGTGGCTCGGTCAGGTAACCCTTGTTTTGAAGAATGAGCGTCTTGATTAAGGTATAGCCTTGTTGCCTTAGGACGTTGGCTTCGCATATAAAAATCGGTGAATACACTTAAGTCGTGAAATTTATTTTTGAGCCGTTATGATGGATAAGCCGGTAGACGTTTGCAGACGCTACCGGCAAAGGTTGGTCCCGTTCATTTGCAGATGAGGGGGCGGGGCCGGATTAAAACAGGTGTGGAGAAGAAAATATGCCGAATCAGATACTGGGCGCAGCTGCGTCTGGCGTTAATCCCGTTGTTATCTCTTCGAACGCTTCAGTCAGCGTTCCCGTTCTCATGTACCGCGATCAGCGGGTAATCATGACAGAGCTGCTGGCCAGAGGCTATGGCACTGACGAAGCCAACGTTCGTAAAAACCTTTCTCGCAACGCTGGCCGTTTCTTAGAGGGCATCCATATATTCACTGTAGAGGGCGATGATCTCCGCGATTTGCGAGTGACTAATAGTCACGCACAAATTTCATCCAAAGCCAGAAGCCTGACGTTATGGACTGAGAAGGGCGCGGCGCGGATGTCCAAAATTGTGGATACCGACGAAGCCTGGACATTCTTTGAGAGACTGGAAGAGAGCTACTTTCACCTGCGAGATGTTCACGGCGTGATGCTGCCAGACATGAACGACCCGATTAAGCTGGCGCGCGCGTGGGCTGATGCCATGGAGGCGAAACAGCAGGCTGAAGTGCTTACCCATCGACAGGCGCAGTATATCGATCACCTTGAGAACCTGTTTAGCGATGGGCTTTCCCCTGTCCAGTTCTGCAAACGTCTGAATGGCGTTAACGTCAGCAAGGTAAGCGCGTTCCTGCAGGACTCCAACTGGCTCTATGACGACAACCCTAACGGGAACCATGTGCAGTGGCGTGTTCGCTCGCAGGCGCGCGATAAATACCTCACAGAGAAGAGTAGCCAGATTAACCCGTCATCGGCGGCCAGCTTCATCACTCATCAGCCTGTTCTGCTGCGTGAAGGCGCAGTGTGGCTTTATCGCCGCTACCTCAAAGGCCAGCTGCCAATGAAGCAGTCATGGAATGGCGAATACACTCACGATAAAGAACTGGCGGGAGGTAACTAAGCATGGCGGCACAAAATAAAGTAACAACTTTTGGGTGCTCATCGACGCATCGCATTAAAAAAAGGTCACACACGAGCCTAAGTGCAGAGCAGTTCCTTGCGCTTGATGAGACTAAGAAATATATAGCGGACAACCCAGACTCTTACAGTCAGACTAATGATGGCATTTTCATTTCTCCAGAGCTTACTCTGAGATATCTTCATTTAACTGGAGACAAAAAGGCCAAGAAAGCCCTTCGTAAGTCCCTGGAAGGTAATGCATGAGGGCGCTTCTTACGCCAGAAGTGGCACCGCGCACCGGGATAGTCCTGTTCAAGCCTGGCTCAGAACTGATGAGCTTGTTTCGTGGCCGCGTACTCATCAGCACGCCGACTGGTGACATGGCTGACCTGCCGTCAGGGAAAATCAACGATGGCAATCAGCCCTTGCTGGATGAGCCGCTGCTGAATTCCTTCTTCCGTCATGAGCGTGTTATTGCCGCCGCTGGTGGCTTTCCCGATCTCACTGTCTGGGTAGGGATGATTAATGCATGCCAGTGCGATGACGGTGACGGCTTCCACTTCCACGAAATGACAACGCTCGAAACAGAACAGGCCGTGCTGTCGCTCTGCTACCATCATGACAACAAGCTGCGTAATAACGGCGTATCCGGCGAGATGGAGGAGGTTGCCGCTGCGAACGTTGCTGCGTGGATCATCCACAGCGCCTGCCTCGATATTGGCCTGCCTCTTAACCACCCTCTGACGTTGCCGGAACTGTGCTGGTGGGCATCCATCAAAGACGTAATCGACCTGATCCCCGAAGCGCCAGCACGCCGCGTTCTGAAGATGAAAGCCGAACTGGTGTCTACTGGCACGCTGAAGGATTCTCTGATTACGCCAGAGCGTCCTGGGCGGGAGGTTTTGCAAGAAGCCGGGGAGGTTGTGAAGAAGGTCATCAGCCTGGTAGCAGACCCGGAGTCGCCGGAATCGTTTATGCTTCGTCCAAAGCGTAAGCGCTGGGAAAGCGAGAAATACACCCGCTGGGTTAAGTCGCAAAAGTGCGCGTGCTGCGGTAAGCAGGCAGACGATCCGCACCACATCATTGGACACGGTCAAGGGGGAATGGGGACCAAGGCGCATGACTTATTTGTGATACCGCTTTGCAGAGCGCATCACGATGAGCTGCACCGGGATATGAGGGGGTTTGAAAGCAAATATGGCAGCCAGATTGAGCTGCTGTTCAGGTTCCTCGATCACGCGATTGCAGTCGGCGTTATCGGGGCAGATAAAAAATAAAGGGTGTGGAGAAGGATTAGCATGAAAATTGAATCGGCTTTAAAGCATTTCAGCCCGAAGACTATGAACATCAGCGACACGTCGCGTGCGACAGCATCAGAAGCGCTGACTGGAACAGACGTAATGGGTGCCTTCGGCATGTGCCAGTCAAAATCTCCGTTAGGTGTGGCTGCTGTTCTCGCAAAGGCAGGGATAGGTGAAGAGGATAAGGCGCGGGCAGTTGAATTACTGATGGAGCATGCGCGAAGAACGGTGCCAAGACTGATCGTGAAAGCTGCAGGTAAAAAGCTTCTGCCATGCCTGAAGGTAATGTGTCAGCTGGCGTTCGAGGAATATACACGGTCGGCTGCTACCGAGCATGCCTGTCCAGAATGTAACGGGCGCGGCGTAATAAATTTTTTGGCGAATGTAATGGTTCACCCTGGCTGCGGAGAGAAGACCGCAGCAAAATACCGCGTCGATACAGTAGAAGAGAAATGCGTGACATGTCACGGCAGGGGCGTTATTAGCGCGCGCTGTCGTTGTAATGGCACAGGGCGTGTGAGAGATATTGAAAAATCAAAAATGCTCGGCGCAATCGTAGAGAAAGAGTGCGATCGTTGTAGCGGCATTGGTTTTCGCAGGAGTACCGGCACTAAGGCTTTCAAAGTTATTAGCCATCATTTACCAGACCTGCATGTTCGTACATGGACCAGAAACTGGAGGCCATTCTTTGAATCGCTGGTGGTTAAACTGGAAGCTGAGGAAAGCCATGCTGACACGATCTTCAAAATAGTGACAACGCACAGCGATATTGCAGCCGCTGTTGAATTGGCAAAGCACGTAAATAAATAGATTGATTTTGTCCGAAAATGGATTAATATCTCTCTCATGGTGGGCGTACTGCATACAAAACACCACCACCCGCAAAAAGAACCCTGCCGACCGGCGGGGTTTTCTGTTTTAACTTCCACACAATACCAAAGGCGCTTACCGCTACATGCCACCAGCTTTGAGGCGTGCGCACCGTGCTGCAAACACGAAGAGCCTTTCATATTGTGGAGAGCGCAAAATCAAAAGTTACCGCTTTTGAAATTACTTGAGACAATAAATTTTCCCTGTGCCGACGGGCAGAGTAGTTACCGCGATTTGCGTCAGGGAGCCAAAAAAAAACGCTTACTGCTGGAGGACCAGAGGTAAGCGCAAAAGAAACAAGTTTCACTCTGTCAACTTTCATTAATTGACAGTTACAAGGTAATAGCCATGGTTTTATCTTTTGTACAAAAGATGCTAACCAGTTCAATTGAATAAAAAAATTCACAAAGGCTCGCTTCGGCGGGCCTTTTTCGTTTTTGCGCTCAGCCAATTAACTAAAGCTGACCCTTACCTCATGTGGCTGAGGCGCATTTTCTTCTGACTACAGACAGCACCGACCGTAATCACGGAGGTGACCATGAGTATCAACCATATGAGCAAACTAGCATCAGGAGCGGCATACGGTGCGGCAGGTTCGGCTGTAGCCAATGGCGTGCTAACGCGACTCAGCCCGGATGAATGGAGTGCGGTAGGCGTTATTGCCGGTATTGTTCTGGCCCTGATGACGTTTGCTATCAACGCGTATTTTAAGCGCAAAGTTTCTCTCGCTCAGATAAGGGCGCTGGAGCAGCGCGGCTATATCCCGTCCGATAAGCTGGGAGAGGAATAATTATGGCTATGTCAGCCAGCTTGCGTAACAAACTGATTGCCGCAGCGGGCGGCGGCTCCATGCTTATCGCCTCTCTCTTCATCGGTGGTAAAGACGGCGTAGAGGGACGCGTATACGATCCTTACAAAGATGTGGCTGGTGTCTGGACGGTCTGTGATGGGCATACAGGCAACGACATTATCAAAGGTAAGAAGTATACCGACCGGGAATGTGATCGCCTGCTGTGGAATGACCTGAAGCCGGTAAAGCAAACGGTTGATGGTCTGGTTAAGGTTCCGCTGAATGAATATCAACGCGCTTCGCTCTACAGCTTCACCTACAACGTAGGCTCCGGCGCGTTCTCTAAATCGACACTTCTTAAAAAGCTGAATGCGGGCGATCAGGAAGGAGCATGCGAAGAGCTTCGCCGCTGGGTCTATGCCGGAGGTATGAAATTCAGGGGCCTGATGAACCGGCGCGACATGGAGCGCTCAATGTGCCTGGCGGATGGTCCCAATGACCTTTAGCTGGCGGGCATTAATAATCGGCCTGCTGCTGGTGGCGCTCATTGTGATATGTCGGGTAGCAATTCTTTACCATGGAAAATACGTTACCGCTGACAGTCTGGCTACCGAGCGACAGCAGACGATTGACGATATGCAGGTCCGCCAGCGCGATGTTGCCGCGCTCGACGCCAAATACACGAAGGAATTAGCCGATGCTCAGGCAACTATCGACCAGCTTGAGCGTGACGTTGCTTCTGGCAAGCGCCGGTTGCAGCTCAACGCCACCTGCGCGAAGCAATCCACCTCCGGCGCCGCCAGCATGGATGATGCAGCCAGCCCCGGACTTACTGACTCCGCTGAACGGGATTATTTCACCCTCAGAAGTCGAATCGAACTCGCCGGAAAAATAATAGCTGGTTTGCAACAGTACGTTAAAGAACAATGTATTAATTAAGGATTATGATTTACTGAGTTTCGCTAACTTTTTTTGCTTCAACCATCGCAGGCAGGGTGAAGGAATAAATTAAGAAGACTTCGGTGAAGCCAATAATTTCTTCAGCTTCTTCTTTGGTAAATATTTCATCAGAGTGAACAGCGCCATTGGAATCTATACGGACTATATGCGCCCAATCTTTCATTTGTTCTGTTATAAGGTTTTGCGCGTGAAGCATAGTGATTCTCTGCACTAAAGTTTCTCTATTAGATTTATCTCCAAGCAGCTGTCTGGTGGCTATATCTAACACTTTTCGGCATATCATTACTGCTGTATCGTATCTCTGTCTTTGTAAATTGTCTTTTGATTCGATAAAGAATTCAGCTGCTCTTTTAGGAGTATTATCAGGAGCCGAGTGATGTTGGGGGCTTGGATAAATTTGGTTCAATTCATAATCGGCATGACCTGGGATGACAACATTAACAAAGCCATTTTCCTTAGATTTTG
This sequence comes from Pantoea sp. ACRSB, assembly GCF_022346905.1. Classification (NCBI taxonomy): domain Bacteria; kingdom Pseudomonadati; phylum Pseudomonadota; class Gammaproteobacteria; order Enterobacterales; family Erwiniaceae; genus Pantoea; species Pantoea sp. ACRSB. Next base: position 615,404 of record NZ_JAKRNL010000002.1, on the reverse strand, counting down.
ATAATGGTTTAGGGATGCCTGCTCGCCTTGATCTGACAACACAGATACCTGCTTGTTCGCAGCTTCTGCAAAAGAAGGCAACATTTGTAAACGGCCCATTGTCAATAGCTTTTTCTGCAAATGCTTCAAGCATGGCCTTTTCTCTAAGGCAGTGCGGGCAAGTAATATCAAAAGTCAAAATACCCATTATCATCTCCTAATTTATTGAAATATTATTTCTATGCGTTGTGAGGATGGTTGCTCTACAAAAGCGATAAGCAAAGAGTTTATGATAACGCATTGCTTGTTACTTGATCATTTTAATCTTAACCAGCTAAGTTTTATGGCATCCAATTCACCCTGGCACAACCTCTATAACACTAAGCGCTGGTATCGTTTGCGCTACCACCAACTGCAAAAGCAGCCGCTGTGTGAGTTTCACTTGAAGCGTAACCAAGTGGTATCAGCCTCTATCGTTGACCACGTCACACCGCACAAAGGTGATGACACACTATTTCACGATCCCGATAACCTCCAGTCACTTTGCAAACGCTGCCACGACTCAGTGAAGCAGCGCATGGAGAAGGGCGGGACGGTGACTGAGTTCGACGATGAAGGGCGCGTTATCTGGTAACAGGAGCACTGAATGAAAGACCTCAAGATTGAATACCGTGACGGAAAGTTAATTGAATTCAGCATCGACGGCATCCAGTTCAATTCGGTAACAGCTATCGGATTCAGCCATGAAGTTGGTGAGAATCTGCCATCTGTCAGCATGTCGATCCCGATCGGAATCGGCAAGACTCTGGTGCCAGCCAGCCTTTCGCGGGAAAACCTGCAGGTCATTAAGAAATAATAGCCATTCTCATCTAATGTTGCGGAATTTCACCAAAATGGTGCTATTTCATGAAAATGAGATCTATTCTCATCTGATGTGGGCGCTGGCAGGGGGGAGGGGTAAAACTCTGGCAGCAAAATCTTAAAGACCGCGCCCTCAGTCTTTTTTTTAAAAACGTCCAGAAAAAAAGGAAAAATGCGATGGCTCAGCGAGGCAGAAAATCTCTTGCCGCGACGTCGGCTGTCTCGCTGCCAGCATTGGCTGAAAGCAGGTTACAGCCGTCATTGCACCTCAGTGATCCCGAAATAAATGTCTGGGTCAGGCTCGTTAACGATAACCCGGCAAGCTCGTTTACCGAAACGCACCGCGACATGCTGGAAATGTATTGCAGGCACGTTGTGCAGGCCCGATTGCTTACCACGCAGATCGAAGATTTTGAGATGGAGTGGCTGTCCCGTGAAGACGGCCTTAAGCGATACGACAAGTTACTTACCATGCGAGAACGTGAAGTTCGTTCAGCATCCTCTCTGGCAACCCGACTAAGGATTACCCGGCAGGCAACGGCAGACCCGAAGACGGTCGGCCGCGCTAATAACAACCTCGCACGGGAGAAAAAGCCCTGGGAAATTGATTAAGGCTGTTACGGATGGCTAAAAAAATTCTGACGAGGGCGGAACGGAATATCGCCTGGTGTGAAAAGCACATCCTCATTCCTGAAGGTAAATATGTCGGTCAGCCTTTAAAAATGGCTGAGTTCATGAAAGACGACTTCAGAGCTATTTTCGACAACGAGCACGGCACGCGCCGGGCGATCATCAGCCGGGGGCGTAAAAACGCCAAAACTGTTGAAACAGCCATGTTGATGCTGCTTTATCTGGTAGGGCCGGAGGCAGCGCACAACTCGCAGCTCTATTCCGCCGCGCGCTCTCGTGATCAGGCGGCCATTCTGTTTAACCTGGCGTCGAAAATGTGCCGCATGAACCCTTCGCTCATGCAGTACGTAGCAATTAAGGACTCGGCGAAAGAAATTCACTGCCCGGATTTAGGCTCTTATTACCGCGCGCTGAGCGCCGAAGCCACCACGGCTTATGGGTTCTCGCCGCGTTTTGTGGCGCACGATGAGCTTGGGCAGGTGCGCGGACCCCGTGACCCACTGTATGAGGCGCTGGAAACTGCAACCGCAGCTCAGGATAACCCGATTTCTGTCATTATCAGCACACAGGCACCCGATGCGAGTGACCTGCTCAGCCTGCTGATTGACGATGGTCTTACCGGCGCTGACCCGCGGACGGTGGTCAGGTTGCAAACCGCGCCTGAAGATATCGACCCTTTCTCGGTTGAAGCGATAAGGCTGGCTAATCCGGCTTTTGATGTGTTCATGAACCAGAAAGAAGTGCTGGACATGGCCGCCAGCGCCAAACGCCTTCCGTCGCGCCAGGCTGAATTTGAAAACCTGGTGTTAAATCGGCGGGTTGAGGCAAAAAGTCCCTTTGTCAGCCAGACCGTCTGGCACATGAACAAAGAAGAACCTGACGATATCACCGGTAAAACGGTATGGGGCGGGCTTGACCTGTCGAGCGTATCGGACCTGACTGCGCTGATACTGACCACAGCGAAAGGTGACGTCCACAGCAAATTCTGGCTACCTGAAGAAGGCCTGGCGGATAAAGCGCGTAACGATCGGGTGCCCTATGACATCTGGGCACGGCAGGGATTTTTGAACACGACGCCAGGCAAGGCCATTGAATATGCCTTTATTGCGAGAGAACTTCGTAAAACCTTCGACACCTGCAATGTCCGGGCTATCGCCTTTGACCGCTACAACATGCGCTTCCTGCGCCCGCACCTGATTGATGCCGGTTTCACCGAGTCTGAGCTTGAACGATTCGTTGAGTTCGGGCAGGGCTTCGTATCGATGTCACCGGCCCTGCGCGAGCTGGAAACAAAACTTCTTGGCGCACAACTCAGACATGGTAATCACCCCATTCTGGAAATGTGCGCCAAAAATGCCACGGTCATTACCGACCCGGCGGGCAATCGAAAGTTTGTGAAAGGCAAGTCCAGTGGACGAATAGACGGCATGGTCGCGCTGGCGATGTCAGTCGGTGCGCAGAACAGCGATGAGGTAGAAGAACAGGGCGACGTTAACGATTTCATTTACAACTTTTTGAGCGTCTAACATGGCAGATACCGATTACAGCATTGACCTGCGAACGCGTTCGCCATTCTGGGCGCGTATGGCTTCCATCCTGACGGGTGGGCGGCTGGTATCGCCGGATAAAGGCTCGCAGATGGCGGGCACGTCAGCGCACGGCACCGTCGGCGAATCAGTCGTCACTGATGAGCGAAACATGCAGATCAGCACGGTCTGGGCCTGTATCCGGCTTATTTCGACAGTGACAGCCTCGCTGCCGCTGGATGTTTACGAAACCGTGAATGACCAGCGTCAAAAAGCGGATAACAGTAACCCACTGGCAAAGCTTCTCCGCTTCCGGCCAAATAATTTTATGACTGCGCTGGAGTTTCGCGAGGCCATGACCATGCAGTTGTGCGCCTACGGTAATGCGTATGCGCTGGTGGAGCGTAACAGCGTCGGCGATGTGATCAGCATGCTGCCGTTGATGAGCGCAAATATGGATGTCCGCCTCAGCGACAACGGCAAAAACGTTATCTATCGCTACCGTCGCGATACCGAATACGCGGATTTTAAGCCAAAAGAAATTTTTCACCTGAAGGGGTTTGGCTTTAACGGCCTGGTGGGCCTCTCGCCGCTGGCATTCAGCGCTAAATCTGCAGGTGTGGCTATTGCCATGGAAGATAACCAGCGGGAATTCTTCGCAAACGGCGCGAAATCGCCGCAGATTCTGATGACCGACGGCAAAGTGCTCACCAAAGAGCAGCGCGGTCAGCTTGAAGAAAACTTTAAAGAAATCGCTGGCGGACCGGTTCGAAAGCGCCTCTGGATACTGGAGAGCGGATTTACCACGCAACCCATCGGCGTATCACCGCAGGATGCGCAGATGCTTGAGGCGCGAAAGTTTCAGGTGGCCGAGCTGGCGCGCTTTTATGGCGTTCCGCCTCATCTGGTGGGAGACGTGGAGAAAACTACGTCATGGGGCAGCGGCATCGAACAGCAGAATCTCGGCTTTCTGCAGTACACCCTGAAGCCTTACCTCGATCGCTGGGAATACAGCATAGAACGCTGGCTGGTTAAGGAGGAAGATCAGGGACGCCTGCATGCGGAACACAACCTTGACGGACTGCTTCGCGGTGACTCAGCAAGCCGCGCCGCGTTTATGCAGGGCATGGTCAATACCGGCATTCGCACCATCAACGAAGTGCGTCGGCTGGATAATTTGCCGCCTCTTCCGGGTGGCGACGTGGCAACGCGTCAGTCACAGAACATACCCATTACCGACCTCGGCACAAACACTAAGCCCCGCACTGACGGGGCTTAATTTTTATGGGGGCTTCAATGCCTGAAATTAAGAAGACGCTGGCCTTTGACCAGTCGGAAATTAAGTTCGCGGGAGATGGCAGCCAAGGCATTTTTGAAGGTTATGCCTCGGTATTTAATAACATCGACTCAGACGGCGACATCATTTTGCCGGGCGCATTCAAAAATGTGCTGGCTAACCAGAGCCGCAAGGTAGCGATGTTTTTTAACCATCGCACCTATGAAATGCCGGTCGGGAAGTGGGAATCGCTGCAGGAGGATGAAAAGGGCCTGTATGTGCGAGGCCAGCTGACTCCGGGGCAAAGCGTTTCGGCCGATCTCAAAGCAGCAATGCAGCATGGAACTGTTGAGGGTATGTCGGTTGGCTTCTCGGTTACGAAAGATGATTACAGCGTCAGCCCTACGGGGATGATTTTCAAAAACATCTCTTATCTGCGCGAAATCAGCGTTTGCACCTTCCCGGCGAACGAGCTCGCTGGCGTGTCAGCCATGAAGAGTATCGAAACCATCAAATCAGTACGTGACGCGGAGGCCTGGCTGAGGGATTCAGTCGGGCTTTCTCGTTCTGAAGCGCAGGCGTTTATCGCCCGCGTTAAGTCCGCAGACCGAAGCGAGTTCGGTGGCGGCGACATTGACGCGCTTGCACAGCGCATAACTTCCTTTGCCGCTAACCTGCGGAATGCATAACGGAGCACTACATGTCTGAATTAGCCACCCTGGAAAAAGCGATCGAGAATTCACAGAAAGAAGTGAAACAGCTCATCGAAGAACAGCGTAAATCTATCAACGAAAACGGCAAGATTAATCAGCAGCTTCAGACTGATCTGGCAAAAGCACAGGACGAGCTGAAAGCGACCGGCACCCGCCTGTTCGATCTTGAACAGAAGCTGGCCGGTAACTCGCCGGAGCAGACCGCGCAGAAGTCCTTTGCTGAGCGTGTGTCCGAAGACCTTATCAAAGGCTGGAACGGTGACCGCGCTAAAGCGAAAGTCACCAGCTTTGACAAAGCTATTGGTTCAGGCGCGACTTCTGCTGGCGCGCTGGTTCAGCCGCAACAGAATCCGGGCATTCTGATGCCGGGGCTGCGCCGCCTGACAGTGCGTGACCTGCTGGCGCAGGGCCGTATTTCCAGTAATGCGCTGGAATATGTTCGCGAGAACGTGTTCACCAATGCCGCTGCACCAGTTGCTGAGGGCACCCTGAAGCCGGAAAGTAACATCACGTTCACCAAAGAAACGGCCAACGTGAAAACTATCGCGCATTGGATGCAGGCGTCTCGCCAGATCATGGACGATGCACCTGCGCTTCAGTCCTATATCAATTCCCGCATGATGTACGGCCTGGCGCTGGTGGAAGAAAACCAGATGCTGAACGGAGACGGCACCGGAGATAACCTGCAGGGCCTGAACGTAGTTGCTTCTGGTTACGAAACCACTCTGAACGCCACCGGCGATACCGGTGCCGATGTGCTGGCCCATGCGATCTACCAGGTGTCACTCAGCGAGTTCGAGGCGGATGGCATTATCCTCAACCCGGCTGACTGGCACCGTATCGCGCTGCTGAAGGATGCGAACGGCAATTATATCCTCGGCGGTCCGCAGGCCTTTGCGTCCAAGGTCCTCTGGGGGCTGCCGGTTGTATCGACCACGGCGCAGGCGGCGGGCAAGTTCACCGTAGGCGCTTTTGGTCTGGCTTCTCAGGTTTGGGACCGCATGGACGCCACTGTTGAGGTCAGCAACCAGGACCGCGACAACTTCGTTAAAAACATGCTGACCATTCTGTGCGAAGAGCGCCTGGCTCTGGCGCATTACCGTCCGGCTGCGATCGTTACCGGCGATATCGCTGTTTCCACTGGCGCGTAACTGAAGGGCGCGGTCAGCAATGGCCGCGTGTTCTGATATGAAAATTAAAGCCCTGCGTATGTTTTCTCATTATCACCTTGGCACCGTCTCACAGGGTGAGGTGAAGGTTGTGAAAAAAGAAATCGGCGAGGCGCTGGTGGGTATGAGCCTGGCTGAAGTTGTCGCAGATGAATCAACTGATGATTCGACCTCTAAACCCGCAAAGAAAGGGGGCAAAAGTGGAAATAAGCCCGGCGCAGATGGTGCTGATAAAGAAGCATCTGAGAGTTGATCACGACGACGAGGACGATCTGATTAAAGGCTACGCCGAATCATCAGTCGATTACGTCGAAAATTATTGTGATGGCTCGCTTGTCACTGAGCTGACGCCTACTGCTGAAGATCAAGAGCCTCCTCGGGAGGTTCTTTTTTCTCCCGGCATCTGGCAGGCAATGCTCCTTCTTATCGGTCACTACTACGCCAGTCGTGAAGCGGTCGGGGAAAGCCAGGCGGAAATTCCTTTGGGAGTGGAGGCGCTGTTGTACCGACACCGCAAGTGGCACTAATGGCTTGCTCAGGATGCCAAAAGCGCCGCGAATGGCTAAAAAAATGGATGGCGATTGCCCATGAAAGAGTTACAGGTAAGTCTGCTGGCGACGACGCTGGAAAAACTGGCCGAGAGCTTTCATCAGGTGGCCGAGGGGATGAGGGATCAGACAGCAGCAATAAATCGCCTAGCTGAATCCAATGAGACCTTGTCAGCGCTGATTTACCAGTCAATGGCTGCGGAGGATGAAGAGGATACTATGCCGCAGGCAACCTATCTCAGCGGCAAGCCAAAGGGGTAGTCATCATGCAGGCTGGAAAACTCCGTCACCGCATAACGCTTCAGAAGCCTGTAAAAACTCAGAGCCCGGCGACAGGCGCTGTTATCAACACATGGGCGGACGTGGCAACGCTATGGGCTGATGTTACCGATGTGTCAGTACGCGAGTTCGTAGCAGCCCAGGCTGGTCAGAGTGAGGTCACAGCGCGCATCACCATTCGTTACCGCGATGATGTGACCAATAAAAACCGGATCATTTACCGTGGCCGAATTTATAACATCCATGGCGTTCTGGCGGATGACAAAAGCGGGGTGGAATATCTCACCCTGCCATGTTCTCAGGGGGTAAACGATGGCTGATGGCGTTGATTTCACTCTGACCGGGCTTGATTCGCTACTGGGTAAACTGGATGAGATAAGCAACGATTTACGCCGCAAGGGGGGGCGAGCAGCGCTACGACGCGCCGGTAACGTCATTGTTAATAAGGCAAAAGCCAATGCGCAGCGCCTGGACGACCCGGCAACCGGGCGCAGCATCGCCGATAACGTTGCTATTCGCTGGAATGGCCGACTGTTTAAACAGACCGGGGATCTTGGCTTTCGCGTCGGGGTTTTGCATGGTGCGGTTCTGAAAAAACATCCTGATAAAGCTTTAAACGCACCGACGCCGCACTGGCGTCTGCTGGAATTCGGCACCGAAAATATGCGGGCTCAGCCGTTTATGCGTCCTGCTGCAGAAAGCAGTATAGGGGAGGTAGTAAACACCTTCACTCAGGAGTATGGACAGGCGATTGACCGGGCGATTGAGCGCGCCAGAAAGAAAGGGGTGTCACCATGATCGCACCAATTTTCGCCGTATGCGCAGCCAGTCAGCAGGTAAACAGCCTGATTGGCGGAGAAACGCTACGGCTGTACCCGTTCGGCATGCAGGACGATAACGTTATCTACCCCTACGTCGTATGGCAGAACGTCAGCGGCGAACCAGAAAACTATCTGGCGCAGCGGCCAGACGCTGACAGCTTTACGCTTCAGGTAGATGCCTATGCTGACACGCCAGATGAAGTTATCGCCGTGGCCGCAGCGCTTCGCGACGCTATTGAACCTCACGCTTACATAAGCCGCTGGGGGAATCAGGAGTTAGATGGCGAAACCAAACGCTACCGCTATTCATTCGACGTTGACTGGATAGTCACCCGCTGACCCAACACATTACCCACCGGCCTCGAGCCGGTTTTTTTATAACCGGAGATAACCCATGTCTGTATTGACTCAAGGCACGCAGCTTTACGTGCTCGCAAAAGGCGCGGTGAGCGAAGTGGAATGCATCACTGCGTTTTCCCCCGGCAGCAATCCGGCTGACCAGATTGAAGACACCTGTCTTTCTGAGAAAACCGATCGCACCTATAAGCGCGGCCTGCGAACGCCTGGACAGGCATCGCTGACGCTGAACGCCGATCCCAAAAATACCAGCCACATCATGCTCTATAACCTGTCCATTTCAGATGATGAAGCCGATCAGGACCTCACCTTTGCGATTGGCTGGGCTGATGGTGAAGAGGCACCTACTGCCGCTGCAAATGGCGCAGCAGGTGCTGTTGATGGTCTGGTACTTCCTGACAGTCGCACCTGGTTTGTTTTTAAGGGCTATGTGTCCGACTTCCCGTTTGATTTCGCAGCTAACACCGTTGTGTCTTCATCCGCCTCTATTCAGCGTTCCGGCGCGGCTGTATGGGTGCCAAAAGCGGCTTCTGGCTCGTAATAATATCGGGGCGCTGCCCCGAATTTTCTGAGAATAACCAATGAAACTGACTCTCGAATCACTGAAAAACGCCGGTGCTTTTACGGGCCGTCCGGTTGAAAAAGAAATCACCTGGAAGCAGGGCGATAAAGAGTTTACTGCCACAGTCTATGTTCGTCCGATGGGTTATCACACCGCTACTTCGGATGTGCTGGCAATGGGCGGGAAAGTTGACGGCGTGGCCGGGCGCATTGCGGCCTCTGTCTGCGATGAGCACGGCAAGCCCGTGTTTACCCCGGCAGATATTACCGGTGAAGCCGATCAGGATCGTGGCGCGCTGGATGGCGCTCTTACTGTTGCGCTGCTGGTTGCCATTCAGGAAGTTAATGACCTGGGAAAGAGTACGAGCTCAGCGCCGAAGACGAGTTCTGGTGCGAACTCGTCCTCAACGGAATCGGCGGACGCACAATCGCAGAAGCGCGGGAAGCGATCAGCCTCAAAGAGTTCCAGCTCTGGGCAAAATACCGGGAAAAATACGGCAGCCTGAACCCGATGATGAGTTTCGAATGGGGATCGGGTATTGTGGCCAGCACAATCGCAAACGTGAACCGCGACCCCAAAAGCCCGCCTTTCAGCCCAACCGATTTCACTCTTCATTTTACTAAAGTTACTGCTGCCAACGAGCCTGTCTCTCTTGAGGAGGCGATGAGCAGCTGGGTATAACTGCCGCCAACGGAGAGTTTATGGCTTCCAAATCACTGGGGACGCTGACAATTGACCTCGTCGCCAAAGTGGGCGGTTTTACGTCAGGTATGGATAAAGCGCAGCGCGCTTCTGACAAGTGGGCAAAGCAGGTACAGAAAGACGCTGCGACCACGTCAGCCGCCATACTGTCCGTGGGCGGAGCGCTGCAGGCGGCTGCGCTCACCGCTGGCACCGCCGGGTTTGCACTCCTGAAAACGACTGCCGATCAGGTAAATTCTACTGACCAGTGGGCAAAGTCACTGAAGATGTCCACGCAGGAGCTATTGGCCTGGCAGTTTGCAGCTGAAAAAGCCGGGGTCGCTGGCGACAACATGGCTGACATCTTCAAAGACCTCAGCGACAAAATTGGTGATGCCGTCCTGAATAAATCAGGCGAGGCGGTTGATGCCCTGAACGCGCTGGGCCTATCCGCAGAAAAACTGTCAAAGGTCTCGCCGGATAAGCAGATGCTGGCTATTGGCGAGGCGTTAGGGAAAATCAGCACTAACGCCGCCAAGGTCAATATTCTGGAGAGCCTTGGCAATGACCTGTCGAAGTTGCTACCGCTTTTCGATAATAACAATGCAAAGCTGAACCAGTTTATTCAGCTGGCGAAAGACTATGGCGTTGCACCTGACCCGCAGTCTATCGATGACCTGGTAAAGGTAAACAGCCTGTTTCAGGACATGGAGGCGCAGGTCAAAGGCCTGAAGATGGAAATTGCGGCTGGTCTCGCGCACGTAGACCTGAGCCCGCTGAATAATTCTCTCTCCGAAATTCACAATGTGTTGACCGATCCGGCCGTTCTTCAGGGACTGGCCGATCTGGTAAGCGAAGTTGCCCAACTGGCTGGATGGCTTATCAAAGCTGCTGCCGGGGCGGGGCAACTTGCCACTTCATCCGGTAACCGCATGGCGGCTATGGGCAACCGGATTGATATGAACAACCCGGACCAGATTCAGGCCAGAATTGACTGGCTGAATAAAACTCAGGAAGGACGCTCTGGCGGCATGTACGGGGGAAGTCAGACTTTTCTGGGCTGGCTTTCAGGGAAAGACGACAGCGTTAAAGCCGTGTCGGATGAGATCGCTACCCTTAACAGCCGCCTGACTGAGCTGAAAAAGAAATCAAAGGCTCTGGACATTCCGTCTAGCGTCACTCCAGGCACCGTATCTTCTCTTGTTAGTTTTGGTCTTGCCCCCGGCGAAACCAACGGAAAGCCCACCAAGCCCAAAAAAGATACCGAAGCTGCAAAAATAGAGTCGGCCTTCAAGGCAACTGAGCGCAGCTACATGCGTCAGATTGAGCTTATCGACACGACTGGCAAGAAAGTAACGATTGTTACCGAGCAGCAAAAGCTTCAGTTCGATATTGCGGACGGCAAGCTGCAGGGCCTCAACGAAACGCAGAAGAAGCGACTTGAATATCTGGCGCAGGAAGTTGACCGCCTTAACGCGGTTAAAAAAGCCAACGAGGAAAATGCCAAAGTGGCGGCGTTCGTTGCCAATCTGCAGGCGCAGAACAGTAATGCGCAATCCTCGCTCAATATTGACGTTCAGGGGGCCGGGCTCGGTGATAAAGCGCGCCAGCGCATGAAAGAGCGGCTGAACATTGAGCGCGAATACCTCGATCAGCAACGTGACCTGCAAACACAGTATCAGTCCGGCGACATCACCAGATCGGTATATGACCGTGAAACGCAAGCTCTGCGGGACGCGCAGGCAGAGCGACTGCGCATTCAAGAGAACTATTATCAACAGCTGGATTCCCTCCAGGCTGACTGGGTAGCAGGTGCCCAGGATGGATTTGCTGACTGGTTTGATGAAATCAGCGACGTGTCAGGAACCGTTTCCGATGGCGTTGAATCTTCCCTAGATGGCGTTTTCAGTAACGTTACGTCAATGCTTGAAGGCAACAAGGTTAGCTGGAAATCATGGGGAATCTCGGTTCTGCAGATCATTGAGAAGGTCGCGCTTCAGATGGCGGTGGTCAGTGCGATGGGAGGTGGCTCATCATCAGGAGGAATATTTAGCACCCTCGCATCAGGTATCGCTGGCTACTTTGGCGGCAGCAGCAGCGCAGCAGCATCCAGCTCAAGCGCATTTTCATCCGGCGCATACAACAACCTGACGTTAAACGCGAATGGTGGCGTATATGATTCTCACGACCTGAGTCAGTACAGCGGTTCTGTTGTCAGCTCTCCAACGTTGTTCGCGTTTGCCAAAGGCGCAGGATTAATGGGTGAAGCTGGACCGGAAGCGATCATGCCCCTGACGCGAGCTGCTGATGGCTCGCTTGGCGTACGGGCGCTGGGTACCGGTAATGCAGCACCATCAGGCAGTGGGGCACCACAGGTTTATATCACTATCGACAGCAACGGCAATACGTCCACACAGTCATCTTCAGGATGGGAGCAGTTTGGTTCAGAAATCGGGAACTTTGTGGACCAGCGTTATAAGAAAAACATGATGCGTGATATCCGGCCTGGGGGAGATATCTGGAATGCGATGAAAGGACGTTAATTATGGCAATTGAAGTATTTACCTGGTGCGCCCGTATAAATGCTGCTGGTGAAGCAAAATTCAGTACCAGAAAAGTACAGTTTGGCGATGGTTATACGCAGGTATCAGGTAATGGTATTAACCCACGTACGCAGAGCTGGGATCTAACTTTTACCGGCAATGAAACGATGATCAGAGCGATAAAACAATTCCTCGACAACCATCAGGGCGTTCGATCCTTTCAGTGGCAACCTCCGCTGGAAGAGGTAGGCCTTTACCGCTGCGATAATTATAAGCCGGTAGCGTTGGGAGCCGGTTTATTTGAACTAACCGCAACTTTTGAGCAGGCGTTTAAACCATGAGTCTGAGCAGCGATTATCAGAAGCTGGAGCCGGGTAACGTTGTGCGGCTTTATGAAGTGGATGGTACCGCCTTCGGAACGGGCGAAGTGCTACGTTTTCACTCCTATAACATCCCTCACACCGAGGCGGAAATAATTTCTGCTGATGGAGATGAATCCAAATTGCCGGCTAAATCTATCTGGTGGCAGGGCAAGGAGTATTCAGCCTGGCCTTGCAAGATCGAGGGGATGGAGTCCTCAACTACCGGCAGTGCCTCACAGCCGAAACTGACCGTAGCAAACCTAGATGGCTCCATCACCGCGCTCTGCCTGGCATATGACGACATGCTTCAGGCAAAAGTATCTATTCACGACACGCTGGCGAAGTATCTTGATGCGCGAAACTTCGAAGGTGGTAATTCGTCCGCCGATCCGACGCAGGAAAAGCTGAAAGTATTCTATATCGACAGCAAAAGCACGGAAACAAAGACCCAGGTGGAATTCACACTCAGCAGCCCAATGGACCTGCAGGGGCTGATGATACCGACACGCCAGCTTCACTCTCTTTGCACGTGGTGCATTCGCGGGAAATATCGCTCAGGTGATGGGTGTGATTATGCTGGCACGCGGTACTTCGACAAATTCAACAATCCTGTGGACGATCCATCACTGGATGAATGCAGCGGAACTTTGACTGGTTGCAAGCTGCGATTCGGTGAAAACGAAGAGCTTTCGTTCGGAGGTTTCCCCGGCACGTCACTCATTCGGAGTTGATATGCGGCAAAAAACAATTGCGGCTCTGTTAGCGCACGCAGAGTCCGAGTATCCGCGCGAATGTTGTGGCGTTGTGGCGCAGAAAAGCCGCGTTGAACGTTATTTCCCATGCCGAAATCTGGCATCTGAGCCAGCAGAGCAATTTCACCTGTCTCCAGAGGATTATGCAGCGGCGGAGGAATGGGGCACGGTCATTGCCATTGCTCACAGCCATCCCGACGCTACAACACGTCCAAGCCCGCTTGACGAAGCCATGTGTGACGCCAGCGGCGTACCGTGGCATATAGTCAGTTGGCCGGAGGGCGATCTCCGTACTATTCAGCCGCGCGATGAGCTGCCACTTATTGGCCGGCCGTTTGTGCTCGGACACAGTGACTGCTGGGGGCTGGTTATGAGTTATTTCCGGCAAGAGCACGGCATTGAGCTTCAGGATTATCGTGTTGATTATCCGTGGTGGGAAGACGATCACACCGACAATTTTTATCATGACTGCTGGTATGAATGTGGCTTCCGGGAATTTACCGGGCCGCCGCAGGAAGGCGACCTGATCATCATGCAGGTACAGTCGAACAAGTGGAATCATGCTGGCGTGCTGCTGGAAGGCAACATGATGCTTCATCACCTTTTTGGCCGCGTCAGTAACCGCATCCCCTACGGTGGTTACTGGCAAGAAAGGACCATGAAAGTGCTCAGGCACAAAGATTGTTTCTGACGAGTGTGGACTTGAAGCACCTTTCGCCTACTCCATGCTAGGATCTAGTCCACTATTACTTATGGGGAAAGGGAATGAAAAAGTTAACTTTAATGCTGGCGGCTATTTCGCTGGCGGGATGCGCAACACAGGCGATTTTGCCCAGCAAGGCCAAGCCGGTTCCAGTTGATCGTATCTATCAATACCAAAACAGAACTGACCAGAACAATTCTACGCTCATTGTGGTTAGAGATAGTGGAATGGTGGGAAGCGCATGTTATGCAACCATTTATATCAATGGGGGCCGAGTAGCCAAACTGGAAACGCAAGAAAAAGCTACATTCTTTCTTCCTTCTGGTGAATGGTCTATAGGAACAAATCTCGAAGGAAGGGGCTTATGTAGCGCCCCGAACGACAGGCAAGAACGATATATATCTCTGAAAAATGGAGAGAGTAAATCAGTGAGAATTTTCACGGATGGTAGCGGTAATATGGATATTAAGCCAACTACGCTTAATTAAGCCATACTGGTTTAACCTATCTAATTCATAAACCCGACAAATTTGTCGGGTTTTATTTTGGGGGATTTATGCAAGAAGTAATGACAAGAATTGAGCTTGGCGGGGTTTTGGGTAAAGCATTCGGCAAGGTTCATTACCGGCAAATTACTAAAGCCAGCGAGGCGGCAAGGGCGCTATCAGCCACTATTCCTGGATTTGAAAAGTATATGCTCAATAGTAAAAAGCGTGGGCTCACATTTGCAGTGTTTAAGGGAAAGAAAAATATAGGTAAGGATGATTTAGGATATCCAGTTAATGGAGAGATTGTCAGATTTATGCCTGTAATTATCGGCAGTAAGAGATCTGGAGCTTTACAGACTATTTTGGGTGCAGTCATTATCGCAGTTGGCGTCGTACTTAATTTCACTCCTTTTGCGGCAGCTTCGCCATTTTTGTATCAAATAGGCGGGGCGATGGCACTTGGTGGAGTAATCCAAATGCTCTCTCCACAAACTCCGGGGATTGCGAGCAAGCAAGATGCTGACAACAAGGCATCTTATGCCTTTGGCAGCCCAACCAATACGGCGGCTCAGGGCTACCCTGTTCCACTGCTTTATGGCCAGCGCCGTATCGGTGGAGCAATCATCTCTGCCGGTATCTATGTTGAAGATCAGCAATAACCTAATTTAATTCCCACCACTCTTAAGAGCGCTCAGGCGCTCTTTTTTTATGGGCGCAATATGGCTACAGCTAACGTTATCAAAGGCCGCAAAGGCGGTTCATCAGAAAACCGCACGCCTACCGAACAGCCAGATGACCTTCAATCCGTAGCAAAAGCAAAAATTCTCCTGGCGTTGGGTGAAGGCGAATTTTATGGCGGCCTGTCTGGCAGGCAAATTTTTTTGGACGGAACCGCACTTGAAAATGATGACGGCTCGCAGAATTTTAGCGGCGTTGCGTGGGAGTTTCGTGCTGGCACACAAGCGCAGAATTACATTCAGGGCATCCCCGGAACTGAAAATGAAATATCGGTAGGGACTGATATTTCAAGCTCAACCGCGTGGATTCATACCTTCACCAATACGCAACTGTCAGCTATCCGCCTACGCCTAAAGTGGCCGGCGCTGTTCAGGCAGGAAGACGATGGCGATCTCGTAGGTTACAGCATTAACTATGCGGTAGACCTACAGACCAACGGCGGAACCTGGACGACCGTGCTGAACACGGCTGTTACCGGAAAAACCACCACGGGATACGAGCGCAGTCTCCGCATTGACTTGCCCCAGGCTGGCAGCACCTGGACTATACGCGTTCGCAAAGTAACTCAGGATGCAAATAGTGCAAAAATTGGCGACACCATGACCCTGCAGAGCTATACCGAGGTCATTGATGCAAAGCTGCGCTACCCAAATACAGCGCTTCTTTATATCGAGTTCGACTCCAGCCAGTTCAACGGCAGTATCCCGCAGATCACGTGCGAGCCAAAAGGTCGTGTAATCCGCGTTCCTGATAACTATGACCCGGTAACGCGCGCTTACACCGGTACATGGCAAGGCACATTCAAATGGGCATGGACAGATAATCCGGCGTGGATATTTTACGATCTGGTTGTTACTGAACGGTTCGGGCTGGGCGACCGCCTCACCGCTGCCAACATCGACAAATGGACCCTGTACCAGGTAGCGCAGTATTGCGATCAGCTTGTGCCTGACGGGAAAGGCGGAAATGGAACCGAGCCGCGCTATAAGTGCGACGTTTACGTGCAGACCCGCAATGATGCTTACACCGTAATGCGTGACTTCGCGGCCATTTTCCGGGGCATGACATACTGGGGCGGAGATCAGATAGTTGCGCTGGCCGATATGCCGCGTGATGTCGATTACAACTTTACAAATGCCAACGTAGTGGATGGTGATTTTGCATATTCAAGCAGCACTACCAAAACGCGCTACACCTCTGCGCTGGTTTCGTACTCGGACCCTGATAACGGCTATGCCGATGCCATAGAGCCTGTATTCGAAAGGGACCTGGTGTCACGCTACAAGGTCTATAACCAACTGGAAGTAACGGCGATTGGGTGTACCCGGCAGTCAGAAGCAAACCGAAAAGGACGCTGGGGAATCCTCACCAATAACAAGGACCGAGTAGTTGCCTTTTCGGTTGGTCTGGATGGTGATATCCCGATGCCTGGCTATGTTATTGCAGTCGCTGATGAATACCTTTCTGGTCGTGTTGCGGGTGGCCGCATCAGTTCTGTTAATGGTCGGGTTATCACACTGGATCGCGCGCCGGATGCGAAAGACGGCGATCGCCTGCAGGTGAACCTACCCGGCGGGATTTCACAGGCCAGAACCATAGAGAGCCTGAATGGTAATATTGTGACAGTCACGACCGCTTTCTCGCAGACGCCAGAGCCGGAAAGCGTTTGGGTGGTAGAATCATCAGAACTATACGCTCAGCAGTATCGTGTCACTTCTGTTGCTGAAAACGATAATGGCACCTTTACCATTACCGCCGCGGCACACGATCCGGATAAATATGCCCGCATCGATACCGGCGCGGTGATTGATGAGCGGCCAGTCAGCGTAATTCCTCCGGGCAATCAAGCTGCACCTTCAAACATTGTCATCGACTCTTACTCTGTTGTGCAACAAGGCATCAGCCTGGAGACGATGCGCGTGCAATGGAGCGCGGTAGCGAACGCTATCAGCTACGAGGCTCAATGGCGCCGTAACGATGGCAACTGGGTAAACGTGCCCCGCAGCTCAACCACATCATTCGAGGTTCCGAGCATTTATGCTGGCCGCTATCTGGTGCGCGTCAGAGCAATTAACGCCGCCGAGATTTCATCTGGCTGGGGTTATTCTCAGGAGAAAACGCTAACTGGCAAGGTAGGCAACCCACCGAAACCTGTTGGGTTAACAGCAACCAGTATTAACTGGGGAATTGTCATCAAGTGGGGCTTCCCTGAAGGTACTGAGGACTCATTAAAAACCGTCCTGCAATACAGTGCCACAGCTACCGGTGATAACCCGATGCTGCTTACCGACGTAGCTTATCCGCAGCATGAGTATACGCAGATGGGGTTACGAGCAGGGCAGGAGTTTTTCTACCGCGCGCAACTGGTAGATAAAACCGGGAATGAGTCAGGCTGGACGGACTGGGTAAGAGGATATTCAAACGATAACGCGGATGATTATCTGGGTGATATTGTTGACCAGGTGCTGGAAACAGATGCAGGCAAGCAGCTCGTTTCGAAGGTAGACACCGGCATCGAGGCGATGCTACAGAACGCACTTAACCTGGACGCCATTGTTGATCATCAGATGGCAGAAGCAGGGCAGAACCGCGCTGATATTCTTACGGTGAAGCAGACCATTGCAACAAATGACATGGCGTATGCGCAGAAATTCGAGCAGGTTCAGGCTAGTGTAGGGGACAATACAGTAGCTATTCAACAGACGTCTACCGCGCTGGCCGACACGAACGGCAAGCTCTCAGCGCAATATTCTGTGAAGGTTGCAGTGGACAGTAACGGCCGTCAGTATGCAGCAGGAATGGGTATCGGGGTGGAAAACACCCCAACTGGAATGCAGACGCAGGTGCTTTTCCTGGCTGACAGATTTGCGATCATGTCGGCCGCAGGAAATAACTTCTACTCTCCATTTGCCGTTCAGAACGGGCAAGTTTTCATCAATCAGGCGTTTATTGCTGACGGTACAATTACCAATGCCAAAATCGGCGATTACATCCAGTCTAATAACTATGCTGCCCGAAGCGCAGGCTGGCGTCTGGATAAAGGCGGGGGATTGGAAATTAACAGTAATAATGGCGTTGGTGGTGGTTCTGTTTTCAATGCGGATGGCTTAGCAGTATATGATACAAGCGGCGTAGAGCGCTTCAAGGCGGGGAAATTAAACTGATGGCGGATATTTACGGAGTGAGAATCACGCCAGATGATGGCGGAAAGCAAATAATACTCGACGCCTCAATGCGGTACGCATCTTATCTCGGCAGCGCATCAATGATGGCAAACGCAGGCTCTGCTGGCGGTTTTAAGCAGCAGCCTGCGGGCAGCCGGGCGCTGATTGTGCCGCGTAATCTGGTGAGGGTTTATGAGGGAACAAACCCGGCAGGGCCGCCGATGACCTATATCAAAAGTCTGTCATTTGACGGAAGCTCATTAATCTATAGCGCGAAATATATTAGCCCCAATGGAAATACACCATCTGCAGTTGAGGCCGGGTATGCAGACGTTTTTTCTGTGTCTTATGCAGCTAACCCCGCCGTTCAGTATGGAGTTCGAATCACCAATGGCTCCAACTTTATGGAAATAGGGGATGTTTCATATCTGGGATTTGTGACATACAGGGCAACAATAAATATCAGCGGCGAATGGGCAATTCCCTCTGACGTGCTGAACCTTGGGAATTATATCGTTTTTGCCAGATGGTCAAATACAGATACGCCGCTTTACCTTGACAGGGCAACCAATGCCATAAGGACATATACCTCGTTTGGCAGTATTGACGGTTCGGTGCAGGGCGGCTCGGTAAGCAATGTTCAGATTGTCATTGTTTCCTGTGGTTTCTCGCCATCGCTTCCTGTTTCGGGCTACGGCATGGTTATCAGGAATGCCTCTAACCAGGTAACCTACTCCAGTAAATACCCGCCCGTCATGTGGACCGATGCTTATTATGACATGGGCGCTTATGAAAATTTCGACGGCTCGACTGGCGAAGTTCTTTCATGGGTAAATCCGACCGGTTCTGTTTCGCAGCCGATGGTGCCTTTATGCAGCCTCGGCGTACAGAGGGGCGATTACTCAAGGAACAACAGCACTTACAGCTTCAGGAAATGCCTTGAGTCCGGCATGAAAATGAACGGCAACGCAATTTCCACAGCCCGGGCCAAATCTACGGGCAGGGAAATTGCAGTGTACCAGTACCCAAAGGCTGTTCAGGCGGCCTGCCAGCTTCCGTGCATTGAAGCCAGCTACTACTTCTGATTTAGCCCATAAATGAATATAACCCGGCCATCGTGCCGGGTTTTTTATTACCCGGAGAAAATTATGCCAGCAGGCACTATCACACTCACGAATAA
Organism: Pantoea sp. ACRSB; assembly: GCF_022346905.1. Classification (NCBI taxonomy): domain Bacteria; kingdom Pseudomonadati; phylum Pseudomonadota; class Gammaproteobacteria; order Enterobacterales; family Erwiniaceae; genus Pantoea; species Pantoea sp. ACRSB. The sequence goes on along the minus strand of NZ_JAKRNL010000002.1, from coordinate 596,072 downwards.
TTCGACCTCAGTTACCGGGTCAGGCACAAGCTTCACCACAGAGTTAAAGGCGAATGACTTTATTGTCGCTATCGTCGGCGGCGTGACATATACGCTTGGCGTTAAGTCTGTAGATTCAGCAACCGGCGTAACGCTCATCACAGCTTATAACGGATCGACTGCTTCCGGGATTGCGTGGACAGCAGTCCCGAATGCAGCGCTTGTGGGAATTACCGCTCAGGTGGCCGCTGATGTTGCTAAAGCTATTCGCGGATTAAACCTGGATAAAGCGAACTGGCAGCAGGTTTTTAGCGCTTTGGGTAATATTACGGTGACGCTTCCGGATGGCAATCAGTTCACCGGACCTTCCTGGCCTTCCGTAATTAGCTCAATAAATAGCAAGGCTTCCTCAGGGTCAAACGGTGACATAACTGCTCTTAACGGGATTGTAAACACACTTGAGATTGTGGGGCCAGCTAACCCATCAGGCTCCTCAGGTTCATACAATAACTCTCCATCTTTCAGAGCCACCATTAAAGGTCGGGGGGCTAACTCATCTACTAAAGGTGGATTTGCGGCGTTAAGTTGTGGAGAGGCAATTGGTGCATCAGGTGGAAATGGGGTGTATGGGCTTATCACCCTGGACTGGGCGGGTTACGGCTCTAAATACTGGAACTTTTACGTTTCTGGTAACGCCAATGCCCCTGGATCATGGGTTAATGGATCGGATGAAAGGCACAAAAGTAATATCGAATGCGTGAAGAACCCTCTCACTGCGGTTCTTTCATGGCGTGGTTGTACTTACGATAAGCTGGACGGAGATTCTGAGGTAGGTCTAATCGCCCAGGACGTAGAGTCATTCTGCCCTAAAGCGGTAATCAATATTGGTCGTAGAGAGTTTTCGGACGGAAAAGTTATTGAAGACTTCAAGTCACTCAATACAGCAGGCGTCGCCGCCGCTTACCATACCGAAGCGATCAAGGCGCTTTTCAGCCTGGTAGAATTAGCTCTGACTGAGCCGGACACTGCTCTGAAGCACATTGACGAAATCAAAGCCACAATACTGACTCCCGGCGCGTGATAAAAAAGCCCCGGCGACGGGGCAGACACGTACCGCGCCCATCTGAGCAGGCTGCGGAGTGGGTGACTACAGTTTAGTCATTTTTGGCACTGAAAAAAAAGCCCGCTGCGAGCGGGCCAACCAGCTATTTACACGTTGTCGTTATAGGTACGCTGCAATTGCAGTCTTTAGAGATTAACGGCAGCAAAGCCTGAAAATTTAGCACAGACATAAAAAAAGCCCGCGCGAAGGCGGGCAGATGGAGTTTTTTAAATTTCTTATAACGTGCCTGAACACTGTGCCGTGTCCATGAGTCTTAATAAATCATCTGAATAAAAAAGCCATAGGCCATCATAAATTCAGACTTGAGCGATTTGGTTTAATAAAGGATGCGATAGTTTTGACTTGGGTTCAGGCCGGCACTCTTATAATTATTTAACCAAAATGGCTAATTAATTAGCAACCTCAAGGGTTAAGGGCAGACGTTGACATCCGGCGCGGACTAATCCGAGCTTACAGCAAGTTAGCGGAAATACCACTATCTTCTGAGGGTTCCTGCTTCGACGGATGGCGCAATATATCCACTCCTCCACAGGCAATCACGGCATGCCCTGCCGCTAAAATTTTCTTAGCTCTTAATAAGCCATAAGGTGTGTAAGTGCTTTCATCTTGGGCTGGTTTAAAATTGTCATCCCGCTCATGCACTGTCACTAACTCTCCGCCATTCCAAGATAATTTGTAATCAAGTTGACGTTTCAATTCATAGGTATCGTTTACTGCGGCAGCTTTTTTGTGTTTAGAACGCTTAGGAAGCGAAGTTGCATGCTCAAGATTTTCAATCACGACAATTGCGTGGTTTTTGCTGAGTGCCGTTGAAATCTTGTGAAAATGGTCTTTACGCATATTAGATATGCGATTCAACAAACGGTTTACTTTATGTCTCTGTTTTACCCAGTTAGAGCTAAACTTTTTCTTCCTGCGCAGACATCTGATGCTTTTCTCAAGAGACTTTTCCATTTTCGGTAAAGATGCTTGAGACAAAAAATCCGTGCCTCCAGAAGTGGTGATACATTCAATATTGCAGGTATTCAGTCCAATCATCGAAGACTGCTGCGGTGCTGGTGTATCAACCTCGGATTCAGTCTGTAAACTGACATACCATTTATCCAGCTTCATAGAAACTGTGACGTTTTTGATTACTCCAGTAATGTTGCGGCTTTTCCTGTAACGCACCCATCCCAGTTTAGGCAACTGAATTCTTTCATTGCCTTCATCGAGTTTTACGCGCTGAGTCGGATAACGGAAAGCATCATTTTTCCCTTTCTTTTTGGGAGAAGGGAAGGTTGCTCTTCTTGCGAAAAGATTATTGAATGCTTTATCAAGGTCCTTCAGTGATTGTTGAAGAATTTGTGAAGGCGCATTGCTTAACCATGACATTTCTTCCTGGTCTTTCCATTCAACAAGCCAAGATGCCATTTTGTTGTAAGGAATGTACCGATCACCGTTTCTCCAAATGCCGCTTTGCATAGTCAAGGCGCGATTGTAGACAAAACGACAAGCACCAGCGAACGACTTCATAGAAGCAATCTGTTCGGGGTTTGGTTTCAGCTGAAACTTAAAAGCTTGGCGTCTTATCATTTGGAGTACAATTAATCTAAGGTTGAGGTTTGTTCGAGTACCCGGCTATTTCACCAGTAAACACACTGCGTTAGCAATGCTTTTACGGTTGAAACAATAAAGCTCCCCGAAAAGCGGGGAGCCTTGAACGATTAGCCCTGCAGCAGAGACAGAACCTGCTGCGGAACCTGGTTAGCTTTCGCCAACACGGAGTTACCAGCCTGCTGGATGATCTGTGCTTTAGACATGTTTGAAACTTCGGTCGCGTAGTCAGCATCCTGAATACGAGACTGTGCTTCAGACAGGTTAGTCGTGGTGTTGTTCAGGTTAGTGATAGCAGAGTCCAGACGGTTCTGCACCGCACCCAGGCTTGAACGGAAGGTATCAACTGATGCGATAGCCTTGTCCAGCAGAGCCAGCGGGTTAGCGGTTGCTGCTCCTTCAAATTCTGCAGTTGCTGGTACAGCAGCAGCAGTTTCATCAGTGCCCGTAGTAGTTGGATCGTCCGCTACAGCCGCTTTGTCGCTCAGTTGGATAGTTACGGCGTTAGTAGAGGCGGCGGTAGTCTGGTCAGCAGCTACAGAACTTCCGGTATCTGTTAATGAAGCAGATGATGCTGCATAGTTTTTACCCTGGAAAGTTACATAAGATGCAGTATTACCGTCTTTGTCAGTTGAAACTTTTACAAGTTGACCTGCTTGTGTAGCAGTCGCGGTAAGACCATTTGCCGGATCGGTATATTTAACATCGGCTTTGTTAAGAACAACTTTACCTGAAGTACGGTCTACTGAAGCAGCATAGAAATCGCTTCCAGACTGTACGACATAGTTTTTAGTTGCGTTACCGTTTTTATCTTCTACGTTATGCAGAGTAATAGACTTGGCATCGACGCCCAAATCTTTAGCAGCGCTTGACAAATCAACACTTACAGGCGCTGCATCGGCTGCACCATTAACCTGAGTAATGGCATCGCTGGTTTTCAGAGCGTTTTTAGAGACGCTGAAACCGCTCAGGCCTAAAGTAGATGAGTCAATTTTCTTCAGGTCGATGTCGATGGTCTGGCCATCGTTAGCGCCAACCTGGATAGACATTTTGCCGTCTTTAGCCAGTACGTTCACGCCGTTGAACTGAGTCTGACCTGATACGCGGTCAATTTCGTCCAGACGAGATTTGATTTCGTCCTGGATTGATGACAGGTCGGAGTCAGAGTTGGTGCCGTTCTGTGCCTGTACGGTCAGTTCACGTACACGCTGCAGGTTGTTGTTGATTTCTGACAGCGCGCCTTCAGTAGTCTGCGCAGCAGAGATACCGTCGTTGGCGTTACGTGAAGCCTGAGTCAGGCCGTTGATGTTAGAAGTAAAGCGGTTGGCAATTGCCTGACCAGCAGCGTCATCTTTAGCGCTGTTGATACGAAGACCAGATGACAGACGCTCGATAGAAGTAGACAGAGCGGACTGGTTCTTGTTGATGTTGTTCTGAGTGATCAGCGAGAGGCTGTTGGTGTTAATTACTTGAGCCATGGTAAAAGTTCCTATTAATCAAGTCATTTGGTTAGGTTTGGGCTTAAACCCCTTCGGCTTCTGCGCCGTCAAACCTAGTATCGTCATGACCCAAAAATTCTTTAATACAAAATTTAGGAATTTTAAAAAACTACTTTTAGAAGGTAGGGCACCACTAATAATTCACTCTTAAGTGGGCTGATTTTGCCACCATTTCACCATGGTTTTACCATCGTAAAATCCAGGCATAAAAAAAGCAGCCTTAACAGGCTGCTTTAGTTGGGAATTTTGGTCGGCACGAGAGGATTTGAACCTCCGACCCCTGACACCCCATGAAAGCACTTAACCCTCAAAATAAAAAACCCGGCAATCGCCGGGTTTCTCTTACGCGGCTTTCTGCTTGGTTGCTGCAGAACGCTCCAGTAAGTTATTGATAAGCTTGCGCAGTTCTTTAGAATCGGCATGCATTTTGGTCAGATTAGACATGTGAGTGCTCCTGTTATGATGTGGAAAGATGCGGGAACCACCCGCATCCTGAAATTAATTGCGCAAAATTCTACCACTGAGTTGGAGAGAGATCATGATCTTTAATGCGGTTGTGCGCTTCTAAGCACTTATCATGATCCAGTTTCTCGACAGCAATCAGCAGTGATTCTGCAAAAACAAGTCCTTGTTTGATGTTCATTACGTTGATGCTGGCATTTGCCGCATCCATGTCCTTTGCAGTAGAAACCATATGCTCAAAATCTTTAGCGATAAGGTCTATACCTTCTTTCATTTTAGCAAAAACGTTCTTCAACCCATCAAGATCAGGATTTGCCAGGGTATACATGCCATGCATTCCGTGAGCTTCGAAAAGTTGCTCTAACGATTTCAAGGCAAAACTGACAGATTCGATAATCTGATCGTATTGTTTTTTTTGGATATCGTTCATCTAATAGTAGTCCATAGTGTGCAGATTCGTTTTACAGTCCCTATATATTCATAAAATCGGCAAACTTTGAACAAACTTTATGATGAAATTTTCGAATCATCACAAACGTCAAGAAAAAAAACAGAACAAACCAAGTAAAACGAGTATAGCGCTTTTGCTGAAAAATCAACCTACGCTTTTTCCTGATTTCTGCGATAAGTCAAGAATGAGAATTGTCATCATACCTATATGAGGTCGATTGCATGCTTTGCAATGGGTGAGTACATATTACCGTACATTTATGCGAGTGTTTCTAGGTAAAAAACATACAATACAGATGGTTGTTCCGGATAGGTGCTATATCCATTTAACTAAGGGGACGGCGGCGCGCAGTATAGCGTAAATGCGCCGCAAGAATAACCCAACTGCGGCGCGTTTGCTCATTTCCTCAACAGCTTAGCGCTGCTCTTCCTGCTGCTTCGCTTCACGCTGCTTCGATTTTGCTTCTTCTTTCGCCGCCTCGCTCATATCGTTACGGATTTGCGCATGGCTAATCAGCGCGAAAATCAGCGTGCCGCCGGTAAGGTTGCCGAGCAGCGTCGGCAGCGCGAACGGCCAGATAAACGCCTGCCAGCTAACCTGCCCGGTAAAGACCAGATAAAGGACCTCCACCGAACCCACCACGATATGCGCCAGATCGCCCAGCCCCACCAGCCAGGTCATCATTACGATCACGATAAGCTTGGTGGCGCCCGCCTGCGGCATCATCCAGACCATCGTGGCGATAATCCAGCCGGAGATTACCGCATTGGCAAACATCTCGCCGGGCGTATTTTCCATCACCTTCAGGCTGATGGTGCTAAACGCGTGGCGCGTGGCGTCGTCAAAAATCGGCATCTCCGCAAAGGCGAGCGAGGCGAGTGCAGTGCCGATCAGGTTGCCCAGCAGCACCAGCGCCCACAGCCGCAGCAGCAGGCCGATATTGCCCAGCGTCGGTTTGTGCATCACCGGCAATACCGCCGTCACCGTGTTTTCGGTAAAGAGCTGCTGGCGCGCCATAATGACAATGACGAAGCCAAAGGTGTAGCCGAGGTTTTCCAGCAGAAAAGCGCCGGGCAGGCCATCGAGATGCACGTGGAAAATCCCTTTCGCCATCAGCGAGGCGCCCATCGACAGGCCAGCCGCAATCGCTGACCAGAGCAGCGCCATGCCGTCACGCTCCAGCTCCTTTTCGCCATCCTGGCGGATCTCTTCATGTATCGCCGCCGCGCGCGAGGGCAGGGCGTCTTCATTTACCTCGATTTCAGTGCCTTGTTCTTTCTCTTCGCTGTCGACATCGTTTTCATCCTGGTGAACAGATGGGGAAGGTTTCATGTTTACTCCTTGTTATTATTGCTGCGCGCAATAAGCGTAGTCTGTTTTGGCGGGGGCGAAATGTAACTGGCTTTCCGATGAAGCGTTACAAAGTTTTAACGCTGGCTATTTATTGGGCATATTCGCTGCGGAAGAGGCATAACCATCAAGCCTGGCGCGCCGCGCCGCACGGCATGGGCTTCGGACCATAACAACCTTGTGCTATTATCCTGGCCTCTTTTTACCAGGCGCGACACTTCCTGCATGTTCGAAGTCATTAATCTCTCTTGCGTTCGCGACGAACGCATCCTGTTTCAGGGTTTGTCGTTCGAAGTGGCGGCAGGCGATATCGTGCAGGTCGAAGGGCCGAACGGCGCGGGAAAAACCTCGCTGCTGCGCCTGCTGGCCGGGCTGAGTCGGCCGGAGGAGGGCGAAGTGCGCTGGCAAAACCAGCCTGTACGCCAACAGCGCGAACAGTGGCATCAAAGCCTGCTTTTTCTTGGTCATCAGCCGGGCGTAAAAGCGGTACTATCGCCGCTGGAAAATCTGCGCTTTTATCATCCGGACCGCGCCGAATCGCAGATATTCGACGCGCTTGAGTGCGTCGATCTGCTGGGCTACGAAGAGGTGCCGGTGGCGCAGCTTTCGGCGGGACAGCAGCGGCGCGTGGCGCTGGCCCGGCTCTGGCTCAGCGACGCCGCGCTCTGGATTCTGGATGAGCCGCTGACGGCGATAGATAAAGAGGGTGTGGAAAAATTAATGAGGCGTTTTACGCAACATGCCGATAAGGGCAGAGCGGTTATTCTCACCACGCATCAGGATCTGCCAAAAAGCCATGCGCGGGTGCGTAAAATACGGCTTACTGGCGCGGAGCTAATCTGATGACCCTGCGCGTTATTCAGCGCGAGTTGCGCATCGCCTTTCGCAGCGGCGCGGAGGTGGTTAACCCGCTCTGGTTCTTTCTGATTGTGATAACGCTGTTTCCGCTCGGTATCGGGCCGGAGCCGCAGCAGCTGGCGCGCATCGCGCCGGGCGTGGTCTGGGTCGCCGCCTTGCTCTCATCGCTGCTGGCGCTGGAGCGGCTGTTTCGCGATGATTTTCTCGACGGCTCGCTGGAGCAGCTGTTGCTGCTGCCAGCGCCGCTGCCGGTCACCGTGTTGGGCAAAGTGATCGCCCACTGGCTGGTGACGGGGCTGCCGTTGATCCTGCTGTCGCCGCTGGCGGCGCTGCTGCTGTCGCTCGATTTCAACAGCTGGCTGGCGATGGCGCTGACGCTCTTGCTCGGCACGCCGACCTTCAGCTTTCTCGGCGCGATAGGCGTCGCGCTGACGGTAGGGCTGCGGCGCGGCGGCGTGCTGCTGAGCCTGCTGGTTCTGCCGCTGGCGGTGCCGGTGCTGATTTTTGCCAGCGCGGCGATCGACGCGGCGGGGCAGGGCTTACCGATCGGCGGTTATCTGGCGATCCTCGGCGCAATGCTGGCAGCCAGCGCGACGCTGGCGCCGTTCGCCACCGCCGCCGCGCTGCGTATCGCGCTGCACTGAACTGCACATGCGTCAGACATGTCGGGAATGCTAATTTTTTAACCTGTGAGCAATGCAACATGTGGAAATGGTTACATCAGCTGGCGAGGCCGGAGCGGCTTTATCAGCTCTGCGGGCGTTTAATTCCCTGGTTTGCCGTGGCGAGCGCGGCGACGCTGCTGCTCGGCTGGGTGTGGGGCTTCGGTTTCGCGCCGGCTGATTACCAGCAGGGCGATAGCTTCCGCATTATGTATATTCACGTTCCGGCGGCGATGTGGTCGATGGGCGTTTATGCAGCGATGGCGGTCGCCGCCTTTACCGGGCTGGTGTGGCAGATGAAGATGGCCGACCTGGTGTCGACCGCCATGGCGCCGGTCGGCGCGGTCTTTACCTTTATCGCGCTTATCACCGGTTCCGCCTGGGGCAAGCCGATGTGGGGCACTTGGTGGATTTGGGACGCGCGTCTTACGTCGGAGCTGGTGCTGCTCTTCCTCTATATGGGCGTGATGGCGCTCTATCAGTCGTTTGACGATCGCCGCACAGCGGGACGCGCGGCGGGCATTCTGATTCTGGTCGGCGTCATCAATCTGCCGATTATTCACTTCTCGGTGCAGTGGTGGAATACCCTGCATCAGGGATCGTCGGGCATTCTGCAGCAGGCGATCGCGCCGAGCATGCGCACGCCGCTGCGCTGGGCAATCCTCGGCTATCTGCTGCTGTTCATCACGCTGACGCTGATGCGCCTGCGCAATCTCATTCTCTACACCGAACGTCACCGCCCCTGGGTTGCGGAGATCGCTAACGGAGGTCGTAAAGCATGACGCCCGCTTTCTCTTCCCTTTCTGCTTTTTTTGCGATGGGCGGCTACGCCTTTTACGTCTGGCTGGCGGTGATCTGCACCCTTATTTCGCTTGGCGCGCTGCTGCTGCATACGCTGCTGCAGCGTCGCCGCTTGCTGGCCGAGATCCGCCAGCGTCAGTCCAGGGAGCGCCGTATCCGTTCGGCGAAAATGAAACAGGCCGCCGGTGAAGCGGCAGGAGATCCAATGTGAATACCCGTCGTCGTCAGCGCCTGTACGTTGTCATCGCGATACTGGTGGGGCTGGGCCTCGCCACGTCGCTGGTTATGTATGCGCTGCGTTCCAATATCGACCTGTTCTACACCCCAAGTGAAATTCTTTACGGCAAAGGGGAAGATCATCAGAAGCCGGAGGCGGGGCAGCGCCTGCGCGTCGGCGGGATGGTGATGCCGGGCAGCGTGAAGCGCGACCCGAATACGCTTGCGGTCTCCTTTAAGCTTTACGACGCCAACGGCGTGGTGAGCGTCAGCTTCGAAGGCATCCTGCCGGACCTGTTCCGCGAAGGGCAGGGCGTCGTCGCCCAGGGCGTGCTGGAAGAGGGCAATCTGATCAACGCCAAAGAGGTGCTGGCGAAGCATGACGAGAAATATACGCCGCCGGAAATCGAGGATGCGATGAAGAAGAACCACAAGAGCCCGCAGGCGCTGGCGGAACAGGCGAGAACGCAGTCATGATGCCTGAGATTGGAAGTTTTCTGCTCTGCCTGGCGATGGGCATCGCGCTGCTGTTAAGCGTCTATCCGCTGTGGGGCGCGCTACGTCAGGATGGCCGCCTGATGGGGCTGGCGCGTCCGTTGGCGAGCGGGCTGTTTCTTTGCATCGCCGCCGCTTTCCTGGTGCTGGTACACGCCTTTGTGGTCAACGACTTTACCGTCGCCTATGTCGCCGCCAACTCCAATACGCTGCTGCCGGTCTATTACCGCATCGCCGCGACCTGGGGCGCGCATGAAGGTTCGCTGCTGTTGTGGGTGCTGCTGCTCAGCACCTGGACGCTGGCGGTAGCGATTTTCAGCCGCGGCATGCCGCAGGATGCGCTGGCGCGCGTGCTGGCGGTTATGGGGATGATCAATCTCGGCTTTCTGCTGTTTATTATCCTTACCTCAAATCCCTTTACCCGCACGCTGCCGGACTTTCCCATTGACGGGCGCGATCTCAACCCGATGCTGCAAGATATCGGCCTGATCTTCCATCCGCCGCTGCTCTATATGGGCTATGTCGGCTTCTCGGTCGCCTTCGCCTTCGCCATCGCCTCGCTGATGGCAGGACGGCTGGATACCGCCTGGGCGCGCTGGTCGCGGCCCTGGACCACCGCGGCCTGGGTGTTTCTTACCATCGGCATCGTGCTGGGATCGGCATGGGCCTATTACGAACTCGGCTGGGGCGGCTGGTGGTTCTGGGACCCGGTTGAGAATGCCTCCTTTATGCCGTGGCTGGCGGGCACCGCGCTGATGCACTCGCTGGCGGTCACGGAAAAACGCGGCACCTTTAAGGCCTGGACAGTGCTGCTGGCGATTACCGCCTTTTCCCTTAGCCTGCTCGGGACCTTTCTGGTGCGCTCCGGCGTGCTGGTGTCGGTGCACTCCTTCGCTTCAGACCCGGCGCGCGGCATGTTTATCCTCGCCTTCCTGGTGATTGTTATTGGCAGCTCGCTGTTGCTCTACGCCATTAAGGGCGGACAGGTGCGCAGTCGGGTGCAGAACGAAACCTGGTCGCGTGAATCTTTCCTGCTCGGCAACAACGTGCTGCTGATCGCCGCCATGCTGGTGGTGCTGCTCGGGACGCTGCTGCCGCTGGTACACAAGCAGCTCGGCCTCGGCAGCATCTCCGTGGGCGAACCCTTCTTTAACACCATGTTCAGCTGGCTGATGGCGCCGTTCGCGCTGATGCTCGGCATTGGGCCGCTGGTGCGCTGGCGTCGTGACGAGCCGCAGAAGCTGTGGCGTCGGCTGGCGCTGGCGCTGGCAGTGACCCTGGCCTGTTCGATTCTGCTCCCCTGGCTGCTGCAGGATCGCATCGAGGCGATGACGGTGGTTGGGCTGCTGATGTCGGTGTGGATTATCGTGCTGACGCTGATGGAGCTACACGAGCGCGCCACCCATCGTCACTCCTTGCTGCGCGGCCTGCGTCATCTGTCGCGCAGCCACTGGGGCATGGTGCTGGGCCATCTTGGCGTCGGCGTGACGGTGATCGGCATCGCCTTCAGCACGCAGTACAGCGTCGAGCGCGACGTACGCATGAAAGCGGGCGACAGCGTCGATATCCACAGCTATCACTTTGTGTTCCGCGACGTGCATAACCTGCAGGGCCCGAACTACAGCGGCGGCGTCGGCATTATCGACGTCAGCCGCAACGGCAAGCCTGAAGCGGTGCTGCACGCCGAAAAACGCTTCTACACCGCTGCGCGCACCATGATGACCGAAGCGGCGATCGACGGCGGTTTCACGCGCGATCTCTACGCCGCGCTGGGCGAAGAGCTGGATAACGGCTCCTGGGCGGTGCGTATCTACTACAAACCCTTTGTGCGCTGGATCTGGTTCGGCGGCGTGTTTATGGCGGTCGGCGGCCTGCTCTGTCTGCTCGATCCGCGTTACCGCTCGCGGAAAAAAGCCGCGCGGGAGGAACGGGCATGAACAAAAAAATCCTCTTTATTCCGCTGATTCTCTTTTTACTGCTGGCGGCGGCGCTGCTCTGGCAGCTGTCGCGCAACGCCAGCGGTGACGATCCGACGCGTCTTGAATCGGCGCTGATCGGCAAGCCGGTGCCGCTGTTTAAGCTGGAAGCGCTCGATCGGCCCGGCAAGATCTACGACCAGAAGATCCTGAACGACGGCAAACCGATCCTGCTGAACGTCTGGGCGACATGGTGCCCGACCTGCCGCGCGGAGCATCAGTATCTGAACACGCTGGCGGAGCAGGGTATCCGCGTGGTGGGGCTGAACTATAAAGACGATCGCACTAAAGCGGTCGCCTGGCTTAACTCGCTGGGTAATCCTTACGCGCTCAGCCTTTATGACGGCGACGGTATGCTGGGGCTGGATCTCGGCGTCTATGGCGCGCCGGAAACCTTTCTGATCGACGGCAACGGCATTATCCGCTATCGCCACGCGAGCGACCTGAACGCGCGCGTCTGGCAGCAGGAAGTGCTGCCGCTGTGGCGGAAATACAGTAAGGAGGGCGTATGAAACGCGTTCTTCTTATTCTCTGCGGTCTGCTGTTTAGCTTCAGCCTGTGGGCAGCGATCGATACATACCAGTTCGACTCCGTGGCGCAGGAAGAGCAGTATCGCGATTTGACCGGCTCGCTGCGCTGCCCGAAATGCCAGAACAACAGCATCGCCGACTCGAACGCGATGATCGCAGCGGATATGCGCCTCAAGGTCTATGAGCTGATGAAGCAGGGCCAGAGCCGCCAGCAGATTATCGACTATATGGTGGCGCGCTACGGCAATTTCGTCACCTATGAACCACCGGTAACGCCGTCGACGCTGATCCTCTGGGTCGGCCCGGCGCTGTTCGCGCTGCTGGGCGGCCTGACTATTATCCTGCGCAGCCGCCAGCGTAAAACGCGCAGCGAGCTGGACGATACCGATCAACAGCGCCTTGCGGCGATACTTAAACGCGACGGGAAGCTGAAATGACCGCTTTGTGGCTAAGCATTATTATTTTGCTGGCGGCCGCCAGCGCCCTGTTTCTCGGTGCCGGATGGCGTCAGCGCCAGGCGAGCGAGGCCGATCGCGATCGCCTTAATACCGATTTTTATCATCAGCGCCTGCGCGAGCTGGAAGAGGATGAGGCGCAGGGCGTTATCGGCGAGCGCGCCACGATGGTCAGCGAGCTGCAGCAGACGCTGCTGACCGATATTCCGCAGCAGGGCGCCGAGCCGTCGCGCGCCAGCAGCCGTCTGGCGCTGCTGCCCGGCGTCGTGGTGCTTATCGCCGTGTCGCTCGGCATGTATCTGAAAAGCGGCGGGCTGGCGCAGGTTGCTGGCTGGATGCAGGTGCAGCAGGATTATCCGGCGCTGCGTGCGCGGGTGATGGATCCGCAGGCGAAACCGCTGACTATGGAGGAGCTGGCGCGTCTGCAGCTCGGCCTGCGCACCGCGCTGCAGTCGCAGCCGGACAACCTTAACGACTGGACCATGCTGGGACGCCTCGGCATGGTACTGAACAACGCCGCCAGCGCCAGCCAGGCGTTTGAGCATGCGCTACAGCTCGCGCCCAATAACCTCACGCTGAAACAGGACTATGCTGAAGTACTGACGCGCTCCAGCGATCCGCAGGATAACCGCCAGGCTGGCCTGATGCTGCGCGATATGCTGAAAGATGACGGCAATAATCTGCGTACGCTCGGCCTGCTGGCTTTTAACGCCTATGAACAGCAACAGTATGACCAGGCTATCAGCGCGTGGCAGGCTATGCTGAAACAGATCCCGGCAGAGGATCGACGCCGCGCGATGATCGAGCGCAGCATTGAACAAGCAAAAACCGACGCGGGCCAGCAGAATACGCAACTGGCGCTGACGGTGACGTTGACGCCGGAGGCAGAAAAAATGTTACCGCCGGGCGGAGTAATGTATATTTCTGTTTCTGACGGTGTTTCACCGGTGCCTGTGGCCGTTAAGCGCTTGCCGCTGAGCCACTTTCCGTTATCGCTTACGCTGGATGACAGCAACGCCATGATGCCGGAGCGCCTGCTTTCGGCGCAGCATCAGGTACAGGTTCGGGTGCGTATCTCCCGCGACGGCAGCGCCAGTCCGCAATCGGGCGACTGGTTTGGTCTGAGCGCGTTAACGCCCTGGGACGGTCATCAGCACATGGCTGTGGAGATTAATCAACAGCAGCCCTGAAGCGATACATCATTAAACCGCACAGGGAGATAACAATGGCTTACCGCCTGACCAGCCTAGTCCTGGCCAGTGTCATGCTGGCTGGATGCGCCAGCTCAAAGCCGGACAGCGAGGCGCCTGCGCAGCGCAGCGATCCGCTTGAAGGCTTTAACCGCACGATGTTTAACTTTAACTACAACGTGCTGGATCCATATGTGCTGCGCCCTGTCGCGGTGGCGTGGCGCGATTACGTGCCGGTACCGGCGCGTACCGGTTTAAGCAATTTCCTCGGCAACCTCGAAGAGCCGGCGAGTATGGTGAACTCGATTCTGGTCGGCGAGCCGCGCCAGGCGGGCATTCACTTCACCCGTTTCTTCCTGAACTCGATACTGGGTCTGGGCGGTTTTATCGACGTCGCGGGCAAGGCGAACCCGGAGCTGGCGCGTGAAGTGCCGCACCGTTTCGGCAGCACGCTCGGCCACTACGGCGTCGGCTATGGGCCTTACGTCGAGCTGCCGGCCTACGGCAGCTTTACCATTCGCGAAGATGGCGGCGACTACGTGGATACGCTCTATCCGGTGCTCGGCTGGCTGACCTGGCCGATGTCTGTCGCTAAGTGGACGCTGGAAGGGGTGGAGACGCGCGCGCAGCTGCTCGACTCCGATGCGCTGCTGAAGCAGCAGTCGGATCCCTACGCCTTTATTCGCAACGCCTATTTCCAGCGTCATGATTTCCTGGCGAACGGCGGTCGGCTGAAGCCGGAAGAGAACCCGAACGCCAGCGCGATTCAGGACGATTTAAAAGATATCGACGCGCAGTAACGGCGGCAACAGATGCAATGGCGACCTCAGGGTCGCCATTTTTTTCAGGCTGGGAGCCGACGCGAGTGGCATGGGCCGATCGCAAAGACGCAAAAAGCGGCATCCATGCCAGCTCGGCCCGCGCCTTCCCTGGCGCGGGACGCTTTGCTCTTCTGCCCATGCCACTTGCGTTTTACGTTCGGTGCACGCAAAAAAATGGCGACCCACAGAGGTCGCCATTTTCACTCACTTCAGCAATCAGAACTTATAGTTGAAGTTCGCGCCGTACAGCCAGGCTTTACCTACAGAGTTAAAGGTATAAGGGCCTTCCTGCACCGTGACGTGCTGGCCATGCATATAAGAGACGCCCACATCCACAGAGGCATCCTGCGTAAAGGCGTAAGAGGCGCCCGCGCTCAGCCAGAGACGATCCTGGTCCGGAATAGAGATAGAACGCTTGTCAGCCGGAACCGGGCTGTCATCAAAGGCGATACCGGTGCGGAAGGTCCAGTTATCGTCATAGTAATAGGTGGTGCCCAGCGCGATGCGGTAGGCATCCTTAAAGCTCTCATCTTTATAGAACAGCGTCTGACCGCTTGAACCGGTGGCCTTCAGCTCCTGGAACTGGCTCCAGCTGGTATAGGCCAGGCTGTAGTGTACCGCCCACTGCGGCGCCACTTTATGCCAGCCGGACACTTCCCACATCTCAGGCAGGTTTAGCGTCAGCGCGCCCGGAATGGTCGTGCCGCCGGTGGCATAAGGCAGCCCTAAGTTGAGGCGATTAATGGCGGTAGGCAGGCTGCTCTTATAATCGCCGTCGAAATCGACTTTAACTTCCGAACGATAGGTAAAGCCAAAGCGGTTGTTTTTATCCACTTCATACAGAATGCCTGCGTTCCAGCCGTAGCCCCACTCGTCGCCCTTCAGATGAGCGACCTGAGTATCGGCGGGAATGCCCAGCGCCGCGCCGGATTCGCCCGCGTAGCGCTCAATCTTGGCGCGTGCGTAAACGGCATCAAAACCGACGCCGAAGCTGAAATGCTCGTTAAGACGATAAGCGGTGCTGAGGTTAAAGTTGGCGGTCATCAGATCGGTTTTGCCGCCGTAGCCGCCCGCCGTATAGTCATCGTTGAATTCTGTCGCCAGACCATAGTTTGAGGTTGCGGATGCGCCGACCCACCACTGATCGTTAATTGGCTGCACATAGTGAAGATTGGGGATCCACTGCGTCGGTGCGATATTGCTGGCGTCGAGGCTGCGGCCGGACGAGCTGTTGCCGGAAATATCGACATCGGGATCGATAAAAACCGCGCCGATAGAGAACGCCGGGCGATCCATCAGCGCCATCGTCGCCGGGTTGCGGCTGGCCGATGCGGCAGTGTCGCCCATCGCGCCTTCACCAGAGTAGGCGCGCCCCAGACCAGCAGAGGAAAATTCGTTAAGCTGAAAGCCCGCTGCGTATACGTGTGAAGAGACAAGCGCCACTGCAGCCGCCACGGCTGACTTTGCGAACAGGTTTTTATGGCTCATGACCACAATCTCATATGAATTATTATTAACTGTAATTGTTACATGGCGTAACAAGGGTCGGCGGATTGTAGGGACTGACCAGAAGCTGACAAATCAGACCAGTGCGGCAAGTATAGGTCTGACCTGTGTAGATGTTGCAATATTGTTTTTAAAATATTTCTGAATTGATCTGCAAAATTTCGATCCGCTTAACAAAACGGGCGGGGTTGAGAGCAGCATAGCGACTCTAATTTGTTTTGGATCAAATTTTATTGTGATATTCGTCACTTAGCGAGACTCTCATGGCGCATTTTTAGCGGCGGGCGTAAAATTCCGGGCGTTAATCCAGATCGCTAACCGCTTTATTCCCAGGAGAAAACAATGACCAATACCATGAATAAATGCAGCGCTAATGAAACTGCCGCCTGCTGTTGCGTGGATGTCGGCACCGTGATGGATAACAGCGACTGTACCGCCACCTGGTCAGAATGGTTTGCGCAGCGTAGCGAAGCCGAAGCGAAACTGGCGAGCCTGACAAAAAAAGCGCAGCAGGTTGAATCCGATCCCTGCCAGATTGACGCCCGCTTCGATGAGCGCGACAACGGCGTACAGCTTGATATCAGTTTCACCTTCGCCTGCCAGGCTGAAACTTTAATTTTTCAGCTGGGCCTGCGCTAAGCCTCTGAACGCCGTTGCTAAACGGCGTTTTTCATTTTCGTGTTTCCCCTCGCACTTTTTTTCTTTCCTGATTGGCGGCACGCCCGCTTGTCGTTAACACTGTGGATCAGGTCAGACCTCTCAGGGCAATGATGCCCGGTCAACTTTCACAGGTGAAAAGATGAGCAAAGCGCAGCCGTTGCTGACGCGTGCGGGCGATCGCATCGCCATCACTCATGGACTTCGCACGCCGTTCCTGCGCCAGGCAACAGGTTTTCATGGCATTCCCGCCGTGGAGCTCGGCCGGATGGTAGTAAGCGAACTGATGGCGCGCAGCGAACTGCCGGTCGAGGTAATAGAGCAGATAGTCTTTGGGCAGGTTATCCAGATGCCGGAAGCGCCCAATATCGCGCGGGAGATTGTTCTCAGCAGCGGGCTGAGCGTGCACACCGACGCCTACAGCGTCAGCCGCGCCTGCGCCACCAGCTTTCAGGCGGTCGCCAACGTGGCGGAGAGCCTGATGGCGGGCACCATCAGAGCGGGTATCGCAGGGGGCGCGGACTCCTCATCGGTGCTGCCGATTGGCGTCAGCAAAACCCTGGCGCGCGCGCTGCTCGACCTCAGTAAGGCGCGCAGCGTCGGCCAGAAGACGCAGATCCTGCGTCGGCTGCGGCCGCGCGATCTGCTGCCGGTGCCGCCTGCCGTCGCCGAGTACTCCACCGGTTTGCGCATGGGCGATACGGCGGAGCAGATGGCGAAAACGCACGGCATAACGCGCGCCGCGCAGGACGAGCTGGCGCTACGGTCGCACCAGCGCGCCGCCAGCGCCTGGCAGTCCGGCGTACTGCAGCAGGAGGTGATGCCCGCCTTCGCGCCGCCGTGGAAAGCGCCGATTGAGCAGGACAATAACGTACGCATGGCGGCGAAAATCGAAGACTATACGCGACTGCGTCCGGCCTTTGACCGCCAGCATGGCAGCGTTACGGCGGCCAACAGTACGCCGCTTACCGACGGTGCGGCGGCGGTGGTGCTGATGAGCGAAGGACGCGCGCGTGAACTGGGCCTCTCGCCGCTAGGCTACCTGCGCAGCTACGCTTTTACCGCCACTGACGTCCAGCAGGACATGCTGCTCGGTCCCGCCTACGCCTCGCCGCTGGCGCTGGATCGTGCTGGCGTCGCGCTTGGCGATTTAACGCTGATCGATATGCATGAAGCCTTCGCCGCCCAGACGCTTTGCAATCTGCGCTGTTTCAGCGACGAACGCTTCGCGCGTGAAAAACTCAACCGCCCGCACGCGCTGGGCGAGGTCAATGAAGAGCGTTTTAACGTTCTCGGCGGCTCTATCGCCTACGGCCATCCCTTCGCCGCCACCGGTGCGCGCATGATCACCCAAACGCTGCACGAGCTGCGGCGGCGCGGCGGCGGCCTGGGGCTGGTTACCGCCTGCGCCGCAGGCGGCTTAGGCGCGGCAATGGTTCTGGAGGCGGAATAATGGAGCAGAGCGCTTTCTCTTTACAGATGCGGCAGGATCAGGTTGGCGTCATCGTTATCGACGTACCGGGCGAAAAAATGAATACGCTGCGCGCGGCTTTTGCGCAGCAGCTGGCGGCGGTCATTGACGAGGCGCGGCGCAATACGCAGCTGGCTGGCCTGGTGCTCATCTCCGGCAAGCCGGATAACTTTATCGCCGGCGCCGATATCAGCATGATCGCCGACTGCCGCAGCGCGCAGGAGGCTGAGGCCCTGGCGCGCCAGGGACAGGAAGCGATGGCGGCGATCGCGGCGCTGCCTTTTCCAGTGGTGGCGGCGATTCACGGCGCCTGCCTGGGCGGCGGGCTGGAGCTGGCACTCGCCTGCGACGCGCGTATCTGTACGCTGGACGATAAGACCCGGCTCGGCCTGCCGGAAGTACAGCTGGGGCTGCTGCCTGGATCGGGCGGCACGCAGCGTCTGCCGCGCCTGGTGGGTCTGCGACAGGCGCTGCCGCTGATGCTGACCGGCAAAACCCTGCGGGCGAAACAGGCGCGCAGGCTGGGGCTGGTGGATGATGCCGTACCCCAGGCGATCCTGCTGGAAACGGCAGTTGCGCAGGTACTGAAAGGCAGGCACTCTGCCCGCGAACTGCCGCTGCGCGACCGCGTTATGCAGGCGCCGCTGGCGCGCCATGCGTTCTTCGCGCTGGCGCAGCGCGAAACCGCCCGTAAAACACATGGGAACTATCCGGCCGCGCAGCGCATTATCGACGTGGTGCGCACCGGCATCGAGCAGGGCAGCGAGGCGGGGCATCGGGCTGAGGCGCGCGCGTTCGGCGAACTGGCGATGACGCCGGAATCCGCGGCGCTGCGCAGCCTGTTCTTCGCCAGTACGGCGATGAAAAAAGAGCGGGGGGCAGATGCCGAACCGCGCGCGCTAAGAAAGATCGGCGTGCTGGGCGGCGGCCTGATGGGCGGCGGTATCGCCAGCGTAACGGCGATTAATGCCGGTCTGCCGGTACGCATCAAGGATATCAACCTGCAGGGCGTCAACCATGCGCTGAAAGCCAGCTGGTATGGACTGAGCGAAAAGGTGAAACGGCGGCATATCAGCGCGGCGCAGCGCCAGCAGCAGATGGCGCGCATCACCGGCGGCATCGATTATCAGGGCTTTGCGCAGCGCGATCTGGTGATTGAAGCGGTATTCGAAGATCTGCCGCTCAAACAGCAGATGGTGCGCGAGGTGGAAACGCACTGCGCGCCGCATACCATTTTTGCCTCTAATACCTCGTCGCTGCCCATTGCGGATATCGCCGCGCAGGCGCAGCGGCCGGAAAACGTTATCGGGCTGCACTATTTTAGTCCGGTGGAAAAAATGGTGCTGGTGGAGGTGATCCCGCACAGCGGCACCTCGCAGCAGACGCTGGCCACCACCGTCGCGCTGGCTAAAAAGCAGGGCAAAACGCCCATCGTCGTGGCGGATCGCGCCGGATTCTATGTAAACCGCATCCTCGCGCCCTACATAAATGAAGCGATGCGCTGCCTGCTGGAAGGCGAGCCCATTGAGCATATCGATCGCGCGCTGGTCAAAGCGGGCTTTCCCATCGGCCCGATTCAGCTGCTGGACGAGGTAGGCATTGACGTCGGCAGTAAGATCACGCCGGTTCTGCATCAGGCGTATGGCGAACGCTTCGCCGCGCCCGCCGCGTTTGAAGCGGTGCTGAAGGACGATCGCAAAGGGCGGAAAAATGGCAAAGGCTTCTATCTGTATGGCGGCAGGCAGCGCGGCAAAAAGCCCGATCCCTCACTCTATCAGCTGCTGGGGCTGCAGCCTGCGGCGAAACAGAGTGAACAGCAGATCGCCGAGCGCTGCATGATGATGATGCTTAACGAGGCGGTGCGTTGCCTGGATGAAGGGGTAATCCGCAGCGCGCGCGACGGCGACGTCGGCGCGGTATTTGGCATCGGCTTTCCGCCTTTTCTCGGCGGCCCGTTCCGCTATATGGACCAGCGCGGTGCGGCAAATATTGTACAAACATTACGCGCGTTAATGGGCCGGTATGGCGATCGCTTCGCCCCTTGCGAGGGGCTGCTGAAGATGGAACAGCAGGAAAGGAAATTTTACATTTCCTGACCGAATGGAATAACCGTACCGATTCAGCGGGTTAGAAAAGCGCCGTCGAAGCAGGCGGCGCGGCGCGTTTCTGAGAAGCGCTTATTTAATAAACAACCGGTTGACTATACTCAAGTCATTGGGGTACAACACAGCGTTCATTCGCAGAATGAAGAGTCAGGCGCCTCCGCGCCGGGCGATATCGACAAACAACAGCGGTGCTTTATGCAAGTTTTTATCATGCGTCACGGCGATGCTGCTCTTGAAGCCGCCAGTGATTCGGTGCGACCTCTTACCCATTGCGGCTGTGATGAATCACGCCAGATGGCGAGCTGGCTTAACAGCCAGACGGTGGACGTAGAACGTGTGCTGGTCAGTCCCTATCTTCGTGCCCAGCAGACGCTGGCGACGGTACGCGAAGCGTTAAATCTGCCGGAGGGGCAGGATATTTTGCCGGAACTGACGCCCGGCGGCGATCCCGGTCTGGTGGCCTGCTATCTGCAGGCGCTGGGGAATGAAGGGGTGAAGTCGGCTATCGTGATTTCGCACCTGCCGCTGGTCGGCTATCTGGTTTCAGAACTCTGCCCGCAGGAAGCGCCGCCGATGTTCGCCACTTCTGCCATCGCCTGCGTGGATTTCGATCCCGCCAGCTGTGAAGGCAAACTGTTGTGGCAGGTCAGCCCCTCTAAACTGGCGAAAGCCATATAATGCCCGCGGGCCGCGCAGACGGCCCATCCCTTCTTAAGGCAGCTCGGGCGGTTGCCACTCCTCAACCTCAATCAGCACCAGCAAGGCCGCGTCGCCGCCAAACATTTTCGGCGCCTGATGAAAGGCCATGACGTAAGGGTGCTGCGCCAGCCAGAGCGGCGTCTGCTGCTTGAGTATATGTTTGCCGTGGCCGGTCATGACGCTGGCGCAGAACAGATGTTCGCGCCGACAGGCGGCGATCAGCGCGCCCAGCTCCTGTTTAGCCTGCTGCTGCGTTAAGCCATGCAGGTCGAGAAAAATTTCCGGCGTATAGTCGCCGCGCCGCAGCTTTTTCAGCTCGTAATGGCTGACGTCGGCGCGTACATAGCGCGTCGCGCCTTCGGTCGCCAGCAACGGCTGAAACTCGTCGGAAAAGTAGTGGCTGTTATCCACCTGTTCGGAAATTAATCGCTTTAGCGGCAGCTCGCGGCTTTTCACCGCGGGTTTATGCACCACGGTATCCTGCTTTATTTTGCGCGTGCCGCTCATTAGCTGGCGAAACAACGCTTTGTCGTCGTCATTCAGAGGGTTTTTTTTACTCATTTCAGGCGAATCTTGTCTGATAAGGCTGGAAAACAGCGAATGGCGTTACCTTACCGCCCGATCCGCTAATTGTCAGCTTTTTCACCTTGCTGCGCTGAATTCTCCCCGGCTTCATGGCACACTATCGGCCGATTTAGCAATTGGGCCTGCGGAGGGCTACGTGGACAAAATTTTCGTCGATGAGGCAGTCAACGAACTGCACACCATTCAGGATATGTTGCGCTGGGCGGTCAGCCGTTTTTCCGCCGCCGGGATCTGGTACGGTCACGGCACCGACAATCCCTGGGACGAAGCGGTGCAACTGGTCCTGCCCACGCTCTGGCTGCCGCTGGATATTCCGGAAGATATGCGCAGCGCGCGCCTTACCGCCAGCGAGCGTCATCGTATCGTTGAGCGCGTGATCCGCCGCGTCAACGAGCGTATTCCGGTGGCCTACCTCACCAATAAAGCCTGGTTCTGCGGCCACGAGTTTTTTGTCGATGAACGCGTGCTGGTGCCGCGCTCGCCCATCGGCGAGCTGATTGAAAACCGCTTTGCCGGATTAATTCCCGAAGCGCCGCGTCATATCCTCGATATGTGTACCGGCAGCGGCTGTATCGCTATCGCCTGCGCATACGCCTTCCCGGAAGCGGAAGTCGACGCGGTGGATATCTCTTATGACGCGCTGGCGGTGGCCGAGCAGAATATTGAGGAGCATGGCCTGACTCAACAGGTGACGCCGATCCGCGCCGATCTGTTCCGCGAACTGCCGCCGTTGAAATATGATCTGATCGTCTCCAATCCGCCCTATGTCGATGCGGAAGATATGGAAGATCTGCCGAACGAATATCACCACGAGCCGGAACTGGGCCTGGCGGCAGGCAGCGACGGCCTGAAGCTGGTGCGCCGCATTCTCGCCTGCGCGCCTGGCTATCTGAGCGACAACGGCGTGCTGATCTGCGAAGTAGGCAACAGCATGGTGCATATGATCGATCAGTATCCCGACGTGCCCTTTACCTGGCTGGAGTTCGATAACGGCGGCGACGGCGTCTTTATGCTGACGCGCCAGCAGATCGTCGACGCACAACATCACTTTTCTATTTATAAAGACTGAGCGAACGCTTCGTAACAAGGAATCACCATGGCCGGAAACAGCATCGGACAACTTTTTCGCGTAACTACCTTTGGCGAGTCACACGGTCTCGCGCTGGGCTGCATCGTTGACGGCGTGCCGCCTGGCATTCCGCTGACCGAAGCGGATATCCAGCACGATCTCGACCGCCGCCGTCCCGGCACCTCGCGCTATACCACGCAGCGCCGCGAGCCGGATCAGGTGAAAATTTTGTCCGGCGTTTTCGAGGGCGTCACCACCGGCACCTCGATCGGCCTGCTGATTGAAAATACCGACCAGCGTTCGCAGGACTACGGCGCGATTAAAGATCTGTTTCGTCCCGGTCATGCCGATTACACCTATGAGCAAAAGTATGGCCTGCGCGACTATCGCGGCGGCGGCCGCTCATCGGCGCGTGAAACCGCGATGCGCGTCGCGGCGGGCGCGATTGCCAAGAAATATCTGCAGATGAAGCATGGCATCCTGGTTCGTGGCTATCTGGCGCAGATTGGCGACGTGGCGTGCGAGCTGAAAGAGTGGAGCATCGTTGAAGAGAATCCCTTCTTCTGCCCGGACGCCAGCAAGCTGGAGGCGCTGGACGAGCTGATGCGCGCCCTGAAGAAAGAGGGCGACTCTATTGGCGCCAAAGTCACGGTAATGGCGGAAAACGTGCCGCCGGGCCTCGGCGAGCCGGTTTTTGATCGCCTTGACGCCGACCTGGCGCATGCGCTGATGAGCATTAACGCGGTGAAAGGGGTGGAGATCGGCGACGGCTTTGCGGTGGTGAACCAGCGCGGCAGCCAGCATCGTGACGAGATCCGCGCCAGCGGTTTCCAGAGCAACCATGCGGGCGGCATCCTCGGCGGCATCAGCAGCGGCCAGACCATCAGCGCTAACCTGGCGATGAAGCCGACCTCCAGCATCACCGTACCGGGCAACACCATTACGCGCAGCGGCGAAGAGGTAGAGATGATCACCAAAGGACGTCACGATCCCTGCGTAGGGATCCGGGCCGTACCGATCGCCGAAGCGATGATGGCGATCGTGCTGATGGATCATCTGCTGCGCCATCGTGCGCAGAACGCCGACGTTAACAGCACCGTACCGCGCTGGTGACGCCATGAAATCACTGTTTATTCTCTTATCGGCGCTGATCTTCAGCGCCTCAGGGCTGGCCGCGACGCCGTGGCAGCGTATTCAGCAGCCGATCCCGGGAAGCGCGCAGTCTATCGGCTCCTTCGCTAACGGCTGTATCGTCGGCGCGCAGGCGCTGCCGCTGAACGCGCCTAATTATCAGGTGATGCGCCAGGACCAGCGGCGCTATTTCGGCCATCCCGATCTGATCCTGTTTATTCAGCGTCTCAGCACGCAGGCGCACAACCTGCAGCTCGGCAACGTGCTGATAGGCGATATGGGCATGGCGGCAGGCGGGCGCTTCAGCAGCGGGCACGCCAGCCATCAGACCGGGCTCGACGTCGATATCTGGCTACAGTTGCCCAAAACCCGCTGGAGCGCGCAGCAGCTGCTGAAGCCGCAGCCGCTCGACCTGGTGACGGCGGATGACAAAAGCGTGGTGGCGCGTCACTGGCAGCCGGAGATCGACAGCCTGATCAAACTGGCGGCGAAAGATAACGATGTTACGCGCATCTTCGTCAATCCGGCGATTAAAAAGCAGCTTTGCGCCGACGCTGGCGCCGACCGCGACTGGCTGCGCAAGGTGCGCCCCTGGTTCGCTCATCGCGCGCATATGCATGTGCGGCTGCGCTGTCCGGCCAACAGTATCGGCTGTGAAGATCAGCCTGCACCGCCGCCGGGCGACGGCTGCGGCGCCGAGCTGGAGAGCTGGTTCCTGCCGAAGAAACCGGGCAGCGGCGCGCCTGTGAAGCGCGAACCGCCGCCACTGCCGCAGGCGTGTCAGGCGCTGCTGGATAAACATCTGTTATAAGGGATCTCCATGGAGTGGTTTGTCGTCAGCCCGATGGTCGTCGGGATTCTGTTTCTGGTCGCTGTGCTGGCGGCCTTTATTGACTCCATCGCCGGTGGCGGCGGGCTGCTCACCGTACCCGCACTGCTGGCGGCCGGTCTCTCTCCTGCGCAGGCGCTGGCGACCAATAAGCTGCAGTCAGTGGGCGGCTCTTTTTCCGCGAGCCTCTACTTTGTGCGCCGCGGCGCGGTAAAACTGAGCGAACAGCGGCTCAATATCGCCATGACCTTTATCGGCGCGGTGCTGGGTACCATCCTGATCCAGCACCTTAACGCCGATGCGCTGCGTCAGGTCTTGCCGCTGCTGTTAATCGCTATCGGCCTGTGGTTTCTGCTGATGCCGCGTCTCGGCGAAGAAGATCGCGCGCGCCGCCTCTATGGCTTGCCCTATGCGCTGGTCGGCGGCGGCTGCGTCGGCTTTTACGACGGCTTCTTCGGGCCTGGCGCGGGTTCTTTCTACGCGCTCGCCTTTGTTACCCTGTGCGGTTTCAACCTCGCCAAAGCCACCGCGCATGCCAAAATTCTGAATTTCACCTCTAACTTTGCCAGCCTGCTGTTTTTTATGTTTGGCGGTAAAGTGATCTGGGGAACCGGCTTTATTATGCTGCTCGGTGCCTTCTGCGGCGCGCGGCTTGGGGCGCGGCTGGTACTGAGCCGCGGACAGAAGCTGATCCGCCCGATGGTGGTGATCGTTTCTGCGGTAATGAGCGCGAAGCTGCTGTGGGACGCTCACGGCAGCGCGCTGCTGGCATGGATCGCCGCGCTGTAATACATTCATTCCCGGCGCCGCGATAATGACGCCGTTTTTACGATGACACCATGAACACGACGCACCATTACGAACAACTGATTACGATTTTCGATAGCTGCTTTCGCGACGAGTTTCAGACCCGTCTAATTAAAGGCGACGACGAACCCATTTATCTTCCGGCAGACGAGAGTTCGCCGTGGAACCGCGTGGTGTTCGCGCATGGCTTTTACGCCAGCGCGCTGCACGAAATTTCTCACTGGTGTATCGCCGGCGAGGCGCGGCGCAAGCTGGTGGATTTCGGCTACTGGTACTGCCCGGACGGACGCGACGCTCAGACGCAAAATCAGTTTGAATCCGTGGAGATCAAGCCGCAGGCGCTGGAGTGGATGTTTTGCGTCGCGGCGGGCTTCCCGTTCAACGTCAGCTGTGACAATCTCGACGGAGATTGTGAACCCGATCGCATCGCGTTTCAGCGCAAGGTCCATGCTCAGGTTATCTCTTATCTGGAGAATGGCATTCCTGCGCGGCCCGCGCGTTTTATCACCGCTCTGGCGGACTTTTATGGCACGCCTGCACTGACGTCAGCACAGTTTCCCTGGCCAGACGATCTGTGATGAGTGCAGACATTATTAAAGAGGAATTGAGATGATCGCAGAATTTGAAGCGCGTATTCTGGCCCTGATTGACGATATGGTCGATCACGCCAGCGATGACGAGCTGTTCGCCAGCGGCTATCTGCGCGGTCACCTGACCCTCGCGGTCGCGGAAATCGAACAGTCGGGCGAGCATACGCCGGAAGCGTTGCAGATCCAGGTCGCCAACAGCCTGCAAAACGCCATTGCTGCCGGCGAGCTGTCGCCGCGCGATCAGGTGCTGGTGGTCGGCATGTGGGACAACCTGTTCCAGCAGGCGCGCCAGACCGCCTGATACAGCGGGGCGGCGCCATGCCGCCCCGGTACTATTTCCCCGCTTTTTTCCCTTTCAGCAGCTTTCTCACCCAGTAGCGGTTCGGGCTGAGCGCGGCCAGCGTCGCGCCATCCAGCGGCTGCGGTTCGCCGCTCATCTGCGCTGCCAGCACTTCGGCGGCAAGCGGGGCGCTGCACAGGCCGCGCGACCCCAGCGCGCCCAGCAGAAAAAGCCCGGCATAGTGCGGCGCTGCGGCGATGGCTTCGCCGCGCACGCGCTGCTCAGGAAGATCCGCATAGCTTGCCAGCGTCGCATCGTAGTCGGGCATAGCGCCCGCCATCGGCAGATGGTCGCGCGTGGCGCAGCGCACGCCAATGCGCGCTTCGCCCGCGCTGACGTCCACCTTTTCCGCCCAGCCGCAGCCGGGCAACGAGTGGAGCAGCCGCGTGCGGTTCTGCTGCTGATCCTCTTCGCGATAGACGGTCGCGGTATCGCCGCGATGGTAGCTGGCGCCGATGCAGTGGGTGCCGAACTGCGGGCTGACCGGCGTCAGATAGCCGTCATAGCAGAGTACGGTTTTCAGCGCCTTCAGACCCGGCGTGCTGGGAACATGGCTCACCTGGCCAGAAACCGCATAGGTCGGCAGCTGCGCACTTTGCGGCAGGGCGCTGAGCTGGTAGCCGGTCGCCAGCACCAGGTTCTGATGTCGCGCTTCTTTACCGTCGGCGAAGCGCAGCGTCCAGACTTCATCCGTTTGCGAAAGCTGCGTCAGGCGGTGCAGCCAGTGAATGCGCAGCCCCTGCGTTTCACCATGCGCCAGCAGGCCGCTGGTAAGTTCGGCGGAGGAGAGCCAGCCGCCGAGCGGATAGAAAATGCCGCTGACACCCAGCTCAACCTGCGCCAGCGCCTCCGCCTCCTGCAGACTCACGCCGCGCGCAATCGCCTCTGGCAGCCCCATCGCCAGCATCTGCGTTATTTTGTCGGCGCTTTTCTCATCCCAGCCGAGCTGCAGTACGCCGCTCCAGTGGTGCTCATAGCTTACCGGCGCGGCGTCATACAGCCGACGCGCAAAGCTAAAGGCGGCGGGAAAGAAGCGCGCCAGCGCCGGGTCATGCTGATTCAGCAGCGGATAGAGCGCGCCCTGGCGATTGCCCGACGCGCCCAGCGCAGCAGCCTCATCGGCGCAGTAGAGCGTGACGCGCCAGCCGCGGCGCAGCAGGGCGAGCGCCAGCACCGCGCTCGCTACGCCGCCGCCGACGATCGCCGCCTCGCTTCCTTGCGCGGCGGGACGCGCATACCAGGGCTGCGCGGCGGGCAGATCCGGTGCCTGCTTCAGCACGCCGCACAGCATCTCGCGCTTGTGGCCGAAGCCTTTGCGCCGCGTGACCTCAAAGCCCGCCTCCTGCAAACCGCGACGCACGAAACCGGCGGCGGTGAAGGTGGCGAAAGTGGCGTCGGGCCGCGCCAGCTTAGCCATGGCGCTGAACAGCTGCGGCGTCCACATATCGGGATTTTTCGCCGGCGCGAAGCCGTCGAGAAACCAGGCGTCTACCTGGCGAAAGAGGCTGTCATCAAAGGTTTCAATAAGGGGATTAATATCGCCGAGCCAGAGATCGAGCGTGACGCGGCCGCCGTCGAAAAGCAGGCGCTGGCAGCCGGGCAGGGCGACGGGCCACTCCCGCTGCAGCTGACTGGCCCAGGGCTGCAGTTCCGGCCAGCGCTGATGCGCCGCCGCTAAATCAGCCTGCGTCAGCGGGAATTTTTCAAAGCTGATAAAGTGCAGCCGCTGCAGCGTGGCGTCAGGCTGCGCCTGCTGAAAAGCATCAAACGCCTGCCATAGCGCCAGAAAATTAAGGCCGGTGCCGAAGCCGCTTTCCGCCACGATAAAGAGATCGCGCGTATGCCGCGTGAATCGCTCCGGCAGATCGTTGCCGCCCAGAAAGACGTAACGCGTCTCTTTAAGACCGTTGTCATTGGAAAAATAGACGTCATCAAAGGCTCGGGAAACAGGTGTACCCTGTTCATTCCAGCTTAGCTGGGCGTGTTCAACCGGGGAGAATTTCACGGTAAAGGCTCATTTTTCAGGCAATGGCGCGATTTTAGCGACCAGGGTCACATGACGCAAATTTACAAAAGGAAATGGCTGATCGGACTTGTTCGGCGTACAAGTGTAAGCTAGAGTGCACGTCAATCCAAAAAGAAGTGGAATGAGGAATACTGAATGAAACGTGCAGTGATTACTGGCCTGGGGATTGTTTCCAGCATTGGTAATAACCAGCAGGAAGTGCTGGCTTCTCTGCGTGAAGGCCGTTCCGGCATCACCTTCTCTCAGGAGATGAAGGATTCCGGTATGCGTAGTCACGTCTGGGGTAACGTCAAACTGGATACCACCGGCCTTATCGATCGCAAAGTTGTGCGTTTTATGAGTGATGCATCTATCTATGCTTACCTCTCCATGGAAGAAGCGATCAAAGATTCTGGCCTGACCGACGAGCAGTATCAGAGCAACCCGCGTGTGGGTCTGATTGCCGGTTCCGGCGGCGGCTCGCCGCGCTTCCAGGTATTCGGCGCTGACGCTATGCGCAGCCCGCGCGGCCTGAAAGCGGTCGGCCCTTATGTGGTAACCAAAGCGATGGCATCCGGCGTCTCCGCCTGTCTCGCCACGCCGTTTAAAATCCACGGCGTGAACTACTCGATCAGCTCTGCCTGTGCGACTTCCGCGCACTGTGTTGGCAATGCGGTCGAGCAGATCCAGCTGGGCAAACAGGACATCGTGTTTGCCGGCGGCGGCGAAGAGCTGTGCTGGGAAATGGCGTGCGAGTTCGACGCAATGGGCGCGCTCTCTACCAAATATAACGACTCGCCGGAAAAAGCGTCTCGTACCTATGACAGCGAGCGTGACGGCTTCGTTATCGCAGGCGGCGGCGGCATGGTCGTGGTTGAAGAGCTGGAGCACGCGCTGGCGCGCGGCGCGTATATCTATGCAGAGATCGTCGGCTACGGCGCGACCTCTGACGGCGCGGACATGGTTGCGCCATCAGGCGAAGGCGCAGTGCGCTGCATGAAGATGGCGATGCAAGGCGTTGATACGCCGATCGACTACCTGAACAGCCACGGCACCTCAACGCCGGTAGGCGACGTGAAAGAGCTGGGCGCAATCCGTGAAGTCTTCGGTGACAACACTCCGGCTATCTCCGCCACCAAAGCGATGACCGGCCACTCGCTGGGCGCGGCGGGCGTGCAGGAAGCGATCTACACCCTGCTGATGCTGGAACACGGCTTTATCGCGCCGAGCATCAATATCGAAACGCCAGATCCGGCGGCGGAAGGGATGAACATCGTCACTAAACCGACCGAAAAAGCACTCACCACCGTGATGTCCAACAGCTTCGGCTTCGGTGGCACCAACGCGACCCTGACAATGCGTAAGTTCCAGGCGTAATCGCTAAAAATGTTCTATAAAGGGCCGGTCTGACCGGCCCTTTTTCTTTTGTGGGGCAGAAGCAGAGACGTTTATAACAAGGAGCTACGTCCGTCATGACCACAACTGCAACCGAGCCGCATTCGGCTTCCACCTTGCCGCTGGCCTGCTCTTCGCTGGCCGTCTTTATCACCTATCTTACCGCCGGGCTGGCGCTGCCGGTTATTCCGCTCTACGTCCATCAGGAACTGGGCATGAATAACGTGATGGTCGGCGTCGCGGTCGGCATTCAGTTTTTCGCCACGCTGCTGACGCGCGGCTTTGCCGGTCGCCGCGCCGATCGGCACGGCGCGAAGCGCACCACGCAGCAGGGGATGCTGGCGATTATGCTGGTGGGCGTCGCTTATCTTGCCGCCGCGCTGCTGCCGGTTCCGGCACTGATTAAGTTCGCGCTGCTGGCGCTGGGGCGTCTGCTGCTCGGCTTCGGCGAAAGTTTTCTGCTTACCGGCAACCTGACCTGGGGGCTGGGACTGGTCGGCGCGAAGCGATCCGGGCTGGTGATGTCATGGAACGGCATGGCGATCTACGGCGCGCTGGCCGCCGGGGCGCCGCTCGGTCTGCTGCTGCACCAGCACGGCGGCTTTGCGCTGCTGGGCGCGGTCGCCACGGCGCTGCCGCTGGCGGCGCTGGCGCTCAACAGCGGTATCCGCCCGGTGCCGGTGATGGGCGGCGAGCGGCCTTCGCTGTTCAGCGTGATCCGCGCTGTGCTCCAGCCGGGCCTGGCGCTGGCGCTGCAGGGCGTCGGCTTTGCGGTGATAGGCACCTTTACTTCGCTCTATTTTGCCGTCCAGCACTGGGGCAACGCGGGCTTTACCCTGACGGCGTTCGGCGTCGCCTTTGTGCTGGTGCGTCTGATTTTCGGCGGTACGCCTGACCGCCACGGCGGCATCCGCGTCGCGCTGATCTCGCTGCTGGTGGAGGCGGCGGGTCTGCTGCTGCTGGCGTTTGCCGTCAATGGCTGGATGGCGCTGATCGGCGCTGCGCTGACCGGCTGCGGCTGCTCGCTGATTTTCCCGGCGCTTGGCGTCGAGGTAGTGAAACGCGTCTCGCCGCAGGTGCGCGGTACGGCGCTGGGGGGGTTCTCCGCTTTTCAGGATGTTGCCTACGGCGCCAGCGGGCCGATTGCCGGACTTATCGCAACCGCGCTGGGCTACGGCTCAGTCTACCTGGCGGGCGCCTGCTGCGCGCTGCTGGGCATAGTCGTTACCTGGCGCTTTTCCCGTCGCGCCTGAACAGCGCGGCCAGCTTCGCGCAGCCTGAGGCGATTTCGCCGGGCGCCAGCGCGGAAAACCCAAGGATCCAGCCTGGCTGCGCTGGCGTGTCGATCGCCAGCGGGCTGAGACGCGGCAGCATCAGCCCGTCTCTTTCCGCCTGCGCGGTCAGCGCCGCCTCATCTTCGCCTGCGCTGAGCCTGACCGTTAACTGCAGCCCACCGGGTGAGGCTGTCGGCGTCAGCCAGGGCGAAAGGGGCTGCAGCCGCGCCAGCAGCAGGTCGCGGCGGCTGCGATAGAGCTGACGCATCAGCCGCAGGTGGCTGGCGAAATGTCCCTGCTGCAAAAAGGCCGCCGTCACCGCCTGCGGTAGCAGAGCGCTGTGCCCATCCATCACGCTGCGCGCCTGACCGAGCGGGGCGACCAGCGCGGGCGGCACCACCATCCACGCCAGCCGCAGCGAGGGAAAAAGCGATTTGGAAAAGGTGCCAAGCGTAATCACTCGCGCATGGCGATCCAGCCCCTGCATGGCGGGCGTCGGCCGATCGTCATAGTGAAACTCGCTGTCATAGTCATCCTCAATAATCCAGCTGCCGTGGCGCTGCGCCCACGCCAGCCATGCAAGGCGGCGGGGCAGGCTCATCGCGACGCCGCCAGGGTAGTGGTGCGACGGCGTCAGGTAGAGCAGCTTCGCCGCGCCGCTCTGCAGTTGCGCGCCTTCGCTATCCAGCGGCACGCCGCGGCAGCGCGCGCCTGCCGCCACAAAGGCGTTGCGCGCGCCGGGATAGCCGGGCGTCTCCAGCCACACCTCATCGCCGGGATCGAGAAACATCATCGCCAGCAGCTGTAACGCCTGCTGCGAGCTGGTCAGGATAATCACCTGCTCTGGACGGCAGCGCATTCCGCGTGACAGCGCCAGATAGTCCGCCACCGCGCTGCGCAGCGGCAGATAACCGAGCGGATCGCCGTAGCCCATCAGTTGACTTCCCTCGGCGCGCTGCACGCTGGCGCTCAGCCGCCGCCACAGGCGGTGTGGAAACGCGCGCAGCTCCGGCGAACCGGCGGCGAAAGCGTGGGGGAAGGGGGGATCCTGGCAGCCGCCGGTGGCAATAACCGCGCTGCCGCGCGAGGAGAAGCGCGGCAGCTCCGCAGGCGCGGCGCGCGGCGTCTGCGTAGGCATCACGATGGCGACAAAGGTGCCGCGGCCGACCTCGCGGCTGAGATACCCCTCGCTTTCCAGCTGCGCATAGGCCGCCTCCACCGTTACGCGCGACAGGCCGAGATCGCCCGCCAGCTGGCGCGTCGACGGCACTTTTTGCCCGAAGCTGAGATGGCCTGCGGCAATCGCCTGGCGCAGCGTGGCGCACAGGCGTTCGCGCAGCCCGCCCTGCGCGTGATGGCTGAAAAGCGTCAGCAGCGGCGTACTCATAATGGTCTTATCTCATCGTGGATATGGGTCTCAGGGAGCAGTCCACTTTGCCGTAAACTGACCGCATACCACAACAGGAGAATAACTATGTCACAGGTTCTACGTTTCCCGCCGCCGTCGCCGCAGCAAAGCCTCGACTATCTGCAAAACAAACTTGCCTGGTACGCCGACGCCTGGGATGTCGCGGACGATCTGGCTCATCAGGTAACGGATATCGTGGTGATTGACGCGCGTTCGCCGGAAGCCTACCGCGCGGGGCACATTTGCGGCGCCCTGAGTTTTCCGCATCGCAACATGACTGCCGAAAGTACGGCAGGGCTGGATCGCAGCAAAGTCTATGTCACCTACTGCGACGGCATCGGCTGCAACGGATCGACCAAAGCGGCATATAAGCTGACGGCGCTGGGTTTTCAGGTGAAGGAGCTGATTGGCGGGCTGGATTTCTGGCGACGCGATGGACATCCGATGGGCTGGGGCGACGCGCCGGGCGAATGGCCTGCAGCCGCCCCCGGCGCGCAGTGCGGCTGTTAACTCAGAGCAGCAGCCACAGCAGCAGAGCGACCACCATCAGCGCGACAGCCACCCCCAGCAGCGGGCGCTGCGCCAGCGGCTGCGGCAGCGCGGCGATAAAGGGCGCCCAGATCGGCTGCGGGCGCAGCGCGCTGTCGGCCAGAGGCTGCTCCTGATTTTTTTCGGCGCGGCGCGCAAAGAGCTGATTGAGCAGATCCTGCGTCTGGGCAGGCGTCAGGATCGTTTGCGGCGTCGCCTGAAAACGCTGCAGGCTGTAATCCTCCAGCTGCTGACGTTCGCTGCGATCGAGCGGCTGCTTGAGAGAGACTTCCAGTATCTGCAAAGTAGGCGCGCTGTGCTGGCTCAGCGTCTGGCGCACCTGAAGATACTGCGTCAGCAGCGGGAAATGGCGCGACGGGATAGGATCGCCGCTGGTGAGGTTGACCAGCTTAAGCGCTGAGGCCCAGATTTTTCCGGTGGACTCGCCCGTAGCGGCCGCCAGTCGGGCGATCTGCTGGTTCAGCGTCTGATGCTCGGCAGGCAGCATCGTACGGTCGGTGGTGCGCGACTGCTGCGGCTGCGGGATCGCCATCTGACCGTTTTGCAGCATCGTCAGGACCTGACGCAGCTGATCCTGCGACAGCGAACTCAGCACCGTCTGGCCGAACTGCTGACGGATAAAATCACTTACCGCCTGACGGTTATTGCCCTGCGGCAGCAGGTCGGTGAGCTGAGTAAGCAACTGGCGCGTGGCGCGTCCGTTTTCCGCCTGCGTCAGGCGGTTGTTCAGATACTGCTCCGCCGCCGGAAAATGGCGCGACTGCAGCTCCGCTTCGCTTTTCACGCCCACTTCACGCTGTACGCCCGCCCAGAGTTCAGGCGCTTTTAGCGTGCTGAATGACATAATGCGCACAATCAGGCGCTCCAGCGTGGTGCGCTGGGCCGGAGAAAGAGGCTGATCGCCAGGCGTCGCGCCGGGACGGGGCGCGCCAGTTGACGGCGTGACAGCAGAACGATCGCCCATCGGCGCACCGGGGCCGCTAAGAGGTTGCATGGCGGAATCCTTGAAAACAGAACAGCGTGGGGTGCGCCGGAAAAAAGATGCGCCATGATAGCAAAAGCCCCCGGGAAATCACACGGGGGCCTCTGTTTATTCAGCTATGCGTCACTGCCGCCTGACGACGCCTGAGCGGGGTTTTCAGACGCTGCGCAAGGATCACGCCAGTCAGCGTCATCGCGCCGCCGATCCAGTGATAGGCGTGCAGCTGCTCATGCAGGAACAGCACCGCGATAATAGCGGTAAAGACCGGGATAAAATTCATAAAGATGCTGGTCGTGCTGGCGCCCAGGCGCTGTACGCCGAGGATCCACAGAAAGGGGGCGATAATTGAAGCGAACAGCCCGGCAAACAGCACCAGCGGGATATTTTGCGCGTTAAGCGCGACGTCAGGCGCGCGCAGAAAGCCCGGCAGCAGCAGCAGGACGCCAAAGCAGATCTGCACATAGAGGCTCTGCCAGTTAGGCAGCGGAATCGCCCAGCGCCGGGTCAGCACGCCGTAGAGCGCATAAGAGGTCGAGGCGGCCAGCATCATCAGTTCGCCGCTGCCGAGACGCTGCTGCAGCAGCTGCGCAGGATGGCCCTCGCTCACCAGCCATACCAGGCCCGCAAACGACAGAAGACCGCCGATAAGAATACCGCGCGTCGGCGCCAGCCGCAGCACCACCAGACTGAGCAGAATGGTCAGCAGAGGAATAGTCGCGCCGAGAATGCCCATCATGACCGCCGAGACGCTGTGCGCGGCGTAGTAGGCCAGGCTCTGATACAGCACCATGCCGAGCAGGCCGAGGATCAGCAGCCGTCCCAGGTTGGCCCGAATAGTATGGCGATGCCGCCACGCGCCCGGCAGCGCGAAAGGCGTTAGCACGACAAGCGCCAGCAGCCAGCGGTAAAACGAAATAGCGGCGGGATCGATGCTCCCGGCAGAGAGCTTGCTGACGATGGTATTCACCGACCAGATCAGCACCGCCAGCAGCGGAAAAAGTAAATTCATGATGGGCTCCTGAGAAGTAATGCGTTCAGTTTACTTTTGACTGCTTTTAAGGAGATAGTTAAAACCAGACAAAAAATGTTGCTGACCGGACAGAATGAATTTACAGGTTGAATACCAGCCGCCCGAAGATGCGCTGCGGCTTCACTACTTTATGCGCTATGAGCAGACCAACGCCAAAACTGAATATCTGCCGCATACCCATGAATGGGGACAGGTGATATTCGTGACGCGTCACGTACTGGAGATGAACGTCGAGGGCGAGCGGCTGTTAACGCCTGCCAGCATCCCTATCTGGATCCCGCCGCGCCAGCGGCACGCCAGCTATAACCATCAGCAGGCGCAGTTTCGCACGTTTAATCTCGCCGCCTCGCTGTGCGACGGCCTGCCCCAGCAGGCGTGCCTGCTGAATGCCGACGCTATCGTACATGCGATTATGGATGAGTTCGCGCGCCTTGGGCTGGAGCAGCCGGAAAGCCCGGAGCAGTGGCGGCTGTGCGAGGTGCTGCGCGATCGGCTGCGGCTGGCGCCGGTGCAGGAGAGCTATCTGCCCGGTTCGCAGGATAAGTTTCTCGCGCCGGTGCTGCAGGCGCTGGAGGCGCATCCCGGCGACAACACCACGCTGGCGGAATGGGCCACGCGCGTCTTTACCACCGAGCGTACGCTGGCGCGTCGCTGTCGGCAGGATCTGCATATGTCCTTCAGCGAGTGGCGACAGCGGCTGCGTTTTCTGCACGCCGTCGCGCAGCTGGGGCAGGGCAAAAGCGTGCAGGCGATTGCGCACGATCTCGGCTACAGCTCGGCGTCGGCGCTGATTGTGATGTTCCAGCAGCAGGCGGGCACCACGCCCGATCGCTACCGCGCACGCCTGGGTTAACAGGCGCGTTTGTGCCACAATAGCGCATCTTAATAATGCAACCAGCAGGAAGGCCGTGGTGAAGATTCTTGTCGATGAAAATATGCCCTATGCGCGTGAACTGTTTAGCCGTACCGGCAGGGTGCTGGCGGTGCCGGGACGTCCGCTGCCGCAGCAGGAACTGGACGATGCCGACGGCCTGATGGTGCGGTCGGTCACGCAGGTGAACGAAGCGCTGCTCGCCGGCAAGCCGGTCAAATTCGTCGGCACCGCCACGGCGGGCACCGACCATATCGATGAAGAGTGGCTGCAACAGGCGGGCATCGCCTTTTCCGCCGCGCCGGGCTGTAATGCCAT
Organism: Pantoea sp. ACRSB; assembly: GCF_022346905.1. Classification (NCBI taxonomy): domain Bacteria; kingdom Pseudomonadati; phylum Pseudomonadota; class Gammaproteobacteria; order Enterobacterales; family Erwiniaceae; genus Pantoea; species Pantoea sp. ACRSB. Next base: position 559,987 of record NZ_JAKRNL010000002.1, on the reverse strand, counting down.
TGCCGTGGTGGAGTATGTTTTTTCCGCGCTGCTGCTGCTGGCGGAGCGCGACGGATTCGCGCTGCGCGACCGCACCGTCGGTATCGTCGGCGTGGGCAACGTGGGCGGACGACTGCAAAAGCGGCTGGAAGCCTGGGGCGTGAAAACCCTGCTGTGCGATCCGCCGCGCGCCGATCGCGGCGACGAGGGAGAGTTCCATTCTCTTGACGCGCTGGTGGCGGAGGCGGATATCCTGACTTTCCATACGCCGCTGTTTAAAGAGGGGCCTTATAAAAGCTGGCATCTCGCCGATGCGGCGCTGCTGATGGCGCTGAAGCCCAACGCCATTCTGATCAACGCCTGTCGCGGGCCGGTGGTGGATAACGCCGCGCTGCTGGAGGTGCTGAAAATGCGCGCCGATCTCAGCGTGGTGCTGGATGTCTGGGAGCCGGAACCGGCGCTGTCGCTCGACCTGCTGGACAAGGTGGATATCGGTACGGCCCATATTGCCGGTTATACCCTGGAGGGCAAGGCGCGCGGCACGACGCAGGTGTTTGAAGCCTGGTGCGACTTTCTTGGCCAGCCGCAGCAGGTGCCGCTCAGCGAGCTGCTGCCGACCCCGGAATTCAGCAGCATCACCCTTAACGGCCCGCTCGATCAGCCAACGCTGAAACGTCTGGCGCATCTGGTGTATGATGTGCGCCGCGACGACGCGCCGCTCCGTAAAGTGGCGGCTAAACCCGGCGAATTCGACCGCCTGCGCAAAGAGTATGAAGAGCGCCGCGAGTGGTCATCGCTGGAGGTGATCTGCAGCGACGCAGAGACCGTCAGCCTGCTGAATGCCCTGGGGTTTTGCGCGCGTCTCAACAACAGCTAAATTAAACTTCTCGCCGTACCAAATATGGCGAGGGATAATTCCGAAACCTGGGCGGTGAATATCACCGCCTTCTGTTTTTATGTCATTGTCTGGAGTAAACCAACATGTCTGACGGCTGGAATATTGCGCTACTTGGCGCGACAGGCGCAGTAGGGAACGCTGTACTGGAACTGCTGGCGGAACGCCAGTTCCCGGTTGGTGAATTGTATTTGCTGGCGAGCGAAAACAGCGCCGGCGAGACCCTGCGCTTTGAGGGACGTTCACTGCGCGTCGAGAACGCGGCGGATTTCGACTGGTCGCAGGCGCAGCTGGCCTTTTTCGTGGCCGGGCGCGACGCGTCGGCGCGCTATGCCGAGGAGGCCGCCAGTGCCGGTTGCCTGGTGATCGACAGCAGCGACTGCTTCGCGCTCTCGCCGGATGTGCCGCTGGTGGTGCCGGACGTCAACCCGCACGTGCTGGCGGACTACCGCAATCGTAACCTGATAAGCGTCGCCGACAGCCTCACCAGTCAGCTGCTCAGCGCAATCAAACCGCTGGTGGATGCGGCTGGCTTAGGCCGCCTGCAGGTCACGAATCTGATCTCCGCCTCCAGCCACGGCAAAAGCGCGGTAGACGGCCTGGCGGGTGAGAGCGCGCGACTGCTTAACGGCGTTCCGGCGGAAGAGCACTTTTTCGGCCGTCAGCTGGCGTTTAACCTGCTGCCGCAGCTGGCCGACGCGGAGGGCAGCGTCGCCAGCGAGCGCCGTCTGGTCGATCAGGTGCGTAAAGTGCTGCAGGACGAAGGCCTGCCGATTGCGGTCAGCAGCGTGCAGGCGCCGGTCTTTTACGGCAACGCGCAGATCGTGCATCTGGAGAGCCTGCGTCCGCTGTCGGCGGATGAGGCGCGCGCCGAGCTGGCGCAGGCTGCCGATATCAGCCTGAGCGACGAAGATGACTACCCGACGCAGGTCGGCGACGCCTCCGGCAATGAGCAGCTCAGCGTCGGCTGCGTGCGCAACGACTACGGCATTCCTGAACTGCTGCAGTTCTGGTCGGTGGCGGACAATATTCGCTTCGGCGGCGCGCTGATGGCAGTCAAAACCGCTGAGAAGCTGGTGCAGGAGTATCTCTATTAATGTCGGAAGGTCAGACCTATAAGCTGGCGCTTGGCGTCGAGTATGACGGCAGCCGTTATTACGGCTGGCAGCGCCAGCAGGAAGTGCGCAGCGTGCAGGAAAAGCTGGAAAAAGCGCTGTCGAAAGTGGCGAACCATGACGTAAACGTGTTTTGCGCTGGCCGCACCGACGCCGGCGTACACGGCACCGGACAGGTGGTGCATTTCGAAACCACTTCGCAGCGCGCCGACGGCGCCTGGACGCTGGGCGTAAATGCCAATTTGCCGGAAGATATCGCGGTGCGCTGGGTAAAGGCGGTGCCGGATGAGTTTCACGCGCGCTTCAGCGCAACGGCGCGCCGCTACCGCTATCTGATCTACAACCAGCGGCTGCGTCCGGCGATTCTGGGCCGCGGCGTGACGCATTTTTATCATCCGCTGGATGCAGAGAAGATGCACCGCGCCGGACAGTGCCTGCTGGGCGAAAACGACTTTACCTCGTTTCGCGCTGTGCAGTGCCAGTCGCGCACGCCGTGGCGTAACCTGATGCATCTGAACGTCACGCGGCAGGGCGCGTTTGTCATTGTCGACATCAAAGCCAACGCCTTTGTGCATCACATGGTGCGCAATATCGTCGGCAGCCTGATGGAGATCGGCTGCGGCAACCAGCCGGAGGAGTGGATGGCGACGCTGCTGGCGGCGAAAGATCGCACGCAGGCGGCGGCGACGGCCAGAGCGGAAGGACTTTATTTAGTTGCGGTGGATTATCCGTCGCATTTTGCGTTACCCGAACCGCCCATGGGACCCTTGTTCCTGGTGGATTAATTTAGCAGGTCATTTTCAGAGAGGCGTTATGGAGTTCGTCCACTTTTTGGTTGATTTTATTCTGCATATTGATGTGCATCTGGCCGAGCTGGTTGCGCAGTACGGCATCTGGATTTACGCCATTCTGTTCCTGATCCTGTTTTGTGAAACCGGTCTGGTGGTTACGCCGTTCCTGCCGGGCGATTCGCTGCTGTTTGTAGCGGGCGCGCTGGCGGCGCTGCCGGGCAACGATCTTAATATCCACCTGATGGCGGCGCTGCTGGTGGTGGCCGCCGTACTGGGCGATGCGGTGAACTATACTATCGGCCGTCTGTTCGGCGAGCGGCTTTTCAGCAACCCGAACTCTCGCATCTTCCGCCGCAGCTATCTCGATAAAACCCATGGTTTTTATGAGCGTCACGGCGGGAAAACGATTATCCTGGCGCGTTTCGTGCCGATTGTGCGCACCTTTGCGCCTTTCGTTGCCGGTATGGGGCATATGTCTTATCGCCATTTTGCCCTGTTTAACGTGGCCGGCGCGCTGGCGTGGGTGCTGCTGTTCTCCTACGCGGGCTATCTGTTTGGCGACCTGCCGGTAGTGCAGCAGAATCTTAAGCTGCTGATCGTAGCGATTATTGTAGTTTCGGTACTGCCCGGCGTGATTGAGGTCTGGCGTCACCGTCGCCAGGCGAAACAGCACAAACAGCCGTAAAGGGGGCGGTCGCGCCGCGGTTAGACCAGATTTTTATCCACAGTCTGAATTGGTTGTGGTTTAATGAGCGACATTTCATGTCCGCTGAAGCGGTTTTCAGCGGCAAATAAGATGACTGGACCAGGTCAGTTTTAAATAAAAAGGTCTTCAATGAGCTGGATTGAACGCATTCTTAATAAAAGCAACGTTACGCCTGCACGTCGTGCCAGCATCCCTGAAGGGGTCTGGACTAAGTGCGACAGCTGCGGTCAGGTTCTGTACCGCGCCGAGCTGGAGCGTAATCTTGAGGTCTGCCCGAAGTGCGACCATCACATGCGCATGCACGCCCGCGAGCGCCTCAACAGCCTGCTCGACCAGGGCACGCAGACCGAGCTGGGCAGCGAGCTGGAGCCGAAGGATATCCTGAAGTTCCGCGACTCCAAGAAGTATAAAGATCGTCTTGCCGCCGCGCAGAAAGAGACGGAAGAGAAAGACGCGCTGATTGTGATGAAAGGTCAGCTGCACGGTATGCCGGTTGTCGCAGCGGCGTTTGAGTTCGCCTTTATGGGCGGCTCAATGGGCTCCGTGGTTGGCGCGCGCTTCGTGCGTGCGGTTGAGCAGGCGCTGGAAGATAACTGCCCGCTGATCTGCTTCTCCGCCAGCGGCGGCGCGCGTATGCAGGAAGCGCTGATGTCGCTGATGCAGATGGCAAAAACCAGCGCCGCGCTGGCCAAAATGCAGGAGCGCGGTCTGCCCTATATTTCGGTGCTGACCGATCCGACCATGGGCGGCGTCTCTGCCAGCTTCGCGATGCTGGGCGATCTGAACGTCGCCGAGCCGAAGGCGCTTATCGGCTTCGCCGGCCCGCGCGTCATCGAGCAGACCGTGCGCGAAAAACTGCCGCCGGGCTTCCAGCGCAGCGAGTTCCTGATTGAGAAGGGCGCGATCGACATGATTATTCGTCGCCCGGAAATGCGTTATAAACTGGCGAGCCTGCTGGCGAAGATGATGAATCTTCCCGCGCCGCTGCATGATGGCGAACCGACCGCGCCTGCGGGTGAGCCGGAAAGCAACGAGGCCTGACAGGAGAGAGAGGCGCGCGCGGCGCGCCTTTCACCAATGCACCGTCGAACCGGCTGAACCGGGTCAAAATCTGTTAAACGGGACATATGGACACTCTTCACCTTCCTCAAGCCACGTCGCCTTTGGCCACGTGGCTTTATTATCTTGAGGATCTGCATTCGCAGACCATTGAGCTGGGCCTGGATCGCATTCGCTGCGTCGCGCAGCGCCTCGACCTGCTGAAGCCCGCGCCTTTCGTGTTCACCGTCGCCGGTACTAACGGCAAAGGCACCACCTGCCGCACGCTTGAGACGCTGCTGATGGCGGCGGGCTATCGCGTCGGGGTCTACAGCTCGCCGCATCTGGTGCGCTATACCGAACGCGTGCGCGTACAGGGCAAAGAGCTTGATCCCGCGCTGCACAGCGCCAGCTTTGCGAAAATCGAAGCGGGGCGAGGCGACGTTTCCCTGACCTATTTTGAATTCGGCACCCTCTCCGCGCTGAACCTGTTTCAACAGGCGCAGCTGGATGTGGTGATCCTTGAAGTAGGACTGGGCGGTCGCCTGGACGCCACCAATATCGTCGACGCCGACGTGGCAGTGGTAACCAGCATCGCGCTGGATCATACCGACTGGCTCGGCCCGGATCGTGAAAGCATCGGCCGCGAGAAAGCGGGCGTCTTTCGCGGCGGCAGGCCCGCTGTGGTCGGGGAACCGGATATGCCCGCCAGCATCGCCGCCGTCGCGGCGGAGAAGGGCGCGCGACTGTTGCAGCGTGACCGCGACTGGTGCTACACCCAGCAGCCGGAAAGCTGGGCGTTTCGCGACGCGCAGGGCGAGCTGAACGATCTGCCGCTGCCGCAGGTGCCGCTGCCGAATGCGGCCACGGCGCTGGCGGCGCTGCGCGCTTCCGGGCTGAACGTCAGCGATGCGACGATCCGCGACTATCTGCCGCTGGCGATCCTGCCTGGCCGTTTTCAGACGGTAAGCGAATCGCCGCGCGTCATCCTCGATGTGGCGCATAACCCCCATGCGGCGAGCTATCTGGCGTCGCGTCTGGCGCAGCTGCCGAATAGCGGCCGCGTGCATGCGGTGGTGGGAATGCTGCATGATAAAGATATCGCCGGCACCCTTGAGGCGCTGGCGCCGCAAATCGACCGCTGGTACTGCGCACCGCTTGACGGCCCGCGCGGCGCTACCGCTGACGAGCTGATGGCGCATCTGCCGGCCGACGCGGCGACGGCTTTTGCCGACGTGGACAGCGCCTGGCAGGCGGCGCGTCAGCAGGCCGAGGCGCAGGACATTGTGCTGGTATGTGGATCTTTCCATACCGTGGCGCAGGTCATGGAATCGACAGAGATGGAGAAAGGTCGTGGCGAGTAAGTTTCAGAACCGCCTGGTCGGCACCATTATTCTGGTGGCGGTGGGCGTGATTGTGCTGCCGGGCCTGCTGGACGGCAAAAAGAAGCACTATAAAGAGGAGTTCGCGGCGATCCCGCTGGTGCCGAAGCCCGATGACCAACAGGACAGCGAGATGGTGCCGCCGGTTACGCAGCCATTGCCTGCTCAGCCGCCGCAGGGCGCGGGCAGCGCGGTAAGCGGCGGCAACAGCGGTGCCAGCAATCCTGTCGCCGAGCAGGGTAACGCCACGCCGCAGAGCAACAGCGAGCCGAGCGTAGTGACGCCGCCGCCGGTGCATCAGAGCGCGCCGACGAAGCCGCGTCAGGTTGAGCAGCCAAAAACCAGACCGGTCGAACAGCCGAAAGCGAAAGCCGTTGAGCAGCCGAAAACGCAGCCGAAGCCGGTAGAGCAGCCGAAGCCGGTTGAGTCTAAGCCGGTGGAAACGAAGCAGAGTGAACCGGCGAAACCTGCGGAAACGCCGAAGCCAGCGGAGCAGAGCGCGCCTGCCGGTCAGGCTTACGTGGTGCAGCTCGGTGCGCTGAAAAACGCAGCGAAGGTCAATGAGATCGTCGCGAAGCTGCGTCTGTCTGGCTATCGCGCTTTCACCGTACCATCGACGCCGGTACAGGGGCAAATCACCCGTATTTATGTCGGTCCGGACGCCTCAAAAGCGAAGCTGCAAAGCTCGCTGTCGGAGCTGCAGAGCGTTTCCGGCCTCGGCGGCGTGGTGAAGCCCTATAGCGCGCATTAAAGCATCAACAGGCGTCGCCGATTGCATAAAAAGGCGGCGCCGCACGCAGTGTTAAAGCGACGCTGGCTAATATAATTTGTTTAGATTCAACGGCTTGTCCGGGTGAGTCTCCGTCGGGCGAGGAAAGTTTTTTTCATCGCCCTTTTTATGGAAGGTGAAAAGGAAAAGCGCTACGCAAACGTTTTCTTTTTCTGTTAGAATGCGCCCCGAACTGGATGCAGGGGTGCAAACGCACTGGCGCTGGAAGAGTTCATGATCTGGATTGATTACGTCATTATTGCGGTAGTTGGTTTTTCGGCTCTGGTCAGCCTGATTCGAGGGTTTGTCCGCGAAGCCTTATCTCTCGTTACCTGGGGATGCGCGTTTTTTGTCGCCAGTCATTACTACGCCTACCTTGCAGTCTGGTTTACAGGTTTTGACGACGAACTGGTGCGTAACGGTATCGCCATCGCGGTGCTGTTCGTCGCGACGCTAATTGTCGGCGCGATAGTCAACTATGTGATCGGCTCGCTGGTTGAAAAGACCGGCCTGTCGGGAACCGACAGGGTGTTGGGGGTCTGTTTCGGGGCGTTACGCGGCGTGCTGATCGTTAGCGCGATTCTTTTCTTCCTCGACACATTCACCGGCTTTTCCAAAAGTCCGGACTGGCAGCAGTCCCAGCTCATTCCCCAGTTCAGTTATATAATCAGATGGTTTTTTGACTACCTGAAAAGCACGTCGAGTTTTTTACCCCGGTGACGCCACCGGGAGTGCGGCTAATGAGGAAATGACAACATGTGCGGTATTGTTGGTATCACCGGGTTTATGCCGGTCAACCAGTCGATCTATGATGCGTTAACGGTGCTTCAGCACCGCGGGCAGGACGCCGCAGGCATTTGTACTATCGATGCGCTGAAGTGCTTCCGTCTGCGTAAGGCGAACGGCCTCGTCAGCGATGTCTTTGAAGCTCGCCACATGCAGCGTCTGCAGGGCAATATGGGGATCGGCCACGTTCGCTACCCAACCGCAGGCAGCTCTAGCGCCTCTGAAGCGCAGCCGTTCTACGTTAACTCGCCGTACGGTATTACCCTGGCTCATAACGGCAACCTGACCAACGCGCACGAGCTGCGCAAGCATCTGTTCGAAAAGGGCCGTCGCCACGTCAACACCACCTCAGATTCTGAAATCCTGCTTAATATTTTCGCGCAGGAGCTGGACCGTTTTCAGAACGACCCGCTGGAAGCGGACAATATTTTCGCTGCGGTGGCGGCGGTGCATCAGCAGGTGCGCGGCGCTTACGCCGTCGTCGCCATGATCATCGGCCACGGCATGGTCGCCTTCCGCGATCCCAACGGCATCCGTCCGCTGGTGCTGGGCAAGCGCGTACTGCCGGACAGCCGCGTTGAGTATATGGTCGCCTCTGAGAGCGTGGCGCTTGATACGCTGGGCTTTGAGTTCCTGCGTGACGTCGCGCCGGGCGAGGGCGTCTATATTACCGAGCAGGGCCAGCTGTTTACGCGCCAGTGCGCCGAGAACCCGAAAAGCAATCCGTGTCTGTTCGAGTACGTCTATTTTGCTCGTCCGGACTCGTTCCTCGATAAGATCTCCGTCTACAGCGCGCGCGTGCGCATGGGCACCAAGCTGGGTGAAAAAATTGCCCGCGAGTGGGAAGATCTCGATATTGACGTGGTGATCCCGATTCCGGAAACCTCTACCGATATCGCGCTGGAGATCGCGCGCATTCTCGACAAACCCTATCGTCAGGGCTTTGTGAAAAACCGCTACGTCGGCCGCACCTTTATCATGCCGGGCCAGCAGCTGCGCCGCAGCGCCGTTCGCCGCAAGCTCAACGCCAACCGCGCCGAGTTTCGCGACAAGAACGTGCTGCTGGTAGATGACTCTATTGTGCGCGGCACCACCTCTGAGCAGATTATCGAGATGGCGCGTGAAGCGGGCGCGAAACGCGTCTATCTGGCCTCTGCCGCGCCGGAAATTCGTTTCCCGAACGTCTACGGTATTGATATGCCGAGCGCGACCGAGCTGATCGCTCATGGTCGTGAAGTGGAAGAGATTTGCCAGTTAATTAAAGCTGACGCGCTGATTTTCCAGGATCTGGATGACCTGATTGAGGCGGTGCGCGAAGAGAACCCCGATATCGCTCAGTTCGAATGTTCGGTGTTTAACGGCGTTTATGTCACTAAAGATGTCGATCAGCAGTATCTGGAGTATCTCCAGTCGCTGCGCAACGACGACGCCAAAGCCCTTCAGCGTCAGAACGAAGTCGAGAACCTCGAGCTGCATAACGAAGGTTAACCGCGTTCTCAGCTATGATGAGATGAACACGGGGCGGAGAAATCCGCCCCGTTTGTTTTCCCGATCCGGCACGCGCTATCATAGCGCCTCACTGAAACGGCAAGGAAGAAGTATGAAACGACTCATCATTGGCATCTCAGGCGCAAGCGGCGCTATCTACGGCGTGCGGCTGCTGCAGGTGTTGCAGCAGGTTAGCGAGGTGGAAACCCATCTGGTGATGAGTCCGGCGGCGCGACAGACCCTGAGTCTTGAGACGGACTATACGCTGCGCGAAGTGCAGGCGCTGGCGGACGTGGTGCATGACGTGCGCGATATTGCTGCCAGCATCTCTTCAGGGTCGTTCAAGACCCTTGGCATGGCGATCCTTCCCTGTTCGATGAAAACCCTCTCCGGCATCGTACACAGCTACAGCGACAGCCTGCTGACGCGCGCCGCCGACGTTGTGCTGAAAGAGCAGCGCAAGCTGGTTTTGGGCGTGCGTGAAACTCCGCTGCATATTGGCCATCTGCGCATGATGACCACTGCCGCCGAGCTGGGCGCGGTCATCATGCCGCCGGTGCCCGCCTTCTACCACCGGCCGCAGTCGATCATGGAACTGGTGGATCAGACGGTGAATCGCGTGGTTGATCAGTTCGATATCACGCTGCCGCAGGATCTTTTTGCGCGCTGGAACGGTGCATGATCGTCAGATTTTGCACTATTGAAGTGCAAATGCGCGTGGGCGATCACTCTTCGTGCATTTGATGCACCAAAAGTTAACAAAGTCGCTTTTTCTCTCTTACATCACTGATATATTCCCCTCACAAACCCGGTGGAATCGCCTCGCTGGCGCTTTGCCGGGCGCGCTAACGGCTTGCATTGCTGGCATGAAATATGCAAGAAATATGTGGCTTAACAAGCGCAAACACACATCACGCACCCATAACAAAAAGCACTTCACTGAGGGTAATCTATGAAAAAGCGAGTTCTGGCTCTTTCTCTCATGCTGGGCCTGACCAGCGCCGCCAGCGTTTTCGCCGCGGTGCCGTCGTCGATTCGCATTGGGACTGACCCAACTTACCCGCCGTTTGAATCGAAAAACGCGCAAGGACAGTTAGTAGGCTTCGATATCGATCTCGCTAACGAAATCTGCAAACGCATGAATACGAAGTGCACCTATGTCGAAAGCGACTTCGATGCGCTGATCCCTTCGCTGAAGGCGAAGAAAATCGACGCCATCATCTCGTCGCTCTCTATTACCGCTAAACGTCAGGAAGAGATCGGTTTCTCCGACAAACTCTATGCGGCCAATGCCCGTCTCGTCGCGCCGAAAGGCTCGCCGATCCAGCCGACCATCGAGTCGCTGAAGGGTAAAAACATCGGCCTGCTGCAGGGCACCACGCAGGAAACCTACGCCAATCAAAACTGGCGCCCCAAAGGCGTTAACGTTACGCCTTACGCTAACCAGGATCTGGTCTATCAGGATCTGAACGCAGGCCGTATCGATGCCGCATTCCAGGATGAAGTGCAGGCGAGCGAAGGCTTCCTGAAGCAGCCGGTTGGCAAAAATTACGCCTTCGCCGGTCCGGCGGTTAAAGACGACAAGATTTTCGGCGTCGGCACCGGTATGGGGTTGCGTAAAGATGACAGCGAACTGAAAGCGGCTATTGATAAGGCGTTCGAAGCGATGCGCAAAGATGGCACCTACGATAAGATCGCGAAAAAGTATTTTGATTTCAATGTGTACGGTGACTAACCCTGTCGACCTTTGCCTGATCCCTCTTCGTTGAGCCGCGCGGCGCAACGCAAAACCCGGTCAGGACTGCCCGCTGGTGCGCCCGCGGGCAGGACATTCATCTTTCTCCACGACAGGATTGATTAAATGTTGTACGGCTATTCCGATGTTATTCTTAGAGGCACCCTGGTCACGCTGGAGCTGGCGCTCAGTTCAGTCGTGCTGGCGGTGGTGCTCGGCCTGATTGGCGCGGGCGCGAAACTCTCCCGCAGTCGCCCGCTGGCGATGCTGTTTGAAGGCTATACCACGCTGATTCGCGGCGTGCCCGATCTGGTGCTGATGCTGCTGATCTTTTACGGTCTGCAGATCGCGCTTAATACGCTCACCGACGCTATGGGCCTCGCCCAGTTCGATATCGACCCGATGGTGGCCGGTATTATCACGCTCGGGTTTATTTACGGTGCCTACTTTACTGAAACTTTTCGCGGCGCTTTTCTCGCGGTGCCGAAAGGGCAGATCGAAGCCGCTACGGCGTTCGGCTTTACCGGTTCGCAGGTGTTTCGCCGTATTCTGTTCCCCGGCATGATGCGCTATGCGCTGCCGGGCATCGGCAACAACTGGCAGGTGATCCTTAAAGCCACGGCGCTGGTGTCGCTGCTGGGGCTGGAGGATGTAGTGAAGGCGACGCAGCTGGCGGGAAAGAGTACCTGGCAGCCGTTCTACTTCGCCATTGTCGCGGGCGCTATCTATCTCATCTTTACCACGCTGTCTAACGGCGTGCTGTGGTGGCTGAATCGCCGCTACTCGGTCGGCGTAAAAAGGGCAGAGCTATGATCGACATTATTCAGGAGTACTGGAAATCCCTGCTCTGGACCGACGGCTACCGCTTTACTGGCGTCGCCATTACCTTATGGCTGCTGATCCTGTCGGTGGTCATCGGCGGCTGTCTGGCGGTGCTGCTGGCGATCGCGCGCGTGTCGCCGAACCGCTTTGTCAGCATGCCGGTCTGGCTCTTTACCTATGTGTTCCGCGGTACGCCGCTCTATGTGCAGCTGCTGGTGTTCTACTCCGGCATGTATACGCTGGAAGTGGTGAAAGGCTCGGAGCTGCTTAACGCCTTTTTCCGCAGCGGGCTGAACTGTACGCTGCTGGCGTTTACCCTTAACACCTGCGCCTATACCACGGAGATTTTCGCCGGGGCGATCCGCGCCGTACCACACGGCGAGATCGAGGCGGCGCGCGCTTACGGCTTCTCGACCTTCAAGCTCTATCGCTGCATCATCCTGCCGTCGGCGCTGCGCACTGCGCTGCCCGCCTACAGCAATGAAGTGATCCTGATGCTGCACTCTACGGCGCTCGCCTTTACCGCAACGGTGCCGGACCTGCTGAAGATCGCGCGCGATATTAACTCGGCGACCTATCAGCCTTTTACCGCGTTCGGCCTCGCGGCGGTACTTTATCTGATTATCTCTTATGTGTTGATTAGCCTGTTCCGTCTGGCGGAGCGCCGCTTCCTCGCACACATCAAACCTTCGTCATCGCATTGAGTGGAACTATGGCTGATAACAAACTGAGCGTGACCGAACTGCACAAGCGTTACGGTGACCATGAAGTATTAAAAGGCGTCTCCTTACAGGCCGATGCGGGCGATGTCATCAGCATCATTGGATCGTCCGGTTCGGGGAAAAGTACCTTCCTGCGCTGCATTAATTTCCTGGAGAAACCGAGCGAAGGCACTATCTCCGTCACCAACGAGCCGATCAACCTGGTGCGCGACACGGACGGTCAGCTCAAGGTCGCCAATAAAGAGCAGCTGCGTTCGCTGCGCACCCGCCTGACCATGGTGTTCCAGCACTTTAACCTGTGGAGCCACATGACGGTGCTGGAGAACGTAATGGAGGCGCCGATCCAGGTGCTGGGGCTTAGTAAAGCGGAGGCCCGCACCCGCGCTATCAACTATCTCAACAAGGTTGGCATCGACGAACGTGCGCAGGCGAAATATCCGGTGCACCTTTCCGGCGGTCAGCAGCAGCGCGTCTCTATCGCGCGCGCGCTGGCGATGGAGCCGGAGGTGCTGCTGTTCGACGAACCGACCTCGGCGCTCGATCCTGAACTGGTGGGCGAAGTGCTGCGTATCATGCAGAAGCTGGCGGAAGAGGGCAAAACCATGGTGGTTGTCACCCATGAGATGGAATTTGCGCGCCACGTCTCCAGCCACGTAATCTTTCTGCATCAGGGCAAGATTGAAGAGGAAGGGCCGCCGGACGCGCTGTTTGGCAGCCCGAAAAGCCCGCGCCTGCAGCAGTTTCTGAAAGGCTCGCTGAAGTAGGCTTCCGCCTCCTCCGTTACGCGGAGGAGGCGGCCGTTAAGCCGCGCCTTTGCCTGCCGGTTTCCCGACCACATCCTGCAACGCCTCCTGTAAATCATACCAGCGAAAGCCGAAGCCGGAGGCTTCCAGCCGTTTCGGCAGCACATGCTGTCCCCCAAGCACCAGCACCGCCGATTCGCCCATCATCATTTTGATGGCGCTGGCGGGCGTGCGCATAAAAGCCGGGCGATGCATAACATGGCCGAGCGTGGCAGCGAACTGCTCGTTGCGCACCGCGTAGGGCGCCACCATATTGAACGGGCCGCTGAGTTCGTCATGACCCAGCAGCCAGAGGATGGCGTTCACCATATCGTCGATATGGATCCACGGCAGATACTGTTTACCGCTGCCGATGGGGCCGCCGACGCCGAGCCTGAACGGCAGCTTCATTTTGCTTAGCGCGCCCCCTTCGCTGGCCAGCACCACGCCGGTACGCAGCAGGCAGACGCGGGTGCGCTCGCTCTGGGCGCTGAGCGCCAGCTGCTCCCAGCGCGCGCAGAGGCTGTGGGTAAACTCTTCCTGGCCCTGATCCTCCTCTGTCATTACCAGCTCACCGGTATCGCCGTAGTAGCCGGTCGCCGAGCCGGAAATCAGCACGCGCGGCGGAGAGTGGCTGGCGTTAATCAGCGAGGCGATGCGTTCGGTAATTTGCCAGCGACTTTCGCATAAAAGCTGCTTCTGCTGTTCGGTCCAGCGCTTGTCGGCAATGGGCTCGCCCGCGAGGTTGATAACCGCGTCGATGCCGTCCAGGTTTTGCTGCTGCGCCAGTCCTGACCAGAGCGCGACGCCCGCGTCGAGCTTTTCGCGCGCGGCGGCAACATCGCGCGTAACAACGCTGACCTGATGTCCCAGCGTTAACAGACGTGGAATAAGATGGCGGCCGATTAGCCCGGTGCCGCCGGTCATAAGTATGTGCATCTCGCGTCTCCTTATCATTTTTCTGATACGCACTGTTTCAGCATAGAAGAAGCGCGGCCGCGCGCTGCTGCACTGCGTCGCGCTTTGAGAAGATCGGACCAGCGGGAGATTGCTTTGCTGAAAAAAAGTCGGTAAATATCAGGCTACCCGGAAAAGCCAGTTGAGGTAGCAGATGAATTACCCGTCCATCACCCTGTGGTCTGATTCATCGTTTTTTAGTCCTTACGCCATGTCCGTTTACGTTGCGCTCACCGAAAAAGGTGTGCCCTTTACGCTTAAACGCGTCGATCTCTCGCAAAATCAGCAGTTCGCCAGCGATTACCGCGCGCTGTCGCTGACCTGTCGCGTGCCGACGCTGCAGGTTGACGAGTTTGTACTGAGCGAGTCCTCTGCTATCGCTGAATATCTGGAAGAGCGTTTTCCTGCCCCTGAGTTTGAGCGACTCTATCCGCGCGATCGCGAGAAGCGCGCGCGGGCACGCGAGGTGCAGGCCTGGCTGCGCAGCGATTTCATGCCGATCCGTCAGGAGCGGCCAACTGAAGTGTTGTTTGCGGGCGAGCGTTTCCCGCCGCTGACGCCGGCGGCCGCGCAGGCGGTGGAGAAACTGATTGCGGCGTGTCTGCGTCTGTTGCCGGATAACCAGCAGAATTTGTTTGGCGAGTGGTCTGTTGCCGACACGGATCTGGCGGTGATGCTGAATCGTCTGGCGCTGCACGGCGACGCGCTGCCCGATAAGCTCAGGGAATATGCTGAATTTCAGTGGCAGCGCGCCTCGGTTCAGCTCTGGCTGGCGGAAAGCGGCAAACAACGATAGTTTGCGCCGCTTGCTCAGGCGAGCGGAAGTGATTACCTTACAGCACACTATAACAACGACGTGGCAATCAGGTGCGTGTCGCACGGCACGCCAGAACAGAAAAGGGTTACCGGATGGTGGATCAAACCGCGGGCGACGGCATCGAGTGGGTCGATATCGTCAATGAAGAGAATGAAGTGATTGCGCAGGCGACACGCGCGCAGATGCGCGCGCAGCGTATGCGCCATCGCGCCACTTATATCGTGGTGCATGACGGCGCAGGCAAGATTCTGGTGCAGCGCCGCACCGAGACTAAAGACTTCATGCCCGGCATGCTGGACGCCACCGCAGGCGGCGTGGTGCAGAGCGGCGAAGATCTGCTGGAATCGGCGCGCCGCGAGGCCGAGGAGGAGCTGGGCATTGCAGATGTGCCTTTCGCCGAGCACGGCAAGTTCTACTTCGAAGATGAGCATGTCCGCGTCTGGGGCGGTCTGTTCAGCTGCGTTTACCACGGCCCGTTCGCCATGCAGGAAGAGGAGGTGGATGAGGTGTTCTGGATGACCGCGGACGAGATTACCGCGCGCTGCGATGAGTTTACCGATGACTCTCTTAAGGCGCTGTCGCTCTGGCTGACACGTAACGGCGACGCGTAAGTTATACCTGTTAAAAAAACGCCCTGTTGGGCGTTTTTTGTTTTTGCGCAACTTTCCAGACGTGGGTAACGGGCGCGCGTCGGTTTTAAGCCGCGCAAACTTTTTAATAGTCTGCCAGAATAGTCGCCAGCAGGCTTAGCGCGGCGCTGAACTGCGCGTCGGGTATCGTCAGCGGATAGAGAAAGCGGATGACGTTGCCATGCACGCCGCAGGTAAGCAGCAGCAGCCCTTGCTCAAGCGCTCTTTGCTGGATGGCGCTCGCCGTAGCGGCGCAGGGTTTGCCCACTTCATTATGAAACTCCGCCGCAAGCATTGAGCCGCGTCCACGTACCTCCGCCAGTGCGCGGCAGCCCGCGCCGAGCAGGGTTTCGCGCAGCTGATCGCCCAGGCGCAGCGCGCGTTCGCACAGCTGCTCTCTGTCGATTATCTCCAGTACCGCCAGCGCGGCGGCGATTGCGGTCGGGCTGCCTGCGTAGGTGCCGCCCAGTCCGCCTGGCTGCGGCGCGTCCATTACCTCTGCGCGTCCCGATACCGCTGACAGCACCATGCCGCCCGCCAGGCTTTTCGCCATCGTGACGATATCTGGCTTCGCCTCTGGCACGTAGTCGCTGGCGAACAGCCTGCCGCTGCGCGCGAAACCGCTCTGGATTTCGTCGGCGATAAGCAGAATGCCGTGTCGGTCGCAGAGCTGGCGCAGCGCCTGAACAAATGCGGGCGGCGCGACGTAGAATCCGCCTTCGCCCTGAATGGGCTCATAGATAATAGCGGCGACCTGCTGTGGGCTAATGTCGCTGCGCAACAGCGCGTCCAGGCTCGCCAGCGCATCTTCAACGCTGACGCCATGCAGCGCGTCTGGATAGCGGGCATGGTAGACCGGGCTGGCGAACGGGCCGAATCCCTCTTTATAGGGCGTGACTTTGCCGGTGAGCGACAGCGTCATCAGGGTGCGCCCGTGAAAAGCTCCGGTAAAGGCGATAATGCCGGGACGTCCGGTGGCGGCGCGGGCGATTTTTACCGCGTTTTCTACCGCTTCAGCGCCGGTAGAGAAGAAGGCGGGTTTGGCCGGACCGTTAACGGGTACGCGCTGATTTAGCCGCTCCGCCAGCGTCAGGTAGATTTCATAAGGGACGATCTGAAAAGTGGTATGGGTGAAGCAGTCGAGCTGCGCCTTGACCGCCTCGATAACGTCAGGATGGCGGTGGCCGGTATTAAGGACGGCGATACCCGCGCTGAAGTCGGTATATTCCCGTCCGTGGTTGTCCCAGAGCGTGGCGTTTTCAGCCTTCACTACAAAGAAATCGCACATGACGCCCACGCCGCGCGGCGTTGCGTTCAGGCGACGGGTATGCAACTCGCTGTCGATCATGGCGGAACCTCGCTGGTGCGCTGAAACGGGATCTTTTCAGTGTTAGCGTGGCGGGCGAGTTTCGCCAGTTGAGAAGGGGATAAAAAAAGAGCACGCGCGCGCATGCTCTTTAGAGGACTCAAAGGTAAAGATCGATTCCTGTGTGGAGAGACCTTAGCCTTCCGCCTGCTGCGACTGAATCGCGGTCAGGGCGATGGTGTAGACGATATCGTCGACCAGCGCGCCGCGCGACAGGTCGTTAACCGGCTTGCGCATACCCTGCAGCATCGGACCGATAGAGATCAGATCTGCCGAACGCTGCACCGCTTTGTAGGTGGTGTTGCCGGTGTTGAGATCCGGGAAGATAAAGACCGTAGCGCGACCTGCGACCGCAGAGTTCGGCGCCTTGGATTTGGCCACATCTTCCATAATCGCCGCGTCATACTGCAGCGGCCCGTCGATCACCAGATCCGGGCGCTTCTCCTGCGCGATGCGCGTAGCTTCGCGAACTTTTTCCACGTCGCTGCCTGCGCCGGAGGTACCGGTCGAGTAGGAGATCATCGCCACGCGCGGTTCGATGCCGAAGGCATGCGCGGAATCCGCAGACTGAATGGCGATTTCCGCCAGCTGCTCCGCCGTCGGGTCCGGGTTGATGGCGCAGTCGCCGTAAACCAGCACCTGCTCCGGCAGCAGCATAAAGAACACTGAGGAGACCAGCGAGCTGTTTGGCGCGGTCTTGATCAGCTGCAGCGGCGGACGAATGGTATTGGCGGTGGTGTGCACTGCGCCCGACACCAGGCCATCGACTTCGCCGCTCTCCAGCATCATGGTGCCGAGCACCACGTTGTCTTCCAGCTGCTCCTGCGCCACCACTTCGGTCATGCCTTTATTTTTACGCAGCTCCACCAGACGAGGCACATAGTTGTTGCGAACCACTTCCGGATCCACGATCTCGATGCCTTTGCCCAGCTCGACGCCCTGTGCGGCGGCGACGCGCTGGATCTCATCTGGATTGCCCAGCAGCACGCAGGTAGCGATGCCGCGCTCGGCGCAGATAGCGGCGGCTTTAACGGTACGCGGCTCATCGCCTTCCGGCAGCACGATGCGTTTGCCCGCTTTGCGCGCCAGCTCGGTCAGCTGATAGCGGAAGGCCGGCGGCGACAGGCGACGGCTGCGCTCGGAGGTAGCCGTCAGCGACTCGATCCAGTCGGCGTTAATATAGCTGGCGACATACTCCTGCACTTTTTCAATGCGCTGGGTATCGTCGCTGGGCACTTCAAGGTTGAAGCTCTGCAGGCTGAGCGAGGTTTGCCAGGTGTTGGTTTTCACCATAAATACCGGCAGGCCGGTCTGGAAGGCGCGCTCGCACAGCTTCGCGATGCGGTTGTCAATTTCATAGCCGCCGGTCAGCAGAATGGCCCCGATTTCCACGCCGTTCATCGCGGAGAGGCAGGCGGCCACCAGCACGTCGGGACGGTCTGCTGAGGTTACCAGCAGCGAGCCTGGACGGAAATGCTCCAGCATATGCGGCAGGCTGCGCGCACAGAAGGTCACCGACTTGACGCGACGAGTAGCGATCTCGCCTTCGTTGATCACTTCGGCATTCAGGTGGCGGCACATATCAATGGCGCGCGTGGCGATCAGATCGAAGCTCCAGGGCACGCAGCCCAGCACCGGCAGCGGGCTGTCGGCGAACAGCTGTTTCGGATCGATATTGGCGACGCTGGCTTTGGTGGAGTCGTCGAAGATTTCCGACAGATCGGGGCGCGTGCGTCCCTGTTCATCTACCGGCGCGTTCAGCTTGTTGATGATGACGCCGGTAATGTTTTTGTTTTTGCTGCCGCCGAAGCTGCTCTGCGTCAGTTCGATACGCTCTTTAAGCTGGGCAGGGGAGTCGTTGCCAAGCGCCATAACGAATACGATTTCGGCGTTAAGCGTCTTGGCGATCTCATAGTTGAGCGCGTTGGCGAACTGATGCTTACGCGTCGGCACCAGACCTTCTACCAGCACCACCTCCGCATCTTTGGTGTTTTCATGGTAGCGAGCGATGATCTCTTCCATCAGCACGTCCTGCTGGTTAGCACCCAGCAGCGACTCCACGCGCGACATTTTGAGCGGGTCGGCAGCGGGAATCGACGAGTTCTTACGGATGATCATCGTAGTCTGGTCCGGCTTATCGCCGCCAGCGCGCGGTTGCGCGATAGGTTTAAAGACGCTGAGTCGAACGCCTTTACGCTCCATGGCACGAATCACGCCGAGGCTGACGCTTGTCAGGCCGACGCTGGTGCCGGTAGGAATAAGCATAATTGTACGTGACACGTTTGAACCTCGCTTTAGGTAGTGTCAAAACAACGCCGTCAGCCGAAGCTGACGGTGAAGGAAAAATCAGGCGGTAAGACGCGCCGCATCCTGGGCGATCACCAGCTCTTCGTTAGTCGGAATTACAATAGCCGGGCGAGTGCCCTCTTTATTGATAAAGCCGGATTTGCCGAAGCGCGCCGCCAGGTTGCGCTCGTGGTCAACCTCGAAGCCGAGCAGGCCGAGCTTTTTCAGCGACAGCTCACGCACCATCGCCGCGTTTTCGCCGATGCCGCCGGTAAAGATCACCGCATCCAGTCGGCCTTCCATCATGGCGCTGTAGCTGCCGATATATTTTGCCAGACGATGGCAGAATACATCCATGGCGCGCTTCGCGTCCTCTTTGGTTTCGTAGTTGTCTTCAACGTAGCGACAGTCGCTGGTGACGCCGGTCAGACCCAGCAGGCCAGACTCTTTAGTCAGCAGCTTGTTGATGGCGTCGACGCTCATGCCCAGCGTGTCGTGCAGATAGAAGACGATAGCCGGATCGATGTCGCCGCTGCGGGTGCCCATGACCAGACCTTCGAGCGGCGTCAGACCCATTGAGGTATCGACGCACTTACCGTTGCGCACCGCCGCGACTGACGCGCCGTTGCCAAGGTGACAGGTAATGATGTTCAGCTCGTCGACCGGCTTGTTCAGAATTTTGGCCGCTTCGTGCGTCACATAGTAGTGGCTGGTGCCGTGTGCGCCGTAGCGGCGAACGCCATGCTCTTTATAAAGATGGTAGGGCAGGGCATAGAGATAAGACTCTTCCGGCATAGTCTGATGGAACGCCGTATCGAAAACCGCCACATTTTTATCGGAAAGATGCGGAAAGTTTTTCATCGCTTCTTCAATGCCGATCAGGTGCGCCGGATTGTGCAACGGCGCGAAAGAGGCGTTGTCTTTAATCCCCTGCACCACAGCATCGGTGATAACAACGGATTCAGTCAGTTGCTCACCGCCGTGAACGATGCGATGACCAATTGCAGCAATTTGTGCCGAAAGCTCT
Organism: Pantoea sp. ACRSB; assembly: GCF_022346905.1. Taxonomy (NCBI): domain Bacteria; kingdom Pseudomonadati; phylum Pseudomonadota; class Gammaproteobacteria; order Enterobacterales; family Erwiniaceae; genus Pantoea; species Pantoea sp. ACRSB. Next base: position 539,895 of record NZ_JAKRNL010000002.1, on the reverse strand, counting down.
GGTTTTTGTGCCAGAATAGTTTTAACGATGAAATTCAGGGCTTCGCTGTGAGCGGCGCCGGCACCAAGAGGGGCTTCGTGTTTTTCTCCGTCCAGTTTCCATTTAATGCGCGCTTCCGGAAGGTGGAAGCATTCAGCCAGACCGGACAGGTATTCCTCTCCGCTGGCGGCATTCAGGATGGCGAACTTCAGTGAAGAGCTGCCGCAGTTCAGAACCAGTACTAACTTACTCGACATGGAAGTACCTATTTGTTAAAAGTGGCTAAAAATAAGGCAATCAGACTATCAGCGTAGCCCATGAAAGCGGGGGAGATTAATGATAACCCCGTTGCGGTAGTCAAAATGTTGCTTCTCCGCAAAAAAATTTCGTTAATTTTACGCAAATTTTTGAGAAATGCTTAGCGAAAGCTGGCCGTTACGTTTGTCGTTTACCTTCTTACCCGCTTCCAGTACGTTATTAAGGCTGGGTCAGAATAGCGAGAGTCCCCTTTAAAGACAAAAATTTTTGAAGGATGTCACGTAAAGTTGTGTAGTTATAAAATAATTTTATTTTTTGCTGTTTTAGTTGAGGTCCGCCATGGCGAATGATTCTGGCACTACTGGCTGGTTCCGTATTTTTCAAAACGGCCAGCACTATATGAAGACCTGGCCGAATGACAAACGCCTCGCGCCTGTCTTTCCTGAAAACCGCGTATCGAGCGTGACCCGTTTTGCGATCCGCTTTATGCCGCCGCTGGCTGTTTTTACGCTGAGCTGGCAAATCGCGCTGGGCGGACAGCTGGGGCCGGCTGTGGCTACCGCGCTCTTTGCCTGTAGCTTGCCGATGCAGGGTCTGTGGTGGCTCGGCAAGCGCTCGGTGACGCCGCTGCCGCCTACGCTGCTGCACTGGTTCCATGAGGTGCGCGCCCGGCTGGAAGAAGCAGGCCAGGCGATTGCGCCGGTCGAGGGTAAGCCGACCTATCAGGCGCTTGCCGATCTGCTCAAGCGGGCATTTAAGCAGCTGGATCGCACCTTCCTTGACGATCTTTGATCGACAGCCGTTTTCCCGCTGAGAGAATTTGCCGCTCAGCCGGGGTCAAATCAAAGAAAAGTGATGCGGGCGTACCCGCATCACCCTCCTTATGCCATCATTTCCCGTCTAATTCTTGAGCGGCCATTCGGCCCAGGAGCCTCCGATGGAAATGACCCACGCACAGCGTCTGATTCTCTCTAACCAGTACAAGATTATGGCAATGCTGGAACCGGATAACGCCGAGCGCTATCGTCGTTATCAGACCATAATCGAGCGCGGCTACGGGCTGCAGATGCGCGAGCTGGATAAAGAGTTCGGTGAAATGACGGAAGAAACCTGTCGTACCATTATCGACATTATGGAGATGCACCATGCTCTGCATGTCTCCTTTGCCAATCTTGGCGATAAAGCCTCGCTGGATGAGCGTCGGCTCGCTTTCCTCGGCTTTGATGCCGCCACCGAAGCGCGCTTTCTCGGCTACGTACGCTTTATGGTGAATACCGAAGGGCGTTATACCCACTTCGATTCCGGCACCCACGGATTTAATGCGCAGACGCCGATGTGGGAAAAGTATCAACGTATGCGAGCGGTATGGCACACTTGTCCGCGTCAGTATCACCTGAGCGCGACTGAAATCGCGCAGATTATTAACGCCTGACGGGAGTAGCCTGTGATCTATTGCGGTTTTTTGTTTGATCTGGATGGCACGCTGGTGGACTCTCTGCCTGCCGTAGAGCGGGCGTGGAGCAACTGGGGAGCGCGACACGGCATCGCAGCCGATGAAATTCTGAATTTTATTCACGGCAAGCAGGCGATCGCCTCGCTGCGCCATTTTATGGCGGGTCAGCCGGAGGCGGCCATTCAGGCGGAGTTTCGCGCGCTGGAGCAAGCTGAAGCGCAGGACACCGACGGCGTGCGCGCGCTGCCAGGAGCGCACGCGCTGCTGACACATTTAGATGCGCTGCAAATCCCCTGGGCTATCGTAACGTCCGGCACAAAGCCGGTGGCGCAGGCGCGCCATCAAGCCGCGGGTCTGCCGATGCCGTCGATCTTTATTACCGCCGAACAGGTCGAGAAGGGCAAGCCAGCGCCGGATCCCTATCTGCTAGGGGCGCAAAAGCTGGGGCTGGCGGCGGAGAAGTGCGTGGTGGTGGAGGACGCGCCAGCCGGGATCCTCTCTGGCCTGAACGCCCGCTGCGCGGTTATCGCGGTCAATGCACCCGCCGATACGCCCCATCTGACGGAAACTCTGATGCAGCTTAACTCGCTGGCGTCACTGCAGGTTACACCGCACGACCAGGGCGGCTTTTCCCTGCGCCTGAAAAGCTAAAGCCAGACGGCGGCGTCAAGCCGCCGCGCTACAGCGGCGAATCCTGCGAGATCTCGTCCAGCGACAGGCTGAAGCTGGGAATAAACACCTCGACGAAATAGTCCATTTCCGGCGAACGGCGCTGCTGCAGGGTTTTCTCCAGACGCGCCTTGGCCAGCAGGAACTCATTATTGCCTGCGGATAGCTCCTCCAGGCACTTCAGATAGGCGCAGAGCGCGTCCGCCTGTTTGACCACCGACTGTTCCGCTTCGCTGTGCTGATGTTCATCAAGCAGCGGACGGTAAACCTCCTGCAGCTCTTCGGGAAGCATCTCGATCAGCTTCTGCTGAGCGATCTTCTCTATCTTTTTGTACTCATGGGCGATTTGCGCGTTGTAATACTTAACCGGCGTCGGCAGATCGCCCGTCAGTACTTCGCTGGCGTCATGGTAAAGCGCCAGCATCGCAATGCGATCGGCATTAAGGTTTCCGTTAAACTTTTTGTTTTTAATCACGGCGAGCGCATGCGCCACCATCGCGACCTGCAAACTGTGCTCAGAGACGTTTTCAGTGCGCACGTTGCGCATCAGCGGCCAGCGGTTGATCAGTTTAAGGCGGGAAAGATGGGCGAAAAAGTGGCTTCGGGTCATGCGTTATCCTGTCAGCAACGGGGGAAGCGTCGCGCTTCCCCAAATGCTGTCAGTATACGCGGCAGGTTTTACTGGCGATACCCTTGCAGGAAGCGGTCAAATTTACCGATAGCCATCTCCAGATCGTCAACGCGCGGCAGCGTGACGATGCGTACGTGATCCGGCCAGGGCCAGTTAAAGGCGGAGCCCTGAACCAGCAGCACTTTTTCCTGCAGCAGGAAGTCCAGCACCATTTTCTGGTCGTCGTGGATGTTGAATTTTTTCGCGTCGATACGCGGGAACATATAGAGCGCGCCGTTCGGCTTCACGCAGCTGACGCCGGGAATATCGTTGATCAGCTCCCAGGCGCGCTGGCGCTGCTCATAGAGGCGACCGCCGGGCGCGATAAATTCGCTAATGCTCTGATAGCCGCCCAGCGCAGTCTGGATCGCATGCTGCGCCGGCACGTTGGCGCACAGACGCATGGACGCCAGCATCTCCAGCCCTTCAATATAGCCTTTGGCGTGCTTCTTCGGCCCGTTAAGCACCATCCAGCCCTGACGGAAACCCGCCACGCGGTAAGTTTTCGAAAGGCCGTTAAAGGTGATGGTCAGCAGATCGGGCGCCAGCGCGGCGATCGAGTGGTGCTGCGCTTCGTCATACAGGATCTTGTCGTAAATCTCGTCGGCGAAAATGATCAGATTATGCTGACGCGCGATCTCTACGATCTCCAGCAGCAGCTCTTTACTGTACACCGCGCCGGTGGGGTTATTCGGGTTAATGATGACGATGCCGCGCGTGCGTGGCGTGATCTTACTGCGAATATCGTCGAGATCCGGGAACCAGTCTGAGGATTCGTCGCACAGATAGTGCACCGCCTTGCCGCTGGAGAGCGACACCGCCGCCGTCCAGAGCGGATAGTCGGGCGCGGGCACCAGCATCTCGTCGCCGCTGTTCAGCAGCGCCTGCATCGCCTGCACGATCAGTTCTGAAACGCCGTTGCCGATATAGATATCTTCAACCGTGACGTCGCGCATATCGCGCGCCTGGTAGTGCTGCATAATGGCTTTACGCGCGGAATAGAGGCCTTTTGAGTCGCAGTAGCCCTGAGCGCTGGGCAGATTGCGGATCACATCGACCAGAATTTCGTCCGGTGCTTCGAAACCGAAAGGGGCGGGGTTGCCGATATTAAGCTTGAGGACTTTGTTGCCTTCTTCTTCGAGACGTTTAGCCTCTTTAAGTACCGGCCCGCGAATGTCGTAACAGACGTTTTCCAGCTTGCCGGATTTATCAATTTGAAAAGTCATTTTTAATCGCCTTTGTGGGCAGAATCCTTTTGCTGCCGCAGAAATCAAACCAGCACAATGTACTCTCCTCCTGGCGACAAAAGAAGGGCAGCGGCAGGTTTTGGCGTCTTTGCCATCTTTTTACGGCAGCTATAGCGGAATGCATAATTTCTTTGCAATTAGCTGGTTACAAAAACTGATTTTAAGTTTCCAGCCGATATTTTTCTCTACGAGACGCGCTTTTAGCTGTAAACCCCGCTGTCCGCTGCGCTAACAAGCGATCAAGAAGTTTTAAGCTGGATTCGCACCCGAAACGCAGGTAGATGAACAAGGAAATAGTTAAGCTATTTTACATAAATGCTTAAAAAAACGTCCGGCCTGATCGACGGATAAGCCAACCCGGAAGCGAACAGGCCTGCTGGGGCACGTTCATGGCTGTAAATAGCCGGAAAAGTTCCCTGTGCGAAAGGTCCAGTGCTTACCCAATAAAAGGTATTTAAGGCCTATCTTCGCACTTTATCTCGCTTTTCAGAAACAGGGAGGTTAAAAATTGCGCAGCGATATGCCAGGATGGACTTGAAATGCGATCTGGTCAAAAATTACGATGCTTTTCACAAAATCATTTCCATTTTGAACGTAAAAATGATTAAGTATAATTTATTATTTGTCGCATTTAGCCGCTACGCAATTCATAATCCGGTAGCTGGCTTTTTTCCGTCCTCTGAAGGTACGGAACCCTAGACACCAACGCAGCTTCCTGCATTTGCGCTCCCGCGCTGTCGGTCCAGAAGTTGTTTCTGTCTACTTAACGCTGCTTTCCCGCTATTCGGGATGCGCGTTTGTCGGTATACGTCTGACACGAATTTCTTTGGCGGTCTAACACAGGGCCGGCAATGAGCATCATTACCGCTTATCTCTTTGATAAGTAGCGTAATAACACCAGGGTAGTAGTTTTTTAAAAATCTTATAAGTGAAGAAAACATGACTAATGCAAATCGTCCGATACTGAATCTCGACCTCGATCTGCTGAGAACGTTTGTTGCCGTTGCGGACCTGAACACTTTCGCGGCCGCCGCTGCCGCTGTGTGCCGAACCCAGTCTGCCGTCAGCCAGCAGATGCAACGTCTGGAACAACTGGTAGGTAAAGAGCTGTTTGCCAGACATGGACGTAATAAATTATTAACTGAGCACGGTATTCAGCTTTTAGGCTACGCCAGGAAAATTCTGCGTTTTAACGACGAGGCCTGCACATCGCTGATGTACAGCAACATCCAGGGCGTACTGACCATCGGCGCTTCAGATGATACCTCTGATACCATCCTGCCGTTTCTGCTGAACCGCGTGACCTCGGTCTATCCGAAGCTGGCGATCGACGTTCGTGTTAAGCGTAACCCCTTTATGATGGAGATGCTGAACCAGGGCGAAGTCGATCTGGTTGTCACGACCTCCAGCCCCGGCAGCTTTACCCATCAGGTGCTGCGTACGTCGCCGACGCTGTGGTACTGCGCGGCAGACTATATTTTTCAGCGCGGCGAAGCGATTCCTCTGGTGCTGCTGGATGAGCCCAGCCCGTACCGCGATATGGCGATCGATCACCTCAACGAGGCGGGCATTCCATGGCGTATCTCTTACGTCGCCTCTACGCTTGCTGCGGTACGCGCCGCGGTGAAAGCGGGGCTGGGCGTTACTGCGCGTCCGGTAGAGATGATGAGTCCTGAACTGCGCGTAATGGGCGCGGCGGAAGGCCTGCCTGTGCTGCCGGATACGCAATATCTGCTGTGCCGCAATCCTGACAGCGATAACGAGCTGGCGCTGGCGATTTTTAACGCCATGCAGTCCACCAACGATCCCTATAATCTGAGTGCTAACCCGGACGGGACGCTGTTGCTCGATGATGAAGAGTAACCGGCAGATAACATTGTCGGTTTCTTGTTGATCACGTTGCCAGTTCGTCAAACTGTAATAAAAAGGCCCTTCGTTACGCTTATGCATCCGAAGGGCTTTTTTTATTCGTTTAAAACGAACGCTTACTTCCACTTTACCTGCTAGCCTCTCTCTTATCCCTCCAAAAACAAAACCGCGTTTCAGTCAAGTAAGGAATGGAATTTCCGCACTAAAAATTTGAAAGGGTTGTTCCGTATCTGTGTAACATTTGCTGAAAAAAGGGACAAAAAGGCAGGTTTTGTGTCCTGGATCAAAAAAATAACCCTGATAAGGGGAAGGAAAATTCGCTAAAGCCTGCCAGAATACGTCGGATAAATGCACGATCCATGCATTTGCATTCCAGCTATATTCTAAAAGCCCATACAGACTGAAGCGATTTAGCTGGCATCGCGCGCATCATATGTTAAAATTTTGATGCGCGTGTAAAATAATGTTTGGATACTTTTGTCAAAGTTGACAAAAGGTTATAGAAAGGAGTAAAAGACCCCATAAAATTGCTGCCTAATTGATAATGACAGCATAATTTATAAGGTTTTTTTCCTTCCCTTAAATCGATGTGGTGCGTTTGCTGCAAGTGACCTGCGCAGGATGCCATCGCCACTTTTGATGAGTAAGCAAAGAGTATGTCAACAGCCACCGAAGTCGTCGCTCACCACTGGGCGTTTATCATATTTGTTATTATCGCGTTCGGCCTTTGCGCCTTTATGCTTGCCGGAGGATGGCTCTTAGGTGGCCGTGCTAAGGCTCGCCATAAAGAGACGCCGTTCGAATCTGGTATCGAATCCGTTGGCGACACCCATATCCGCCTGTCGGCGAAGTTCTACCTCGTCGCCATGTTCTTCGTCATCTTCGACGTTGAAGCGCTCTTTCTATACGCATGGTCGACCTCTATCCGTGAAAGCGGCTGGGTCGGCTTTGTCGAAGCCGCAATTTTCATTTTGGTGCTCCTGGCGGGGCTGGTCTATCTGGTGCGTATCGGCGCGCTGGACTGGGCGCCTGCACGTCGTCGCGTGGTGGTCAAATCCAGCCCGATCGGTCACACCAACCCTCATAAGCAGTAAAAGCGAGGCAATCTGATGGACTATACGCTCACCCGCATAGACCCCAACGGTGGTGAGAACGACCGTTACCCTCTGCAAAAACAGGAGATCGTAGCCGATCCCCTTGAGCAGCACGTTCATCGCAGCGTCTACATGGGCAAGCTCGAGCATGCCCTGCATGACATGGTGAACTGGGGCCGTAAAAACTCCCTGTGGCCCTATAACTTTGGTCTGTCCTGCTGCTATGTAGAGATGACCACCTCCTTTACCGCCGTGCATGACGTGGCGCGTTTTGGCGCGGAAGTTATGCGCGCCTCGCCGCGTCAGGCGGATTTTATGGTAATCGCCGGTACGCCCTTTACCAAAATGGCGCCGGTGATTCAGCGTTTGTACGACCAGATGCTGGAGCCGAAGTGGGTGATCTCCATGGGCGCCTGCGCTAACTCAGGCGGCATGTACGACATCTACTCCGTGGTGCAGGGCGTGGACAAGTTCCTGCCGGTCGATGTCTATATCCCCGGCTGCCCGCCGCGTCCTGAAGCCTATATGCAGGCGCTGCTGCTGCTGCGCGAGTCGATCGGTAAAGAGCGCCGTCCGCTGTCGTGGGTCGTTGGCGATCAGGGCGTTTATCGCGCCAATATGCAGTCGGAACGTGAAAGAAAACGCGGCGAGCGCATCGCCGTCACGAATCTTCGCACGCCTGACGAAGTGTAAGAACACCGTACATGGATGGATTCCACGGCCGCGGCAAAACACCACAACTTAATGCGCGGCCCCATCCTGACGCCTTCTTTTGAGTGCCTGGCGACAGGCCGGAATGGTGAGTAACGTATGACAGATTTAACCACGCACGATCTCGCTCAGCCTGCATGGCAAACCCGGGATCACCTGGATGACCCGGTGATCGGCGAGCTGCGTAACCGTTTTGGGCCGGATGCCTTTACCGTTCAGCCTACCCGTACGGGCCTTCCCGTGGTCTGGGTAAAGCGCGAGCAGCTGCTGGAGATCGTAGCTTTCCTGCGTAAACTGCCAAAACCTTACGTCATGCTCTATGACCTGCATGGCATGGATGAGCGTTTGCGTACCCACCGCGCCGGTCTGCCCGCCGCGGATTTTTCCGTTTTCTACCATTTTCTGTCGATCGAACGTAACCGCGACATCATGCTCAAGGTGGCGCTGTCGGAGAACGATCTGCACCTGCCGACGCTGACCAAAATCTTCCCGAACGCCAACTGGTACGAGCGCGAAACCTGGGAGATGTTCGGCGTGACCTTTGATGGCCACCCGCACCTGACGCGCATCATGATGCCGCAGACCTGGGAAGGGCACCCGCTGCGTAAAGATTATCCGGCGCGCGCCACAGAGTTCGACCCCTTCACGCTTACCAAACAGAAAGAAGATCTGGAGATGGAGGCGCTGACCTTCAAGCCAGAAGACTGGGGCATGAAGCGCAGCACCAACAGTGAGGACTTTATGTTCCTCAACCTGGGTCCGAACCACCCGTCGGCACACGGTGCTTTCCGTATTATTCTGCAGCTGGACGGCGAAGAGATCGTCGACTGCGTGCCGGATATCGGCTATCACCACCGCGGCGCGGAGAAGATGGGCGAGCGCCAGTCATGGCACAGCTATATCCCCTATACCGATCGCGTGGAGTACCTCGGCGGCTGCGTAAACGAAATGCCTTACGTGCTGGCGGTGGAAAAACTCGCTGGCATCGTGGTGCCGGATCGCGTCAACGTTATTCGCGTCATGCTTTCTGAGCTGTTCCGCATTAACAGCCACCTGCTCTATATCTCGACCTTTATTCAGGACGTCGGCGCAATGACGCCGGTCTTCTTCGCCTTTACCGATCGCCAGAAGATTTATGACGTGGTTGAGGCCATTACCGGCTTCCGTATGCATCCGGCCTGGTTTCGCATCGGCGGCGTAGCGCACGATCTGCCGAAAGGCTGGGAGCGTCTGCTGCGCGAGTTCCTCGACTGGATGCCGAAGCGCCTGAAAGAGTATGACAAAGCCGCGCTGCGCAACAGCGTGCTGGTTGGCCGTTCAAAAGGCGTTGCCGCCTATAACATGGAAGAGGCGCTGGCCTGGGGCACCACCGGTGCTGCGCTGCGCGCCACCGGCCTGGATTTCGACGTGCGCAAATGGCGTCCCTATTCAGGTTATGAAAACTTCGACTTTGAAATTCCGGTTGGGGCTGGCATCAGCGATGCCTACACGCGCGTACAGCTGAAGATGGAAGAGATGTGGCAGTCGCTGCGTATTCTTGAGCAGTGCCTGAACAATATGCCGGAAGGCCCGTTCAAGGCGGATCACCCGCTGACCACGCCGCCGCCGAAAGAGCGTACGCTGCAGCATATTGAAACGCTGATCACTCACTTCCTGCAGGTTTCATGGGGCCCGGTGATGCCGGCCAACGAATCGCTGCAGATGATTGAGGCGACCAAAGGGATCAACAGCTACTACCTGACCAGCGACGGCAGCACCATGAGCTATCGCACCCGCGTGCGCACGCCGAGCTTCCCGCACCTGCAGCAGATCCCGTCGGTGATCCGCGGCAGCCTGGTATCCGACCTGATCGTTTACCTCGGTAGTATCGATTTTGTTATGTCAGACGTGGACCGCTAATTATGCACGATCAAAAAATTGCCATTCATACGATCGACCCGAACGAGGTCTTCGTGCTGAGCGCGGAAGAGCATCACGCTATCGAGCACGAAAAACACCACTATGAAGATGCGCGCGCGGCGTCGATTGAGGCGCTGAAGATTGTGCAGAAGCAGCGCGGCTGGGTGCCGGATGGCGCTATTCACGCTATCGCCGAGGTGCTGGGCATTCCGGCGAGCGACGTCGAAGGCGTCGCCACCTTCTACAGTCAGATTTTCCGTCAGCCGGTCGGCCGTCACGTTATCCGCTATTGCGACAGCGTAGTGTGTCACATCACTGGCTATCAGGGCATTCAGGCGGCGCTTGAGCAGAATCTCAATATCAAGCCTGGCCAGACCACGGCGGACGGCCGGTTTACGCTGCTGCCGACCTGCTGTCTGGGCAACTGTGACAAAGGCCCGACCATGATGGTGGATGAAGATACCCACGTTCATCTGACGCCGGAAGGCATCGCCTCATTACTGGAGCAGTATCAATGACCATCAAACAGATCATTCGTACTGCGGAAACGCACCCGCTCACCTGGCGTATGCGCGATGACAAACAGCCGGTATGGTTTGAAGAATATCGCAGTAAAAACGGCTATGCGGGCGCGGAAAAAGCGCTGAACGGCATGGCGCCGGACGAAATCGTCGCGGCGGTGAAAGATTCGGGTCTGAAAGGACGCGGCGGCGCAGGCTTCTCCACTGGTCTGAAGTGGAGCCTGATGCCGAAAGACGAATCCATGAACATCCGTTACCTGCTGTGTAACGCCGATGAGATGGAGCCGGGCACCTATAAAGACCGCCTGCTGATGGAGCAGATGCCGCATCAGCTGGTGGAAGGCATGCTGATTAGCGCCTTCGCGCTGAAAGCCTATCGTGGTTACATCTTCCTGCGCGGCGAGTATATCGAAGCGGCGGTGAACCTGCGTCGCGCTATCGCGGAAGCGACCGAAGCGGGCTTCCTCGGTAAAAACATTCTTGGCACCGGGTTCGACTTCGAGCTGATCGTGCACACCGGCGCGGGTCGTTACATTTGCGGCGAAGAGACGGCGCTGATCAACTCGCTGGAAGGGCGTCGCGCCAACCCGCGTTCCAAGCCGCCGTTCCCGGCAAGCGCGGGCGTGTGGGGCAAGCCGACCTGCGTTAATAACGTGGAAACGCTCTCCAACGTACCGGCGATCCTGGCCAACGGCGTCGAATGGTACAAAGGCCTGTCGAAAAGCGACGATGCCGGCACCAAAATGATGGGCTTCTCCGGCCGCGTAAAAAATCCAGGCGTATGGGAGCTGCCGTTCGGCATTACCGCGCGTGAAATCCTGGAAGATTATGCAGGCGGCATGCGCGACGGTCTGCGCTTTAAAGCCTGGCAGCCGGGCGGCGCGGGTACCGACTTCCTGACCGAGCAGCATCTCGATTTGCCGATGGAGTTCGCCAGCATTGGTAAAGCGGGCAGCCGCCTGGGTACGGCGCTGGCGATGGCCGTCGACCACGAGATCAATATGGTGTCGCTGGTGCGCAACCTGGAAGAGTTCTTCGCGCGTGAATCGTGCGGCTGGTGTACGCCATGCCGCGACGGCCTGCCGTGGAGCGTGAAAATCCTGCGCGCGCTGGAGCAGGGCAAAGGGCAGCCGGGCGATATCGAAACCCTGCAGCAGCTTTGCCGCCAGCTTGGCCCTGGCAAAACTTTCTGCGCCCACGCGCCTGGCGCGGTGGAGCCGCTGCAGAGCGCCATTAAATATTTCCGTGAAGAGTTTGAAGCCGGCATTGCGCCGCAGGTCTTCGGCAATACGCGCGCAATCGGCGGTATTCAGCCTAACCTGCTGAAAGCACGCTGGTAATTCACCGCAGCACACGGAATCGGCTCTGCGCCGCTGCCCCAAAACCGGGGCAAGAATATGATTAACGCTCGTCTCTGACGAGCCTTACGGAAGCATGTTCACTATGGCTACAATCCATGTAGACGGTAAAGAATATGATGTGAACGGAGCGGACAACCTGCTGCAGGCGTGTCTCTCTCTGGGCCTTGATATTCCTTATTTTTGCTGGCATCCGGCGCTGGGAAGCGTTGGGGCTTGCCGCCAGTGCGCGGTGAAGCAATTCCAGAATGCCGAAGATACCCGCGGCCGTCTCGTCATGTCCTGCATGACGCCGGCCTCCGACGGCACCTTTATCTCCATTGACGACGGCGAAGCGAAAGAGTTTCGCGAAAGCGTGGTGGAGTGGCTGATGACCAACCACCCGCATGACTGTCCGGTATGCGAAGAGGGCGGCAACTGTCACCTGCAGGATATGACGGTGATGACCGGCCACAGCTTCCGTCGCTACCGCTTTACGAAACGTACCCACCAGAATCAGGATCTCGGCCCGTTCATCTCCCATGAAATGAACCGCTGTATCGCCTGCTACCGCTGCGTGCGTTACTACAAAGATTATGCCGACGGCAAAGATCTGGGCGTTTACGGCGCGCACGATAACGTCTACTTCGGCCGTCCGGAAGAGGGCACGCTGGAGAGCGAATTCTCCGGCAACCTGGTGGAGATCTGCCCGACCGGCGTCTTCACCGACAAAACGCACTCCGAGCGCTATAACCGTAAATGGGATATGCAGTTCGCGCCGAGCATCTGCCAGCAGTGCAGCGTCGGCTGTAACACCAGCCCCGGCGAGCGCTATGGCGAACTGCGTCGTATCGAAAACCGCTACAACGGTACGGTAAACCACTACTTCCTGTGCGACCGCGGCCGTTTCGGCTACGGCTACGTCAACCGTAAAGATCGTCCTCGTCATCCTGCGCTGCTGCGCGGCAACGACTGGGTCACGCTGAATGCGGAGCAGGCGGTTAACGCGGCGGCTGACGTGCTGCGTCAGGCGAAGCGCGTTATCGGCATCGGCTCCCCGCGCGCCAGCGTGGAGAGCAACTTTGCGCTGCGTGAGCTGGTGGGTGCGGAAAACTTCTCTACCGGTATGCCGGCGGGGGAGCAGGCGCGTCTGGAACTAATGCTTAAAATTCTGCGCGAAAGCGGCATCTATACGCCGTCCCTGCGCGAAATGGAAAGCTATGACGCTGTGCTGGTGCTGGGCGAAGATCTGACCCAGGTCGGCGCGCGCGTGGCACTCTCTGTGCGTCAGGCGGTAAAAGGCAAAGCGCGCGAAATGGCCGCGGCGCAGAAAGTCGCCGACTGGCAGATCGCCGCCATTCTTAATATCGGTCAGCACGCTAAACATCCGCTGTTCGTCACTAACGTTGACGAAACCCGCCTTGATGATATCGCCGCGTGGAGCTATCGCGCACCGGTGGAAGATCAGGCGCGTCTCGGCTTCGCCATCGCCAGCGCGCTGGATGAAAGCGCGCCGGTAGTCAGCGATTTCGACAGCAGCCTTAGCGGCAAGCTGGACGTCGTGGTGCAGGCGCTGGCTGGTGCGAAAAAACCGCTGATTATCTCCGGCACCCACTCGGGCAGCACAGCGATGATCGAAGCGGCGGCCAACGTCGCTAAAGCGCTGAAGGCGCGTGGTGCCGACGTCGGCATTACGCTGCTGGCCGGTGCGGCGAACAGCATGGGTCTGGGCCTGATGGGCGGCAACACGCTCGACAGCGCGCTGGAACAGCTGAGCAACGGCGAAGCGGATACGGTGGTGGTGCTGGAGAACGACCTCTATCGTCATGCGCCGAAAGCGCAGGTAGATGCCGCGCTGGCTAACGCCACGAACGTGATTGTGGTCGATCATCAGCGCACCGCGACGCTGGAGAAAGCGGGCCTGGTGCTCTCTACCGCCAGCTTCGCCGAAAGCGACGGCACCTCGATCAACCATGAAGGCCGCGCGCAGCGCTTCTTCCAGGTTTACGATCCGGCTTACTACGACAACAGCATCGTGATGCTGGAGAGCTGGCGCTGGCTGCACTCGCTGCACAGCACGCTGGAAAGCCGCCATCCCGACTGGACGCAGCTCGATCACGTCATCGACGCCGTGGTGGCGAAGCTGCCGCAGCTGAAAGGCATTAAAGAAGCCGCGCCGGATGCCAGCTTCCGCATTCGCGGACAAAAACTGGCCCGCTCGCCAAACCGCTCCAGCGGACGTACCGCCGCGCGCGCCAATATCAGCGTGCACGAGCCGCGTCAGCCGCAGGATCGGGACAGCATGTTCGCCTTCTCTATGGAAGGTAACAACCAGCCGAGCGCGCCGCGTTCGCAAATCCCGTTCGCCTGGGCGCCAGGCTGGAACTCCCCGCAGGCGTGGAACAAGTTCCAGGCCGAAGTGGGCGGCAAGCTGCGCAACGGCGACCCGGGTGTGCGTCTGTTCGAAGCAGGCGATGCGTCCCTGCCGTGGTTCACTGAGGTCCCGACCGCCTTTGTCGGCGGCGAGCAGTGGCGCGTCGCGCCTTACTACCAGCTGTTCGGTAGCGAGGAGATGACCCAGCGTTCGGCGGTGTTCCAGAAGCGTATGCCGCAGCCGATGCTGGTGATTAACCAGAATGATGCGGCGAAGCTGGGCGTGAATGAAGGCGCGGCCGTTGAGTTCACCTGTTCAGGCGAGACCCTGCGTCTGCCGGTGCGCTTCTCCAGCGCGCTGCAGCCGGGCCAGATTGGCCTGCCGCTGGGTATGCCGGGCGTTCCGCCGTTCCTGGCGGGCGCGCACATTGACAAACTGCAGGAGGCGGCGCGATGAGCTGGTTAACACCGGACGTTATCGACATCATTCTGACCGTGGTAAAGGCGATTGTCATTCTGCTGGTCGTCGTGGCGTGTGGCGCGTTTATGAGCTTTGCCGAACGCCGCCTGCTCGGTCTGTGGCAGAACCGCTACGGGCCGAACCGCGTGGGCTGGGGCGGTTCGCTGCAGCTCGCGGCGGATATGATCAAGATGTTCTTTAAAGAGGACTGGGTTCCGCCCTTTACCGACCGCTTTATCTTTACCCTTGCGCCGGTTATTGCGTTCGTCTCCCTGCTGCTGGCGTTCGCCATCGTGCCGGTATCGCCGAGCTGGATGGTAACCGACCTCAACATCGGGCTGCTTTTCTTCCTGATGATGGCGGGTCTGGCGGTTTACGCGGTGCTGTTCGCCGGCTGGTCGAGTAACAACAAATACTCGCTGCTGGGCGCGATGCGTGCTTCCGCGCAGACGCTGAGCTACGAAGTGTTTCTCGGTCTGTCGCTGATGGGCGTGGTGGCGCAGGCGGGCTCGTTCAATATGACCGCTATCGTTGAAAGCCAGGCGCATCTGTGGAACATCATTCCGCAGTTCTTCGGCTTCCTGACCTTCTGTATCGCGGGCGTGGCGGTGTGTCACCGTCATCCCTTCGACCAACCGGAAGCGGAGCAGGAGCTGGCGGACGGTTACCATATTGAATATGCCGGGATGAAGTTCGGCCTGTTCTTCGTCGGCGAGTATGTGGCTATCACCACCGTATCAGCGCTGATCGTGACGCTGTTCTTCGGCGGCTGGCAAGGCCCGTTCCTGCCGCCGTTCATTTGGTTCGCCCTTAAGACGGCGTTCTTTATGGTGATGTTTATCCTGATTCGTGCTGCGCTTCCGCGTCCACGCTATGACCAGGTGCTGTCGTTCGGCTGGAAAGTCTGTCTGCCGTTGACGCTGTTGAACCTGCTGGCGACCGCCGCAGTGATTCTGTACAACGCGCAGTAAGAGGTGTTGAGATGACTTTAAAAGATATTGTCGTTGGCTTCGGCACGACAGTGCGCAGTATCTGGATGATAGGCATGCATGCCTTCGCCAAGCGCGAAACTCAGATGTACCCGGAGGAGCCGGTCTATCTGCCGCCGCGCTATCGCGGTCGTATCGTGCTGACGCGCGATCCCGACGGTGAAGAGCGCTGCGTAGCCTGTAACCTTTGTGCGGTGGCCTGTCCGGTCAGCTGTATTTCGCTGCAGAAAGCAGAGACCAAAGATGGCCGCTGGTACCCGGAATTTTTCCGCATCAACTTCTCACGCTGCATTTTTTGCGGGATGTGCGAAGAGGCCTGTCCGACTACCGCGATCCAGCTGACGCCCGATTTCGAACTGGGCGAGTTCAAGCGCCAGGATCTGGTGTATGAAAAAGAAGATCTGCTGATCTCTGGTCCGGGCAAATACCCCGAGTACAACTTCTACCGCATGGCAGGTATGGCGATCGAAGGGAAAGATAAGGGCGACGCCGAAAACGAAGCCAAACCTATCGACGTCAAAGGTTTGTTACCTTAAGGAGCCCGGCATGGAAATTGCGTTTTATCTTTGCGGTCTGGTGGCAGTGCTGACGACGCTGCGCGTCATCACCCACACCAATCCGGTACATGCGCTGCTGTATCTGATCGTGTCGCTGCTCTCCGTCGCGGGCGTTTTCTTTTCGCTCGGCGCCTATTTCGCCGGCGCGCTGGAGATCATCGTCTACGCCGGGGCCATTATGGTGCTGTTTGTCTTCGTGGTGATGATGCTCAATATGGGCAACGCCACCATGAAGCAGGAGCGCGAATGGCTGCAGCCTTCGCTGTGGATTGGTCCTGGCATCGTTTCGCTCTTGCTGCTGGTGGTCATGGTCTACGCCATTCTGACCGCTAACGATCAGGGCATCGACGGTACGGTCATCGACGCCAAAGCGGTAGGTATCAGCCTGTTCGGGCCTTACGTGCTGGCGGTGGAACTCGCCTCAATGCTGCTGCTGGCGGGTCTGGTGGTGGCGTTCCACGTCGGGCGCGAAGAGCGTCAGGGCGAAGTGATGAGCAATCGTGACGCCAATAAGGAGGAGCATGCATGATCCCTTTACAACACGGTTTAATTCTGGCCGCCGTGCTGTTTGTCCTTGGACTGACATCACTGGTGCTGCGTCGCAACCTGCTGTTTATGCTGATCGGCCTCGAGATTATGATCAACGCGGCCGCGCTGGCGCTGGTTGTGGCGGGCAGCTACTGGGGACAGGCGGATGGACAGGTGATGTATATCCTGGCGATCAGCCTTGCGGCGGCGGAAGCCAGCATCGGCCTGGCGCTGCTGCTCCAGCTCTATCGTCGTCGTCTGACGCTGAACATTGATACTGTGAGCGAGATGCGCGGATGAATCTTCTCTATTTAACAATCCTGTTTCCGCTGATCGGCTTCTTGCTGTTGGCGTTTTCCCGTGGTCGCTGGTCGGAGAACCTGTCGGCTGCGATCGGCATGGGCTCGGTGGGCCTGGCGGCGCTGGTGACGCTCTATGTCGGCATCGACTTTTTTGCTAATGGTCAGCAGCCTTTTACTCAGGCGCTCTGGACCTGGATGCAGGTCGGCAATTTCGACATTAAGGTTAACCTGACGTTGGACGGGCTTTCGCTCACCATGCTCTCTGTGGTGACCGGCGTCGGCTTCCTGATCCATATGTTCGCCTCCTGGTATATGCGTGGCGAAGAGGGCTACTCGCGCTTTTTCGCCTATACCAACCTGTTTATCGCGAGCATGGTGGTGCTGGTGCTGGCCGATAACCTGATGCTGATGTATCTCGGCTGGGAAGGGGTAGGGCTCTGCTCATACCTGCTGATCGGCTTCTACTACAGCAATCCGGAAAACGGCAAAGCGGCGATGAAAGCCTTTATCATCACCCGCGTCGGCGACGTCTTCCTCGCTTTTGCCCTGTTCATCCTCTACAACGAACTGGGTACGCTCAACTTCCGTGAAATGATGGAACTGGCACCGCAGCACTTCGCGGCGGATAACCATATGCTGCAGTGGGCGACGCTGATGCTGCTGGGCGGCGCGGTAGGTAAATCCGCGCAGCTGCCGTTGCAGACCTGGCTGGCGGACGCGATGGCGGGTCCGACTCCGGTATCGGCGCTGATCCACGCCGCGACCATGGTAACGGCGGGCGTTTACCTTATCGCCCGCAGCCACGGCCTGTTCTTGCTGACGCCGGAAGTCCTGCATCTGGTTGGTATCGTCGGCGCGATTACGCTGGTGCTGGCGGGCTTCGCCGCGCTGGTGCAGACCGATATCAAGCGCGTGCTGGCCTACTCGACCATGAGCCAGATCGGCTATATGTTCCTGGCGCTCGGCGTACAGGCGTGGGACGCAGCGATTTTCCATCTGATGACGCACGCGTTCTTTAAAGCACTGCTGTTCCTCTCATCGGGTTCGGTGATCCTTGCCTGCCATCACGAGCAGAACATCTTTAAAATGGGCGGCCTGCGTAAGAGCATTCCGCTGGTTTATGTCTGCTTCCTGGTGGGCGGCGCCGCGCTGGCTGCGCTGCCGCTGATTACGGCAGGCTTCTACAGTAAAGATGAAATTCTGTTTGGCGCGCTGGCGAACGGCCACATCAACCTGATGGTGGCTGGTCTGGTAGGCGCTTTCCTGACCTCAATCTACACCTTCCGCATGATCTTCATCGTGTTCCACGGCGAAGAGAAGATCCACGCGCATGCGGGTAAAGGTATTACTCATCATCTGCCGCTGATCGTGCTGCTGGTGCTGTCGACCTTCGTCGGCGCGCTGATTACGCCGCCGCTGGCTGGCGTACTGCCGCAGGGTGAACCGGGCGAAGCGGGCAAGGTTGGACTGGAGATTGCCTCTGGCGTAGTCGCCGTGGTCGGCATCCTGATCGCTGCTGCGCTCTGGCTGGGTAAACGCCAGCTGGTCAGCCGCGTCGCCAACAGCGCCCCGGGCCGTTTCTTCGGCACCTGGTGGTTCGCCGCATGGGGCTTCGACTGGCTGTATGACAAAGTGTTCGTCAAACCTTATCTCGGTATCGCCTGGCTGTTGCAGCGCGATCCGCTGAATGCGGTGATGAACCTGCCCGCGCTGGTGTCGCGAATCGCCAATAAAGGTCTGGTGGTCAGCGAAAACGGTTATCTGCGCTGGTATGTCGCCTCAATGGGCGTGGGCGCCGTGGTGGTGCTGGCGCTGATGCTGGTGGTTTAAAGATGAGCGGGATGAAAGATTTTCATCTCATCGGATATGCAAAAAGTGCCTGAGTAGTAAGCGTTATCGGCGCAGCCAGTTCTTCGTCGGCAGCGCGCAGCAACCGGAACGTATTTAACTACGTAAAGATTGCAAGCGCTGTCGGCGGCGGAAACGGCAAGCTGGATAGCTTATACAAAGGACATATAAGGGAAAGACTTCAGTGCTATTACCTTGGCTAATAATCATTCCATTCGTCGGCGGTTTACTCTGCTGGCTGGCTGAGCGCCTTGGCGCGAAGACGCCGCGCTGGATAGCCCTGATTACCATGGGCCTGACGCTGGCGATTTCGCTGCAGCTCTGGCTGCAGGGCGGCTATTCACTGACGCAGGCAGCGGGCATGCCGCAGTGGCAGTCGGAGTTCTCCGCCTCCTGGATCCCGCGTTTCGGCATCAATTTCCATCTGGCGCTGGATGGTCTGTCGCTACTGATGGTGGTGCTGACCGGCCTGCTCGGTCTGATGGCGGTACTCTGTTCCTGGAACGAGATCGAAAAGTATCAGGGCTTTTTCCACCTTAACCTGATGTGGATCCTGGGCGGCGTCATCGGCGTCTTCCTGGCTATCGATATGTTCCTGTTCTTCTTCTTCTGGGAGATGATGCTGGTGCCGATGTATTTTCTCATCGCGCTCTGGGGTCATAAGGCGTCCGACGGCAAAACCCGTATCACCGCAGCCACCAAGTTTTTCATCTATACCCAGTCTTCGGGTCTGGTGATGCTGATTGCGATTCTGGGGCTGGTGTTTGTGCACTATAACGCGACCGGCGTCTGGACGTTTAACTACGAGCAGCTGCTGAAAACACCGATGTCACACACGGTGGAATATCTGCTGATGCTGGGCTTCTTTATCGCCTTCGCGGTAAAAATGCCGGTGGTGCCGCTACACGGCTGGCTGCCTGACGCACACAGCCAGGCGCCGACTGCTGGTTCGGTGGACCTTGCGGGGATCCTGCTGAAAACTGCAGCCTACGGTCTGCTGCGCTTCAGCCTGCCGCTGTTCCCCAACGCTTCGGCGGAGTTTGCCCCGATCGCTATGTGGCTGGGCATTATCGGCATCTTCTACGGCGCGTGGATGGCCTTCTCGCAGACCGACATTAAACGCCTGATCGCCTACACGTCGATTTCGCATATGGGCTTTGTGCTGATCGCCATCTACACCGGCAGCCAGCTCGCCTTCCAGGGCGCAGTCGTGCAGATGATTGCGCATGGCCTCTCCGCCGCCGCGCTCTTTATCCTGTGCGGTCAGCTCTATGAGCGTCTGCATACGCGCGATATGCGTCAGATGGGCGGTCTCTGGTCACGCATTAAGTGGATCCCGGGCCTGTCGCTCTTCTTTGCAGTGGCGAACCTGGGGATGCCGGGTACCGGCAACTTCGCGGGCGAGTTTATGATCCTGACGGGCAGTTTCCAGGTGGTGCCGGTGATTATCGTGATCGGTACTTTCGGCCTGGTTTTCGCCTCGGTTTACTCGCTGATCATGATGCAGCGCGCCTACTACGGCGAAGCGAAATCGAAAGATCCGCTGCCGGGCATGTCGCCGCGTGAATTCACGATGATCATGGTGCTGGTGGTTCTGCTGGTGCTGCTGGGCGTTTACCCACAGCCGATTCTGGATACGTCCCATGCCGCCATGAGCAATATTCAGCAGTGGTTTACCGCTTCAATTTCAACTACAAGGCCGTAATTCGCCATGACAATAACTTTTCAACAATTGATCGCGCTACTGCCGCTGTTGATCGTCGGATTGACGGTGGTAGTTGTGATGCTGTCCATTGCCTGGCGACGCAACCACTTTGTTAACGCCACGCTGACGGTCATTGGCCTGAACCTGGCGCTGGTTTCGCTCTGGTTTGTGGCGCACGCGGGCGCAATGGACGTGACGCCGCTGCTGCGGGTCGATCCTTACTCTGTGTTCTATACCGCGCTGGTGATCCTGGCGAGCCTGGCAACCTGTACTTTCGCCTATCCCTGGCTGGCCGGTTTCCCGGACAACAAGGATGAGTTCTATCTGCTGGTGCTGATCGCGGCGCTGGGCGGGATCGTGCTGGCCAGCGCCAACCATCTGGCGTCGCTGTTTATCGGCGTCGAGCTGCTGTCGCTGCCGCTGTTCGGTATGATTGGCTACGCCTTCCGTCAGAAGCGTTCTTTAGAAGCGGCGCTGAAATATACCATTCTGTCTGCGGCTGCCTCCTCTTTCCTGCTGTTCGGCATCGCGCTGGTCTATGCCGATTCCGGCAGCCTGAGCTTCGTTAAGCTGGGAGAGAGCCTGAACGACACCATGATCCAACAGCCGCTGCTGCTGGTTGGTCTGGGCATGATGATTATCGGGCTGGGCTTTAAGCTGTCGCTGGTGCCGTTCCATCTCTGGACGCCGGACGTTTATCAGGGTGCGCCTGCGCCGGTATCGACTTTCCTCGCGACCGCCAGCAAGATCGCTATTTTCGGCGTTATCATGCGTCTGTTTATGTACGCACCGCTGACCGACAGCGAAGCCGTTCGCACCGTGTTGGGCGCGATCGCTTTCGTGTCGATTCTGTTCGGCAACCTGATGGCGATTTCGCAGAGCAATATCAAACGTCTGTTGGGTTACTCCTCTATCGCGCATCTCGGCTACCTGCTGGTGGCGCTGATTGCGGTGAAAACCCATCAGCTGTCGCTGGAAACTGCGGGCGTCTATCTGGCGGGTTACCTGTTCAGCAGCCTCGGCGCGTTCGGCGTCGTCAGCCTGATGTCCAGCCCTTACCGCGGCCCGGATGCTGATTCGCTCTACTCCTATCGCGGCCTGTTCTGGCACCGTCCTGTGCTGTCGGCGGTAATGACGGTGATGATGCTGTCGCTGGCGGGTATCCCGATGACGCTCGGCTTTATCGGCAAGTTTTACGTTATCGCTTCAGGCGTCAATGCGCACCTGTGGTGGCTGACGGCAGCTGTAGTTATCGGCAGCGCCATCGGCCTCTACTACTACCTGCGCGTGACTGTGAGCCTCTACCTCAGCCCGCCGGAGCTGCATACGCGCGATACGCCAGCTAACTGGGCGTTTACCGCGGGCGGCGTAGTCGTGCTGATTTCAGCGATTCTGGTGCTGCTGCTCGGCGTCTATCCGCAGCCGCTGATTACGCTGGTGCAGATGGCTCAGCCGCTGATGTAAACTGTTTTTCCCTTGATGAAATCAGGCCCGCGGGCCTGATTTTTTTTGCCTTCAGGAGAGCCTATGGAGATTAACTGGCAAGATAAGCATCACAGCGAACTGAGCGCGAAGCAGCTTTATGCGGTGCTGGCGCTGCGCTGCGCCGTTTTTATCGTCGAGCAAACCTGCCCTTATCTGGATGTGGACGGCCAGGATCTGACGGCCGATAACCGCCATATTCTGGGGATGCGCGGCGATGAGCTGGTGGCTTATGCGCGTATTCTTACCCCTGCGGATGACGCTGCGCCTGTGGCGATAGGGCGCGTGATTGTCTCCGCCAGCGCGCGTGGTCTGAACCTCGGAAACCGGCTGATGGAGCAGGCGCTGCTCAGCTGCGAACAGCACTGGCCAGGGCGCGAGGTTTATCTCTCTGCGCAGGCGCATCTGCAAAATTTCTATGGGCGTCTTGGTTTTCAGGCGGTCGGGGATATCTACCTCGAAGACAATATTCCCCATATTGATATGCGTAAATAAAAAACGGCGAGCCAGCAGCGACTCGCCGTTACAGACAGCTAAGCAGGTGAGATGGCTACAGCACCCGCGCAGTTCGATAGCTGACTTAAAACGGCAAGCCTTGGCTCGCCGCTCTCGCTTTTAGCCTGACGTCATCTGCCGGTCATCCACATATTTGCGCTGGTCCGGCGGCGGTGGGAAATACTGATAGAGCCAGGTTTCACTCAGAGTTTCATCTTTGGTGCGCAGGAACAGGCGCATCTCTACCGGCGTGGTAGCGTCGCTGTTGGGATACCAGTCAAACAGGATGCGATAACCGTTCATCGGCTCGACGTAGAGGATCTCGACCTGTTTGAAAGTGCCGGATGAGAGAGTAATGACCGGCTCGATGCCCTTCGGCGCAGCCGCTTTCAAATCGCCGCCGACGAAATCGATGGCGAAGCGACGGCACCACTGCTCCGGGAAGTGCTCGCCCGGCGCCCAGCCTTCCGGGAAGCCGCCGATGCCGGTGCGGGTCGCATCGACACGCGCCAGTCCGCTGCGAACCGGCGGCAGGCTGCTCCAGTAGAGCTTATAGGAGAAGCTGAACTCGCTGCCGGCTTTCACCGGCTCGGCTGGCTGCCAGAAGCAGACAATATTATCCAGCGTTTCCCCGGTGGTCGGGATCTCCATCAGGTTGATAGCGCCTTTGCCCCATTTGCCCACCGGCTCGACCCACAGGCTGGGACGCTTGTCGTACCAGCCGATAACGTCCTGATAATCTTTGAAGTCGTGGTTAAGCTGTAACAGGCCAAAACCGCGCGGGTTCTCATCCTGATAGGCATTGTACTGTAACTTCTGCGGGTTATTCAGCGGACGCGCGATCCATTCGCCGCTGCCGGTCCACATCGCCAGGCGATCGGAGTCATGGATCTGCGGATGATAGGTGTTGCACATGCGGCGCTCGTTGGTGCCGCAGCTGAACATGCTGGTCATCGGCGCGATGCCGAGCTGGCGGATCTCTTTGCGCGCGAAGAGATGGTTTTCCACCTCCATCACTACGCGTTGCGCTTCGCAGTGGATGGTGAACTTATAGGCGCCGGTAACGCTGGCGCCATCCAGCAGGGCGTAAACGACAAACGTGGTGTCGTCCGCTTTCGGCGTCTCAAACCAGAACGCGGTGAAGTCGGGGAACTCTTCGCTGCCGTTGCTGAAGGTGTTGACCGCCACGCCGCG
Organism: Pantoea sp. ACRSB; assembly: GCF_022346905.1. NCBI lineage: Bacteria > Pseudomonadati > Pseudomonadota > Gammaproteobacteria > Enterobacterales > Erwiniaceae > Pantoea > Pantoea sp. ACRSB. The sequence continues at coordinate 516,255 of NZ_JAKRNL010000002.1, read as the reverse complement.
CGCGGAGAGGCCGTACTGATAGGTGTCGTCTACCGCGCGGAAGTAGCTGGCGCCAAGGAAGGAGACAATATCGCGCCGCGCCAGCTCTGGTTTTTTAAAGGCGCGGAAACCGGCGAAGCCGAGATCGTTTTTGCCCACCAGCTGCTGGGTATCTACCTTCGCGTTGTTATAGTTAAACAGCTCAGGGCGAAAATGGATCTCACGCGCCTCACGGCTGTCAGCGTCAACGGAAAACATGCGGATGCGACGCTTAAAGCCCATGCCGACATGGAAAAACTGCACGTCGAGCTGACGATCGGGGATGGTGTTCCACAGCGAATGACCGGCGTCGTACTGAATTTCGTTGTACGCCTGCGGCGTCAGCGTCGCCAGCGTCTCCGGCAGCGCGCCTGGCGCTCCGCCCCAGGGCTGTTTCGCCAGCGCGGCGGCTTTCTTTTTCAGTACATCGAAATCGAAGCGCACAGCGGCGCCGTCAGCAATGCCATCTTCTGCCCAGGCGGATTGTGCAAACAGCGTGGACAGGCCGGTCATGCCGCTGACGGCGGAAAAGGCCATTGACGCTTTCATAAACATTCTTCGATTCATGCCAGAAATTATTCCTTAGCGTTCGAGTGTGTTGTGACTGTCCAGCTCTGCGCCCAGGTGAGCCAAAAGCGCAGATAACAGCAGGGTACGACAGTCTGGTAGATGAAAAATTCAATCCGCCTTAAATTTATCAGATTAATCAAGAAGGCTGAGGAATTTCGTATTGACTCCTTCAGCAGGAAACTCAGGAGAATCCTGGCGAAACCATCCTGCAAACGGCGATTTAGCCGCTATAGTTAAGAGACTGCTTTATAAATGACACGGAGGAAATGATGGTAAAAGAGACAGAAGCTTTCGACACCAATCTGGATGATGATTTGGCGCTGCTGACCGAGACGCTGGAAGAGGTGCTGAAGTCATCAGGCGATCCGACCGATCAGAAGTACGTTGAGCTTAAAACCAAAGCGGAGCAGGCGCTGGAAGATGTGAAATCACGCGTCAGCCAGGCCTCTGACAGCTACTACTATCGCGCTAAAAATGTAGCTTACCGCGCCGATGACTACGTGCATGAGAAGCCATGGCAGGGTATCGGCATCGGCGCAGCCGCTGGCCTGGTGCTCGGTCTGCTGCTGGCGCGTCGCTAAGGCTACGCCACTGAAAACGGCGGGACTTTCCCGCCGTTTGTTTTGCTACCTTCCTCGTATTACCCCCGCGCCGTTCTTCTTCTCCCTCTCTCTATGCTCCTGATGCGAAAAGCGCAGGATAGTGTTGAGTTTAATCAGCGCGCTTCCTACAGTAGATCGACGGACAAAAGGAGATCAAACGTGATAAGAGTCGAGATGTTGTCTACAGGGGACGAGGTGCTACACGGCCAAATCGTGGATACCAACGCCGCCTGGCTGGCGGATCTGCTGTTTCAACACGGTTTGCCAATGACCAGCCGCAGCACAGTAGGCGATTCGCTGTCATCGCTGGTGGAAACGCTTCAGGCGCGTAGCGAAGTCGCAGATGTGCTTATCGTGAATGGCGGCCTCGGCCCAACCAGCGACGATCTCAGCGCGCTGGCGGCGGCGAAAGCGAGCGGTGTCGAGCTGGTGCTGCATCAGGAATGGCTCGATAACATCGAGGCGTGGTTTGCCAGCCGCGGACGCGTAATGGCGGCAAGCAACCGCAAGCAGGCGGAGATACCCGCCAATGCTGAGATGATCGATAACCCGGTGGGCACCGCCTGCGGCTTTGCGCTGCGGCTTAACCGCTGCTGGATCTTCTTTACGCCTGGCGTGCCGTCTGAATTTAAGGTGATGGTGGAGCAGCAGATTCTGCCGCGCCTCAAACAGCATTTTGATCTGCCGGAGCCGCCGCTCTGTCTGCGCCTGACGACGTTCGGTCGCGGCGAAAGCGACATTGCCGCCGAGCTGGAGCCGCTGGCGCTCCCCGAGGGCGTAGTAATGGGTTATCGCTCTTCAATGCCGATTATCGAGATAAAGCTGACCGGGCCAGCCAGCCAGCGCGTGGCCATGGAGCAGGTCTGGCAGCAGGTGCGTCTGCTGCTGGCGGAGTGCACTATTTTTGAAGGCACCGAAGGGTTGCCAGCGCTGCTGGCGCGCGAGCTGAAGGAGCGCGGTTTCCGTCTGGCGCTCAGCGAGCAGTACACCGCCGGGCTGTTGAACTGGCAGCTGGCCGCGGCAGAGGTACCGCTTAGCGCGGCGGAAATCCTCCCGGCGCATCAGGAGGGGCTGGAAGAGCAGGTTCAGCGTACGCGCGCGCTGGCGGCGCATCACGGCACAGTGCTGGCGCTGTCGACCGGCGCGCTGGAAGAGGGCGAGGTCTCGCTGGCGCTGCATACGCCGGAGGCGAGCTGGGGACAGCGAGTGAAGTTCACCCACGGTCGCCATAATCTGGAGACGCGGCAGAAGGTGGTGGCGATGATGGCGATGAATATGCTGCGTCGCTGGCTACATGGCAGCGAGGTCAGCACCGGTCACGGCTGGATTGATATTCTGGAGTCAGTAAAGCTGTAGTGGGGTGTGGAGGCGTCTGTCGCTTCGAGAGCCAACGCGGATGGCAGGGAGCGATCGCAAAGACGCAAAAGCGGCATCCCTGCCGGCTCGGCCCGCGCCTTCCCTGGCGCGGGACGCTTTGCTCTTCGCTCCCTGCCATCCGCGTTTTGGATTATTGCGCGGCCTGTCAGAGAAAAAAGGCTAGCTATAGCTCGATTTCAATCTCACCCTTCGCCAGACAGCAGCAGGGCAAAATTTCCCCCTGCTGAACAAACGCCAGCGGCGTTTCGGCGTAGTGCACTTCGCCCTTCAGCAGCCGCGTGCGGCACGAACCGCAGTAGCCTTCGCGGCACTGAAACTCCACGCACAGATTATGCGCTTCCAGCGTCGTCAGCAGGTTGGGATGATGCTCTGCGCACTCCAGTCGCTGACCGGAACTGCGCAGGATAACAACGGCACGGCTCATACTTACAGCTGGAAATCGTTGAAGTCGTCTTCGCCCACTTCCGAGTCAATCTGACCCACCAGATAGGAGCTTACTTCTACTTCCTGCGGTGCCACCTGCACGTTGTCCGATACCAGCCAGGAGTTGATCCACGGAATCGGGTTGGAGCGCGTCTGGAACGGCAGATCCAGGCCCACCGCCTGCATACGGATATTGGTGATGTACTCAATATACTGGCAGAGAATATCTTTGTTCAGGCCGATCATCGAACCGCCGCTAAACAGATATTCCGCCCACTCTTTCTCCTGCTCGGCCGCTTTCTTGAAGAGATCGAAACACTCTTCACGGCATTCGGCGGCAATCTCTTTCATTTCAGGATCGTCTTCGCCGGTGCGCATCAGGTTCAGCATATGCTGGGTGCCGGTCAGGTGCAGCGCCTCATCACGTGCGATCAGACGAATAATCTTGGCGTTGCCTTCCATCAGTTCGCGTTCGGCGAAGGCGAAAGAGCAGGCGAAGCTGACGTAGAAGCGAATCGCTTCCAGCGCGTTAACGCTCATCAGGCAGATATAGAGCTGCTTTTTCAGCGCGCGCAGATTCACGGTCACGGTTTTACCGTTAACCTGATGCGTGCCTTCGCCCAGCAGATGCCAGTAGTTGGTCATCTCGATCAGATCGTCGTAGTACTTCGAGATATCCTGCGCGCGCGCGAGGATCTGCTCGTTAGTCACGATATCGTCGAAGACCAGCGAAGGGTCGTTAACGATATTACGAATGATATGGGTGTAAGAGCGCGAGTGAATAGTCTCGGAGAAGGCCCAGGTTTCTACCCAGGTTTCCAGCTCGGGGATCGAGATCAGCGGCAGCAGCGCGACGTTCGGGCTGCGGCCCTGAATAGAGTCGAGCAGGGTCTGATATTTCAGGTTGCTGATAAAGATGTGCTTCTCATGCTCCGGCAGCGCCTGATAGTCGATGCGGTCGCGCGAGACATCTACCTCTTCCGGACGCCAGAAAAAGGAGAGCTGCTTTTCAATCAGCTTTTCAAAGATGTCATATTTCTGCTGGTCGAAGCGCGCCACGTTGACGGACTGACCAAAGAACATCGGCTCTTTCAGCTGATCGTTTTTATTCTGTGAGAACGTAGTGTAAGCCATACAAACTGTCCAAATGTGAACGGGGCGCAGCGCAGCCCCGTGAAATGACGCAGGCGGGAGACGCGCTCCCGCCCAACCTTAAATCTTACAAGCGCCGCTTTCGCAACCGTCATCCTGAATGGAAGGCGCCAGATCGTCCTGCGCGTCTTCCGCACCGTCGCGGGTGTTCTGATAGTAGAGCGTCTTGACGCCGAACTTATAGGCGGTCAGCAGGTCTTTCAGCAGCTGCTTCATCGGCACCTTGCCGTTGGCGAAGCGCGACGGATCGTAGTTGGTGTTAGAGGAGATCGCCTGGTCGATAAACTTCTGCATAACGCCGACCAGCTGCAGATAACCGTCGTTGGACGGCATTTCCCACAGCAGCTCGTACTGATCTTTCAGACGCTCATACTCAGGCACCACCTGACGCAGAATGCCGTCTTTGGAGGCTTTGATGCTGATATGGCCGCGCGGCGGCTCAATGCCGTTGGTGGCGTTGGAGATCTGCGAAGAGGTCTCAGAAGGCATCAGCGCAGAGAGCGTAGAGTTGCGCAGGCCGTGAGTCTTGATCGACTCGCGCAGGCCGTCCCAGTCCAGGTGCAGCGGCTCGTTGCAAATGCTGTCGAGATCCTTCTTATAGGTATCGATCGGCATAATGCCCTGCGAGTAGGTGGTTTCGTTAAACCACGGGCAGGCGCCTTGCTCTTTCGCCAGCTCGTTCGAGGCTTTCAGCAGGTAGTACTGAATCGCTTCGAAGGTTTTGTGCGTCAGGTTGTTAGCGCTGCCGTCGGAGTAGCGCACGCCATTCTTCGCCAGATAGTAAGCGAAGTTGATAACGCCAATACCCAGGGTACGACGGCCCATCGCGCCGCGTTTGGCGGCTGGAATTGGGTAGTCCTGATAGTCGAGCAGGGCGTCGAGCGCGCGTACCGCCAGGGTCGCCAGCTCTTCCAGGTCGTCCAGGCTTTCAATCGCGCCGAGGTTAAACGCCGACAGCGTACAGAGCGCGATTTCGCCGTTCTCGTCGTTGACGTCTTCCAGCGGTTTGGTCGGCAGCGCGATCTCCAGGCAGAGGTTAGACTGGCGCACCGGCGCAATGCTGGCGTCGAACGGGCTGTGGGTGTTGCAGTGGTCGACGTTCTGAATGTAGATACGACCGGTGGAGGCACGCTCCTGCATCATCAGCGAGAAGAGATCGACCGCTTTAACGCGCTGCTTGCGGATGCTCTCGTCCTGCTCATATTTGGTGTACAGACGCTCAAACTCTTCCTGATCGGCAAAGAATGCGTCGTAGAGGCCAGGCACGTCGGACGGGCTGAACAGAGTAATATCTTCGCCCTTCAGCAGGCGCTGATACATCAGCTTGTTGATCTGCACGCCGTAGTCCATATGGCGGACGCGGTTGCCTTCAACGCCGCGGTTGTTTTTCAGCACCAGCAGGCTTTCTACTTCCAGATGCCACATCGGGTAGAACAGCGTCGCCGCGCCGCCGCGAACGCCGCCCTGCGAGCAGGATTTCACCGCGGTCTGGAAATGCTTGTAGAACGGGATACAGCCGGTATGGAAGGCTTCGCCGCCGCGGATCGGGCTGCCCAGCGCGCGAATGCGGCCAGCGTTGATGCCGATCCCGGCGCGCTGCGACACATACTTCACGATGGCGCTGGAGGTGGCGTTGATAGAGTCGAGGCTGTCGCCGCACTCGATCAGCACGCAGGAGCTGAACTGGCGAGTCGGAGTGCGCACGCCAGACATGATCGGCGTCGGCAGCGAGATCTTAAAGGTCGAAATCGCGTCGTAGAAGCGCTTGATGTAGTCCATACGGGTATCGCGCGGATAGCCGGAGAAGAGGCAGGCGGCGACGAGGATGTAGAGGAACTGCGCGCTCTCGTAAATATCGCCGGTGACGCGGTTCTGCGCCAGATATTTGCCTTCCAGCTGTTTTACCGCCGCGTAGGAGAAGTTCATATCGCGCCAGTGGTCGATAAAGCCGTCCATCTGCTCGAACTCTTCAGCCGTGTAGTCTTCCAGCAGGTGACGGTCATATTTGCCCATCTCCACCATGCGTACCACCTGATCGTAAAGCTTCGGCGGCTCGAACTGGCCGTACGCTTTTTTACGCAGGTGGAAGATCGCCAGGCGGGCAGCAAGGTATTGATAGTCCGGCGCGTCGCGCGAGATCAGGTCTGCTGCGGCCTTGATGATGGTCTCATGAATATCAGAAGTTCTGATGCCATCGTAAAACTGGATATGGGAGCGCAGTTCAACCTGGGAAACAGAGACGTTGTTCAGCCCTTCAGCGGCCCAGTCGAGTACCCGGTGAATTTTATCGAGATCAATGCGTTCCTGGCGGCCATCGCGTTTAGTAACGAGCAGACTTTGATTCATGTCGCGTTATACCATCCGTAAGTGAAAAAGAGTCCCCTGTTTATTCACAGGGTTATTCAATGTGAATAATTCTGTGGATAAACACTATATGTTGGGGGTTGGGAGAGATTAAGTAACAATATGGGGGTTATTCTAGTGACCTGACGCCAGATAACAAGACGGAAAAATGATGCCTCTGGGACTTGTATTTTTTGCGGAATTTCTTAACCCCGCGACTTATAAGGCTCAATGGCGTGTCAACTGCCGCGGTAAAAAATTCGAGATTTTGATCGACCGCTGATTTTTCGCACATCGCTGTGTTTTTTCCCGACAACCGTCTACCGAAGGAGCGGCAGGGTAAGAAAAAGTGATGACAGCGAGATGACAGGCGCGCAAAAAGCTTGCGCGCCAGAGGGTTACTTTTTGACGTGGCGGGTATGCACCATGTAGTTCACGTCGACGCCGCGCCCCAGACGAAATTTGTTGGTCAGCGGGTTGTAGTGCAGGCCGGTGATGTGCTGCTCGCGCAGCGCAGTTTCATCGACCCAGCCCAGCAGTTCAGAAGGGCGGATAAACTTTTTCACGTCGTGCGTGCCGCGCGGCACCATGCGCAGCACATATTCCGCCCCGAACACCGCCATCAGCCAGGCCTTCGGGTTGCGGTTGATGGTGGAAAAGAAAACCTCGCCGCCCGGCTTCACCAGACGCGCGCAGGCGTGCACCACCGAACGGGGATCGGGTACATGCTCCAGCATCTCCATGCAGGTCACCACGTCATAGCGACCGGCGAACGCCTCGGCGTGGTCTTCCACCGTCTGCTGCACGTAGTCGAGCGTCACGCCGTTTTCCTGCGCATGCAGGCGCGCCACCTGCAGCGGCTCGGCGCCCATATCGAGACCGGTAACCTCTGCGCCTTCACGCGCCATGCTCTCCGCCAGGATGCCGCCGCCGCAGCCTACGTCCAGCACCTTCTTGCCGAACAGACCATTGCTGTGTTGCGCGATAAAGCCCAGACGCAGCGGGTTAATGCGGTGCAAAGGTTTAAATTCGCCTTCCAGATCCCACCAGCGTGAGGCGACGGCCTCAAACTTAGCGATTTCCTGCGCATCGACGTTGGGCTGCGTTTCCTGCGGTTGTGCATTCATTGAATCATTACTCCGGAAAAAATGTTGACTGAGTATAAACGCTTATTGCCGCCGGGGGCACCTTTCCGGCGCGAGGAAAAGCGCGTGAAAACGGTGGTTAACGTTCACCAGCGGGCTGGGGTGTGATATACTTTCGCACCTTTAAAATCCGGGCATATGTAGAGGGAAAGCGGCTCCATGAGCGACCTTGCAAGAGAAATTACACCGGTCAATATCGAAGAAGAGTTAAAGAGCTCCTATCTCGATTACGCCATGTCGGTCATTGTTGGCCGAGCCTTACCCGATGTTCGTGACGGCCTGAAGCCTGTCCACCGCCGCGTACTTTACGCGATGAGCGAACTGGGTAACGACTGGAACAAACCCTATAAGAAATCCGCCCGTGTGGTCGGTGACGTTATCGGTAAATATCACCCACACGGGGATTCCGCCGTTTACGACACCATCGTCCGCATGGCTCAGCCTTTCTCCCTGCGTTACATGCTGGTGGACGGACAGGGCAACTTCGGCTCCGTTGACGGCGACTCCGCCGCAGCGATGCGTTATACCGAAGTGCGTATGTCGCGTATCGCGCACGATCTGCTGGCTGACCTGGAAAAAGAGACCGTCGACTTCGTTCCGAACTATGACGGCACCGAGCAGATCCCTGAAGTTCTGCCGACCAAAATCCCTAACCTGCTGGTGAACGGTTCATCCGGCATCGCCGTAGGTATGGCGACCAATATTCCGCCGCACAACCTGACGGAAGTGATCAACGGCTGTCTCGCCTATATCGACGACGAAGATATCAGCGTCGAAGGGCTGATGGAGCACATCCCGGGTCCCGACTTCCCGACTGCGGCCATTATCAACGGCCGCCGCGGCATTGAAGAGGCGTACCGCACCGGGCGCGGCAAAATCTATATTCGCGCGCGTGGCGAGGTGGAAACCGACGCCAAAACCGGCCGCGAAACCATCGTGGTGCACCAGATCCCTTATCAGGTCAACAAAGCGCGCCTGATTGAGAAAATTGCCGAGCTGGTGAAAGAGAAGCGCGTCGAAGGCATCAGCGCGCTGCGCGACGAGTCCGATAAAGACGGCATGCGCATCGTGATCGAAGTGAAGCGCGATGCGGTCGGCGAAGTAGTGCTGAACAATCTCTACTCGCTGACGCAGCTGCAGGTCTCTTTCGGCATCAACATGGTGGCGCTGCATCAGGGCCAGCCGAAGATCATGACGCTGAAGGAGATCCTCGAAGCCTTTGTGCGCCATCGTCGTGAAGTCGTCACGCGCCGCACCATTTTCGAACTGCGCAAAGCGCGTGACCGCGCGCATATCCTTGAAGGTCTGGCGATCGCGCTGGCTAACATCGATCCGATTATCGAGCTGATTCGCCGCGCGCCGAACCCGGCCGAGGCGAAAGCGGGCCTGATCGCGCAGCCGTGGGATCTGGGCAACGTCTCCGCCATGCTGGAACGTGCGGGCGATGACGCCGCGCGTCCGGAATGGCTGGACGAAGAGTTCGGTATCCGCGACGGTCGCTACTACCTGACCGAACAGCAGGCGCAGGCGATCCTCGATCTGCGTCTGCAGAAGCTCACCGGACTTGAGCATGAAAAACTGCTCGACGAGTACAAAGAGCTGCTGGAACAGATTGCTGAATTGCTCAATATCCTGATGAACGCCGAGCGTCTGATGGAAGTGATCCGGGAAGAGCTGATCGCCATGCGCGACCAGTTCGGCGACGAACGCCGCACCGAGATCACCGCCAACAGCGCCGATATCAACATCGAAGATCTGATCAATCAGGAAGATGTGGTTGTAACGCTGTCGCATCAGGGTTACGTCAAATATCAGCCGCTTTCGGATTACGAAGCGCAACGTCGCGGCGGCAAAGGCAAGTCAGCGGCGCGCATCAAGGAAGAGGACTTTATCGATCGTCTGCTGGTAGCCAATACCCACGACACTATCCTCTGCTTCTCCAGCCGCGGCCGCCTCTACTGGATGAAGGTCTACCAGCTGCCAGAAGCCAGCCGTAGCGCGCGTGGCCGCCCGATCGTCAACCTGCTGCCGCTGCAGCCTGACGAACGTATTACTGCCATCCTGCCGGTGCGCGAATATACCGAAGGCTTCAATATCTTTATGGCGACCGCCAGCGGCACCGTGAAGAAAACGGCGCTGCAGGAGTTCAGTCGTCCGCGCAGCGCGGGCATCATCGCCGTGAACCTGCGCGAAGATGACGAGCTGATCGGCGTCGCACTGACCAACGGCAACGACGAGGCGATGCTCTTCTCTGCCGGCGGTAAAGTGGTGCGCTTTGCGGAAAGCGCCGTCCGCGCCATGGGTCGTACGGCATCAGGCGTGCGCGGCATCAAGCTGGCGGAAGGGGATCGCGTGGTGTCGCTGATTGTGCCGCGCGACGAGGGCGCGATTCTCACCGTGACGCAAAACGGCTACGGCAAGCGTACCGCGATTAGCGAGTATCCTACCCGGTCGCGCGCGACTCAGGGCGTGATCTCCATTAAGGTCACTGAGCGTAACGGCCCGGTGATTGGCGCGGTACAGGTTGTCGACAGCGATCAGATCATGATGATTACCGATGCCGGTACCCTGGTGCGCACCCGCGTCTCTGAGGTAAGCATCGTGGGGCGTAACACCCAGGGCGTTATCCTGATCCGTACTGCGGAAGATGAGAACGTGGTTGGCCTGCAGCGCGTAGCCGAACCGGTGGAAGAGGAAGAGCTCGACGCCATCGACGGCAGCGTGGCGGAAGGCGAAGAGGATATCGCGCCGGAAGCTGAAACGGACGACGACGCGCCGGAAGCGGACGAAGAAGAGTAACGCTTCAGGCTCACGCCGCCAGGGAGGGCGGCACTGAATTTTACGGCAGGAAAGGGCAACCCGACCTGCCGTTGTTTTTTACGGCGCGGCTTGTTACGCGCAGATGCCGACTGGCTTTTCTTCCCTGATAAAGCTAGTGTAATGAGCATTCTGAAGCCAGCCCGTCATTAACCTTGCCGTAGTGAGTTTCCCTTGAAATATCTGGTCTCTTTCCGAACCACGCTGCGTATCTCACGCTACCTGTTCCGTGCGCTGGCGCTGCTGCTCTGGACGCTGGGCGCGGTGCTGACCACCTTCTTTATCATCAGCGTGCTGCATGATAAAGAGAGCAGCGTGCGGCAAGAGTTCGCCAGCAACTACGGTCAGGCGGAATGGTATGTGCGCCACTCCGCCGACGTGATGCGCGAACTGAAGTACATTACTGAAAACCGCCTTACCAGCGCCAGCAGCGGTCTGGATATGCTTAACGGCGTGCTGCCGGGCAAATCGACGCTGCCGCAGTTTACGCCGCTCTTCTCCGACGGCGACTGCTCCTCGATGAGCAATACCTGGCGCAACTCGCTGGACACCCTCAGCTACTACATCAACTACTGGAAAAGCAACTTCGCCTCAACCTATGAGCTGAACCGCGTATTTTTTATCGGCGGCGAAAGCCAGTGTCTGGCGGACTTTAGCATCGGCAGCAGCAAGGTGGATCGCGAACGCAGCCTGAAGGCGCTGCGCGAGCGCGTGCTGCGCTATCGCAACGGCAACGACGAAGAGCGTCGCAACCCGATCTACTGGGTCAACGCCAGCGCGCAGCCCGGCGTCGGCACCTTTTATATGATGGTGCCGGTCTATGTCGCTAATAAGCTGCAGGCGCTGCTGGGCGTCGAGCAGAATATCCGCCTGGACGAGTTTATCCAGCCGGGCAGCCTGCCGGTGGTGGCCACCATTATTGATGAGAATTATCGCCCGCTGCTGACGTCGCGCCGCGGTGGCGCTGGCTTCTCGCTGGACGATCTGTCGGATGATAAAAGCTGGTTCGGCTATCTTGACGGCTACCGGCAGCTGGTGCTGAAAAAGCCGCTGCCGCCCTCTGATTTAAGCGTGGTGTGGTCGGTATCGACGCGCGTGCTGGTCGATCAGCTCAAGCTGATGATCATTAACGCGCTGCTGCTGAATCTGCTAAGTGCGATTGTGCTTTTCACCCTGGCCTGGCTTTTCGAGCGCCGGATGTTCCTGCCGGCCGAAGAGAATGCGCACCGGCTGGAGGAGCATGAGCAGTTCAACCGCAAAATCGTCGCGTCGGCGCCGGTGGGCATCTGTATTTTACGCACCCGCGACGGCACGAATATCCTCAGTAACGAGCTGGCGCATAACTATCTGACGCTGCTGACGCAGGAAGACCGCCAGCGGCTCAATGAAATTATCGGCAGCCAGCAGGTTAATTTCGTCGACGTGCTGACCGGCAGCAACACCAACCTGCAAATCAGCTTCGTGCATTCGCGCTATCGCAATGAGAATGTGGCGATCTGCGTGCTGGTGGATGTCTCCGCGCGCGTGCGCATGGAGCAGTCGCTGCAGGAGATGGCGCAGGCGGCGGAGCAGGCGAGCCAGTCGAAGTCGATGTTCCTCGCCACCGTCAGCCATGAGCTGCGCACGCCGCTCTACGGCATTATCGGCAATCTTGACCTGCTGCAGACCAAACAGCTGCCGAAAGAGGTCGATTCGCTGGTGACCGCGATGAATAACTCGTCGAGCCTGCTGCTGAAGATCATCAGCGATATTCTCGACTTCTCAAAAATCGAGTCGGAACAGCTGAAAATCGAGCCGCGTCCTTTCTCGCCGCGTGAGGTTCTTAGCCATATCGCGGGCAACTACCTGTCGCTGGTAATGAAAAAGCGGCTGACGCTCTACTGCTTTATCGAGCATGACGTGCCGCTGGCGCTGGATGGCGATCCGCTGCGGCTGCAGCAGGTGATCTCCAACCTGCTCAGTAACGCCATTAAGTTCACGCACACCGGCTGCATTATCCTGCATGCCAGCGTGAAAGAGGGGTATCTGGCGTTCCGCATTCGCGATACCGGCGTCGGCATCCCTGCGAAAGAGATTACGCGACTGTTCGATCCTTTTTTCCAGGTGGGTAACGGCGTACAGCGTAACTTCCAGGGCACCGGGCTGGGGCTGGCCATTTGTGAAAAGCTGACCAATATGATGGACGGCGATATCGAAGTGGACTCCGAGCCTGGCATGGGCAGTCAGTTTATTGTGCGTATTCCGATCTATAACGGCCAGCATCCTGCGCCGCCGCTTCTCGACGGGCTGCACGATAAAACCCTGTGGATCGATATGCGCAACGACTATCTCGCCAGCTTTATCGAGCGCGATCTGCAACAGCAGGGCATTTATATCCAGCCCTATACCGGCAAGGCGGGCAGCGACGACGTATTGATCACCGACTACGAACCCGAAACCGACCAGCCGCTGCACGCGGTTATTATCTTCAGCGGCGCGCATATCGATATGCCGCGTGAAATCGCGCCGGGACGCTGGCTGCACAGTACGGCGACGCCGCACGAGCTGCCGAGCCTGCTGGCGCGCATCTACCGCATCGCTATCCAGAGCGATACGGCGACCAACCTGGCGCTCTCTGCGCCAGCGGAGGAGGTGATCAGCAACGACGACATTATGATTCTGATTGTCGACGATCATCCTATCAACCGTATGCTGCTGTCGGAACAGTTGGGCACCCTGGGCTATCAGGTGAAAACCGCGCAGGATGGCGTCGATGCGCTCAACGTAATCAGCCGCAGCGAGATCGATATTGTGCTGAGCGACGTGAATATGCCAAATATGGACGGTTATCGCCTGACGCAGCGTCTGCGCCAGCTCGGCCATGCTTTCCCGGTGATCGGCGTGACCGCTAACGCGCTGGCGGAAGAGAAGCAGCGCTGTATGGAAGCCGGTATGGATAACTGCCTGTCGAAACCCGTAACGCTGGACGTGCTGAAAACCACGCTGGCGATTTACGCCGAGCGCGTAAGAAAAACGCGGGAAGGGTAGGCTGGCGTCAGCGTGGTTTGAGAAAGGAAAAACAGACGGCGCGTTAGCGCCGTCTGTGCAGCGCGTTAATCCTTGTCGATTTGAGTGGCGCTGACGGAAGAGAGGTAGTTCAGCAGGGCGATATCGTTATCTACGCCCAGCTTCATCATCGCCGATTTTTTCTGGCTGCTGATGGTCTTAATGCTGCGGTTCAGTTTCTTGGCGATCTCTGTTACCAGGAAGCCTTCGGCAAACAGGCGCAGCACTTCGCTCTCTTTCGGTGACAGACGCTTGTCGCCATAGCCGCCGGCGCTGATTTTCTCCAGCAGCTTCGCCACGCTTTCCGGCGTGTACTTTTTACCTTTTTGCAGAGCGGCCAGCGCTTTCGGCAGATCGGTTGGCGCGCCCTGTTTCAGCACGATGCCTTCGATATCGAGATCCAGTACGGCGCTGAGGATTGCCGGGTTATTGTTCATGGTCAGAACAATAATCGACAGATCGGGATAGTGACGTTTGATGTATTTGATCAGCGTGATGCCATCGCCATATTTCTCACCAGGCATGGAGAGATCGGTGATCAGGACGTTGGCGTCAAGCTTTGACAAGCTGTTAATCAGTGCTGTTGAGTCTTCGAACTCACCTACAACGTTGACCCATTCAATTTGCTCCAGAGACTTTCGGATACCGAAAAGAACAATTGGATGGTCATCGGCAATAATTACATTTAAGTTATTCATCTTATTGGTTACCTTGCTGCAGCAGTTCATTGACGTAAGCGTCGATGGCACTGGTGGTATTTGTAATGTTTGAATCGTCACATGCTTTGATGTGCTGTTCTAACTCTTCACAAAGCTGTTTGCCCGGCGTCAGGTTGAGCATGGCAAACACGCCTTTAAGGCGATGCGCTGTCTGAGCAAGCATGGCGTAGTCCTTTTCCGCCGACTCAGTATACAGTCTCTTTACATCAGGCGGTACTGTCTCGGTAAACAGCTGGAAGTAGCCACCGCTGAGCAGCGGGGTCAGTTCCTCGTCTTCTGTACTCTCCTCCATGGAATCATGGGCCAGCTGTTGTTCAATCAGAGCCAGCAGCGCATCCTGGAGCGCATTGCTGAGATTGAAGTTGACCCGGTATTGCCGATCGTTTAGCGCGTGATGTCCCAACTCATCCTCCGCCAGCAGCAGCGCCCAGCCGCTCAGCCTGGCGGGATCGTCGGTCACCAGCACGTCATGTTCCTGGCCTGACAGCCGCTCTTCAGGGGACAGGCAGCGCGCGCCCCAGTTTTCCAGATGGCGACAGACGATTTTGTATACGTCTTCCACCTCAATCTCGATAAGTGCAGTCACGCCATCCAGCAGCTTCTCCTCTTCTTCTTCCGTCTGCGGCTCTACCGCCAGCGGAAGCTGAATAGAGTAGCGCGTGCCGATATCCGGCTTGGCGATAATGTCCAGGCTGCCGCCCATCTGCTTGCAGAGCTGCTTACAGAGGAAAAAGGCCATGCCGGACGCCTGACCGTAACGATCCTGGCTGGTTTCGCCCAGGAACGGGAAGTCGGCGTTCGCCAGCTCGTCGACGGTCAGCCCCGCGCCGGTATCCACCAGCTCAATCATCAGACGCTCCGGACGGGCCTCATCGGCGCTCACCGTCAGGGAAATCTTGCCCCAGCGCGTGGTGGTCAGCGCGTAGTGCATCAGTGTGGCGAGCACTTTACGCAGCGCGCGGCGGTCGCCGAACCGCTGTTCATCATTGGGCTGCAGATTATTCACTACCAGCGACAGCCCTTTACGCCGCATCAGCGGCAGGCTTTCCAGGGCGATCTCGTCCAGCAGCTCCTGCAGGCTGAAAACGCTGGCGTCGGGCGACCAGTCGTGCGCTTCCAGCCGGTTAAGCAGCACAATATCGTCTACCAGCCGCGCCAGACTTTGGCTCTGGTCCAGCAGGTCGAGTACGGTTTCATCTTCGTCGCGCTGGCTAAGCTGCACCAGCTGCGCCACCACTTTCTCCAGCGGACGATTCAGCGCGTGGCCGAGGTTTTGCAGCAGCTGTTGTCGCATCTGATGGTTGCGATCCAGCACCTGCTGCGCCTTTTGCAGCTTTTTGTTCACCAGCAGCTCGCGATCCTGGTCGCGCATCAAAAAGAGCTGAGTATGCGGCGACAGCACGCTGCGCGCATGGCGAATCTCATAAACTTCGTTGTTAATGGTCGCCTGCAGAACGCCCTGATGCTGGTCAGACATATTAATGATTTTTTGCAGGTTCAGATGCGGCAAAAGATGTTCTGCGATCTTATTGCTGAGAATGGTGCGGTTGCTGGCGAAGTCATACACCAGCAGGCCGACCGGCAGGCTGGCGACAATCTCTTCGTTCAGCACGCGCAGCGAATCCAGCTCTGCGCTCTGGTTTTCGCTCGGGCGCAGCGACTGCTGGCGCAGCAGCGTCATGCCGGCGAAAGAGAGCAGAAACAGCACCAGGTTCACCAGCAGCGGCCACAGCAGATTATGCAGCGTATCCATCATCAGGCTGGTAAGCGGCACGCGGTAGACCAGCTGCAGCGGCGTGCTCGGCAGGGTGGCGGCTATCTCCAGGTCAGGATTAACGATAGCGATCTGCGTGTTCTCGCTCTCTTCCTGATCGTTTGCGGCAGGCAGGGTGGCGTCCTGGCGCAGCTGGAAATTCTCAATCGGCATGTTTTGCGGAGTGAGATCGTTGATCGGCAGATCGAAGGCGACCACCGTCGCCAGATGGCCCGGCTGGTTAAAAGTCGTGCGCAGCGTAAAGTAGTGATCGTTCTGAAAGGCGAAATGGCGCAGCGGCGAGAAACTTTCGCGCTCGTCCAGCGCATTGGCCTGCTGCAGCATCTCGGCGCGACGGCCATCCACCAGCGAACTGATGGCACTCTCTTTATAGCGTGTCGCCATATCTTTCAGCGGCAGGGTAGAGATCATAATCAGGCTGTTGTCCTGACCGTTGAGGAAGTACATCGACCAGGTCGGATTCTCCGCGCCCCACAGCGTATCCAGGTAGCTCGACATGCGCATTGTCATATCGAGCGTACTGCTGTCGTGCGAGCCGAAAATCAACGCTTCCGTCTTGCGGCGGGTTTTTTCCAGATAGTAGACGTCCGGACGCAGCCGCGTCTCCTGCAGGCTACTGTTCGGCGAGCTTCCCGCCGCGCTGGTGGCGAGATTTTCATAGATTTGCCAGGTGGCGAAGCGATAGGCGTCGATACGTTTTTGCGTCGCTCGCGCCAGATCGGTCATAGCATAGCGTTTCTCGGTCAGCCAGGCGTTGACCGAGTTGTGTACCATAAAGCCCAGCGCCAGCAGCAGCACCAGATTAAAAATCACAAAAAAGCGAGTGACATTGCCGGATGTCAGTGGAAACTTAAAGGGCAACATAGCGTGTCAGGCACCTGAAATCATCGCGCAACCAGTCGGGCACTGGCGGCCACAGCCAGCAGCAGCAGCGCGATGAGCAGAAAGGCACCGCTGAGGCTCAGCCATTGAGAAATAAATCCGATTAAGGCCGGACCTGAGAGAATACCCGCATATCCCAGCGTTGTCATGGCGGAAATCCCCAGATTTGAGGGCATATCCTTTTGATTCCCGACGGCATTAAATAACATCGGCACCGTATTGGATAAACCAAAGCCCACCAGCAGAAAAGCGAGCAGGGCCATCTGCGGCCAGGGCAGAAATACCGCCAGCGCCAGACCGGCCGCCGCCGTCAGCGCGCCCGTCAGCATAACGAGAAAACGGCCGAAACGGTGAATGATCCTGTCACCGGTCAGACGGCCAATGGTCATCGCCACCGAGAAGAGCGCATAGCCCAGGCCCGCGTGCGCGGTCGTCATATCCGGGCTTTGCAACAGCAGCAGCGCGCCCCAGTCGAGTACGGCGCCTTCGGCAAGAAACAGAATAAAGCAGAGCAGGCCAAGAAAAGCGACGAAGCCGCGCGGAACCACCAGCCACGGCTGATCGGGCTGGTGCAGGCGCTCGCTCATCAGCGTCGGCAGGCTTACAGCCAGCAGTAGCAGCATCAGAGCCATCACCAGCGTGACCGACATGAGTGGCGACAGGCCAACGCCCAGCAGCAGGCTGATCGCGCCTGCGCCCAGGATGCCGCCAAGGCTAAAGAAGCCGTGGAAACCGGACATCATCGGTTTGCGTGCCGCTTTTTCCACTTCAACCGCCTGCACGTTCATGGCGACATCCAGCATGCCCAGCCCGGCGCCGAAGATCATTAGCGTCGCGGCCATCATCCACATGACGTTCAGCGTCGCCAGCAGCGGAAGCGTCGCCAGGATCACCAGCGTAGAGCCGAGCATCACCCGGCGGCAGCCGAAACGGCCGACCAGCGATCCGGTTACCGGCATTGCCGCCAGCGAACCGATACCCAGACAGAGCAGAAGCGCGCCCAGCGAAGCGCCGCTCAGCGCCAGACGCTGGCTGGCGAAGGGTACCAGCGGCGCCCAGGAGGACATGCCGAGACCGGCAATAAGAAAAACGAGGCGTGTCCCCAGACTGACACGGTTGTGAAGTTTCCTGGGTGATGCGGCGTCCAGTGCGGTCATAGTCATTTTCGTGAGTGTTAAAGCGACGAAGTGTAGCATTAAAGCCATAGCCGCACGCGTTGCCGGTAAAGGCAGGGTAACGATAATTCCATATAAGAACCGGCATTTTAACGACTTTTACCCCGCCATAACGCTTTTCCAGAACTTTCCTGGCTCATCTGTGACATGCCGCGACGCTAAAGCCAGGCCCCCTCTCTGCCAAAGCCTGTTTAGCGCGTTTAAAACCTCGCCCGAGGCAGGGCGCACAATGGCCGTTCTGGTCATAAGCAAAGCGATAAGGAGATGCGCATTTTTCAGCGAAATATAGCCCGTCGAACGCAGCGCTGAAGAGAAATAAGTCCAGTAGCCACAAGAGAAATAACGCTTTATTACCGTGATAAATTATTAGTGAGAATATTAAACACAACGATTAACTTGATGTGCGATTATTAACAATAAGTGCTAAGACGAGGCGCTAATATTTTAAGCGTATTTACCGCTTTGACTTACGAGGCAGGTTAAAAAGGAATTTTCGGGCAAAAAAATGCCGGGCATACAGGCCCGGCGGGAATTAGGGTAAACATCTCATTCGGGGTGAATGAAGGTAATAATGAAATAAATGATGATAGCGGGATCTATTGTATTCACAGATGACGTCTGTGTTTTATCATTCAGTGCTCAGAAATTAGTGATTCTAATAACATGAAATTTAAGGAGAAAAAATTCACTTGTTATTTTGTGCGATAATTTTTACCGATACGTGCTGGTTATTAGTTCCGCAAAAATTACAATTAGAAATAACTATTTCGAACTATGAAACAGTTTTGGAAATTTCGTAGCATTTTCGTGATAGCTTATTGCCCTTTATAAAATAACAATGGCTTGCCGGCTGAATTTTTAAGCGTTCAGCTCGCAGTGGCAAAAATAAGGCACATAACAGAGGGTAAATAAAATGAAACGTCGCGTTCTCTCCCTGATGATCCCCGCGCTGCTGGTTGCAGCAGGTTCTGCAAGCGCAGCGGAAATTTACAACAAAGACGGCAACAAATTAGACCTGTTTGGTAAAGTCGACGGTCTGCACTATTTCTCAGATAACGACGGTAATGACGGCGATCAGTCTTACCTGCGCTTCGGTTTTAAAGGCGAAACCCAGATTTCCAACGAGCTGACCGGCTACGGCCAGTGGGAGTATCAGGCGGCGCTGAACACGTCGGAAAATGAAGGCACCGCTGACAGCTACACCCGCGTTGGCTTCGCCGGTATCAAGTTCGGCGATGCAGGCTCCTTCGACTACGGCCGTAACTACGGCGTAGCTTACGATATCGGCGCATGGACCGACGTGCTGCCGGAGTTCGGCGGCGACACCTACGGCGCGGACAACTTTATGTTCCAGCGCGGTAACGGTATGGCAACCTACCGTAACTCTAACTTCTTCGGTCTGGTGGACGGCTGGAACTTTGCCGTTCAGTATCAGGGCAAAAACGACAACCCGAGCCGTGAAACCTCTGGCCGTAACGTGCTGGGTGAGAACGGCGACGGCTGGGGCCTGAGCACCACCTACGATCTCGGCTCCGGCTTCGGTATCGGCGCGGCGATGTTCCAGTCTGACCGCACCAACAACCAGAACGGCGCAACGCCAGGCGTCCTGGGACGCGGCGACAAGGCGGAAGTCTATACCGGCGGCCTGAAGTATGATGCCAACAACATCTACCTGGCGGCGATGTACAGCCGTTCCTACAACGCGACGCGCTTCGGCTCTACAGACGATACGATATACGGTTTCGCTGACAAAGCGGATAACTGGGAGCTGGTGGCGCAGTATCAGTTCGATTTCGGCCTGCGTCCGTCTCTGGCGTTCGTTAGCTCACGCGGCACCGACGTGCAGAACTGGGGCAAACAGAACCTGAAAAAATATGTTGATGTAGGCGCGACCTATTACTTCAACAAAAACATGTCGACCTACGTTGATTACCAGATCAACCTGCTGGACGACAACGCCTTCACCGACGCTGCCGGTATCAATACCGACGATATCGTCGCGCTGGGCCTGGTTTATCAGTTCTAAACCCGTCAGGAGCGTAGCCTGCGGGCTACGCTCCCGTTTGCAGAATGGCCGCCAGCGCAGCCGCTAAATCCGCCGTTACCGCTTCCGCCTCCTCTCCCAGCTGTACCCGCACAATGGCGCCTTCCGCCAGCAACATAATCTGTCCGGTTTTCCACCGCTCTTCTGGCACCAGCCGCAGCGCAATGGCGTCCGCCATCTCTCGCTTATGCCGCCGAATCAGCACACTGATATCGGGCAGGCTATCGCCCAGTTCTGCGCTGGCGTTAATAAAGGCGCAGCCGCGATAGTCCTCTTCATCAAACCAGCTTTTCAGCGCGGCGGGCAGGGCGTGCTGTAACAGGGGTATTTGTGCCAGCGCCTGTTGAAATCCCTGCATCCAGCGCTGATGCCGCAAATCCAGCACCGTAGCGATAAGCTGGTTTTTCGCCGGGAAATGGCGATAGAAAGTCACTTTGGTCACGCCAGCCTCTGCAATCACTCTGTCGATGCCGGTGGCGCGAATACCCTGCTGGTAAAAGAGCCGCTGCGCCGTGGTCAGAATGCGGTCACGAGCCGAAGCGTCAGGATCAAAAAGGAGCGGAGCGAGCATAATCAGGCCTGCGATTTTTTTAGTAGACAGAATTGTCTACATGCAGCAGAGTAAAGCAAGTAGACAAACCTGTCTACATACTGACTTCAACCACAGGAGACGACAATGCTGCTTCCTCCGTTTAGCGAACAGAGTGCAATACAAAAAGTACGTATGGCGGAAGATGCCTGGAACAGCCGCGATCCACAGCGGGTATCACAGGTTTATAGCCTGGAGACGCGCTGGCGCAATCGCAGCGAAAGCGTGCAGGGGCGCGACGCGGTGGTAGCGTTTCTCAGCCGCAAATGGGCGAAAGAGCTGGATTACCGGCTGATCAAAGAGCTGTGGGCGTGGCATGAGGATAGGCTGGCGGTGCGTTTTGCCTATGAATGGCATGATGACAGCGGCAACTGGTTTCGCAGCTACGGTAATGAAAACTGGCGCTTCGGGGCTGATGGCCTGATGATCGAGCGTTTCGCCTGTATCAACGATCTGCCGATTACGGCCAGCGAACGACGTTTCCACTGGCCGCTCGGCAGGCGCCCGGACAACCATCCGGGGCTTAGCGAGCTGGGTATGTGATTATGACTGCGGCATGCGCCTGCGCCTTGCCGCCTGTTTTTTCTCAGGCTGCGGCGGCACGCTGCCTTCAAATCCTGTTCCTGCCAGAGTAAACGCGGAAAAACTCAGCCACTGTTGCCACTGGCTGAACCTTGACGATGATTTATGCATGCTGCACCTCCCGGAATTAAACCCGGTCTAAACAGTGCACTATTCATGCCAGCTCGATCGCTCTCACAGCCACGGATTCTTTGCGCACTTTGCTACACTGCCGCAGCATTTTGGTGCAGCTCTGCTCAGCGCTGGCGCGCTGCGCCCCATGCGAGCCGCTTTTGACGCCGCTGTTGCAGCAGCTTGATGATACTGAAGATAAATACGCCGCCAGCGATGGCGAGAATCAGATAGATCATAGAAGCCTCCTGTTATCAGCCGGGACAGCACCAGAGAGTGTGCCAGGCTGTGCGGGTTTACAAGCCGCTTTTGGTTACTTTACTGACTAGTTATGCTTTGTTTAAGGCTGGAATATAGCGTTACAGATGAGGGAAGAATGCGATACTGGAATATTCTGCTAATGACAGCGGCGATCTGCCTCCTGAGCGCCTGCGATAAGGCGACGCCGCAACAGGCGATGGTGCTGGAAGGCAAAACCATGGGGACAGTGTGGCGCGTATCGCTGGCGGGCGTCGACGCCGCTCGCAAAGCGGGATTGCAGCAGGCGATCCAGCAGCAGCTTGACGCGGACGACCAGACCCTTTCAACCTGGAAGCCCGATTCGGTGCTGTCACGTTTTAACCGCTATCAGGGGAGCGCGCCGCAGCCGGTCAGTGCCGATATGGCGGATATCGTGACTGAGTCGCTGCGTATCGGCGCGAAAACCGGCGGCGCGATGGATATCACCGTGGGGCCACTGGTCAATCTCTGGGGCTTCGGCCCGGCAAAACAGCCTGCGCACACCCCAACGGATGCCGAAATCGCCGCGGCGAAAGCGCAAACCGGCTTGCAGCACCTGCGCGTGATCGAAACGGTGGAAGGGCAGTGGCTGCAAAAAGATCTACCCGGACTCTATGTCGATCTCTCTACGATGGGCGAAGGCTACGCGACCGACCATCTGGCGCGGCTGATGGAGCGCGAAGGGATCAATAATTATCTGGTTTCGGTAGGCGGGGCGGTATTGAGCCGCGGCCAGAATGCTCAGGGACAGAGCTGGCGCGTGGCAATTCAGAAGCCCACCGACAGCGAGAACGCCGTACAGGCGCGCGTCGATTTGCAGGGACACGGCATCAGCACATCCGGCAGCTATCGCAACTATTATGAACTGGATGGCAAACGCATTTCGCACGTCATCGATCCGGCGACCGGCCGTCCCATCGAGCACAAGCTGGTCTCCGCCACGGTTATCGCCACGACGGCGCTGGAGGCGGACGGCTGGGATACCGGACTGATGGTGCTGGGCAGCGAGAAGGCGAAAGCGCTGGCGCTGCAGCAGCATCTGGCGGTCTACCTTATCAGTAAAGAGGGCGATAAATTCGTCAGCTGGATGTCGCCTCAGTTTGCTGCATTTCTGATCGACAGCGAATAAAAGCGCAAGGGGGAATAATGCTCGACCTGTTTAGCGAAGAAGCGCCGTGGCAGGAGCCGCTGGCTGAAGGCGCGGTGATCCTGCGCCGTCGCGCGCGCGAAGAGTCGCCTGCCCTGATGGCGGCAATTTTGGCGGTAGCGCAGCAAAATCCGTTTTATCATCGCATCACGCCGGGCGGTCATCGCATGTCGGTGGCAATGACTAACTGCGGTGATTTCGGCTGGTCGAGCAACTCGCGCGGCTATCAGTACACCGAACAGGACAGCGAGAGTGGACGCAAGTGGCCGCCAATGCCGCCGCTGTTTCGTCAGCTGGCGCTCGACTGTGCGCGCGAGGCGGGGTTCCCGCACTTTAATCCCGACGCCTGCCTGATAAACCGCTACGAGCCTGGCGCAAAGCTGTCGCTGCATCAGGACAAAGATGAGAAGGATCTGCATCAGCCGATCGTATCGGTTTCGCTGGGGCTACCGGCGGTGTTTCAGTTCGGCGGTTTCGCGCGTGGTGATGCCACCCAGCGCGTGCTGCTGGAGCATGGCGACGTGGTGGTATGGGGCGGGCCGTCGCGCCTGCGCTATCACGGGATTTTACCGCTCAAGCCTGGCGACCATCCGCTTACCGGTGCATTCCGCTACAACCTGACCTTCCGCCGCGCCTTCTGAGCGCGGCGTTGTTGCGAATAACTATTGCTATCATTCCGCATCGCTTTAAACTGCTGGCTGCTTTCCTGACTGCTGGATTTATTTATGGCTTTGCTCAAGGTTGTTTTCCGCCAGTTTCGCTGGCCTTTTATCGGCGTCATTCTGCTGACGCTGCTCAGCGCCGTACTCGGCATCGCCATGATCGCCTATATCAACAGCGAAATGATCTCGGCCATCAATACCTCTTTCTCCGTCCTGCCCGGCTTTTTGCTGCAGCTGGTATTGCTGATGGCGGTGACGCTCGCCGCACAGCTGGCGCTGACGCTGCTGGGGCACCAGTTTGTCTGGCGGCTGCGCGGCGAATTTATTAAGCGCATTCTTGATACCCGCCTCGAACGGCTGGAGCAGATCGGCAACGCGCAGCTGCTGGCCGGGCTGACCAGCGATATCCGCGCGATTACGATCGCCTTTGTCCGCCTGCCGGAGCTGATTCAGGGCATCATCATCACGCTGGGCTCTGCTCTCTATCTCGCCTGGCTGTCGCCGAAAATGTTGATGGTCTCCAGCCTGTGGATGGCGATTACGCTGGTGGGCGGCTGGCTGCTGGTGTCGCGCGTTTATCGCCATATGGCGAAACTGCGCGAGGTTGAAGATGATCTCTACCGTGATTTCCAGACGGTGACGGAAGGGCGCAAAGAGCTGCATCTTAACCGCGAGCGCGCCCAGCTGATCTACGAGACCGTTTATCAGGAGGACGCGAAGGCTTATCGTCACCATATTGTGCGCGCCGATACCTACCATCTCAGCGCGGTGAACTGGTCAAATATCATGACGCTTGGCGCTATCGGCATGGTGTTTTTTATGGCGAACAGTCTTGGCTGGGCGAACACCGCAGTGGCGGCTACCTTCTCGCTGACGCTGCTGTTCCTGCGCACGCCGTTGCTGTCGGCGGTTGGCGCGCTGCCGACGTTGCTCAGCGCGCAGGTGGCGTTTCGCAAGCTTAACGCCTTCGATCTTGCTCCTTATCAGGAAGGCTTCCATACGCTGCCGCCGCTGGCGGAGTGGCGCACGCTGGAGCTGCGCGACGTCAGTTTCCACTACGGGAAAAACGGCTTTGAAGTCGGGCCGATCAACCTGACGCTGCGACGCGGCGAGCTGGTGTTTCTGATTGGCGGCAACGGCAGCGGCAAGTCAACGCTGGCGATGCTGCTGACGGGCCTTTATCAGCCGCACGCCGGCACGCTGCTGCTGGACGGCAAGCCGATCGGCGCGGAAGCGCTTGACCACTGGCGCAAGCATTTCTCCGCCGTGTTTACCGATGTGCACCTGTTCGACAGGCTGATTGGCCGGGAGGGCGTGCCCGCTAATCCTAAACTGGTACAGGCCTGGCTTGAGCGTCTGAAAATGCAGGACAAGCTGAAAATCGAAGGCAACAAAATACTCAACCTGCAGCTGTCAAAAGGGCAGAGCAAGCGGGTGGCGCTGCTGCTGGCGGCGGCTGAGGAGCGCGACGTGCTGCTGCTGGACGAGTGGGCAGCGGATCAGGACCCCCATTTCCGCCGCGTCTTCTATCGTGAACTGCTGCCCTGGCTGCAGGCGTCAGGCAAAACCGTGTTCGCTATCAGCCACGACGATCACTACTTTATTCATGCTGACCGTCTGCTTGAAATGCGCGAAGGTAAACTCAGCGAACTGACCGGACGCGAGCGTGAAATGGCGACGCTGGATGCGGTACAGCGCACCGATCTGTCTTATCCGCAAAATGAAAAAGCTTAGCGTAAAGGGTTAGTGGCGGGGGGCCTGGCGCTGGCGTTAAGCTGTGCTTCAGCAAAAACAGCTGTTTTTGCCTCCCTGGAATATTTTCTGTCGTCTTGTGTTTATACCGGTTTAGCCTTTCTTGCTAAGCCGGTTTTTTATTGCCCACAAGCGGATGGGTCAGCAGCGTCAGCACCCGATCCGCCTCCAGCTGAAATTCCGCCTCCAGCCGCGTACCCGCGGCAAAAGCCTGGCTAAAAGAGTCATTCAGACAAATTACCGCCTTGCCCGTTGTTAAGTCGATCTCCTGCAGGCTCGCCTGATGAAAATCCATCGGCTGATGCAGCTGCGGCCACAGCGCTTTATACAGGCTCTCTTTCAGCGAGAAGAGCAGCGTCGCGGCCTGTGGAAAGGGCAGCGGCAGCGCGCGCAGTCGTGCATTCTCATCATCGCTCATCAGTACCGCGGCGGTTTCCTCGGCGGTGCGCTGGCTCATGGTCATTTCGATATCGACGCCAATGCAGCGCGGCTGCTGCGTAACGGCCAGCGCCACCGCGTCATCGGTGTGCGACAGCGACGCCTGAATACCCGGCGGCCAGACAGGAGAGCGATCGCTGTGATTTTGCAGCAGGAAATCAGAGATGCCAAAGCCGCGCATCACTTCGCGCGTCAGCCAGCGGCTGGCAAGGTACTCGGCGCGACGCTTTTTCACTGCCCGGCGCAAAGCGGGAGGGATGGGCAGGTTCCAGCGCAGGCTGAGGCCGTCGTCATACAGGTTTAGATCGAAGCGCGCCTGCGCCAGCACGTTATCGCCACAGCGCATATGGGAAGCATAAATAAAGCCGCCTTCGGGAGGCGGCAGGGAAATCATTTGAAGATTCATGAGGTTCCACGGCAGTGCGCAAAAGGGCATTAAAGCAGCCCGCCATGGTTGCGACAACCGTTTAGTCGTTAGGCGGAATGGCAAAACCCTTCACGGAAACGACGAAATGGTTGTGACCCTTGGTGATGCGCGCGCCGCGATCGCACCAGCGAGAGGCCAGCCGAAAAAAATCGTCGCTGCCGATATTGTAAGCCAGTTCCACTTTACTGACGCCTGAATGAAGCAGTTCTTCTGCATCCTGCAGGCTCTTCGCTTTGATAACCATTGTGATATCCATCCGAAATTCAGAGGACTTTAGAATAATCACTTTTTATGACATTTTTGTTTCACTAAGGTTAAAAAGCGCGGCGGCTTGCGACTTTTGTGAGACCGGTCAGGGATAATTGCACAGAGTAAGCAGCTGAAGGGGTTAGAAATCTTTTACTCTCTTATATATTACAGCCATTAAAAAGGCCGCGCATGGCGGCCTTGGTGGGTTACTGCTTCTGATCCGGCTCAGGACGTTTATCGCCTGACTCCGGCGCGTTGTTTGGATCGTCTTTTTCTATGTAATGCATAAACTCTCCTCTTGTTACCCACACACAAAGGTCAGTATAGACCATGTTTCTGACCCGATGGCGGAAAGGAGCGGTTCAGGCCCGGCACAGCAGTAACAAAAGGGGGGCGGCAAGCTCCCTGGCTCACTGAACCGTCCTCATCGGTCAAAAAATAAGTGAACAGTTACGCCCATTGTAACGCTTCATGCTTTTCATTTTTTATATAACCATTTTCCTGCTTTCGCAGACTGAATAAACATGTCAATAGTGAGATCAGGAATATCAACCGGCTCTGGTTTTTTAAATGGGTTCCAGGAAAATTTCACTTCAGGATAATAGATTTGCATATCAAAATCTGACATGTTTACACTCAAATCGCGTGAATAATCTTCGACAAACGCTTCAACATCATCCTGATCTAACTTTACGTCAAAATGAATGCTTGAGGAGGCTGTGTAGGTGTCATACTTTTTCTTTCTGAACATATATTTCCCGCTATAGCGGGTAACTAAAGCGATAACACGTTGTTCAATATCATCTACCATAATTTACTTTGTTCTGTGTCAGAGCCTTGTAGTCACGTACAGAGCAGTAAATGATACGGGAGACATCGGTAATTAAAATAACTTCACCAGTCAGCGGAACCGTTCGCCCAGTGAAGGTACTGACCTTACGCACCGTTATCAGTTTGGCCGTCCTGACGCTCCTTGCTTGTGTTTAATCGTATAACCAGCGACCGGCCTTCGCTGATTCAATCAGCATACCGATGGTGAAATCCGGGACGGGTATCGGCGGGACTTTTTTAAAGGGGTTCCATGAAACAGGCACGTCAGGATAATAGGTCTCTATTTTAAAGTTGCCCTTATCAATGTTGAAAGTTGTAAAAAAATCGTCCATAAGATCTTCGGCTTCACCTACATCTAACTGCATATCTGTATCTAAATCGGTCTTTGGATTGAGCTTTCTTTGTTTTTTCTCGTTATTAAATAAATAAACGCCGTTGTAGCGTCTGACTAACGAGTAAATACGCTTCTCAATATCATCTGCCATGATTTATCCTTACCTCGTGCAGTAATTCGCAGTATTCATTACAAAAACCATGAAAAAAAGCTCAGGGGCGGTAAGGTTTGATCGTCCTGCATAGAAATATGTTCCGTTAAGCTCTTCAACTGTATCCATACGTTGCCCTCGACGCTTTTCTTGTGGAGGAGGAACTGGCCGCAGGATTATCAGAATACAATTCTCCAGAAGGGGCGACCAGCGAACCGTTTTCTATATTAAGAAAATTCTCTCTTCAGTAAACAGAAGAGGTGAACGTATTCCTTCTTATTTGAGAATGAAATTAACCTGATAAAATTTCGCGTGCTCTGGCTGTTTTTGTATCCATCCTTCGATGAAGCACTCGTCATGGCGTGTAAGTTCGAAGCACACCGTTCACAGAGCGCGGCGAAGAGGTACTAAGCAGGTTAAAAACCTGGAAGGGCGCACAGACGACGGATAAAACATTGCGGGCAAGGCGACCGCTGAGGCCAGTGTGCCGGAAACGTAACTTACATCATTATGCGCGTCTGGAAGGATAGCGAGCCTGTAAAGCCATTACATAGACGCATTTTCTTGCTCTGGTTTTGTCATCGTAAAATCCAGGCATAAAAAAAGCAGCCTTAACAGGCTGCTTTAGTTGGGAATTTTGGTCGGCACGAGAGGATTTGAACCTCCGACCCCTGACACCCCATGACAGTGCGCTACCAGGCTGCGCTACGTGCCGAACAGTGGGGCTTAGTCTACTGTTTCTTCGCCGGAATGCAAGCAGCTGGCGTCTAACTGCCTCATAAATAATCAGTTAGCGATAAAGCGCTTCTCTTCCGTCAGCACCTGCAGCAATAACGCCAGCTCTGGCCGGTGATCTTTCAGGAGATTGCCCTGCGCATCGTAGGCGCGATAGCTGCCGTTATTGTTGAGCACCAGCGTCACCTGAGGCGTAGTCACCACCAGACGGTTATCTTCGCTGCTGGCGACCCAGTCGTGGCGGCGCTGCGCGGCGAAGAGATCTTCCCCTTGCGAATAATTCACCGGGCTGGTGCGCACATGCAGCAGGCGCTGCATCAGCGTCGCCATCACATCCTGATGGTCGGTCAGACGATCGATGGTCTGCGCAGGCGTATCCGGCCAGTGAATGACCAGCGGAACCTGCAGGTTCGCGCGATTGCCCACGTTACCAGCGGCGCCGTCCAGCGCCACGCCCTGTTGCGCAGTAATCACTACCACGGTATTTTTCAGCAGATTGCGCTGCTCCAGCGTAGCGAGCACGTTATGGATTTGCTCATCAATCGTCGCAGCCTGACGCAAGTAG
Source organism: Pantoea sp. ACRSB (assembly GCF_022346905.1). NCBI lineage: Bacteria > Pseudomonadati > Pseudomonadota > Gammaproteobacteria > Enterobacterales > Erwiniaceae > Pantoea > Pantoea sp. ACRSB. The sequence goes on along the minus strand of NZ_JAKRNL010000002.1, from coordinate 487,317 downwards.
CTGCGTTGACGCGTTTTTACCGTCGTGCCGTTCAGATCGACGCCGTCCAGCGCAAGCCAGGAGAACCAGGGATTGCCGTCGCCTTTCTGCCCGTTCAGCCAGTTTTGCCACTGGGTGACAGTGCTGGCGTTGGGCTGGCTGTCGGTATTCGGCAGCGTATAGTCCGTCAGCAGCGCCTGGCGATAGAGCGGCTGGTTAAAGCCCTCCGATGAGAAAAGCCCAAACTGGTAGCCTTGCGAACTTAATGCGCCAAGCAGCGCCGACGGCATGCGCGCCGCCAGCACGCCGTCCATATAGCTGGCGGAAATACCGTAGAACAGGCCAAACAGCCCTTTTTCCGGGATATCGCCCGCGCTGTAATGCTGGGTAAAACGCACGTTATCGCTGGCGAACTGATTAAGCTGCGGCAGCGTTTTTGCCATATCGCCGCCGTTCAGCGTTTTCACGGTGATTACCAGCAGGTTATTGCGCGTGCCGCCATCGCGGAAGGTGATATCGCTAAGCGGATACTGCACCGAAACCGCCTCTGGATCGCCCTGCTGGATCAGGCGCTGCTGATAAGCCTGCGCGTCCAGCAAGCCGTGGCGCTCAAGGAAACGTCGGGCGGTCATCGGATAGGAGAGCGGCAGGTTAGCGCGCTGCATAGTAATCGGACGATAGAAATTGGCATCGGCCCAGATATAGAGCAGATGGCTGGCGAAAAAGGCGCTGATAAACAGCGCCGCCAGCGGCTTGCCGAACGAGCGCCGGTTCAGGCTGCGCAGCTTCTGCCAGCTCCAGGTGGCGAACAGCATCTCCACCAGGAAAATCAGCGGCACGCTGATAAACATCAGCTGCCAGTCGCGCGCCATCTCGCTCTGGTCCGGGTTGATCACCAGCTCCCACACCACCGGATTAAGGTGCAGATGGAAGCGGTTGAACACCGCGCTGTCGACCATAATCAGCGTCAGCCCGACGGTGGCGATAATCGCCGACAGGACGCGCAGCAGCCGCTGCGACATCACAACAAAGGTCAGGGGAAATATCGCCAGCAGGTAGACGGCAAAAACAATAAAGCTGAAGTGGCCGATCCAGCTGCTGAAGGCGTAAATGCGCCCGGCGAGCGAAGCAGGCCAGTCGGCGACCACCAGATAGCGGCTGCCTAAAATCAACGCGAATAAAATATTAAACAGAGCAAACCAGTGCCCCCAACTGATCATCTGGGACACTTTTTCGCGGTAGCGCTGCCGGTTGGTTACCATATTATGCGGTCAAATCAGCGATTAATGGGCGTTGTCGTCACGTACGGAGGCCTGAAGGGCTTCCGCGAAAGATCGTGCCAGTGAACGGCGCTGCGCCGGCGCAACGTCGCTGTTGATCACGTTGGTTACCATATTCCCCAGCACCATCAGGGAAAGGTCGGTCGGCGCATTGTCTTTCTGCAGCACCTGGGCCAGTTGCGCGAGGAGTTTTTCCACGCGTTCGTCGCTGTAACGGGATGATTGTGGCATATCGTCGACTAATCTCGTTTCAAAAGGCGATATAGTACCGTAACAACAGGGTTTTTACCGCAATTTTATCGAAAGCGCACCGATCGGCTATCGCATGGAGTTGAAAGCCGGTGCGGGCGGTGTTTGAATACGCGCCTGAACCAAAAGGAGAGTCTACCATGAGTCTGGATATCGACCAGATTGCCCTGCATCAGCTTATCAAGCGCGACGAGAATCAGCTTGAGCTGGTGCTGCGCGATACGCTGCTGCCCGCCAACGCTACCGTGGAAGCGATGGTAGAGGAATTGCACCGCGTCTACAGCGCTAAAAATAAAGCCTACGGTCTGTTTAACGAAGATAGCGAACTGGCCGAAGCGCTGCGCAACTGCCGGAAGGGCAATGATGACTTCCTGGCGTTCAGCCGCGCTGCGACCGGCCGTCTGCGCGACGAGCTGGCCAAATATCCTTTCGCCGAAGGCGGCGTAGTGCTGTTTGTGCACTATCGCTATCTGGCGGTGGAGTATCTGCTGGTGGCGGTGCTCAACAGCCAGAGCAGCATGCGCGTCAATGAGCAGCTCGACATCAGCAGCACCCACTATCTGGACATCAACCATGCCGATATCGTGGCGCGCATCGACTTAACCGAGTGGGAGCTGACGCCGGACTCCACGCGCTATCTGACTTTTCTGCGCGGCCGCGTAGGGCGCAAAGTCGCCGATTTCTTTATGGACTTCCTCGGTGCCAGCGTCGGTCTTGATACGAAAGCGCAAAACCGTGGCCTGCTGCAGGCGGTGGATGATTACTGCGCGGAATCGGCGCTTGATAAGAACGAGCGGCAGAACTATCGCCAGCAGGTTTACAGCTATTGCAACGAGCAGCTGCAGGCGGGCGAGGAGATCGCGCTGGAGGATCTGTCGAAGGAATTGCCGCCGCTTGGCGAGAAATCCTTTCAGGCCTTTACGCAGGAGCAGGGCTATGAGCTGGAGGAGCACTTTCCGGCGGATCGCAGCACGCTGCGCCAGCTGACCAAATTCTCTGGCAGCGGCGGCGGTCTGACGCTGAACTTCGACGCCGGGCTGCTGGGAGAGCGCATCTTCTGGGATCCGGCCACCGACACCTTAACCATTAAGGGCACGCCGCCGAACCTGCGCGATCAGCTGCAGCGACGCACCAGCGGCAAATAAGCGCGCAGGCGCTGTCAGCCAGCAAAAAAAACGCCGCATAAGCGGCGTTTTTATATCGATTCGCAGGCGATTAGGCGCGTACGAAGTCGATGTGGTGCAGTTTTGGCTTGAACGGGTGACGCTGAACAGCCTGCACTTTGACGTTGGTTTCTTTACCGTCAACAACCAGAGTCAGAACGTCAGTGTAGAAGCCTGGCTTGGTCTGCAGGTTCATTACTGAGTCGTGGTCCAGTTCGATAGAAACAGCGGCTTCGCTACCACCATAGATGATGGCCGGGAATTTGTTCGCTGTGCGCAGGCGGCGGCTCGCACCCTTACCCTGCTCTTTACGTACTTCTGCGTTGATGGTCAACATTATCATGTCTCTTTAATAATTCCTGCTACAGGCGACCCAGCAACAGGAGGGTTGTTCAAAGGCTAATGCGAATGCAAAAGCGGGCGGCAGTATAGCGGTAATGGGCGGGGCGGGCAAATGATTCCGCCGTTTAGCGTAGCTCGTTGGCGCGGCGAAAGCGTCCCTGATAGTCGAACAGCTTCTCGCGCACCTGCCAGAACTGCCCTTTAGCGCGCGCTACCACAAAATCGGGATGGCGCAGCAGCGGCTGTAGCGCGACCACGTCGGCCGCGGTTTGCCAGCCGAGCGGCACGCCCGGCGCGCGCTGATGCGGCCGCATAAAAAGCTGTTCGAACGCCTTACGCTGAGCGGGCGTACTCAGACGAAAGCGTTCGTCGACGCTGGTGCCATCCTCGTCGAAATAGGTCGCCTTCAGCCATTCGCCTTTATCATCGCGGCCATGCGCCAGCGTCATGCCGCCGCAGCGCAGCACCAGCGCATCCTTCAGCTTCAGCGCCGCCTTCAGCATATCGTCGGGATCGACCAGCACTTTATCGCACTGATGGCAGCGGCGCGCCGCGATATCGTTCTCGGCGCCGCAGTCGGGACAGCTTTTAAAGCGGAAGCGGAAATCGCACTGTTCGCGGTTGCCTTCGTCATCTTCCAGCACGCCCTGACAGCGGCGGCCGAAGTGCTCGATAATCATGCCGTCTGCGGTGGTTTTGCCCCAGAAGGTGTTGGCGAACCCACACGCGGGACAGAACACCTGTACCGGCTCATTATCGCTGGCGCCTTTCGGCGCGCCCACTTCCGGGGTAAAGAGGTCGTGCGGGTTGCCGGCGTAGTCGAGAATCAGGCAGTCGGTTTTGCCCGGCGACAGGCGCAGGCCGCGCCCGACAATCTGCTGATAGAGGCTGACCGACTCGGTAGGGCGCAAAATAGCGATAAGATCGACGTGGGGCGCATCGAAGCCGGTTGTCAGCACCGCGACGTTAACCAGGAATTTCAGCTGCTGCGCCTTAAACGCGGCGATCGTCGCATCGCGCTCTTTAGCGGGGGTCTCCGCCGAGATCAGCGCGCTATTGTCCGGCAGCAGCGTGAGGATCTCGCGCGCATGCTCTACCGTCGAGGCAAACACCATTACGCCGCGCCGATCCTCGGCAAATTCCACGATCTGGCTGATGATATGCGGCGTCACGCGCTGCTGCTGCTTTAGCTCGCGATTGAGATCGGACTCGCTGAACAGCCCGTTGGCCTGCGCTGTCAGACGGCTAAAGTCATACTGCACCACCGGCATATCAAGCCGCTCCGGCGGCACCAGAAAGCCGTGTTTGATCATATAGCGCAGCGGCAGCTCGTAGATGCAGTCGCGGAAAAAGGCTTTCTCGTCGCCGCGCACCATGCCGTGATAGTGAAACTGATAGATCCAGCCTTTGCCGAGGCGGAAAGGGGTCGCCGTCAGGCCCAGCAGGCGCAGCTGTGGATTGTGCTGGCGCAGATGATTGAAAATTTGCTGATACTGGCTGTTGTCGTCATCGCTGATGCGATGGCACTCATCCACGATCGCCAGCGAAAAGGCGCTGTCGAACTGATCCAGATTACGCGCCACCGACTGCACGCTGCCGAATACCACTTTGCGCTGGCTCTCTTTGCGCTGCAAACCGGCGGCGAAGATATCCGCTTCAAGGCCATAGGCCTGATATTTGCTGTGGTTCTGCTCCACCAGTTCTTTGACGTGCGCGAGCACCAGCACGCGTCCGCGCGCCAGCCGCGCCAGCTCGGCGATCACCAGGCTTTTGCCTGCGCCGGTCGGCAGTACGATCACCGCCGGTTCGGCGTGACGACGAAAATGATTGAGAGTCGCGTTAACCGCGTCTTGCTGATAGGGACGTAGAGTAAAAGCCATTGCCGATCACTTTTGCGAAACTGAGCGAGATTATGCCATGAAAATAGAGGAAACGCAGGAACGGCTCTGTGCGACAGCCTCGGTTCCGGCTATACTTCCCCTACTTTTTCAACGGGTAAAACCCCGTTTCAGTTTCCCTCCGCAGTAACAGGCAAAGCGAATTCATGCGACTCGACAAATTCATCTCTCAGCAACTGGAAGTCAGCCGGGCAATTGCCGGTCGTGAAATCCGGGGGCAAAAAGTCACCGTTAATGGCGAAGTGGTGCGCGACACCGCCTTCAAAATCCTGCCCGAGCATGAGGTGGAATATGACGGCAATCCGCTGCAGCTGCAGGTAGGGCCGCGCTATTTTATGCTGAACAAGCCGCAGGGCTACGTCTGCTCTACGGACGATCCCGATCATCCGACCATCTTGTTTTTTATTGAAGAGCCGACCGCGTGGAAGCTGCACGCTGCAGGTCGCCTCGATATCGATACCACCGGTCTGGTGCTGCTGACCGATGACGGTCAGTGGTCGCACCGTATTACCTCGCCGCGCCATCACTGCGAGAAAACCTACCGCGTCACGCTGGAGCATCCCGTCGCCGAAGAGGTGGCGCAGCAGTTCGCCGCAGGCATTCAGCTACACGGCGAAAAATCCCTGACCCAACCGGCGCAGATGGAAGAGATTACGCCGACCGAGGTGCTGCTGACGATCAGCGAAGGGCGCTACCACCAGGTGAAGCGCATGTTTGCCGCCGTTGGCAATCGCGTGGTCGGGCTGCATCGTGAGCGCATCGGCGGCATCGTGCTGGATGCGGATCTGGAGCCGGGCGAATATCGTCCGCTGACGGAAGATGAAATTGCCAGCGTCGGGCTGCCCGACGAGTTAAAACAGAAATAGCGGAGCGGCCGTGCGCAAGGATAAAAACTCAGCGGTAGGACTGGTAGTGATTCTGGGATTGCTGGCGATGCTGATGCCGCTTTCCATTGATATGTATCTGCCCGCGATGCCGCAGATCGCCCGCGAATTCGGCGTAGCGGCGGGTCGCGTGCAGATGACGCTTAATCTCTATATCCTTGGTTTCGCCATCGGTCAGCTGGTATATGGCCCGCTGGCGGACAGCTACGGCCGCAAACCGGTGATTGTGCTCGGCACGCTAATTTTCGCCTGTGCGGCCGCCGCCTGCGCGCTGTCGCAGTCGATTGACCAGCTGATTCTTATGCGCTTTCTACACGGCCTTTCCGCCGCTGCGGCCAGCGTGGTGATTAACGCTCTGATGCGTGACAGCTACTCGAAAGAGGATTTCTCGCGCATGATGTCCTTTGTCATGCTGATCACCACCATCGCGCCGCTGCTGGCGCCGATTATCGGCGGCTGGCTGCTGCTGGCATGGGACTGGCACGCCATTTTCTGGACGCTGGCAATCGCCGCCTTGATCACCACCGTAATGGTGATGACGCAGATCCGCGAGACGCTCAGGCCGGAACAGCGTCAGCGTTTTCACCTGCGCACCATGCTGGGTAATTTCGTCACGCTGTTCCGCCACAAGCGCGCCTTCAGCTATATGCTGGCGAGCGGCTTCTCTTTTGCCGGGCTGTTTACCTTTCTGAATGCCGGTCCGTTCGTCTATATCGAGGTAAACCACGTTTCGCCGCAGAACTTCGGGTATTACTTCGCGCTGAACGTGGTGTTTCTGTTTGTGATGACGCTGATCAACAGCCGCGCGGTGCGCCGCTTTGGCCCGCTGGCGATGTTCCGCGCCGGGCTGCTGATCCAGTTCGCGATGGGCATCTGGCTGCTGGCGGTTAGCGCGCTGCACATGGGCTTTATTCCGATGGTGCTGGGCGTCGCCATGTTTATCGGCTGCGTCTCGATGGTCTCATCTAACGCCATGGCGGTTATTCTGGATGAGTTTCCCCATATGGCGGGCACCGCCTCATCGCTGGCGGGCACGCTGCGCTTTGGCGTCGGCGCGCTGGTCGGCGCGCTGCTGTCAACGGCCAGCTTTAACAGCGCCTGGCCGATGGTAGGCACCATCGCGGCGTGCGCCACGCTCTCTGTTCTCTTTTTTATCTACGCGTCGCGACCCCGCGCAATCAGACGCTAAGCGCCAGCCCTGGCGTAAAGCCGCGCAGGAATGTCCTGAGCGGCCTTGCGACAGGGGTAACCCCTTCAGCGTCAACGCCGTTGCAACAGCACCTTTCGCTCGCTCTTTTTTACATTTTCCCCGCTTCGTTCTCTGACACAACAGCCGTTATGTTTCTTATATGTGAAAATTAATGATTAAGAAAGTAACTGAAATGCGTCTAAACTGATTGTTAACTGTCGATGAACGCGGTACTAATAGGCCAAAATGCGAGCCGACTCGCAAATAACAATCTTTCCACACTTCGTTTAGTGGGAAACGAGAGAGGAGGCCTTGACGTCCGTTTCTGCCGTTTAGCAGCAACAGCATGCAACGTTCATCGTGACTGAAGTTAATCGCTCTGGGGATATCTGTTAACTATGCTGCAACTTTCCATCGTGCATCGCCTGCCGCAGCGCTTTCGCTGGGCCAGCGAGCTTCATAGCGCTATCGTGGCGGAAGAGGGCGTCGCCAACGAGCAGGATCTTATTGCGCTGCGCCTGATTAGCCATGACGGCCATCTTGGCTGGGAGATCATGCATCAGTTGCAGGATTCGCTGGCGTCGATTCAGGTCGAGTGCAAAGTGGCGGAGTGCGAAGGGTCGCCCTGTCTCTTTATTTTGCGCAGCGACGAAAGCGCGACTAACTGCTGCCTGAAAAACCAGGGCGTGGCGATCGCGGAAACCTTTAACGGTCACTGAGTTGCGCTGAGGCCAGCAGCTCGCGCGTATAGCCTGCGGCAGGCGCGGCGAACAGCTTCTCGCAGTCGCCTTGCTCCACGACTTCACCCTGACGTAATACCATCACCTGATGACACAGCGAACGCACCACCTGTAGATCGTGACTGATAAAGAGATAGGTCAGCTGGTGCTGCTGCTGTAGCCTGCGCAGCAGCGTCAGAATCTGTTTCTGTACCGAGCGATCCAGCGAAGAGGTTGGCTCGTCCAGCACGATCAGCTGCGGCTCAAGCACCAGCGCGCGCGCAATAGCGATCCGCTGGCGTTGACCGCCGGAAAACTCCGCCGCATAGCGATGGCGGCTCGCCGCATCTAATCCGACTTCCTCCATCACCGCAATCACGCGCGCTTCCTGTTGGGCAGCGTCGAGAGCGGGTTCGTGCACCGCCAGCCCCTCGGCAATGATCTGCTGCACCGTCATACGCGGATTCAGAGATGAGTTCGGATCCTGAAACACCACCTGTATGCGACGGCGCAGCGGTAACAGATCTCTGCGCGACAGATCGTGCAGCGGCTGGCCGTCGAACCAGATCTCGCCCTGCGCGCTGAGCAGCCGCAGCAGCGCCAGACCGGTGGTGCTTTTGCCGGAGCCAGATTCGCCCACCAGCCCGAGGCTCTCGCCACGCCGCAGCGAGAAGCTGAGGTTGCTGACGGCGACCTTTTCCGCCACCTGCCGTCTGAAAAGGCCGCGCCTGACCGGAAAGCTCACGCGCAGGTCGCGCACCTGCAACAGCAGCGGCGCGTCGGGACGCAGCGGTACGGCGCGACCTTCCGGCTCCGCCGCAAGCAGCTGCTGCGTATAGGGATGCTGCGGCTGGCTGAACAGCGCATGGCTGCTGTTGTGCTCGACGATTTTACCCTGGCGCATCACGCTGACGTTGTCCGCCAGCTGCCGCACGATACCCAGATCGTGGGTAATAAACAGCATGCCCATATTACGTTCGCGCTGCAGCTCGCGCAGCAGGCGCAGGATTTGCGCCTGAACGGTGACGTCCAGCGCGGTAGTTGGCTCGTCGGCAATCAGCAGCGCAGGTTCGGTAAGCAGCGCCATGGCGATCATCACGCGCTGGCGCTCGCCGCCGGAGAGCTGATGAGGAAAATCGTTCAGCCGCGAGGCGGGGTGGCGGATGCCGACCCGATCGAGGCAGCCGAGGATCTCCCCGCGCGCCGCTTCGCGCCGCATGCCGCGGTGCAGGGAGAGCACCTCATAAAGCTGTTTCTCTATGGTGTGTAAGGGGTTCAGAGAGACCATCGGCTCCTGAAAGATCATCGCCATCTGGTTGCCGCGCAGGCCGCGCATTCTGCGCTCGCTGACGCGCAGCAGATCCTCGCCGTTAAACAGAATTTCGCCGCCCGAATAGTGCATCGGAGGCGCAGGCAGCAGCTGCATCACCGCAAGCGCAGTCACGCTTTTGCCCGAGCCGGATTCGCCCACCAGCGCCAGCGTTTCGCCGGCGTCGATACTGAAGGAGAGATCCTCCACCAGGGTGCGCGTCACGCCGCCGCGGGTAAAGGCGACGGAAAGATGATGAATGGCCAGCAGCGACATAATCAGCCTCCCCAGGCGGGATCGAAGGCGTCGCGTACCGCTTCGCCAATAAAGATCAGCAGCGACAGCAGGATCGCCAGCGTAAAGAAGCCCGCCAGCCCCAGCCAGGGCGCCTGCAAATTATTCTTACCCTGCAACAGCAGTTCGCCGAGCGACGGTGACCCCACGGGCAGCCCAAAGCCGAGAAAATCGAGCGAGGTCAGGGTAGCGATTGAACCGCACAGGATAAACGGCAGAAAGGTGAGGGTGGCGACCATGGCGTTGGGCAGCATATGCCGCAGCATAATGCGCCCGTCGCTGACTCCCAGCGCCCGCGCGGCGCGAATATAGTCGAAGTTGCGCGTGCGCAGAAACTCGGCGCGCACCACGCTGACCAGTCCCATCCAGCCGAAAATCACCGTTACCAGCAGTAGCCACCAGAAGTTGGGCTGGATGACGCTGGAGAGCAGGATCAGTAAAAACAGCGCGGGCATGCCGGACCAGACTTCGATCACGCGCTGACCGATAAGATCGATGCGGCCGCCGAAATAGCCCTGAACCGCGCCGACGATAATGCCGATAACGCTGGAAAAGAGCGTCAGCATAATCCCGAACAGCAGCGAGATGCGCGTGCCGTAAAGCAGGCGCGCCAGCACGTCGCCGCCGCTGGCGTCGGTACCCAGCCAGTTTTGCGCCGAAGGCGGCGAGGGAAAGGGCGTTGAAGTCGCGAAGTTGATGGTGCTGTCGCTAAAGCGGATCGGCGCCCACAGCGCCCATCCTTTCTCATTCAGCTGTTTCTGCAGCCAGGGGTCCTGATAATCGGCGGCGGTCGGCAGTGCGCCGCCGAAGTCGCTTTCGCTGTAGCTGACCAGCAGCGGCACAAACCAGCGCTGCTGGTAGCGCACCAGCAGCGGCTTTTCATTGGCGAGCAGATCGGCGCCGAGTGAAAGCACGAAGATAACCAGAAAAATCCACAGCGACCAGTAGCCGCGCCGGTTGTGGCGGAAACGCAGCCAGCGCTGCTGATTGACGGGAGACAAGCGCATCAGCGGCCCTCAAAATCAATACGGGGATCGACCAGCGTATAGGTCAGGTCGCTGAGGATATTCATCAGCAGGCCGATCAGGGTAAAAATATAGAGCGTGCCGAACATCACCGGGTAGTCGCGCTGAATAGTGGCGTCATAGCCCAGCAGGCCCAGCCCGTTCAGCGAAAACATCACCTCTATCAGCACCGAGCTGGTAAAAAACATGCTGATAAAGGTGGCGGGAAAGCTGGCGATAACCAGCAGCATGGCGTTGCGGAACACGTGATGATAAAGAATGCGTCGCTCGCTCACGCCTTTGGCGCGCGCCGTCACCACATACTGCTTGCGGATCTCATCGAGAAAGCTGTTTTTGGTCAGCATCGTCAGAGTGGCGAAGCCGCCAATCACCGTCGCCAGCACCGGCAGGCTGATATGCCACAGGTAATCGGCGATTTTGCCGTACCAGGAGAAAGAGTCAAACTGCGGCGAGGTGAGACCGCGCAGCGGGAACCAGTCGAGATAGCTGCCGCCGGCGAACAGGACAATCAGCATAATGCCGAACAGAAAGGCGGGCACCGAATAGCCGATAATAATAAAGGTGCTGCTCCAGACGTCAAAGGCGCTGCCGTTGCGCACCGCTTTTTTGATGCCCAGCGGAATCGATACCAGATAGATAATCAGCGTGCTCCACAGCCCCAGACTGATGGAAACCGGCAGGCTCTCTTTAATCAGCTGCAGCACTGATGCGCTGCGGAACAGGCTGTCGCCAAAATCGAACCGCACATAGTTCCAGAGCATCTCGACATAGCGCTGCCACATCGGCTTATCGAAACCGTAGCGTTTTTTAATTTCAGCAATCACTTCCGGGTCGAGGCCGCGCGCGCCGCGGTACTGGTTATCGCCGGGGCTGGCGCGGTTCAGGGACGCGCGCGCGCCGCTCTCGCCGCCGCCGGGCAGGCCCGTGGTCTGGCCGAACTGAATGTTAGCCAGCGCCTGGTCAACCGGGCCGCCGGGCGCGATCTGCACGATAAAAAAGTTCAGCGTAATAATCGCCCACAGCGTGGGAATAATCAGCAGCATTCTGCGCAAGAAATAGGCGGCCAACTCAGGCTCCTCAGCGTCGTTCGGCCGGCAAACGCGCGGCTTTGTTCACGTCATACCACCAGTTTTCCAGACCGCTGGCATAGGCGGGCTTTACCGTGGGATGGGAGAATTTATCCCAGTAGGCCATGCGATCTTCAGCGTTGTACCACATCGGGATCATATACGCATTCCACAGCAGGATGCGATCCAGCGCCTGGCCGAGCGGCAACAGCGCCGCTTTGTCGCCCTGATGCGCCACGATGGCTTTGACAAAGTGATCGACCAGCGGATCTTTGAGCCGCGCGCTGTTCCATGAGGAGTCGATAAAGTCAGATTGCCAGCTGGTCTGGAGATCTGAGCTGGGCGTAGGCATCGCCAGATAAACGCGGGCGATCATATCGTAATCGCCTTCGCGCAGCCTGCGCAGGTACTGTGAGGCATCCACCACGCGCAGCGTCAGGCTGATGCCGAGACGCGACAGGCTATGCTGGAAGGGCAGGGCCCAGTCGTTGCTGGCGCCGCTGCGCAGCAGCAGTTCAATGCGCATCGGCTGGCCGGTTTGGTCATTCACCAACTGCTGGTTTTTCACCTGCCAGCCCGCCTGACGCAGCAGATCCAGCGCTTTCAGCAGGTTAGCCCGATCGTAGCCGCTGCCATCGGTGCGCGGCGGCGCGTAGGGCGCGCTGAAAACCTCAGGTGGCAGTTGATCTTTAAAAGGCGTCAGCAGCGCCTGTTGCGCCGCATCCGGCAGACCCTGCGCGGCGTACTCGGTATTCTGAAAATAGCTGCTGACCCGCTGACAGGCGCCATAGAAAAGCGCTTTGTTCATCCACTCAAAATCGAAGGCCAGGGTGATCGCCTGGCGAACCCGACGATCGCGGAACAGAGCCTTTTCATTGTTCATGGCAAGCCAGGTGGTATTGGTCGACACCCTGTTGGGCGTGGTCTCTTTGACAATCTGCTGATCGTCGAAGTTACGGCCGCGATACTGGGTCGCCCATTTTTTAGCGGAGGTCTCTTCACGCAGGTCGAACGCGCCCGCTTTAAAAGCTTCGAACGCGACGTTATCGTCAAGATAGTAGTCATAGCGCAGGGTATCGAAATTAAACCGGCCCCGGTTCACCGGCAGATCGGCCGCCCAGTAGTCTTTCACCCGGCTGTACTCGATATACTGACCCAGCTTGTAACGGCTGATGCGGTAAGGGCCGCTGGAGAGCGGCGGCGAACTGAGCGGCTCATTGAATTTTTTATCCTGCCACTCTTTCTGCGGCAGCACCGGCAAGGTCAGCAGCCCCAGCATCAAATCTTTTTCTGGCTTCGGCAGGTCAATACGGACGCGCTGGTTATCCAGCGCTTTGATCGTCACGCCGCGATAAACGACGCGAAACTGCGGCACGCCTTCGCGCATAAATTTATCAAAGGTGAAGGCGACGTCCTGCGCGGTAATCGGCGTGCCGTCGTGAAACTGCGCGCGCGGATTGAGGCGTATCTCCATCCAGCGGAAATCCTCGGCATAGCGCGCTGACTCGGCGATAAGCGGATAGTAGCTGCCCGGCTCGTCGTCAGAACCGACAAACAACCGATCGTAGAGCGCCTCGGTGCCTGCGCCGGGATTGCCGCGCGAGGCGTAACGGTTAAAGTTGTCGTAGGTGCCGACTACCGCCTGGATAAGCCTGCCGCCTTTAGGCGCAGCGGGATCCGCATAGTCGAAGTGGCTAAAGTCGGCCGCATATTTGGGCTCGCCCAGCGTGGCAAATGCGCGGCTTTCATGCACCACTTCCGCGCGCAGCGGGGCGCTAAGGGCGACCAGTAACAGCATTATCAGGCGAAACAGCATAAGGTTAGCGCTCTCCTGTCGTCATTCAACATCCGGGGCGGCGCGGCCCGCTATCCTGCCAGGGTCGCCAGGCTGCGGCTGCGGTAATAGTCAATCAGGCGGTCCGGCTTCAGGGGACGGCTGAACAGATAGCCCTGCATATGACAGACGCCGTGTTTCACCAGCCAGGCCGCCTGTTCGCCCGTCTCCACGCCTTCCGCCACGGTTTTCAGATTCAGCTTTTTCGCCAGATGGAGTACGGCGTCCAGCACCGGGGAGTTCAGGGTCTGCGTCCCGATGCTCTGCACAAAGCCGCGGTCGATCTTGAGATAGTCGAAGGGGTATTTTTCAAGATAGATCAGCGCGCTGTGGCCGGTGCCGAAGTCATCTATCGCAATCTGGATATCGTTCTGATGAAGCCAGGCGAAAATTTCTCCGGCGTTTTTATCCCGCACCATAGTGCGCTCAGTCACTTCAAATACGTAGTTAAAATGGTTATCCGGCATCGCCGCTATCCAGCGCTTAACGTCCTGCTGAAAACTCTCCGACGCCAGGTGCAGCGGCGAAAGGTTAAGACTCATATGGGTGCCGGCGGGCACGTAAGGATTGAGCCTGTGCGCGTCCCGCGCCACCAGTTCGAACAGATGCCGCGTCAGCGGAATAATCAGGTTCAGCGACTCCGCGTAGCTGATAAACATATCTGGCGGGATCATGCCTTCGCTGGGATGGTTCCAGCGCAGCAGCGCCTCCAGACCGTAAGCGCGTCCGCTATGGGTGCTGATCAGCGGCTGATATTCCACATAGAACTCGCCACGTTTTATGCCGAGCAGGATCTCTTTGCCGGGGCGCTGATTCAGCGAGAGCAGCAACCAGCAGCCGCCGCCGACCAGCAGCGACAGCAGAATGCCGCTCAGCACAATCATAAGAATATCGCGCGTCGATATCGTATCGCCATAGAGTACAAACTGCAGCGGATAGCCGTCGAGCGGCAGCTGCATCAGCGGCTGCTGCGGCAGTTCGCTGTTGGGGATAACGGTCTGTCGCCAGCTGGTAAGCGCGCTGCTTTGCGCCACCAGCGCCATGCCGGAGATTTCCGAATGGTAAGAGGCCAGCAGCTGATAGGGCGTCAGGTTAAGGTTAATGGTCGCAAACACGCCGGACTGCACGCTTTGCGGATTACGCAGCCAGAGCGCAAAAACAGGCTTGCCGGGCTGTAAAGGCGTGCCGCTCAGCAGGCGGAGGTCGCGATCCCGGCTGAGATCGGTCTGGTCTGAAATGGCATTAAGCGGCAGGGAAAACGCCCCGGTTGCCGAGGAGCAAAAGGCGTTGCCCTCGCGCACCAGTAAAATCGCCCGCAGATCGTTGGCGAAAGCGGCGCGGGAAGTCAACTCCTGACTAATGGCATGGCAGTCAAAACGGGTAAAAGAGAGAAGGGGATTCAGGGTATTGGCGACAAGCGTATCCAGCGATTGCTGCAAATCTGCGCGGCTGTCGTGCAGCAGTTGCTGATGCTGATTCTGCCGCTTATGCCAGGTGTAAGTCAGCAGAGTCAGGGTAAACAGAATAAAGAACAGGCTACCGAAAATCGCGCTGCTCCAGGCGATGCGGCGAGGATAGGTGGCCTGGCGCATCAGCGCCCTGGACAGTGGCATGAAGTGCTTTCCCCTTGTCTTATCTTTTATTATTGACTGTGCACGACTGCTCTCTGGCGAAGGTCATGAGAATATAACGAGATGACAGGAAATGTCTCGTTATTCTTCTGATAAACAATCGCTTTTTACGTTATTACTACTTATTTATCTGGCACAGGGGCATAAAAAAACGCTGCCGAAGCAGCGTTCTGTTTTCTCTGGCTGAGAAACGATCAAAGGTCAGGAATTAGCTGGGATTACGGCTTAATACCCGACGCCCTTCGCGGTAGCGTTTTTTCCAGTAGCTGTCGTTCAAACTGGAGATCATAACGCCGTTGCTGGTGGACGCATGGACAAAGTTATCGTTGCCCAGATAGATCCCGACGTGACGCCCCGTTGAACCGGCGTGGAACAGAACCAGATCCCCCGGACGCAGCTTGTTGCGTGAAATCTCACTGCCGGTGTCCTGCTGTTCAGAGGTTGAACGCGGCAATTCTAAACCAAACTGATCGCGGAACGTACGTTGAACAAAAGCAGAACAGTCGATGCCGCGCTTGGTGTCGCCGCCGAGACGGTAACGCACGCCTTTCCAGTCGGCATATTGCTCCATGATGCGGGACTTAACATCCACGCTCCGCACCATCTCTTCGAATTCATCCTGAGACGCCTGAAGTAAAAAACCATTCTGGTTTTTAACGTCATGATTCTCGTTTCTTGCGTGTTGACCGGTACTGCTGCATGCCGAGAGGAGAGTTGCCAGCGCTACTGCAGGCACAATCCGCCAGATATATCTCAGTATTGGTTGAGACTTGACCATTGTTCGTATATTCCTTCGATGTCCTTACGACAGAATGTCGCCAGCCAGATGACAAAACGGATTGAGATTAATAAGCGATGCTCGCTAAGACAATTCCTTAATTACTAAAATGTGTTAACGAACACGTTTTGGTATAAAAAAGAACCGCATTTTCTGCTGCCGTACCCTCAACGCATGGGAGGTTAACCGATTCCAGACGCCGTGGCGAGTGGTTTTACGTAATTTCTAATAGCTTTTTTTGATGTGAAATCAGTCTGTAACAGAGTGGTTACTTTATCGACAATTTTAAGAAATCATCCTTAAAATAAGCGGCACAAACAGGGCTAATTCTACGGGTAGGACGCTTTTTAAGAGCGTTGAGGCTGGACAGGCCAGGAAAAAGCGCCTTTATCAGCAGAAAACATCATAATCTTTTCTTTATATCAGCAGATAATTAGCTTGCTAATAATAATGACCTGATTTTATTAAGCGCGGAGGGATAAGAAAAAGGCCATTCTTCCATCCGCGCTTATCAATCTATTTCGTCTTGTTCTGTTCAGGAATATTCAGGGCTTATATTTGCCCGGCAGTTTTCGGTAGAAGAAGCTGACAATGGCATCACTCAGCGGCGTCAGCAGCACCCAGCTTAGTCCAGCCAGCAGCACCGAAAGCGAACCGACGGCAATATCGGTAAACCAGTGTGCGCCCGCCATCACGCGCGGCAGCGCGAAAATCACCACGATAGCCGCGCCGATAAGAAAGGCGCGGAAGCCAAAATAGCGCCACATAAAACAGGCAAAAATCATCAGCATCATGCCGTGGTCGCCAGGGAAGCTGTTGGATGAGGCGTCTTTGGCCGGGATGCCGGTCAGCTCGCTGACGCGATGCGCATTTTCGAAAAATAGCGTCGGGCTTTTATGCTGCACCGGTAACAGATGGCCGAGCTGGTTGAGGATAACCGCGCTGAACAGCATGGTAATGCCGATCGCCAGCAGACGACGACGGCCCGGCGGCGTTTCACGACGCCAGTAAAAGAGGTAAAGCGCACCCATCGCCAGCAGCGATACCAGATCGAAACCACGGAAGTTGGTGATCGCCACCAGCATGGCAAAGCCAGGGTGATCGACCATCTGGTTATTGAAGCTGAAAAAGATCCCTTTATCGACGGCTGCCCAGAAGCCGTGATCGGGTGGCAGATACCAGGAAAGAAACAGGACAACGCCAAGCGCGTTGAGCAGCAAAATTGTGATAAGACGAGTTGCGCGCATCGTATTCACTCAAATAAAAATTAACGGCAGAAACTAACCTGGCTAGTTTAAACGAAGCCTCAACAGCTGGGACTGCAAACGATTCCAGTCCACCGGCTGCGAGTGGATCAGTTCAATACGGCTATCGGGCGCAACCTCAGCGAGCGTTTCGACATCTATAGCGCCCTTTTGGCCATTAATGCGCAGCGAGCCGTCCGGCGTGCGCAGCACGCCTTTAATGCGATCGACCGGCGCAAGACGCGCCCAGTCGAGCAGCGCTGCGCCATCAAATAGCGTCGCGTCGTCGAAGATCCAGCCGCAGGCAACGTAACCCTGGCCTTCATTTAACGCGCGCCGCCAGCGCGTTCCGCCATCAAGGCGCAGCGCGGCAAGGCCGCTGTCGCGTTTAAGGTGAGCATGATGATGCGCAGGCTGCGGCAGCGTTTGACGGTTTGTGCGCGGCAGATCGAGCAGCGCAGGGTCGATTGCGCCAAAGCGGGTGGCGATAAAAGGGCGGCCGTTAAGCGTGGCGTCCTGCCACTGTTGCAGACGCTGACGGTCATCTTCGCTCCAGCAATCGCTTTTATTGCCAATAATAAGGTCGGCCGCCGCCAGCTGATCGCGGAAATTTTCATTCGCCGTTACGCGCGGGTCAGCGAGCTGACGCGCATCAAGCAGGGTCAGCGTGGCGTTAAGCTGCAGGTGCGGCTGATAGACCGGCGCGTTTAGCATCTCCAGCAGCTGGCGCGGATGGCCGAGCCCGGTGGGTTCAATCAGCAGACGATCGGGGCGGTTCTGCTTCAGCAGCATATTCAGCCCTACCTGCATTGGCAGGCCGTTGACGCAGCACATGCAGCCGCCGGGAATCTCCTTCAGCGCCGCGCCGCTGTCGCGCAGCAGCGCGCCGTCAATGCCGATTTCGCCGAACTCATTAACCAGAACCGCCCACTTTTCCTGCTCCGGCTTGCCCGCCAGCAGATGGCGCAGCAGGGTGGTTTTACCGCTGCCAAGAAAGCCGGTAATAAGATTTACGCGCGTCATGCTCTCTGCCTCTTTAAACAAGAATGGCCGCGAAGGCGGCCATAATGTTACTTTATAACATGAATTGCGGCGGTTAGTCAGCGCGACTCATATAGCGGCGTTCGGCGATATGAATGCGGATGCGGTCGCCGTTGCTCAGGTATTCCGGCACCTGAATGCTCAGTCCGGTGCTCATGCCGGCCGGTTTGGTACGGGCGCTGGCGGAGGCGCCTTTGATGCCCGGCGCGGTATCGACAATTTCCATATCCACGGTTTGCGGCAGTTCCAGCGCCAGCACCTGACCGTCCATCGTCAGCACCTGAATGCCCGGAATGCCGCCTTCAGGAATAAACAGCAGCTCTTCTTCGATCTGATCTTTCTTGAATGAGTAAGGCGTATAGTCCTCGTCATCCATAAAAACGTATTCGTCGCCGTCAATATAAGAGAAGGTGACGCTGCGGCGGCTGAGCTGGATAACGTCCAGGATATCGTCGCCTTTAAAACGTTCTTCTACCTTCAGACCGGTACGAATATCAGTGAAGCGCATTTTATACAGCGTGACGGCGCCGCGCGCGCTTGGGCTTTGAATATCGATATCTTTGACCAGCAGCAGCTTGCCGTTCCAGCTTACCGCCATCCCTTTTTTGATCTCATTCGCTCTTGGCATTGCAACTCTCGCTTAAAGGAGGATTCCGATGCGCGCCACGTTACTCGCGCCAGATTAAACAGGCAATATGGCGCTGGAAAAAATGCGCGCCATAACGCAGTCATGGCTTTCGCGTACGCGGGCTGTTATTGTCGCGGCTTCATACCCGCTGGAGCGCATCATGCAATGCCGTAGTCAGTGCGGCGCCTGCTGTACCGCGCCTTCTATCTCTTCGCCGATCCCCGGTATGCCGCATGGCAAACCGGCGAATACGCCCTGCATCCAGCTTGATGCCGATCTGCGTTGCAAACTGTTCGGCTCCCCGCTGCGGCCCGCCGTCTGCGCTGGCTTGCAGCCGTCGCGCGAAATGTGCGGCGCGACTCGCCACGATGCCATGGTCTACCTGCTGCAGCTGGAAGCGGATACCGCACCCTGAGCCTGCTGACGGTGCTGACGTTTTGACGCCGGGTTAAGGCGTCGTTACAGCATCGCTTTCAGCTTACACCCTCTTAATTTCGTCCGGCCCTTCTGAATTGTGCGTAACGTCAAAAATCTGCTACGCATTTTACGCATTTCCTTGCATGGCCTTGTGCGCTGTACCAGACTCCTTGAAACGTTTCAGCGTAGCAGACACGCGCCTTGCGCAACGTCGCCGCGCTTTAAACGGCCATCAGGCTGAAACGATTCAATTTCAGTAAGCGAGGAGAAATATGTTCCAGCTCGAATTGCAGGCCATCCACACCGGAGCCAGTGCGCAAAACAAAGAAGAGGCTATCCGCCAGGTCGCCGCGGCGCTGACCGCGGCGGGCAACGTGGCGGAGGGCTATGTTAACGGCATGCTGGCGCGCGAGCAGCAGACCTCAACTTTCCTGGGCAACGGCATCGCCATTCCACACGGCACCACCGATACGCGCGACCTGGTGCTGAAAACCGGCGTACAGGTATTTCAGTTTCCGCAGGGCATCGCCTGGGGCGAAGATCAGATCGCGTATGTGGCGATCGGCATCGCCGCGAAATCTGACGAACATCTGGCGCTGCTGCGTCAGCTGACGCATGTGCTGAGCGACGACAGCATTGCCGAACAGCTGAAAACCGCCTCGGCGGAAGATCTGCGCGCGCTGCTGATGGGTGAAAAACAGCCGGCTGAATTCAGCTTCGACACCTCGCTGATTACCTTAGACGTGGCCGCAAACGATCTGATTACGCTACAGGCGCTTAATGCCGGTCGCCTGCAGGCGGCTGGCGCAGTAGACGCCAGCTTTGTCGCCGACGTAGTGGCCGCGACGCCGCTGAGCCTGGGGCAGGGCATCTGGCTGAGCGACAGCCGCCGCGGCAATCTGCGCAGCGCGGTCGCGGTCAGCCGCACCGCCACCCCTGGCGAGCACGAAGGCGAAAAAGTGGCGCTGCTGGTGACGGTTTCCGCCGTCGACGATCGTCCGCTGGAGGTATTGAGCTATCTCAGCGCGCTGCTGCTCAACGGCAAGGCGGATCGCCTGCTGAAAGCGGACGCAGCGGGCCTCTATGCGCTGCTGACCAGCGAAGTAGACGAGCAGGCCGAGGTGCTGAGCGCAGAGTTCACCATTCGTAACGAGCATGGGCTGCATGCGCGTCCCGGTACGGCGCTGGTCAGCGTTATCAAACAGTTCAACAGTGATATTACCGTCACTAACCTCGACGGCAGCGGTAAACCCGCCAACGGCCGTAGCCTGATGAAAGTGGTCGCGCTGGGCGTGAAGAAAGGTCACCGTCTGCGCTTTACCGCCAGCGGCGACGATGCGCAGCAGGCGCTGAACGCCATTGAAGAGGCGATCAATTCCGGCCTGGGCGAGGGGGTAGCATGAGCAGACGCGTCGCAACTATTACCCTGAATCCCGCCTACGATCTGGTGGGTTTTACCCCGGAGATCGAGCGCGGCGAAGTCAACCTGGTGAAAACTACCGGACTGCACGCGGCGGGCAAAGGCATTAACGTGGCAAAAGTGCTGAAGGATCTCGGCATTGACGTGACGGTCGGCGGCTTCCTTGGCAAAGAGAATCAGGACGGCTTTCAGCAGCTGTTCAGCGAGCTGGGCATCGCCAACCGTTTTCAGGTGGTGCCGGGCCGCACCCGCATCAACGTCAAGCTCACCGAGCAGAACAACGACGTTACCGATCTTAACTTCTCCGGTTTTGAAGTAAGCCAGCAGGACTGGGATCGCTTTACCAGCGACTCGCTCACCTGGCTGGGCCAGTTCGACATGGTGTGCGTCAGCGGCAGCCTGCCGTCGGGCGTACAGCCGGAAGCCTTTACCCGCTGGATGAGCGAGCTGCGCACCCTTTGCCCCTGCATTATTTTCGACAGCAGCCGTGAAGCGCTGGTGGCGGGCCTGAAAGCCGCGCCCTGGCTGGTGAAGCCAAACCGCCGCGAGCTGGAAATCTGGGCCGGTCGCAAACTGCCGACGCTGCAGGATGTGATTGGCGCGGCGCATGAACTGCGCGAGCAGGGCATCGCCCATGTGGTGATTTCTCTGGGCGCCGAGGGCGCGCTCTGGGTTAACGCCTCAGGCGAATGGATCGCCAAACCGCCGGTGTGTGAAGTAGTCAGCACCGTGGGCGCAGGCGATTCAATGGTCGGCGGGCTGATCTACGGCCTGCTGATGCGTGAATCCAGCGAGCATACGCTGCGTCTTGCGACGGCAGTGGCGGCGATGGCCGTCAGCCAGAGCAACGTCGGCGTGACCGATCGTACCCAGTTGGCCGCAATGATGGCGCGCGTCGACTTACAACCCGTTAACTGACAGCAGGAGAGCGATAATGAAAACGCTGCTGATAAAAGATCCTTCTATTGGGCTGGCCTCTGCCTATATGGCGCAACAGCGTCTGGCGGCGGCCGCCGCGCAGGCTGGCTTAACCCTGACGGAAAACCCGGCGGAAGCGGAGCTGGTGATCGTTGCCGGCCGCGAGCTGCCGAACGACGCCGCGCTGAACGGCAAACCGGTCTGGCTGGGCGATGTGCAGCAGGCCGTACGCGCGCCAGAGCAGTTCCTTGCTCAGGCGAAAGCGGAAGCGAAACCCTGGCAGCCAGCCGCTGTCGCTGCGGCGCCAGCCGCCGCGCAGTCAGGCGGTCAGAAACGTATTGTTGCGGTCACCGCCTGTCCGACCGGCGTGGCGCACACCTTTATGGCCGCCGAAGCTATTCAGGCAGAAGCGACCAAACGCGGCTGGTGGGTGAAAGTGGAAACCCGCGGCTCGGTCGGCGCAGGCAATGCGATTACGCCGGAAGAAGTGGCGGCGGCCGATCTGGTGATCGTCGCGGCGGATATCGAGGTTGATCTGGCGAAGTTCGCCGGCAAGCCGATGTACCGCACCTCAACCGGGCTGGCGCTGAAGAAAACCGCGCAGGAGCTGGATAAAGCCGTTGTCGAAGCCAGACCTTATAAAGCGGCTGGCGCGCAGAGCGGCGAACAGCAGGACGAGAAAAAAGAGAAAGCGGGCGCTTACCGTCACCTGTTGACCGGCGTCTCTTATATGCTGCCGATGGTGGTGGCGGGCGGTCTGAGCATTGCGCTCTCCTTCGCCTTCGGTATTACCGCCTTTAAAGAGCCGGGCACGCTGGCAGCGGCGCTGATGCAGATCGGCGGCGGCAGCGCCTTCGCGCTGATGGTACCGGTGCTGGCGGGCTATATCGCTTTCTCCATCGCGGATCGTCCCGGCCTGACGCCAGGCCTGATTGGCGGCATGATCGCCACCAGCATTAACGCCGGCTTCCTCGGCGGCATTATCGCCGGTTTCATCGCCGGTTACGCAGCGAAGCTGATCAGCGGCAAGGTCAAACTGCCGCAGAGTATGGAAGCGCTGAAGCCAATCCTGATTATTCCGCTGTTTGCCAGCCTGATCACCGGCCTGCTGATGATCTACGTAGTAGGCAAACCGGTCGCGGCGATCATGAGCGGCCTGACCGCATGGCTGGCGAATATGGGTACGGCGAATGCGGTGCTGCTGGGCGCGATTCTGGGCGGCATGATGTGTACCGATATGGGCGGCCCGGTGAACAAAGTGGCGTACGCCTTCGGTGTCGGGCTGCTCAGTTCGCAAACCTACGCGCCGATGGCGGCGATTATGGCTGCGGGTATGGTGCCACCGCTGGCGATGGGCGTAGCGACGCTGGTTGCGCGTCGTAAGTTTAATAAAGGTCAGCAGGAGGGCGGTAAAGCGGCGCTGGTGTTGGGTCTCTGCTTTATCTCCGAGGGCGCGATTCCCTTCGCGGCGCGTGACCCGATGCGCGTACTGCCGTGTTGTATCGTCGGCGGCGCGATTACCGGCGCGATCTCTATGTATATCGGCGCGAAGCTGATGGCACCACACGGCGGGCTGTTCGTGCTGCTTATTCCTGGCGCGATTACGCCGGTGCTGGGCTACCTGGTATCGATTATCGTCGGCACCGCAGTAGCGGGTCTGGGTTACGCCATTCTGAAACGCCCGGAAGAGGAGCTGGCGAAAGCCTGAACCCCGGCGTAACAGAAAAGGAGAAGGGAGCCAGATGGCTCCCTTCTTTTTTATTGCCTCAGCCTTACCCGCTGCTTTAAAGCAGCAGCGCGTCTTTAACTTTTCTGCTCTGACTTCAGCCAGGCAATCTCATCCTTCCAGATATCCGGATTAATGGTTTCCAGAATCAGCGGGATGCCGTCGAAGCGCGCATCCTTCATCAGCCAGCTAAAGACCGTTTTGCCGATATTGCCTTCGCCCAGGCTGTGATGACGATCGACGCGGCTGCCAAAGGCGCTTTTGGCGTCGTTAAGGTGCATGCCGCGCAGATACTGCAGGCCGACGATGCGCTCAAAGGCGGCGAAGGTCTCTTCGCACGCCGCTTCGGTACGCAGATCGTAGCCGCCGGCAAAGGCGTGGCAGGTATCGATACAGACGCCGACGCGGGATTTATCCTCAACGTGCTCGATAATCGTCGCCAGATGTTCGAAGCGGAAGCCGAGGTTGCTGCCCTGACCGGCCGTATTTTCAATCACCGCCACAACCTGCGACGTCTTATCCAGCGCAATATTCACCGACTCGGCGATGCGCTTCAGGCAGGCTTCTTCCTCAATCTGATTCAGATGGCTGCCGGGATGGAAGTTAAGCAGGGTCAGACCCAGCTGCTCAGCGCGCTGCATCTCATCAATAAAGGCTGCGCGCGATTTTTCCAGCGCGTCCATAACCGGATGGCCGAGGTTAATCAGAAAGCTGTCGTGTGGCAGGATCTGCTGCGGGCCAAAATTATATTTTTCGCACGCGGCTTTAAACGCGTCGATAGTGGCGGCAGAGAGCGGGGCCGCCTTCCACTGTCGCTGATTCTTGGTAAACAGGGCAAACGCGGTGGCTTCCAGTTCATGGGCACGAATCACTGCCTGATCTACGCCGCCAGCAGCGCTGACGTGTGCGCCGATATATTTCATGCCGCTTCTCCTGAAAAGGCTGACTAAAAGAAGCCCGCATCATACCCGATGCGCCTGATGCAAGAAATGCTGCGCCAGCAGATTGAACCTGGCTGGCCGGAATCGCGACGTTCAGAACATCGACCGATCGGTATATGTCATATGAACCACGCGCCGCGCTGGCTTAAAGGTGAAATTGCTAATATATTTGCAATCAACCAGATAAACCGATAAGGCCGAAAGATGTTATTTGCCCGTTTACGCCGCTGGGCCGCCCTGATCAAAAAAGATGTGCTGACCCTGTGGTTCGCCTGCCGCGATCCGCGTACGCCGTGGTGGTTTAAGCTGCTGGCGTTTGGGCTGGTGGCCTATGCGCTCAGCCCCATCGATCTTATTCCCGACTTTATCCCGATTATCGGCCTGCTGGACGATGCGATTATTATTCCGCTGGGCGTGCTGATCCTGCTGCGTCTGCTGCCGCGCGACGTGCGCATCAGCAGCGCGGAGCGCGCCGAAGTGCAGCGCGCGCGCGGCAAAAAGGTCGTCAGCGGCTTTGGCCTGGTTTTAATGGTGCTGATCTGGCTGGCGGTGCTGTTTTACCTCGTGCATCGCTACGCCATGTGAGGAGAAACCATGCATATCACGCTGCGTCAGATAGAAGTGTTTACCGAGGTGCTGAAAAGCGGCTCGACGACCCAGGCCTCGCAGGTGCTGGCGCTCTCGCAGTCTGCGGTGAGTGCGGCGCTGGCGGACCTGGAGGGCCAGCTTGGCGTACAGCTGTTCGATCGCGTCGGCAAGCGGCTGGTGCTGAACGAACACGGTCGTTTGCTCTATCCGCGCGCCATTGGCCTGCTGGAGCAGGCGAGTGAAATCGAACAGCTGTTTAAAGAGGACAACGGCGCAATCCGTATTTACGCCAGCAGCACCATCGGCAATTACCTGCTGCCGGGCATGATAGCCGCTTTTCGCCGCGACTTTCCCGGCCTGCCGCTGGAGCTGAGCGTTGGCAACAGCCAGGACGTTATTAACGCCGTGGCCGATTTCCGCGTCGATGTCGGCCTGATTGAAGGGCCGTGTCATATGACCGAACTGGTGAGCGATCCCTGGCTGGAGGATGAGCTGGTGGTGTTCGCCGCGCCCGATGCGGAGATTCTGCGCCAGCCGGTCACGCTGGAGAGCCTCGGCAACGCGCCCTGGATCCTGCGCGAGCGCGGGTCCGGCACGCGCGAAATCGTCGACTATCTGCTGCTCTCGCATCTGCCGGCCTTTCAGCTGGGCATGGAGTTGGGTAATTCAGAGGCGATCAAGCATGCGGTGCGGCACAATATGGGCATCAGCTGTCTGTCGCGTCGCGTTATCGCCGATCTGCTGGAGGCGGGAACGCTGGTGGAACTGTCGATTCCGCTGCCGCGCCTGACGCGCACCCTCTACCGTATTCACCATCGTCAGAAGCACCTTTCCAGAGCGCTTAACCGCTTTCTCTCTTACTGCCGCGAGTAGCCGCAAGAGGTTTTTGCTTATAATTCAGCGGCGATCATGAAGGTAACTAATAACACGGCGCCAGTGCTATACAGGGCAGGGTGAATTGCTACAATCGCGCCTCATTTTTAGCGAGCCTAGTGTTTACACATGCATAACGACACAAATACAACACAACAACCTGCGTTACGACGCGAGTTAAAGGCGCGTCACCTGACGATGATCGCCATCGGCGGTTCGATCGGCACCGGCCTTTTTGTCGCCTCCGGCGCCACTATCTCTCAGGCAGGCCCCGGCGGCGCGCTGCTTTCCTACGCGCTGATTGGCCTGATGGTCTACTTCCTGATGACCAGCCTCGGCGAGCTGGCGGCTTTTATGCCGGTTTCCGGCTCTTTCGCCACCTACGGTTCAAAATATGTTGAAGAGGGCTTTGGTTTCGCCCTGGGGTGGAACTACTGGTATAACTGGGCGGTCACCATCGCCGTGGATCTCGTCGCCTCGCAGCTGGTAATGAACTACTGGTTCCCTGATACGCCGGGCTGGATCTGGAGCGCGCTGTTCCTCTGCCTGATGTTCCTGCTTAACTTCATCTCTGTGAAAGGCTTCGGCGAAGCGGAATACTGGTTCTCGCTGATTAAGGTCGCCACCGTCATTATCTTTATCGTTGTCGGCGTACTGATGATCCTTGGCATTCTGCGCGGCGGCGAACATGCCGGCTGGCATAACTGGCAGGTCGGCGAAGCGCCGTTCGCGGGTGGGTTCGCCGCGATGATTGGCGTGGCGATGATAGTCGGCTTCTCTTTCCAGGGCACTGAGCTTATCGGCATCGCGGCGGGGGAGTCGGAAGATCCGGCGAAAAACATTCCGCGCGCGGTGCGTCAGGTTTTCTGGCGTATTCTGCTGTTTTATATCTTCGCTATCCTGATTATCAGCCTGATCCTGCCTTATACCGATCCGCAGCTGCTGCATAACGATGTAACCGATATCAGCGTCAGTCCTTTTACCCTGGTGTTCCAGAATGCGGGCCTGCTGTCGGCGGCGGCGGTGATGAACGCGGTAATCCTGACCTCGGTGCTGTCAGCGGGCAACTCCGGCATGTATGCCTCAACGCGCATGCTCTATAACCTGGCGAGCGAAGGCAAAGCGCCGCGCATTTTCGCGCAGCTGTCGAAAGGCGGCGTGCCGCGCAACGCGCTGCTGGCGACCACCGTCGTGGCGGGTCTCTGCTTCCTGACCTCGAAGTTCGGCAACCAGGAAGTCTATCTGTGGCTGCTGAATACCTCTGGTATGACCGGCTTTATCGCCTGGCTGGGCATTGCCATCAGCCACTATCGCTTCCGTCGCGGCTATATCGCGCAGGGCCACAGCCTTGACGATCTGCCATACCGTTCAGGCTTTTTCCCGGTCGGCCCGATTTTTGCCTTCGTGCTCTGTCTGATCATCACGCTGGGCCAGAACTATCAGGCTTTCCTTAACGACAAAATCGACTGGTACGGCGTCGCCGCTACCTATATCGGACTGCCGCTGTTTTTGATTATCTGGTTCGGCTACAGGCTGACGCGAGGCACCCGTTTCGTGAAGTACAGCGACATGGAATTCCCGATCCACAAAGAGTAAGGCTACAGAACAGATGACGAGGCCCGCAGAGCAAAGCGTCTGACTCACAGAAGCGTGGGTTGCCTTTGCGCTCGGGCCTTGTTATTTGCGGTAGCACAGGAAGCGCGGCGGGGCCGCGCTTTTTGCGTTAAGGTGCCCTTTTGTTTAGGTTGAAGAATTGATAATTATTATCATCTGCTCTATTGTGGCAGCGTTTTCGACCGAACCTTTAGAACAGGCTTTTTATGACGGACTCAACTCTGCCCGCGCAGGGCGCTATGGGCCGCTATCATCAGGTATTGCGCCGCCGCATGCTGATGATCGCCGTACTGGTGCTGGCCATTATTGCCTCGCTGGTGCTGGACTTTACGCTTGGCCCGGCTGGACTCTCGCTGCCGACGCTGTGGCAATCTCTGCTTCACCCCGCAACCGTCGACGCCGGTACGCGCGTCATCGTCTGGGATATCCGCTTGCCCTATGCGCTGATGGCGGTGGTGGTGGGATTTTGTCTTGGCCTGGCGGGCGCCGAGATGCAGACCATCCTGAATAACCCGCTGGCCAGCCCCTTTACCCTGGGCGTCTCCTCGGCGGCGGCTTTTGGCGCGGCGCTGGCGATTATTCTCGGTATCGGCATTCCTGGCGTGCCGGATCAGTGGCTGATTTCCGCCAACGCCTTTGTCTTTGCGCTGTTCGCCGCGCTGATGCTCGACGGCGTGACGCGCTGGACGCGGGTCTCTACCTCAGGCGTGGTGCTGTTTGGCATCGCGCTGGTGTTTACCTTTAACGCGCTGGTGTCGATGATGCAGTTTATCGCCAGCGAAGATACCCTGCAGGGCCTGGTATTCTGGACCATGGGCAGTCTGGCGCGCGCCTCCTGGGAGAAGCTGGGCGTGCTGAGCGCCGCATTTGCGCTGCTGCTGCCGTTCTCGCTGCTCAGCAGCTGGAAGCTGACCGCGCTGCGCCTCGGCGAAGACCGCGCGGTCAGTTTCGGCATCGACGTGCGCCGTTTGCGCCTCGCGACGCTGCTGCGCATCAGTATTCTTTCCGCGCTGGCGGTTGCCTTTGTCGGGCCAATCGGCTTTATCGGGCTGGTGGCGCCGCATATCGCCCGCATGATTTTCGGCGAAGATCATCGCTACTATCTGCCTGCCAGCGCCCTGACCGGCGCGCTGGTGCTTTCGATGGCGTCGGTGGCGTCGAAAAACCTGATCCCTGGCGTGATTATTCCCGTTGGCATCGTCACCTCACTGGTTGGCGTGCCTTTCTTCCTGAGCATTATTCTGCGCCACCGGGGGAATGTATGAGCCAGGGACTGACGTTAAAACACTTCACCACGGGCTACCCGAAACGCAAAGTCATTGAGGATCTCAGCGTACCGCTGCTGCCGCGCGGCAAAATTACGGTGCTGCTGGGGCCGAACGGCTGCGGCAAATCGACGCTGCTGCGCGCGCTGGCCGGGCTGAACAAAGGGCAGGGCGAACTCTGGCTGAACGGCGAAGAGCTGATGCAGCAGCCTTTTGCCCGCCGCGCCCGGCGCGTGGTCTATCTGCCGCAGTCGCTGCCTGCGGGCGTGCATCTGCATGTGCTGGAGTCGATTATCGTGGCGCAGCGCGCGTCCGGCGGGCTGCATAACGCTGCCAGCGAAGCGGAAGTGATGTATCTGCTGGAACAGCTTGGCATTTCGCATCTGGCGATGCGCTATCTCGATCAGCTTTCGGGCGGCCAGAAACAGCTGGTGGGCCTGGCGCAGTCGCTGATCCGTCGCCCGGAACTGCTGCTGCTGGATGAGCCGCTGAGCGCGCTGGATCTTAACTATCAGTTCCATGTGATGGATCTGGTGCGGCGCGAAACCGCCCAGCGCAATATCGTCACCGTGGTGGTGGTGCATGACATTAATATCGCCTTACGCCATGCGCACCATGCGCTGATGCTGAAAGAGGGGGCGTTGATAGCGGACGGCGCGCCGGATCGGGTGATTACGCCGGAAACGCTGGCGCAGGTCTATGGCGTGAAAGGACGTATTGAGCGCTGCTCGCAGGGGATGCCGCAGGTAATGATCGACGGGCTGGCGGATTCAGCGCTGGTTTAAATAGCGTGACGCACAGCTAAAATTCAGGGCCGCATTGCGGCCCTGAACGTTCTACACCAGCAGATGCTGCGCATGGAAGCGCAGATGATCCTCGACGAAGGTCGCGATGAAGTAGTAGCTGTGGTCATAGCCGGGCTGCACGCGCAGCGTCAGCGGGAATCCCACCTCTCTTGCCACCACATCCAGCCGCTCCGGCTGTAGCTGATCTGCCAGGAACTGATCGCTGTCCCCCTGATCGATCAGGATCGGCAGACGCGACTGCACCTCGCGCATCAGCGCGCAGCTGTCATAGTCGCGCCAGGCTGCGCGGTCCTCGCCCAGGTAGGCGCTGAACGCTTTCTGACCCCAGGGCACTTCGCTGGGATTGACGATAGGCGCAAAAGCCGACGCCGACGCGAAGCGGTTGCCGAGGCGCAGCGCCAGCATCAGCGCGCCGTGGCCGCCCATCGAATGTCCCATAATCGACTGCCGCTCGCTGATATTGAAGTTGCCGGCGATCAGCGTCGGCAGCTCCTGGCTCAGGTAGTCGAACATGCGGTAGTGCGCTGACCAGGGCGCCTGGGTGGCATTGAGATAGAACCCCGCGCCCTGACCAAGATCGTAAGCGGCGTCGTTGGCGACCGCATCGCCGCGCGGGCTGGTGTCCGGCATAATTAACACCAGTCCCAGCTCCGAGGCGACGCGCTGCGCGCCGGATTTGGTGCTGAAATTCTCATCCGTACAGGTCAGCCCTGCCAGAAACCACACCGCGGGCGGCGGCGTGTCGTCTTTCGGACTGGGCAAAAAAATGCTGAAGGTCATCGGGCAGTTCAGCACGTCTGACTGGTGTCGCCAGCGTTGTTGCCAGCCGCCGAACATCCGGTGTTCTTCCAGCAGTTCCAGCGTGGTTGCCATATCGCCTCCCGATTACTTGTTAAAGTGCACCACCGAACGAATAGATTTACCTTCGTGCATCAGATCGAAGGCCTCATTAATCTCTTCCAGCGGCATGGTGTGGGTAATAAAGTCGTTCAGGGCGAATTTACCGTCCAGATAGTCCTGCACGATGCCCGGCAGCTGCGAGCGGCCCTTCACGCCGCCGAAGGCGGAACCGCGCCAGACGCGACCGGTGACCAGCTGGAACGGACGGGTAGAGATCTCTTCGCCCGCGCCGGCCACGCCGATAATTACCGATTCGCCCCAGCCTTTATGGCAGCACTCCAGCGCGGAACGCATGACGTTGACGTTGCCGATGCACTCAAAGGAGAAATCCACGCCGCCGTCGGTCATCTCAACGATAACGTCCTGGATCGGTTTCTCATAATCTTTCGGATTCACCAGATCGGTCGCGCCCAGCTTGCGTGCCAGGTCGAACTTGCTGGTATTGATGTCGATACCGATAATGCGTCCGGCTTTCGCCATTTTCGCGCCGATTATCGCCGACAGACCGATGCCGCCGAGGCCGAAAATCGCTACGGTATCGCCTTCTTTAACTTTGGCGGTATTCATCACCGCGCCCATGCCGGTAGTGACGCCGCAGCCCAGCAGGCAAACTTCTTCCAGCGGCGCTTCTTTGCTGATTTTCGCCAGCGAAATTTCCGGGACGACGGTGTACTCGGAGAACGTCGAGGTGCCCATATAGTGGAAAATCGGCTTGCCGTCTTTAAAGAAGCGCGTCGTGCCGTCCGGCATCAGGCCTTTGCCCTGGGTAGAGCGGATCGCCTGGCAGAGGTTAGTTTTGCCCGACAGGCAGAATTTGCACTTGCCGCACTCTGGCGTGTAAAGCGGGATTACATGATCGCCTACTTCGACGCTGGTCACGCCTTCGCCTACCGCTTCTACAATGCCGCCGCCTTCATGGCCGAGAATCGCCGGGAACACGCCTTCCGGATCTTTGCCCGACAGGGTATAGGCATCGGTATGGCAAACGCCGGTGGCAACGATACGCACCAGCACTTCGCCTTTTTGCGGCGGCATCAAATCCACTTCTTCGATTTTCAGCGGTTCGCCAGCGGCCCAGGCAACGGCGGCGCGGGTTTTGATCATGTTCATGCATTCCCTCTTGCGGTCAGATGAGGACGCGCCGAAACGGTCGCGTCCGTGGTCGTGATATCAATAAAAATAGCGCGTAACTGAGTAATTAGTCTGCGACCTGCAGCGGATGCAGTAGCCGATCGTCCTGCGGCCGGTCGTCAAACATATCAATAATCAAATATTTCAGGGCTTCGACGTTGGGCGTAAAAGCGTCGCGTCGCCACATCAGCCAGGTGGCAGTATCGCGGTACGCCGGCGGCAGCTCATGCGCCTGCACGCGGGCGCGCTCAGGCATCTGCGCTAAAACCGATTCCGGGATCATCGCTACACCCGCGCCGCCCGCCACGCAGGCCATCATCGCGTGGTAGGACTGGATCTCCATGACGCTGCCGGGCGCGACGCCGCTGTCGCGATACCAGGCTTCCAGCTTCACGCGATAAGAGCAGCTGTTGCGAAAAGCGAACAGCGTATCGTTTTGCGCGTCGCGCGCGCTCTCCACCGGCGCATGATCGAGGCTGGTGATCAGCGTCAGGGTTTCCCGGAAGGCGATACAGCCGTTGAGATCGTCATAAGGCGCCGGGCCGTCAACCAGCGCGGCGGCCAGTGTGCCTTCGCGCACTTTGTCGATAATCTCGCCGGAGGTGCTGGTGATCAGCGACAGCGCGACCTTCGGGAAGCGCTGATGGTAGGCCGCCAGCAGGCCCGGCAGGCGCGTCGCGGCGGTGCTCTCCATCGAGCCGAGCGCGAAGTTACCCGCCGGTTCGCCGGCGCGCGCCATACTCAGCGCCTCGTCGCTCAGCGTCAGGATTCGCTGTGCATAGTTAAGAAAGTTGTGGCCCATCGGCGACAGGCGAATGCGCTGTTTCTCACGGATAAACAGGTCGACGCCAATCTCCTCTTCCAGCTGGCGTAGCCGCGTGGTGAGATTAGAGGGGACGCGATGGAGTTGTTCCGCAGCGCGCGCCAGCGAACCGGTTTCGGCCACAGAACAGAACATACGTAGCTGGACAAGATCCATTTATTCTTTTCTCGTAAACAACTTGATATGAATTATTCAGTTTTCGTGAGTTTAATAAGCTGGCATGTTATAAGCAAGAGATAATAAAACGCAGGAGTAAGGAAATGGCTTTTCGCGTGGCGCTCAGCGCCTTTCTGGCGCTGGTCGTGGTGATGGGGATTGGACGTTTCGCCTTTACGCCGCAGGTGCCGCTGATGATACACGACGGCCAGCTGACGCTGACCAGCGCCAGCCTGGTCGCGGCGCTTAACTATCTCGGCTACCTGTGCGGCTCCTTTGACGCGATGCGCGCCAGGCGCCACGTCGAGCTGCGCCTGCAGCTGGGCGTCTGGGGCGCGGTGATCCTGACGCTGCTCTCCGCCTGCGTCAGCGGCCCCTGGCTACACGGGGCAGTGCGCTTTCTTATCGGCTGGGCGAGCGGCATGGCGCTGGTGCTGGTTGCCGCCTGGAGCAGCGAACAGCTGCATCATTACGGCCGTCCCAGCCTGTCAGCGGCGGTCTTCGCCGGACCCGGCGCGGGGATTTTCATCAGCGGCCTGCTGGCGGTGCAGCTGCATGCGCTTCAGGTTTCCGCCTCGCTGGCCTGGGCGGCTTACGGCCTGCTGGCGCTGCTCTTTATCGCCGCTGTCGCGCGCAATTTGCCGCGCCGCGTCGGCGATCTGCATCGACCCGATCAGGCGCCGCAGCCGCTGGTGCTGACCAGAAATTTACGACGGCTGGTGCTGAGCTATAGCCTGGCGGGCTTCGGCTATATTCTGCCTGCGACTTTTCTGTCACAGATGGCGGCGGCGCGCTTTCCCGACGGCGCATTCGCCCAGTTCGTCTGGCCGATTTTCGGCGGCGCGGCGATAGTCGGCATTGCGCTGGGGATCCTGACGCGCGGCCTCGCCAGCACGCACCGGCGGCTGGCGCTGGTGCTCTGGGCGCAGGCGCTGGGCGTGGTGGCGGCGGCGTGGCTGCCGGGCTTTAGCGGCCTGCTGATTGGTGCGCTGCTGGTGGGTGGCGGCTTTCTCTGCGTGGTGCAGCTTGCGCTGGCCTGTGCGCGTGAGCTGGCGCCGCAGCATACGCGCTATATGGCGGGACTGCTGACCACTGGCTACGCCATTGGGCAGCTGGTGGGGCCGGTGCTGTCGTCGCTCTCCACCGCGCTGCTGCACCGGCTGGAGCCGGCGCTGTGGATCGCCGGTCTGGGGCTGGCCGTGGGCGGTCTTCTGGTCTGGCGACGATCATAATGAAAAGCTTTCATCGCCGATTGGATTGATTACTGGATTACCCAAACGGAAAGCTTCACAATACGCGCTCAGAATTGAACCCGTCGGTCTCTCCGGCGGGCGTTACACCTGCGGAGATGAGTACGATGAGCACCCTTAGTCAGGAAGCTATCCTGGTTCACGAAGCGCTGCTGGCGCGAGGCCTGGAGACGCCGTTACGCGCGCCGACGCGTGAAATGGATGATGAAACCCGTAAGCGCCTGATCGCTGGCCACATGACTGAAGTCATGCAGCTGCTGAATCTGGATCTTGAGGATGACAGCCTGATGGAGACGCCACATCGCATCGCCAAAATGTATGTGGATGAGGTGTTCTCCGGCCTGGATTACGCTAACTTCCCCAAAATCACCGTCATCGAAAACAAGATGAAAGTGGATGAGATGGTGACGGTGCGCGATATCACGCTGACCAGCACCTGCGAACATCACTTTGTGATTATCGACGGCAAAGCCACCGTGGCCTATATTCCAAAAGACAAGGTGATCGGCCTGTCGAAGATCAACCGTATCGTCCAGTTCTTTGCCCAGCGTCCGCAGGTGCAGGAGCGTCTGACGCAGCAGGTGCTGGTGGCGTTGCAGACGCTGCTTGGTACCAACAACGTTGCGGTTTCTATCGATGCGGTGCACTACTGCGTGAAAGCGCGCGGGGTGAAGGATGCCACCAGCGCAACCACCACCACTTCGCTGGGCGGTCTGTTTAAGTCGAGCCAGAATACCCGCCAGGAATTCCTGCGCGCGGTACGCCATATTTAAATCTCAGGGCGAGGCTGTTGGCTATGCGCCTGCGAGGGTGAGAAAGCCCGATCGTAAAGACGCAAACAGGAGATCGCGGCTCGCGAACAGGCGCCTTATTTGAGGCGCTTTTATTATCGGGCCACGGCTCCGCGTTGTGCAAGAACGCTTCCGACGTTTGTTCCTGACGCGGGGGCGTTTGCTCTTCGGTCTGCGCCATCCCCCAGCAGGCTTTAAGCCGCCTCTGTTTCTCACCTCAACAGGGACCGATATGCAACGTTATCATGCGCTGGATTTTATTCGCGGTTGCGCCATCCTCGGCATTTTGTTGCTTAATATCGTCGGCTTCGCTTTACCTTCCGCCGCTTATCTGAATCCTGCCTGGCACGGCGAGCCGGCTACCGACGAGGTCTGGACCTGGGCGGTGCTTGATACCCTGGCGCAGCTGAAATTCCTTACCCTGTTCGCGCTGTTGTTTGGCGCGGGCCTGCAGCTCCAGCTGCCGCGCGGCGGCCGCTGGCTGTCGGCGCGCCTGACGCTGCTGGCGATTATCGGCCTGTTCCATGCCATTGCGATGTGGGAAGGGGATATCCTGCTTGATTACGCCATTATCGGGCTGATCGTCTGGCGTATGCTGCGCGACGTGCCCTCAACGCGCAGCCTGTTTCATACCGGCGCGCTGCTTTATCTGGTGGGCTGCGGCGTGCTGCTTATTTTCGGCTCCATCTCCGCTCCCGAACCGAGCAGTTCATGGCTGCCAGGCGCGGCCGATCTGGAGTATGAACGCTTCTGGAAGCTGGCCGGCGGCTGGGAAGCGGTGCATAACCGTCTCGATCATCTCTCTTCCAGCCTGATGGCGCTGGCGGCGCAGTATGGCTGGCAGCTGGCAGGCCTGATGATGATGGGCGCGGCGCTGCTGCGCTGCGGCTGGCTGACCGGCGGCTTCAGCGCGCGGCACTATCGCCGCTGCGCCGCGCTTTTGCTGATAACAGGCTATGCCATTGCCCTGTCCGGCGTGGTGTCGCAGTGGATGCTGCACTGGTCGTTTCGCTGGAGCGGCTTCTATCTGCAGGTGCCGCGCGATCTCGCCAGCCCCTTTATCAGTCTCGGCTATGCCGCGCTTATTCTGGCCTACTGGCCGCGCCTGGCCCGCTGGCGCTTCAGCGCGGCGATCCAGTGCGTCGGCCGTATGGCGCTGAGCAACTACCTGCTGCAGACGCTGATCTGCACCACGCTGTTTTATCGCTTTGACCTCTTTATGCGCTTCGACCGCCTGCAGCTGCTGGCGTTTGTCCCTGCTGTCTGGCTCGTCAATATCCTCTTCTCGGTGATCTGGCTGCGCTTTTTCCCGCAGGGGCCGCTTGAGTGGCTCTGGCGGCGGCTGACGCGTCTGGCGGCAGGCAAAACACCGCATCGTCCCTCATTCAGATAATGATGTTCATCACAAAGGTTACATAATTGTATGTAACCGTTTTCATCAGTGTGACGTGATTCACGCTGCTGTTTAGCCGCGCCTGACAGAATAGCGCCGGGTTTACTTCCTGGCGTGATGCCTTTTTTTCCTCTGTGGAACAGCTGCATGATAACGATTCGTGATGTTGCCCGTCTGGCTGGCGTGTCGGTGGCGACCGTCTCACGCGTGTTGAATAACAGCAGCGCCGTCACTGCCGACACGCGCGATGCGGTGCTGCAGGCCGTGGAGTCGCTGGGCTATCGCCCCAATGCCAACGCGCAGGCGCTGGCGACGCAGGTGAGCGATACCATCGGCGTGGTGGTAATGGACGTCTCCGATCCCTTCTTCGGCGCGCTGGTTAAAGCGGTGGATACCGTGGCGCAGCGGCTGCACAAACATGTGTTGATCAGCAACTCCTGGCATCAGGAAGATAAAGAGCGCCATGCGATTGAGGTGCTGATCCGTCAGCGCTGCAATGCGCTGGTGGTGCACGCGAAAACGCTTTCAGACGAAGAGCTGGCCTCTTTTATGCAGCAGGTGCCGGGCATGGTGATGGTAAACCGCATCGTGCCGGGCTTCGCCCATCGCTGCGTCAGCCTGGATAACGTGGCTGGTGCGCTGATGGCGACCAGAATGCTGCTGCAGCAGGGACATAGCCGCGTCGGCTATCTCTGTTCCAGCCATCCGATCGAAGATGTACAGCAGCGCCGTGAAGGCTGGGAGCAGGCGCTGGTGGAGCAGGGCATCCGTCCGCAGGAGAGCTGGATCGCCAGCGCCGAACCCGATATGCAGGGCGGTGAAGCGGCGATGGTAGAGCTGCTGGGGCGTAACGTGCATCTCAGCGCGATTTTTGCCTACAACGACGGCATGGCGGCCGGCGCGCTTACCGCGCTGAAAGATAACGGCATTCAGGTGCCGCAGCACTTCTCTATTATCGGTTTCGATGATATTCCCATGTCGCGTTACACCGATCCTCAACTGACCACGGTGCGCTATCCCATTGTTTCAATGGCAAAACTGGCGACAGAGCTGGCGCTGAGCGGCGCGGCGGGCCAGCTGGACGCCAGCGCGCAGCATGTCTTTATGCCGACGCTGGTGCGTCGTCATTCTGTGGCTCAGCGACAAAATGTGGAGTCTGTCACTAATTCAGGCGATAGCCTGATGTAACCGTTTTCAATCTGTGATTGTATTCACAGTTAATTAACATGCCGCTCACTATGATGGCTGCGTCTTACCGGACTGAAACATTATGTAACGCCGCCATAACCGCAGCTGGCGTGGTTTCAGCAACCCGTTGAAAAGGTTCATCACATCTTCAGGATGCGTTGTCGC
The DNA here is from genome assembly GCF_022346905.1 of Pantoea sp. ACRSB. NCBI lineage: Bacteria > Pseudomonadati > Pseudomonadota > Gammaproteobacteria > Enterobacterales > Erwiniaceae > Pantoea > Pantoea sp. ACRSB. The sequence goes on along the minus strand of NZ_JAKRNL010000002.1, from coordinate 450,398 downwards.
ACAAGGAAGTCAGGTTTCTGGACGGCGATTCAGCGGGGTAGCGGGATACCACTCGCCTCTTTTTGACTCGCCGAATCTTATTTTACCGAAAGCTCTTACGCGTTTGACGCGTCTGAGCCAGTACTACCCTGCAAAAAACCGGAGATACCATGAATAAGAAGGTTTTCACGCTTACAGCTTTGGTTGCCAGCATGATGTTCGGCGCAACGGCACACGCAGCGGACACGCGTATCGGCGTGACCATCTATAAATATGACGACAACTTTATGTCGATGGTACGCAAGGACATCGAGAAAGAAGCCAAAAACCTCGGCGGCGTGCAGCTGCTGATGAATGACTCGCAGAACGACCAGTCCAAGCAGAATGACCAGATTGACGTGCTGATGGCGAAAGGCGTGAAGGCGCTGGCGATTAACCTGGTGGATCCGGCTGCGGCAGCCGTAGTGATCGATAAAGCGCGCAGCAATGACGTGCCGGTGGTGTTCTTCAACAAAGAGCCGAACGCGAAAGTGCTGGCCAGCTACGACAAAGCTTACTATGTCGGCACCGACTCTAAAGAGTCCGGCATTATTCAGGGCCAGCTGATTGAGAAACACTGGAAAGCCTCGCCGAACTGGGACCTGAACAAAGATGGTCAGATTCAGTTCGTGCTGCTGAAAGGCGAGCCGGGCCATCCGGATGCCGAAGCGCGCACCAAGTATGTCATCGATACCCTGAACAAAGACGGCATCAAAACTCAGCAGCTGGCGATGGATACCGCAATGTGGGATACCGCGCAGGCTAAAGACAAGATGGACGCGTGGCTCTCTGGCCCGAACGCCAACAAAATCGAAGTGGTCATCGCTAACAACGACGCCATGGCGATGGGCGCGGTTGAAGCGCTGAAGGCACATAACAAGACCTCTATTCCTGTGTTCGGCGTCGATGCGCTGCCAGAAGCGCTGGCGCTGGTAAAATCGGGCGCGCTGGCGGGCACCGTCCTGAACGATGCTGAAAACCAGGCGAAAGCAACGCTGGATATGGCGAAAAACCTGGCGGACGGCAAAGCCGCCACCGAAGGCACCAGCTATAAAATTACCGACAAAATCGTCCGCGTACCTTACGTTCCGGTCGATAAAGAGAATCTGTCTCAGTTCCAGAAGTAATCCTGTCCGGGCGCGGCTGAGCCGCGTCCTGTTTTCACTTGACCAACGCTTTTTTTAGCCAGGTAAATTATGGCCAGTGATAATCCGACCGCGCAGCGTGAATATCTGCTGGAAATGACGAATGTGTCAAAATCATTTCCAGGGGTTAAAGCCTTAGATAATGTGAATTTAAAAGTGCGGCCTCACTCCGTTCATGCATTGATGGGTGAAAACGGCGCCGGTAAATCGACATTATTGAAATGCCTGTTTGGTATTTATAAAAAAGATACGGGGAGCATCCTGTTTCAGGGTGAGGAAATAGATTTTAAAAGTTCAAAAGAGGCGCTGGAAAATGGCGTTTCGATGGTGCACCAGGAGCTGAACCTGGTTTTACAGCGCACCGTCATGGACAATATGTGGCTGGGTCGCTATCCGCAAAAAGGCCCGTTCGTCGATCAGGATAAAATGTATCGCGATACCAAAGCGATTTTCGACGAGCTGGATATTGATATCGATCCGCGTGACAAAGTGGCGACGCTCTCTGTCTCGCAGATGCAGATGATTGAAATCGCCAAGGCGTTCTCCTATGACGCCAAAATCGTCATTATGGACGAGCCGACCTCTTCGCTGACGGAAAAAGAGGTGAACCATCTGTTCACCATTATCCGCAAGCTGAAAGATCGCGGCTGCGGCATTGTCTATATCTCGCACAAGATGGAAGAGATTTTCCAGCTGTGCGACGAAATTACTATTCTGCGTGACGGGCAGTGGATCGCCACCCAGCCGCTGGAAGGGCTGGATATGGATAAGATCATCGCCATGATGGTCGGTCGCTCCCTGAACCAGCGTTTTCCCAACAAAACTAACGTGCCGGGCGAAACCATTCTTGAGGTGCGTAATTTAACGTCGCTGCGTCAGCCGTCGATTCGCGACGTTTCGTTCGATCTGCGTAAAGGGGAGATTCTGGGCATTGCCGGGCTGGTGGGCGCCAAGCGTACCGATATCGTCGAAACCCTGTTTGGTATTCGCGAGAAAGTTAGCGGCACTATTAAGCTCCACGGCAAAGCGATTAATAACCACAGCGCCAACGAAGCCATTAATCACGGGTTTGCGCTGGTGACGGAGGAGCGTCGCTCTACCGGTATTTATGCCTATCTGGATATCGGGTTTAACTCGTTAATCTCGAATATTAAGAAGTATAAAAACAATATCGGGCTGCTGGACAATAAACGCATGAAGAGCGATACCCAGTGGGTTATCGACGCCATGCGTGTAAAAACGCCGGGGCACCACACGCAAATTGGATCGCTTTCGGGCGGTAACCAGCAAAAGGTTATTATCGGCCGCTGGCTGCTGACCCAGCCTGAAATACTGATGCTTGACGAACCGACGCGCGGTATTGACGTCGGCGCGAAATTCGAAATCTACCAGCTGATTGCCGAGCTGGCGAAGAAAGAGAAGGGCATCATTATTATCTCTTCCGAAATGCCGGAGCTGTTGGGCATTACCGATCGTATTCTGGTGATGAGCAACGGTCAGGTAGCGGGCATTGTAGATACCAAGACAACCACGCAGAACGAAATATTGCGTTTAGCGTCATTACACCTTTAATGAAGCAAGGGCTGTTAACATGAAAGCGACTACTAAAAAGAATGCGCTAACCTGGCTGAAAGAGGGCGGCATTTATGTCGTTCTGCTGGTTTTACTGGCTATTATTATTTTCCAGGATCCGACATTTTTAAGCCTGATGAACCTGAGTAATATCCTCACCCAGTCTTCGGTGCGTATTATTATCGCGCTGGGCGTGGCGGGGCTGATCGTTACGCAGGGCACCGACCTCTCGGCCGGTCGTCAGGTGGGGCTGGCGGCGGTAGTGGCGGCAACGCTGCTGCAGTCGATGGAAAACGCCAATAAGGTCTTCCCGACGCTGGAAACCGTACCGATTCCGCTGGTTATTCTGGTGGTGTGCGTTATTGGTGGACTGATCGGCCTGCTGAACGGCGTTATTATCGCCTATCTCAAGGTGACCCCGTTTATTACCACACTCGGCACCATGATTATCGTGTACGGCATCAACTCGCTCTATTACGATTTTGTTGGCGCGTCGCCGATTGCCGGGTTTGATACGGGCTTCTCAAAGTTCACGCAGGGCTTCTTCCGCTTTGGCGACTTTAAGCTCTCCTATATTACTTTCTACGCCATTATCGCTATCGTTTTCGTCTGGATCCTGTGGAATAAAACCCGCTTTGGCAAAAACATTTTTGCTATCGGCGGCAACCCGGAAGCAGCGAAGGTTTCTGGCGTTAACGTGAACTTTAACCTGATCCTTATCTATGCGCTTTCCGGCGTGTTTTACGCCTTCGGCGGGATGCTGGAAGCGGGCCGTATCGGCAGTGCCACCAACAACCTCGGCTTTATGTATGAGCTGGACGCTATCGCGGCGTGCGTGGTGGGCGGCGTCTCCTTTGCCGGCGGCGTGGGTACGGTAGCGGGCGTGGTGACCGGCGTGATCATCTTTACCGTGATCAACTACGGTCTGACCTATATCGGCGTGAACCCTTACTGGCAGTACATTATCAAGGGCGGCATCATTATCTTCGCCGTGGCGCTGGATTCGCTGAAGTACTCGCGTAAGAAGTAACACTGAAGGAATGTTGAAAAAAGAGCGACCTGCGGGTCGCTCTTTTTATTTGGCCGGTACCGGTTGGGGGGTCAGAGGCTGAGCGGACGACAGGGGCTGTTCCGCAAAGGCGCTTAAGGCATCCTTGCCCGCTCGGCCCGCGCCTTCCATGGCGCGGGACGCTTTGCTCCACAGCCCCTGTCGCCCGCTGGACAGGCTTCGGAGCTGCCTGAATAAAATGACATCCGCTCTTTCTATTTCTGCGCTTTCTGCTCGCTTTCCAGCAGCTGCTCCGGCGTTACCGCCGGATAGCTCTGCGCATCTTCCGGCACCTCATGCACCGCCGGTATTGGCACCAGCGGGCCAAGGAAGCGCGGCTCGCGCTTCATGACATAGAGATCGGCCAGCGCGCCGAGACGCGCGCCCACCTCGCGGAAACGGACGCTGAGCATATTTTTCGGTGAGGGCACCGCATAGCACTGCGCCTGAATCCCCATATGCAGGGCGATAAACAGGGCGCGCTCGCAGTGGAAACGCTGGGTGATAATAATAAAGTCGTTGGTGTCGAACACCTTGCGCGTGCGCACGATGGAGTCAAGCGTACGGAAACCGGCATAGTCCAGCACGATATCCTGCGGATCGACGCCCGCTTTGATCAGATCGCGACGCATGGTCATGGGTTCGTTATAGCTGCTCATGGCGTTGTCGCCGCTGAGCAGCAGATAGTTGACCTTGCCGCTGTTGTAGGCGTTCAGCGCGCCCTGAATGCGATAAAGGTAATACTGGTTATAGACGCCGGTGCGGTAATACTTCGCGGTGCCTAGTACCACGCCAACCTGACGATGCGGCAGCGAGGCGACGTCTTCGTAAATATAGGGGGCAGTTTTCCAGCTGATCCAGCGATCCAGGCCGAGCGCGGTCGCCACCACCAGTAAGATGATGAACAGAAGACCAATAAAAACGCGTTTCAACATACGCGTGGGCGCTCGAGGTCAGGAAAATTCGGTGCATCAAGGCTACTTGAGGACCTGCCACGAAGCAAGTTACTGCCGGCTGGCTGATGGATTTTTGCGCGACTGCCGGGCCTGAGACGGCCCGGCGTTGGTCTGTCAGATAGAGGTACGACGATAGTGGCGATACTGCGGCAGCCAGAAGTTATTAGCCACCGCCTGCGACAGCACATCTTCCGACGTGACTACCGCGACGCCAGCCAGCTGCGCGGCTTTGCCGACTTCCATGGCGATAATTTTCGATACGCCCTGAATATCCTTAATCTCCGGCAGCACCGGCCCTTCGCCTTCGTTCACCAGCGGCGAACAGTCGGCCAGCGCGCGGCTTGCCGTCATCAGCATTGAGTCGGTAACGCGCGTCGCGCCTGAGGCGATAACGCCCAGGCCGATGCCAGGGAAGATATAGGAGTTGTTACACTGCGCGATCGGATAGGTTTTGCCTTTCCAGCTCACCGGCGAGAAGGGGCTGCCGGTCGCTACCAGTGCCGCGCCGTCTGTCCAGGCGATAATATCCGCTGGGGTCGCTTCCACGCGTGACGTCGGGTTGGAGAGCGGCATCACGATGGGGCGCGCGCAGTGTTTGTGCATCTCACGGATGATCTCTTCGGTAAACAGCCCCGGCTGGCCGGAAACGCCGATAAGAATATCGGGACGGGCGTTGCGCACCACGTCAAGCAGCGAGATTGAATCGCTTGAGGTATCCCACTCCTTCAGGTTTTCACTTTTCTGCACCAGCTTGCTCTGGAAATCGAGCAGGTTTGGCAGTTTGTCGGTCAGCAGGCCGAAGCGATCGACCATCAGCACGCGGGCGCGCGCCTCTTCGTCGCTTAATCCTTCAGATTTCATCTGGGCGATAATCTGCTCGGCGATGCCGCAACCGGCGGAACCTGCGCCGAGGAAGACCACTTTCTGCTCGCACAGGCGGCTGCCCGCGGCGCGGCTGGCAGCGATCAGCGTGCCGACGGTCACGGCGGCGGTGCCCTGAATATCGTCATTAAAGCAGCAGATTTCATCGCGGTAGCGCTGCAGCAGCGGCATGGCGTTTTTCTGCGCAAAGTCTTCAAACTGCAGCAGCACGTTCGGCCAGCGGCGTTTAACCGCCTGGATAAAGTCATTAACGAACGCGTCATACTCTTCGCCGGTAATGCGCGGATGACGCCAGCCCATATAGAGCGGATCGTTAAGCAGCTGCTGGTTGTTGGTACCGGCGTCCAGCACCACCGGCAGCGTATAAGCGGGTGAAATGCCGCCGCAGGCGGTATAGAGCGACAGCTTGCCGATAGGAATGCCCATGCCGCCGATGCCCAAATCGCCGAGGCCGAGAATGCGCTCGCCGTCGGTTACTACAATCACCTTCACGTTCTGCTTGGTGGCGTTTTGCAGCATATCTTCGATATGGGCGCGATTCGGATAGGAGATAAAGACGCCGCGCGCGCGGCGGTAGATCTCGGAAAAGTGTTCGCAGGCCGCGCCGACGGTTGGGGTATAGATAATCGGCATCATCTCTTCGAGATGATTGTCGAGCAGGCGATAGAAAAGGGTTTCGTTGGTGTCCTGAATATTGCGCAGGTAGACGTGCTTATCGTTATTGTTTTTGAAATCCTGGAACTGACGCCAGGCGCGCTCAGCCTGCTCTTCGATACTCTCGACCGCTTCAGGCAGCAGGCCGTTGAGGTTAAATTCGTTGCGCTCTTCCAGCGAGAAGGCGCTGCCTTTATTCAGCAGGGGAAATTCCAGCAGGATCGGGCCAGCGTAGGGGATGTACAGCGGACGCTTACTTTCGTACTCATGTTCCATGAATTGATGCTCCGGTTGCGATGTTGTCTGGCAAAGCTCAGACGCCAGTCTTCTTTTTTGTACTGCTGGCGCACGATCCTATGAAATTTCTCGCCGATGTACAGCTTTTGTAAATAAAAGATATTGCAATTGTTGAAAAGCGTGTTGCGCGCCTCAGCCTTTGCGCAGCGTGACGCGTGCGAGCCGGGTGCAGCCCAGCGCGGCCAGGGTCGCCTGAGTGGCCGCGAACTGATTCAGCGTGGCGTTTTCCACTTCAGCCAGCGCTGCCGCCTCGATATTTTCGCAGGCTTCGCCCTGCATATTCAGCAGGATCAGCGCGGCCTGTAGCGGCGGCAGGCTCGGGTTATAGGCGGCATTCTCGGCGTAGCGTCCGGTGACTATCGCGCCGCCCGAGGTGCGCAGCGCAATGCCGCTGTGGGAGCCGCTGTAGGGCGCATGGCTCTGGTTAGCAGCCGCGATTGCCGCCTGCGCCAGCGTATCGCCTTCCGCCAGATAGCCGTGGTCTACCTTATCCAGCAGCAGCGTGGTGATGTTCAGGTCGCGCGGGCCAAAGGCGTCCGGCAGATAGTCGCCCAGCGTGCTGACGCGGCGGCCAGGCAGGCTGATGCGCAGATCGGTGCCGCTGTTGAGTTCGTTCATAAACTGGCGACAGTGGCCACACGGCGTGTAGTTGACGGTAACCGCTTCCAGACGGCGCTCGCCGCGCAGCCAGGCGTGCGCAATCGCGCTCTGCTCGGCATGTACCGTTTGCTGTAGCGCCACGCCCGTAAACTCCATGTTGGCACCGAAGTACCAGTGGCCGCTGACGCCACGCGCCACGGCGCCCACGTTGAAGCGCGAGAGCGGCACGACGGCGCAGGCTGCCGCCAGCGGCAGCAGCGCCAGAGCAAGCGCATCGGCGTCCAGCTGTGTCTGCTGCATCAGCGATGCGACCTGCTCCGGCGTCAGCACCGCCTGAAACTGCGCGTCGTCAAGAACCGGACGCAGCGCGCTTTGCAGAGCAGCGGGCAGCGCGTCGAAGGCGGAGGTGAAACGTGGATGCATGATTGCCTCGTCAAAATCAGGCGGCCCATTGCCGCCTGAAGGGTTATATGTGATCTGTATCGCTCTGACAATGCAACAGATTTGCATCGTTTCAACTTTGCGAGATCAATCGCAAAGTTTTAGCCAAACGCGTGCAGCAGCAGCGGGAATATAAAGGGTGCCAGCAGCGAGGTAATGATGCCGCACAGCACCAGCGCCAGCGAGCTGAACGCGCCTTCCTGGTAATCTACCTCCGCCGCGCGCGCCGTACCGAGCGCGTGAGACGCATTGCCGATCGCCAGCCCGCGCGCCGCGCGGGTTTTTATCCCCAGCAGGTTGAGCACCATATGGCCGAATACCGCGCCGAGCACCCCGGCAATCAGCACGCAGATGGCGCTGATGGCGGGAATGCCGTGCAGCGAGGCGGAGACCGCCATCGCAATGGGCGTGGTAACGGATTTAGGCAGAATAGTGGCGGCGATTTCCGGCGTCGCGCCCATCCACAGCGCGATAGCGGTGCCGGAAACCATAGCGGTCAGGCTGCCGATAAAACAGACGCCGATAAGCGACTTCCAGCGTGCGCGGATTTGATGCATCTGCTCGTAGAGCGGCAGCGCCAGCGCAACGACCGCCGGCTGCAGCAGCTGGTTAAGGATCTGGCTGCCGGCGAAATAGCGCGTATAGGGGATTTGCAAAAGCAGCAGCAGCGGGATGATGATTGCCATCGCTACCAGCAGCGGATTGAGTAACGAAATTTTCAGCTTTGCCGCCAGGCGGCGCGCCAGCATAAAGGCGCCGACGCTGAGCGGCAGCGACCACCAGATGTCACTCACCGGGTTTCTCCTGCACGCTTCGCGTATGAATTTTATGGGCGCTCCAGCCGACAATGGTCAGAACAAGAAAGGTGCTGACAACGATAGAGACCACAATCGGCCCGAACTGAGCGCTCAGCACATCGGTGTAGTTCATGATGCCGACGCTTATAGGCACAAACAGCAGCGCCATATAGCGGATCAGCAAATGGCAGCCTGGCTTAACCCAGTCCACGGGGAGGATTTGCGTCGCCAGCAGGGCGAACAGCGTCAGCATACCGAGGATACTGCCGGGAATAGTGATCGGCAGCAGTACGGCGATGGCGTTACCCGCATAGAGACAGAGATAGATGATGACGAAGGCGCGTACGTAGCGCCAGCACAGAGACAGCACGGTGGGCATAGCAGGCTCCTGTTTTCACGGCACAACATAATACGGGACACAGTATGAAAAAGGGCGACATGGTTGTCGCCCTTATCCAGCCTGTACCCCTTACTTAACCGGCATACCCGGCTGCGCGCCGCTGTCTACAGAGAGCACAAACAGATCTTTCCCGCCCGGACCGGCTGACAGCACCATGCCTTCCGAAACGCCGAAGCGCATTTTACGCGGCGCGAGGTTAGCGACGATAATCGTCATCTTGCCGATCAAGACCGAAGGATCGGGATAGGCGGCGCGAATGCCGGAGAAAATCTGACGCTTCTCACCGCCCAGATCGAGCTGCAGACGCAGCAGCTTATCGGAGCCTTCCACCAGTTCGGCGTTTTCAATCAGCGCCACGCGCATATCGACTTTCGCGAAGTCGTCAATAGTAATGGTGTCGCCAATCGGCGCATCCGCCAGCGGGCCAGCGGCCGGTTTGCTGGCCGCTGCGGCATCCTCTTTTGACGCTTCAATCAGCGCGTTAACTTTGGTCATTTCGATACGTCCATAAAGTGCTTTAAACGGCGCTACCTGATGGCTGAGCAGCGGCTGCGGGATAGCGTCCCAGCTTAATTCGCTGTTGAGGAAGGCTTCGGCGCGCTCGCTCAGGCTCGGCAGCACCGGCTTCAGCCAGGTCATCAGCACGCGGAACAGGTTGATGCCCATAGAGCAGATCGCCTGCAGATCGGCGTCACGACCCTCTTCTTTCGCTACCACCCAGGGCGCCTGTTCGTCTACGTAGCGGTTCGCCAGATCGGCCAGCGCCATAATTTCGCGAATGGCGCGGCTGAACTCGCGGCTCGCCCAGGCTTCGCCAATCTTCTCAGAGGCGTCGACAAAGGTCTGGTAGAGCGCCGGATCCGCCAGCTCGGCCGACAGCTGGCCGTCAAAGCGTTTGGTCAGGAAGCCAGCGTTGCGCGACGCCAGATTGACTACCTTGTTAACGATGTCGGCATTTACGCGCTGTACGAAATCTTCCAGGTTAAGGTCGATATCGTCGATGCGCGAGGAGAGCTTGGCGGCATAGTAGTAGCGCAGGCTGTCGGCATCCAGGTGCTGCAGCCAGGTGCTGGCCTTGATAAAGGTGCCGCGCGATTTAGACATCTTGGCGCCGTTTACCGTCACATAGCCATGCACGAACAGGTTGTTGGGCTTGCGGAAATCGCTGCCTTCCAGCATCGCCGGCCAGAACAGGCTGTGGAAGTAGACGATATCTTTGCCGATAAAGTGATAAAGCTCAGTGGTGGAGTCTTTCTTCCAGAACTCGTCGAAATCGATATCGCCGCGTTTGTCGCACAGGTTTTTAAACGCGCCCATATAGCCGATCGGCGCATCCAGCCAGACGTAAAAATATTTGCCCGGCGCGTCCGGGATCTCAAAGCCGAAGTAGGGCGCGTCGCGTGAGATATCCCACTGCTGCAGGCCGGACTCAAACCACTCCTGCATTTTGTTCGCGACCTGCTCCTGCAGCGCGCCGGAGCGCGTCCAGGCCTGCAGCATGGCGCTGAATGAAGGCAGATCGAAGAAGAAATGCTCCGAGTCGCGCATTTCCGGCGTCGCGCCGGAGACTACTGATTTCGGCTCGATCAGCTCGGTCGGGCTATAGGTCGCGCCGCACACTTCGCAGTTGTCGCCATACTGATCCGGTGATTTACATTTCGGGCAGGTGCCCTTGACGAAACGATCCGGCAGGAACATGCCTTTTTCCGGATCGTACAGCTGAGAGATGGTGCGGTTTTTAATAAAACCGTTCTCTTTCAGCCGGGTGTAAATCAGCTCGGAGAGCACGCGGTTCTCATCGCTGTGCGTTGAGTGATAGTTGTCGTAGCTGATGTTGAAACCGGCGAAATCGACCTGATGTTCCTGACTCATTTCGGCGATCATCTGCTCCGGTGAGATGCCTAACTGCTGCGCTTTCAGCATGATCGGCGTACCGTGTGCGTCGTCAGCGCAGATGAAATAGACCTGATTGCCACGCATTCGCTGGTAACGCACCCAAATGTCTGCCTGGATATGCTCGAGCATGTGGCCGAGATGGATCGATCCGTTCGCGTACGGCAGGGCGCACGTTACCATTATTTTTTTAGCGACTTGAGTCATAGTTTGCGTAGCTTTCTGTTGATTGAAAAAACGGGCTTAGATGGTAACTCATGCCCTGGCGGGCGTAAACACAAGGGCGGCCTGGCGTCGACGGTGCCGACATCTGATATGATTGTTGTGTTACCGCTGAACCCAGCGACAGAAAAAATAACAAGGAGTGGGGATGACAGCACAATCCCGGACATCACATTCACCTGAAGCCCTGCGCGCCGTGGTTATGGGCGTGTTAAGCGGCTTCCGGCATCCAACCCTCGATCACAATCTCACCACGCTGAAAGCGCTGCATCATGTGGCGCTGCTGGACGACAAGCTGCATATCGAACTCGTTATGCCGTTCGCCTGGGCGAGCGCCTTTGAGGAGCTGAAAGCGCAGGCCAGCGCCGAGCTGCTGCGCCTGACCGGCGCGCAGGCGATCGACTGGCGGCTGCGCCACGATATCGCCACGCTGAAGCGCGTCAAAGGCCAGCCCGGCGTTAACGGCGTGAAGAACATTATCGCCGTCAGCTCCGGCAAGGGCGGCGTCGGCAAATCGAGCACCGCCGTCAATATGGCGCTGGCGCTGGCGGCGGAAGGGGCGCGCGTCGGCATTCTCGATGCAGATATCTACGGCCCGTCAGTGCCGAATATGCTAGGCACCGAGCACGAGCGTCCTACCTCGCCAGACGGCACCCATATGGCGCCGATTATGGCTCACGGTCTCGCCACTAACTCTATCGGCTATCTGGTGACGGACGATAACGCGATGGTGTGGCGCGGCCCGATGGCGAGTAAGGCGCTGATGCAGCTGCTCAATGAGACGCTGTGGCCGGACCTCGACTATCTGGTGCTTGATATGCCGCCGGGCACCGGCGACATTCAGCTGACGCTGGCGCAAAACGTGCCGGTGACGGGTGCCATCGTCGTCACCACGCCGCAGGATATTGCGCTGATCGACGCGCGCAAAGGCATGGTGATGTTTGAGAAGGTAAACGTGCCGGTGCTGGGCGTCGTAGAGAATATGAGCCTGCATATCTGCAGCCACTGCGGCTTCCATGAGCCGATTTTCGGCACGGGCGGCGCGGAAAAGCTGGTGGCGGATTATCAGACGCAGCTGCTGGCGCAGCTGCCGCTGCATATTAACCTGCGCGAAGATCTCGATGACGGCGAACCGACGGTGATCCGTCGTCCGGAGAGCGAGTTTACCGCGCTCTATCGCCAGCTGGCGGGCCGCGTCGCGTCGCGGCTCTACTGGCAGGGCGAAGTGATCCCCGGCGATATCGCCTTCCGCGCGCTGTAGGCCAGCGTACCGCTGGCGTCGCGTCAGGACGCCAGCGGAAAGTGCATCAGCACATATTTTCCCTGTTCGCTCTCGCCTTGCGCGATCATCTTCCAGCCGTGTTTAAGGTAGAACGCCTGCGCCGCCTTGTTCATCAGCAGACACTTCAGCGCGCCGGTGCTGGTAAAGCGCGCCTGCACTTTCTCCAGCAGCGCGGCGCCGACGCCGCGGCCCTGATAAGCGGGATCGACATACAGGCTATGGAGAAAATTATCATTCTCCAGCACGCCGGCGAAACCGACGCGATGACCCTCAAGCTCGGCGACCCAGACGGTCTCTCCCAGGATCACGCTGTCAAAATCTTCCAGCTGCCAGTGGCTGTCGTCGAGCCAGCGCCAGTTATGACGGCGCGCGGCCAGAAACAGGGTTCTCAGAAACGGACGATCGGCTTCGGTATAAGAACGGATCAGCACGGATAAACTCCCTTAACGCCTTTTCTACAAAATTAGCAGTTCTGCCGTGAAAAGATAAACGACGTTAAATCAATGTGCTTTGCGTGTAGAATGCCGGGGCGGCGTCAATAGCGGTGCGGCTTGCCGCGTTTGATAGCTTTCGTTTATCTGATTGATAACGACTGCATATTAGAAGTTGGCCCGAAAATTTTGTAACGTACATCACATCTTTTAGCGGAGGACTTCAGATGTCTATCATCAATACCAAAATTAAACCGTTCAAAAACACGGCGTTTAAAAACGGCGAATTCATCGACGTAACTGAGAAAGACGTTGAAGGTAAATGGAGTGTATTCTTCTTTTATCCAGCTGACTTCACCTTCGTTTGCCCGACTGAACTGGGTGATGTGGCTGACCACTACGAAGAATTCCAGAAACTGGGCGTAGATATCTACTCTGTTTCTACCGACACCCACTTTACCCACAAAGCCTGGCACGGTTCTTCTGAAACCATCGCGAAAATCCAGTATGCCATGATCGGCGACCCGACTGGCGCGCTGACCCGCAACTTCGAAATCATGCGCGAAGCTGAAGGTCTGGCTGACCGCGGTACTTTCATCGTTGACCCGGAAGGTATCATCCAGGCGATCGAAATCACTGCTGAAGGTATCGGCCGCGACGCGTCTGACCTGCTGCGTAAAGTGAAAGCTGCTCAGTATGTCGCTTCTCACCCAGGCGAAGTTTGCCCGGCTAAATGGAAAGAAGGCGATGCAACTCTGGCTCCGTCTCTGGACCTGGTTGGCAAAATCTAATTTCTGTACCGGCTTTTCGATCTTCTCTATCGGGTGCTACGGCACCCGATTTCTTCTGACAGGAACTCACTATGCTCGACACCAACTTAAAAACCCAGCTCAAGGCCTACCTTGAGAAATTAACCAGGCCTGTTGAGTTGATCGCCACCCTGGACGATGGCGCCAAATCAGCGGAAATTCGCGATTTGCTGGCGGATATCGCAAGCCTGTCTGAAAAAGTCAGCTTCCGCGAAGAGAACGATCGTCCGGTGCGTAAACCGTCGTTTTTGATCACTAACCCTGGCTCACACAGCGGCCCACGCTTTGCTGGTTCGCCGATGGGGCACGAATTTACCTCGCTGGTGCTGGCGCTGCTGCAGACCGGCGGTCATCCGTCGAAAGAGACGCAGAGCCTGCTCGACCAGGTTGCCTCGCTGGATAGCGATCTGCATTTCGAAACTTACTACTCGCTCTCATGCCACAACTGCCCTGACGTAGTACAGGCGCTGAACCTGATGGCGATTATCAATCCGCGCGTCTCGCACACGGCGATTGACGGCGGCATGTTCCAGAATGAAATTACCGAGCGTAACGTGATGGGCGTTCCGGCGGTCTACCTGAACGGCAAAGAGTTCGGTCAGGGCCGCATGAGCCTCGCCGAAATCGTCGGTAAGGTTGATACCAACGCGGAGAAACGCGCAGCGGAAGAGCTGAACAAGCGTGACGCTTATGAAGTGCTGATTGTCGGCAGCGGCCCGGCGGGCGCGGCAGCGGCGATTTACTCAGCGCGTAAAGGCATCCGCACCGGCCTGATGGGCGAGCGTTTCGGCGGCCAGGTGCTCGACACCGTGGATATCGAAAACTACATCTCCGTACAGAAAACCGAAGGCGCTAAGCTGGCTGGTTCGCTGCGCGCTCACGTTGACGACTACGACGTTGATGTGATTGACACCCAGAGCGCGATCAAGCTGATCCCGGCTGCGAAAGAGGGCGGCCTGCACGCGATTGAAACCGCTTCAGGCGCGGTGCTGAAATCACGCAGCATTATCATCGCCACCGGCGCGCGCTGGCGTAACATGGGCGTACCGGGCGAAGAGCAGTATCGTACCAAAGGCGTTACCTACTGCCCGCACTGCGACGGTCCGCTGTTTAAAGGCAAGCGCGTAGCGGTTATCGGCGGCGGCAACTCCGGCGTTGAAGCGGCTATCGACCTGGCAGGTATCGTCGAGCACGTTACGCTGCTGGAGTTTGCTGGCGAAATGCGCGCCGACCAGGTGCTGCAAAACAAACTGCGCAGCCTGAAAAACGTTGACGTGATCCTTAACGCGCAGACCACGGAAGTGAAAGGCGACGGCAGCAAAGTGACCGGCCTGGCTTATATCGATCGCAACAGCCAGACGTCGCACGATATCGCGCTGAGCGGCATCTTCGTGCAGATTGGCCTGCTGCCGAACACCACCTGGCTGGAAGGCGCGGTAGAGCGCAACAAAATGGGCGAGATCCTGATTGATGCTAAATGCGAAACCAGCCTGAAAGGCGTATTCGCGGCGGGCGACTGCACCACGGTGCCCTACAAGCAGATTATCATCGCCAGCGGCGAAGGCGCTAAAGCCTCGCTGAGCGCTTTTGACTACCTGATCCGCACCAAACCGGCTGAATAAGTTTAATTTTTTGCGATAGCCACGCAACGGCCCCGGGATATCTGTCTCGGGGCCTTTTTTTTAATAGCCCGCCATCGACATCAGCATCATCCATACCGGCGTCGTCACCGCCGCAAACAGGGTAGAAAAGAGCATGCTGGCCGCCGCCGGGCCTGTCAGCACGTTAAACTTCTGCGACATCAGATAGACGTTTACGCCCACCGCCATCGAACCCAGCAGAACCACGACCCGGCTTTCCAGCGGCGGAAGGTGCACCAGCCAGGCGATCGCCCAGATGGTCATCGGCTGTAAAATCAGCTTGAACAAACAGATGGTATAGCTTTCACGCAGCCCGTCGCGCACGCGGTAGTGCGCCAGACTCATGCCGAGCGTCACCAGCGACAGCGGCGCGGCAATAGAGCCGAGCATACGCAGCGGTTCGGCGGCGATAGTTGGCAGCGGCTGTTTTAAAAAGCTCCACGCGGTGCCGCTGAGGATACCGATAATGAGTGGGTTTTTTGCCACGCTCAGTAGCGTATGACCGATGCCTTTCAGCGAAAAGCTTCCCTGTTTCGCCCACTCCACGGAAAGCGTCAGCAGCGTCCAGAGGATAAGACTGTTGAACACCAGCACCAGCGCCACCGAAGGCAGCGCCTGCGGGCCGAGCAGCACCGTCGCCACTGGAATACCCAGCATCACGTTGTTAGAGAAGATACCGCCGAGCGCGAAAACCGTACCTGCAACGCCGTCGAGCTTAAACAGACGCGCGCCCACAATACGTCCAAGGATAAAAATCAGCAGGCAGCTGCCGAAAAAGGCCAGCAGCAGCCGCACATCCACCGGCGGGCTTTTATAGAAGTCGCTCATAACGCGGAACAGCATGCAGGGCAGGGCAACGTTAAACACGAAGCGGTTCATGCCTTCGCTGATGGTTATCGGCCATTTGCCGATGCGCGTCAGGGCATAGCCAAGGAAAATCAAAATAAACAGCGGAGCGGAAAGGTAAATCTGATGGGTAAGCGTATCAAGCAAGCTGGGCATGGCACGTCTGTTTTCTGCATCGGGTAACATCAGCCTAACATGACGTTGCCAAAAGCGTCACCTTGCAACAGTCTTTAACCCAGCCAGCGGCGCGCCTGCGCATCGCTGATATCGCGGTAATAGATGCGATGAATAATTTCGTCGCATCTTCGACAGCGGGCGGAAATAAAAGTAGAAAAATAGGATCTGCCGTTAGGCGCAACGGCGTAAGCGCGAGAAATATGAATATCCTGCCAGCGGTGACAATGCGGAATAAATGGAAAAAACGTCATTTTGTTTTCCTGAGCCTGGCGGCAATTGAGTGAAAGTTTTTAACGCGATGATAATTATCATTATTATTCACTGTCTCAGGCAGGCGGGGTTTATGCGGCAGACAGTGCAGCCTGGCGAAACCAGAGGTTTCGCTAACCGATCCATGCGCTATATTTTTGGCTCGCTAATATTTAATAAAATATTTTGCTGGCAGCCGCTTAATTTAAAACCCGCAGCATTAAGCCCTTTTTTTCTCCCAGGCTGGTTGATCGAGATCATGCTGAACTACGCTAACTGGTAATACCTCTTTAGAGGTAGCTATATTGCTTTCGCTGGCCGCCTCTCTTATGCTGCTGGCGTACCATTCGACTCGGGGTGCCCTTCTTCGTGAAGGCTGAGAAATACCCGTATTACCTGATCTGGATAATGCCAGCGTAGGGAAGTCAGATGCCTGACCGCATTCGCCTTCTTGTTCGCCGGTTGGGAGTAATGATGATCCACCAACCTCAACGCTTTTCCGACGCGCATTTCGCGCCCGTTCTCGCCCGTTTCGTTCAGCAGCAGCCGCTGGTTCACTGTATGACCAACGACGTGGTGCAGAACTTCACCGCCAACGTATTGCTGGCGCTTCACGCTTCACCCGCGATGGTGATCGATCCTGATGAGGCCGCGCAGTTTGCCGCGATAGCCGATGCGTTACTGATCAATGTCGGCACGCTGACCTGCGACCGCCGCGATGCGATGCTGGCGGCGGTACAGGCCGCTGAGGCGGCGCAGACGCCCTGGGTGCTCGATCCGGTCGCGGTCGGCGCGCTGCGGCTGCGCACTCAATTCAGCCAGCAGCTTCTTGCGCGGCGGCCTGCCGCGGTGCGCGGCAACGCCTCTGAAATCCTTGCGCTGGCGCAGCAGAGCGCTGGCGGGCGTGGGGTAGATACGCAGCATCAGGCGGAAGCGGCGCTGGAGGCGGCGCGCAGCCTGGCGAAGCGCGCGCAAACGCTGGTAGTCGTCAGCGGCGAGGTCGATTACGTCACAGACGGGGATACGACCTTGAGCGTACCCGGCGGCAGCGCGCTGATGACCCGCGTGGTGGGCACCGGCTGCGCGCTTTCCGCCGTAGTGGCGGCCTTTTGCAGCCTGCCTGGCGAGCGGCTGCACAACGTCGCCAGCGCCTGCCGCGTGATGGCGTGCGCAGGTGAACGCGCCGCTGCGCAGACAGGCGCGCCGGGCAGCTTCGCCACGCTGTTTATTGATGCCTTATGGCAGCTGGCACAGGAGGCGCGCGCATGAAGCGTATCAACGCCCTGACTATTGCCGGAACCGACCCCAGCGGCGGCGCAGGCATCCAGGCCGATCTCAAGGCTTTTTCAGCGCTCGGTGCCTATGGAACCAGCGTCATTACCGCGCTGGTGGCGCAGAATACCTGCGGCGTGCAGTCGGTCTATCGTATCGATCCAGACTTTGTGGCGGCGCAGCTCGACTCGGTGCTGAGCGACGTACGCATCGATACGGCGAAAATCGGCATGCTCTCGGAAACCGCTATCGTGCAAAAAGTGGCGGAAAAGCTGAAACGAGCCGACATCCCTTTTGTGGTGCTGGATACGGTGATGGTGGCGAAAAGCGGCGATCCCTTACTCTCGCCAGACGCGATCGCCAGCGTACGCGAGCTGCTTCTGCCGCAGGTGTCGTTAATTACGCCAAATCTGCCGGAAGCGGCAGCGCTGCTTGAGTGCGCGCCAGCGCGCAGTGAAGAGGCGATGCTGGAGCAGGGCAACGCGCTGCTGGCGCTCGGTTGCCAGGCGGTGCTGATGAAGGGAGGTCATCTTGGCGACAGCGAAAGCCCGGACTGGCTGATCACGCGCGAGGGCGCAGAGCGCTTTACCGCGCCGCGCGTCAACACGCGCCATACACACGGCACCGGCTGTTCGCTCTCCGCCGCGCTGGCGGCGCTGCGCCCGCGTCATGACAGCTGGGCGCAAACGCTGCGCGAGGCGAAAGCGTGGCTGCAACAGGCACTGATGCAGGCCGATACGCTGGAAGTAGGCAAAGGCATCGGGCCGGTGCACCATTTTCATCGCTGGTGGTAGGGCAGAACGCCCTGGAATGAGAAATCTTGCTACGGATCCGTCTGAAAAATGGAGTCAGCAATTTGCGTCGTGATGCTGCGACGTTCAGGCTGTGGTGGCTCGCGCCGGTCTGCGCCGGCGCATCACCTCTTTTCTGACAGGAGTTAACATGACGGACATCGTACAGTTACTGGGCCAGGACGCGGATTCTCTTCTTCAGCATCGCTGTCTGGCCCTGCCCGCGGAAAACCTCTATTTGCCCGGCCCTGATTATGTCGATCGCGTAATGATCGACAATAACCGTTCGCCTGCGGTGCTGCGTAATATGCAGACGCTATACAATACCGGCCGCCTCGCGGGCACCGGCTATCTGTCAATCCTGCCGGTCGATCAGGGCGTGGAGCATTCGGCGGGCGCCTCCTTTGCCGCCAACCCGCACTATTTCGATCCCAAACATATCGTTGAGCTGGCGATTGAAGCGGGCTGTAACTGCGTAGCGTCAACCTATGGCGTGCTGGCCTCGGTGGCGCGCCGTTACGCGCATCGTATTCCCTTTATGGTGAAGCTGAACCACAACGAAACCCTGAGCTATCCGACGCAGTACGACCAGACGCTCTATGCCAGCGTCGAGCAGGCGTTCAATATGGGAGCGGTCGCCGTCGGCGCCACGATCTATTTTGGTTCTGAACAGTCGCGCCGCCAGATTGAAGAGATCGCCGCCGCTTTCGAACGCGCGCACGAGCTGGGCATGGTCACGGTACTCTGGGCTTACCTGCGCAATAACGATTTCAAAAAAGATGGCGTGGACTATCATGCCAGCGCCGATCTCACCGGACAGGCTAACCATCTGGCGGCGACCATCGGCGCGGATATCGTCAAGCAGAAGCTGGCGGAAAATAACGGCGGCTACAAGGCGGTGAAGTTCGGTCACACCGACGAACGCGTTTACAGCACCCTGACCACAGATAACCCGATTGACCTGGTGCGCTACCAGCTGGCGAACTGCTATATGGGCCGCGCCGGGCTGATTAATTCGGGCGGCGCGTCGGCGGGCGAAACCGATATCGCAGAATCGGTGCGCACCGCGGTCATCAATAAGCGCGCGGGCGGCATGGGGTTAATCCTGGGGCGTAAGGCGTTTAAAAAGTCGCTGAAGGATGGTGTGGCGCTGATCAATGCGGTGCAGGATGTCTATCTCTCTAAAGAGGTCACCATCGCCTGATTAAACCCGGCTTCGCCGACGGCTTAAGGGGTCTGGATAAGATGCTTACGGATCCTGAGGTGAAGAGATGAAAAAGGCCAGCCGGGCGCTGGCCTTCTTTATTATGAGATTACAGCGACTCAAACCACTCGCTGTTGCGCTCGGCAATGGGGGTAATGGAGAAAATCATCTCCTGCAGATGACGGCGCATTGCTGCTTCGGCAGCGTCAGCATCGTGATTTTTCAAGGCTGACAAAATCTCCTCATGCTGCTCTATCAGGCTGTCCGGCGGCGAGACTTCGCTCAGCGTCAGGAAGCGCACGCGGTCCATCGCCGCTTTGATATTTTCTACCGTCTCCCACGCCAGCGCGCAGTTAATGCTCTCGGCAATCAGCCGGTGAAACTCATCGTCGAGGCTCAGAAACGCCTGGCTGTCCTGACGGCTGGCCGCCATTTTTTGCAGCTGAAGATTGTGCTCCAGCGTCATCAGCGCCTCAGGTTCAATCTCCAGCGCCGCACGCCGCACGACCGAAACCTCTACCGCTTCGCGAATAAACCGGCCATCCGCTACGCGGCGCGCGGAGATTTTCCGCACGAAGGTGCCGCGCTGCGGCAGCACCTGCACCAGACCCGCCTCTGCCAGCTTGATAAAGGCTTCACGCACCGGCTGGCGCGACACGTTAAACCGGGCTGAAACTTCTTTTTCTGACAGCAGCGAACCCGGCTGGATGACGCAGGTCACGATATCCTTCCGCAGATAACGATAGATCTGCTGGTTAACCGGTTCGCTGGTGGTGATGGTATAGGCGATTGACATGCGGCATATCCGTATTACGGCTGGCCGTAGCCAGCCCGTTGGGAAAGTGTCAGTCTAATCAGCGCGCTGCGACTGCGCCAGCGCTTTTGCTACTGAACAATTACAGCGCATGAACAATCTGCGCCACGGTGGCGCGCGCGCCATGCTCGCGCAGCTGCAGCCAGAAGCGCGTCAGCGTGGCGACGACTTCCGCATTCTGCGCCAGATCTTGGCCAAATACCGCTTTCATCCCCAGCAGCGCTTTCACGCGCGCTTCGCCTTCGGCACTGGCAGCCACGCGCTCCGCCAGCTCCGCTTTCAGCGGATCGCGGATCTCGATGGGCGCGCCTTGCTCATCCACGCCGCCGACATAGCGCATCCAGCCCGCTACGCCCAGCAGCAGCAGATCGCAGTTGCTGCCGTTGCGCAGGTGCCAGCGCACGCTGTCGAGCAGGCGCTGCGGCAGCTTCTGCGTGCCGTCGGTTGCGATCTGCCAGGTGCGGTGCTTAATCGCGCGGTTTTCGTAACGCGCGATCAGCGAGTCGGCGTAGGCGGTGAGATCGACGCCCGGCGTGCGCAGCGTCGGCGCCTGCTGCTCAAGCATCAGCCTGCGCGCGGCGGTACGCAGGCTGGTATCGGCCATACAGTCGCTGATGTATTCATAGCCGGAGAGGAAGCCGAGATAAGCCAGAAAGGAGTGGCTGCCGTTAAGCATGCGCAGCTTCATCTCTTCAAAGGGCAGTACGTCTTTAACCAGTTCCGCACCCGCCTGCTCCCAGGCTGGCCGGCCGCTGACGAAATTATCCTCGATGACCCACTGGAAAAAGGGTTCCGCTTCGACCGCGACCGGGTCGCTACAGCCGAGGCGTTCGGCAAGCTGAGCAAAGGCGCTGTCGGTCATCGCCGGAACGATGCGGTCGACCATAGTGGAAGGGAAGGTGACATGCTGCTGAATATAGTCCGCCAGCGCGCCATCCTGCCGCTGCGCCAGCTGCACAATCACATTGCGCGTGACGTGGCCGTTTTCTGGCATATTGTCGCAGGACATCACGCTGAACGGCGGCAGTCCCGCGTCGCGGCGTCGGCGGATCGCCGCCAGAATCAGACCCGGCAGCGAACGCGGCGCATCGGGATGGGCCAGATCGTGCAGGATATCGGGATGTTCATGGTTGAGGTCGCCGCTGGCGGGATGATGACAGTAGCCTTTCTCCGTTACCGTCATAGAGACAATCGCCACGTCCGGCTGGCTCATGGCGGCGATGACCGCCTCAATGCCATCGCCTTTGCCGTGTAGCGCTGAGGTGATGACGCCGATGACCCGCGTAGTCAGCGAGTCGTCAGCCATTTCCGTGAGGGTATACAGGTGATCCTGCTGACGCAGCGCCTGAATCAGCTCGCCGCTGTTGAGGTTGACTTCACAATAGCCCCAGTCGCTGCCCTGTTCCGCCAGCTTGTCGCTGCACAGCGCCTGATGCGCGCGGTGAAAAGCGCCGAAGCCAATATGCACCATGCGGGTTTTCAGTTTGCTGCGATCGTAGCGCGGGCGCTGCACGTCGGCGGGAAGGCGATCAATCTCTAACATAGTCCGTCCTTATGGCAAACGGGGCGTCCTGCGCCCCGTGATTCAGTCATGTAAAACGTTCTGCTTACACCGAAACCGGCTTCTTGCTCGCTTTCGGGCTGCGGATAACGAACAGCACCAGGAAGGCGCCAACGGCGGCGACGCAGCCAGCCAGCACAAAGGCGCTGTCAAACTTGCCGGTATGCTGCACGATAAAGCCGGTGACGATCGGGCCGATGATGCCCGAGAGGCTGCCTACCAGATGGATAAAGCCGCTGATGCTGCCGACGCGGCTCTTGTGCACCACGTCCTGAATAATCGCCCAGTAGATGGCCCCGGTGATATAGAGGAAGAAGATCGATATCGACATCATCATCACCGCAGAGTTGACCTCTTTTACCGTACCCGCCAGCGCCACACAAATGGCGGCGGCGAACAGTGAGACCACCAGCACAATTTTACGGGACAACAGTAACTTGCCGGTAATATTGAAGATCTTGTCTGAGATCCAGCCGCCCAGCGCCAGGCCGACGAAGCCGACAATCCACGGGATCATGGTGGTGATTGACATCGATTTAATATCGAGGCCGTGTGCCTGCACCAGATAGGCCGGGAACCAGCTCAGGAAGAAGAACAGAATATAGTTGTAGCAGAAGAAGGCGAAGGCGGTGACCAGAATAATCGGCTGGCGCAGATAGTAGCCGAAGCCGTGGGACGCCTGCGCCAGATCTGCCTCTTCGCCCGGCTGCTCAGCTTTCAGTTTATCAACCAGCGCGCGCTCTTCATCCGAGACATGCTTGCTCTTTGCCGGGTTGTCTGCTGAAACAAACAGCCAGACCGCCATCCATACCAGACCAATCAGGCAGATAATAACGAAAGCGGGACGCCAGCCGAAGGCGAGCGCAAGGTAGCCGATAATGGGGCCCGCTACCGCGCCGCCCAGCGGCGAACCGGCGCTCAGCAGGCCCATCGCGGTGGCCGCCTGTTTTTTCGGGAACCAGCCGTTAATCGCTTTGTTGGCCGAGGCGCAAATAGGGCCTTCCGCCATGCCGAACAGTACGCGCAGGATCAGCATCGACCAGAAGCCGGTCGCCAGCGCGGTCATGCCGCAGAACAGCGACCACATGCCAACCGCCAGGCCAAGCACGATTTTCGGGCCAAAGCGGTCAGTGGCGACGCCGCCGACGAAGTTGAACAAGGCATAGCCGAAGAAGAAGCTGCCGAAGATCATGCCGAACTGTTCAGCGTTGATCGCCAGATCTTTTTCTACCAGCGGCAGGGTAAGGGAGAGGGCGACACGATCGAGGTAGTTGATCATGTAAACAAGAAACAACAGCAGTACAATTGTCCAGCGCAGATTTTTAAACATAGTGGCTCCAACGCTTTTTTATAGTGATAGTAGGCCGGCAGCGCACTGCCGGCTGAATCCCCGGTGAGGCAAGGCGGCTACATCTCTAAAACGACCTTACAGCAGGTGCGGGGGTCTTTTTCGAACAGCGTCATCGCGCGTTCGATTTCATCGAGCGAAAAGTAGTGCGTAACCAGTTTTTCTGGCTGGATCAGCCCCTGTTCCATCCACTCAATGACCTGTGGAAAGCGATGGCTGTTAAGGCGAGAGGTAAACAGCGACAGCTCTTTGCTGGTGAGACTTTGTTGCGTGATGCTACACGGCTCGCCGGAGAAGCCGAGCAGTCCGATACGCGCGGCGGGCGAGGCGATCGCCGCTGCTTCTGCCAGAATCGACGGATGGCAGGCGGCATCAATAATCAGCGTCGGCTGCACCCCTTCCAGCTGCGCCGCCAGCGCCACTTCGGCGTTGTTGAAGACGCGATCCGCGCCGCTGGCCTGCGCCAGCTCAAGACGCTCCGGCAGACGATCCACCACCAGCACCTGCGCTACCTTATAGACCCCTTTCAGCACCTGAATCGCCGTCAGGCCCATCGGGCCAGCGCCGTAAATCAGCGCCACATCCTGCGGCTGCGGCTTAAGGAACGCGGTAATATTGGCCGCGATAGTGAAAGGTTCCACCATACTGGCGAGCCTGTCAGGGATGGTCGTCGGCAGGGTATAGGCGTTGCTGGCGGGCGCGACGCTATACTCGCTGAAGCCGCCGTCGCGATGTACGCCGATCACGCTCAGCGTGGTGCAAACGTTAGGGCGGCCTACCGAGCAGGGATAGCAGCGGTCGCAGCTGACGACGGGATCGACCGCCACACGTTCGCCGATGCGGCTGGCGTCAACACCGTCGCCGACGGCATCAATCACGCCGAAAAATTCATGGCCGATGACGCGCGGATATTTAGCGAAAGGGTTATGCCCATGCCAGATATGCACGTCGGAGCCACAGATGCTGGCGTATTTCACCTTTACGCGTACTTCGCCCGCAGCGGGTGCAGGTAACGGACGCTCCGCCAGAACCAGCGTGCCGGGTTGTTCTATAACAACGCTTTTCATGATGCGCTCCTTACCAGTTCCACAGTGTGCCGTCTTCCAGACGGGCCACCGGCAGATAAGCGGGTTCATAGGGATATTTCGCCGCCAGCTTTTCATTAAATTCGATACCCAGCCCCGGCTTGTCGCCCGGATGCATAAAGCCATCTTCGAAGCGCCAGTTGGCGTCAAACAGCTCCATCATCTGCTCGGAGAAGCCCATATACTCCTGCACGCCGAAATTCGGCACCCACAGGTCAAAGTGGAGCGCCGCCGCCATGCAGACCGGCGAGAGATCCGAGGGGCCGTGAGAGCCGGTGCGCACCTGATAGAGCGAGGCGAAATCGGCGATGCGGCGCATGCCGGTGATGCCGCCTGCGTGGGTGATGGTGGTGCGGATATAGTCGATCAGCTGCTCTTCAATCAGCTGCTTGCAGTCCCAGATACTGTTAAACACTTCGCCGACCGCAATCGGCGTAACGGTATGCTGGCGGATCAGGCGGAAGCACGCCTGGTTTTCAGCGGGCGTCGGGTCTTCCATCCAGAACAGGCGGTAATCTTCGACGCTTTTGCCGAAGCGCGCCGCTTCGATCGGCGTCAGGCGGTGATGCATATCGTGCAGCAGATGTTCGTTAAAGCCGAATTTATCGCGGATGGCTTCAAACAGCTTCGGCGTAAAGTCGAGGTACTTCTCCGTTGACCACAGCTGCTCTTCCGGCCAGTTCCCTTTGGTTGCTGGCTCATAGGCCAGCCCTTTACCTTTCGCCATGCCGTAAGTGGTTTTCATGCCCGGCACGCCGCACTGGGCGCGAATCGCTTTGAAGCCCATCTCCTTGTGCTTCGCGTAGTCATCCATCACTTCATCGATGGTATGGCCGGTGGTGTGGCAATAGACCATAACGCCGGTGCGCGAGGCGCCGCCCAGCAGCTGGTAGAGCGGCATATTGGCGGCTTTGCCTTTGATATCCCACAGCGCCGTATCGACCGCAGAGATAGCGGACATGGTGACCGGCCCGCGACGCCAGTAGGCGCCTTTATAGAAATATTGCCAGATATCCTCGATCTGATGCGCGTCGCGGCCAATCAGCTGCGGACATACATGATCTTTCAGGTAGGAGGCGACCGGCAGTTCGCGGCCGTTAAGTGTCGCATCGCCGATGCCGGTAATGCCTTCATCGGTGGTGATTTTCAGCGTAACGAAGTTTCTGCCTGCGCAGGTAACAAAGACTTCAGCGTTAACAATTTTCATTTTCCGTGGCCTTCATTCAGCAATCAATGCTGAAAAAGTACGCGCATTTATACTACCATACAAGTTGAGGTTGCAGAGTTGTGAAGACAATCACAGAGAGAATTTCAGGGCTGGCGCGCAGCGCTGAAGCCCGCGCCAGCGGCAGAAAAGCTAACAAGCGGGCAGCATGGCCCGAAAAGCAAAACGTCCCGCGCCGTGAATGACGCGGGACGAGCAGGCAGGGATATTTCTGTTGTGTTTTTACCATCGGGCCATGCTGCACACGCCAGCGCAGCCGGTTTTAGTCAAGGCAGAGCTTAACTCAATGCCCGCGCGGTTAACGTCAGGCCAGCAACGCGCACTGCGGCGGCAGACGGCAGCTAAGCGCGCCGGGCAGTACCTCAATGTCGAATTCGCGGCCGGAGAGGGGTTCGCCATCCAGGTTAAAGGTCATTTCATTTGGCGAAACGATGCGCAGCGAGGTGAGTTTAGCGGTCACGATATTCGGATTGTCGTCGTTGCTGGTCAGCGAGTGCAGCAGGGTGGGCAGCAGCTCCTGCGCGGTGACGATGCTGACGTCCAGCAGGCCGTCGTTGATCAGCGCCGACGGACACAAACGCTGGCCGCCGCCCGCCTGACGCCCGTTGCCGACGCCAATCGCCAGCGCGTCGCCCTGCCAGTGAAACTCAGGGCCGGAAATCTCGCAGCTGTCGGGCTTCAGCGTGTCCATCCGCATCAGTCCGTGAATAAAATAGGAGACGCCGCCCAGCGCAGACTTTAGCTTCTCCGGCGTTTCGGTCGTGATACGGGTGCCAAAGCCACCGGTCGCCATATTAATGAAAAAGCGATCCTGATTAACCCGCGCCAGGTCGATAACGTGGGCCTTGCCCTGAACCGCCAGGCGCAGCGCGGGCTCCATTTCGGCGGGAATGCCGACGCTGGTGGCGAAGTCATTAGCGGTGCCAAGCGGAAGAATGCCCAGTACCGGCCGCCGGGCGGCATCGACGGCGGTCAGCGCGGTGGCGATTTCGTTAATGGTGCCGTCGCCGCCGCCAGCGACGATAGTCTCTGCGCCCAGCCGCAGCGCTTCCTCGACGTAGCGTTCGCCGTCGCCTTTCTCCCATGTCACGCGTACGGCGATGGCAAAGCCCTCATCGCGCAGCGTCGTGACAGCCGCACGCAGATCCTCATTACCTGCACCTTTGCCATTAAGAATGAGTAGAGTAAGCGATTGTTTTTCCATTATCCGTTCCTTGAAAACCCACAAAGATTTCTGCTTATAGCATAGTCAGGAGGGAAAATTTACGGGAGAAAAGCGGAAAAAAGAAAACCCGCACGGGGGAGCCGGGCGGGTGAATGAGGTGGTTCCTGATACAACAGCTATTAGTTGTTACTCGTTCGCAGCAGGCGCGACTATAAAGGAGCGCGCAGCGGCGGTCTGTGATCCTGTTCTAACTTCATCCGTTTACTTTCGCGACGTGAGTAATTTGTTATGGGGATCGCGCGTGCTGCTGCCGTCGGTGAAATTGCGCAGCAGCAGGCCAAACGCCAGCCCGACATCCGCAGGCACCGGTATCCAGACGCGATGGCCATCGCCAGGCGCGACGTCAATAGCCGCGCCGCGCGCATCCTGCATCGCTTCCAGCCTGCAGTTCAGATTACCGTTGGGCGTCATGATCTCCAGGCTGTCGCCGAGCAGAAACTTATTTTTCACCGCCACTTCTGCCCAGTCGCCGCGACGCTCGCCGGTAAATTCGCCGACAAACTGCTGGCGCTCCGAAATTGAATAGCCCTGCGCGTAGTTCTGGTAGCTGTCGTGCGTATGGCGGCGCAAAAAGCCCTCGGTATAGCCGCGATGCGCCAGCCCCTCCAGCGTGGTCAGCAGTTCTGGATCGAAGGGCTTACCGGCTGCGGCGTCGTCGATAGCGCGGCGGTAAACCTGCGCCGTACGCGCGCAATAGTAGAAGGATTTGGTGCGGCCTTCGATTTTCAGCGAATGAACTCCCATCGCGCTCAGGCGCTCGACGTGCGCTACCGCGCGCAGATCTTTCGAGTTCATAATGTAGGTGCCGTGTTCATCTTCAAAGGCGCTCATCACCTCGCCCGGCTTCATCTTCTCTTCCAGCAGGAACACCTTATCGGTAGGCTGGCCAATACCCAGCGTCGGCGTCACCTCCTGTACCTCAACGATATTGCCTGCCTCGTCCTCCTTGCCTTCCTCCACCTTATATTCCCAGCGGCAGGCGTTGGTGCAGGTGCCCTGATTCGGGTCGCGCTTGTTCATATAGCCCGAAAGCAGACAGCGGCCGGAGTAAGCCATACAGAGCGCCCCGTGGACGAAGATCTCGATTTCCATCTCCGGCACCTGCTGGCGGATCTCGGCGATCTCCTCCAGCGACAGCTCGCGCGACAGGATCACGCGCGTCAGCCCCATCTGCTGCCAGAATTTTACCGTCGCCCAGTTGACCGCATTGGCCTGGACGGAAAGGTGGATCGGCATCTGCGGAAAAGCTTCGCGTACCAGCATAATTAAACCGGGATCGGACATGATCAGCGCATCGGGCTGCATCTCTACTACCGGCGTCAGGTCGCGAATAAAGGTTTTCAGCTTGGCGTTATGCGGCGCGATATTGACCACAACATAGAATTTCTTGCCCAGCGCGTGCGCCTCGGCGATCCCTTTGGCAAGGTTGTCATGGGTAAATTCATTATTGCGCACGCGCAGGCTGTAGCGCGGCTGTCCGGCATAGACCGCGTCTGCGCCATAGGCAAAGGCGTAACGCATATTCT
This sequence comes from Pantoea sp. ACRSB, assembly GCF_022346905.1. Classification (NCBI taxonomy): domain Bacteria; kingdom Pseudomonadati; phylum Pseudomonadota; class Gammaproteobacteria; order Enterobacterales; family Erwiniaceae; genus Pantoea; species Pantoea sp. ACRSB. The sequence continues at coordinate 421,988 of NZ_JAKRNL010000002.1, read as the reverse complement.
TCAGCGTTCCCGCTGGAGAAAGCAGTTCTGGTTTCATGGTGTTCTCACTGATGTCAGGTCAGCATGCCGCCTGGCGCGGCACGTGCAGCGGTCGTCACCTTAACGGCCCTGCAAAAGGTGCGGAATTGTAGGCGGCAGAGAGAGCGAATCAATTGATCTAGATCAACTGACACAGATCCGCTTCCCAGCGATAACCCATGCCGTATACGGCGCGGATAAACGGCTGGTCGGCGTCGAGGCTTTCCAGCTTGCGCCGCAGATTTTTAATATGACTGTCGATGGTGCGATCGGTGACGACGCGGTAGTCATCGTAAAGATGATTCAGCAACTGCTCGCGCGAAAAAACTTTTCCCGGCTCCAGCGCCAGGGTTTTCAGCAGGCGGAACTCAGCGGGCGTCAGCTCCAGCGGCTGGTCGTGCCAGCTCGCCTGAAAACGGTTCTCGTCAATTTTCAGCAGTGACGTTTTGCCTGCCTCTTCCGGCGCGCGTCTGACGCGGCGCAGAATGGTTTTCACCCGCGCCACCACTTCGCGCGGGCTGAAAGGCTTACAGATATAGTCATCCGCGCCAATCTCCAGGCCAAGCAGGCGATCGATCTCCTCGGTGCGCGCCGTCACCATAATAATCGGCAGCTCAGAGAAGCGGCGGATTTCGCGGCACAGCGTCAGCCCGTCGCTGCCGGGGAGCATCAGGTCCAGCAGCATCAAATCAGGTGGCGTCTGCTGGACGAAAGGCAGCACCTCGCTGCCGTGGGCGATATGATGGGTGCGGTAGTTAGACGCTTCCAGATAGTCGATCATCAGCTGCGCCAGCTTCGGCTCGTCTTCCACTACCAGAATCAGCGGGTCGGTTTTTTCGGGGTTCATCATCAGTTACGGCTGGGGGACATAGCGCAATTGTAGCGTGATTTTCAGTCCACCTAAATCAGAGTGCTCCGCAGCGATATGACCACCATGCGCGTCAACAATGTTTTTGCAGATAGCCAGTCCCAGCCCTGAGCCGCCGCTGGCGCGATTGCGCGACCCCTCGGTGCGGTAAAAACGCTCGAAAATTTTCGCCTGCTGCTGCGCGTCCACGCCCGGCGCGCTGTCAGCAAAACTCATCTGCCAGCAGGGCGCTTCATACCAGAGCCGCACCTCAACCTGGCCCGGCGCGTCGGTATAGCGCAGGCTGTTCTCCAGCAGGTTGGTGAACAGCTGCATCAGCCGGTCGGGATCGCCGAAAAAGGGCGCTTCGTCCGGCATTTGCAGCGTCAGCGTCAGGCCGTGGCTGCGATAGCGCTCGTTAAAGCTGCCTGCGCTTACTTCCAGCAGCTGTACCAGATCGGTGGCCTGCTTGCGGTAGGCGAGGGCACCTTCGTCTGAAAGCGAAAGCTGATGCAGATCGTCCACCAGCTTGCTCAGCACGCCGACTTCGCTCAGCAGCGAGCCGATCGCCTCCGGCGTCAGCTGGCGGACGCCATCCTGCATCGCCTCCAGTTCGCCGCGCAGGATCGCCAGCGGCGTGCGTAGCTCGTGGGAAATATCGGCCATAAAGGCGCGACGCATGCTCTCGTTCTTCTCCAGCGAACTGGCGAGGCGGTTAAAGTCCTGCGCCAGCTGGCCCAGCTCGTCGTGGCTGCCGACTTCGACGCGCGTGGCGAAGTTGCCCGCCGCCAGATGGTGCGTGCCCGCCACCAGGCGTTTAACCGGCGCCAGCAGGCCGCGCGACATCAGCCAGGTCACCAGTGCCGCCAGCAGCGTCGACAGGCCGACGATCAGCCAGCTGGTGCGCCTCTGTTGATGATCGAAGTTAATATCGGTGCTGCGCGTCAGGCGCTCCGGCGGCGAACCGACCACCCAGCCGACAATTTTGCCGTTGCTGGTGGTGATATTGCGCCGCGACCCTTCCGGCGGCACCGGCGCGCGCGGCCCTGCCAGCACCTTATACTGCTGGTCGATAATCCAGAACTGGGTACGCCAGCCGTGTGGCGGCAGCTGGTTGCTGCTGTCGGGATTCTGCTCCAGCGAGCGCAGCATGGTGAATACCAGTCGATCGTTATGGCGCAGAAAATCCCAGCTGCCGTGTTGTTCATACTGATCGGCCAGCGCGTCGCCCAGCATGGCGAGGCGCTGCTCGTTGCCGCGCTTGATATAGTCGACAAAGCCGTGTTCGAAACTCAAACGCACGCCCCAGTGCATGGTGATCAGCACTAGCATGCAGGTAGAAAAAATCGCTAAAAAGAGTTTGGCGCTGATGCCCAGGCGCAAAGGGGACTTCATGGTTTTCTCCGGCGTCGCAGATCGACGTTTTTACTGGTTTCCTTCGGCACGCGCCAGAACACCAGCGCGGGCAGGGCGATAATCAGCGCCATGCAGGCGTAAGCGGTCATAAACAGCGAATGGGTATTGTCGCTGCTGCCCAGCGCGTCCTGGCCAAAAGCACCCAGCAGCAGGCCAGCGATGGTGACGCCGATACTCATCGACAGCTGCATAATCATCGACAGCAGGCTGTTGCCGCTGGAGGCGAGTTCGTCCGGCAGATCTTTCAGCGTCAGCGTATTCATGGAGGAGAAGCGCAGCGCGTTCACCATGCCCTGCATCAGCAGCACCAGCGGCAGCAGCCATATCCAGCCGAGCAGCGCCACCACCGGGAAAAGCAGCACCACTACGGCGAGCGCCAGCGTGGTGCCAACCAGCGTATTGCGGTAGCCGAACAGGTTAACGATGCGCACCACCACGCGTTTAATGCCCATATTGCCAAGCACCATCGGGATCATCATCAGCCCGGCGTGAAACGGCGTATAGCCCATGCCGACCTGCAAAAAAATCGGCGTCATAAAAGGCAGCATGCCGCTGCCGATGCGGCCGAGAAAGCTGCCGAGCAGACCAATCGAGTAGACAGGGCTGTCAAACAGTTTCAGGCTGAACAGCGCGTTGTCATTGCTGCGCGCATGCATCAGATAAAACAGCAGTGAGAAAACGCCGATCAGGATCATCGCGCCCAGCAGCAGCGGCGAACCACCGCTGCTGCGCTGGCCGTCGAGCGCCATCGTCAGCGTCGCCATGCCGGCGGCCAGCAGCAGAAAGCCGAGAAAGTCGAAGCGCCGCGTCTTCATGGAGTAGTTCGGCATCAGGGTGATGGTGGCGATAGCGCCGACGATGCCGACGGGAATATTAATCAGAAAGATCCAGTGCCAGCTGGCATACTCCACCAGCACGCCGCCGAGCGCCGGGCCGATCAGCGGGCCGATCTGTCCCGGCAGGGTCACAAAGGTCATCGCTGACATATACTGCTCGCGCGGCACGATTTTCATAACGGTTAAGCGACCGACCGGCACCATCATCGCGCCGCCGATGCCCTGCACCACGCGCGCCATCACCAGCTGGTCCAGCGTTGAGGAGAAGGCGCAGAGCAGCGAACCGACGCTGAACAGCACAATAGCGCTGAAGAAGATATTGCGCACGCCGAAGCGATCTGCCAGCCAGCCGCTCATCGGCAGCGTCACCGCCACCGTCAGCAGATAGGAGACGATTACCGAATGCATATGCAGCGGGCTGACGCCCAGGTCATGCGCCATCGACGGAATGGCGGTATTGACGATGGTGGTGTCCAGCGTTTGCATAAAGAAACCGAAAGCGACAATCCATAGCTGCCAGCGAACCGTGGCTTTTTGGGCGTTCATCTTCTTTTCTCTCCTCTCCTTAACTCTCCACCGGGCAGGCTACTTTGCCGCGCCTGCGCCGCAGCTTATCCATATAGAGATAGACCACCGGCGTGGTGTAGAGCGTCAGCAGCTGGCTCATAATCAGCCCGCCAGCGATGGTGATGCCGAGCGGCTGACGCAGCTCCGCGCCGTCGCCGCTGGTGAGCACCAGCGGCAGCGCGCCGAACAGCGCGGCAAGCGTGGTCATCAGAATAGGGCGGAAACGCAGCAGGCACGCCTGAAAAATAGCGTCGCGCGCGCTCAGATTGCCGCTGCGCTGCGCGTCCAGCGCAAAATCCACCATCATAATGGCGTTCTTCTTGACGATGCCGATCAGCAGCAAAATACCGATAAGGGCGATAAGGCTGAAAGGCGTATTGAACAGCGTCAGCGCCAGCAGCGCGCCGACGCCCGCCGAGGGCAGCGTCGAAAGGATCGTCAGCGGATGAACGTAGCTCTCATACAGGATCCCCAGCACGATATAGACGGCGGCGATAGCGGCGAGCATCAGCCAGAGCTGGCTGCTCTGCGATTGCTCAAACACCTGCGCAGTGCCGGCGAAGCTGCCGCGCACGCTGGAGGGCACGCCGAGCGCAATCATCGTGCGGTCGATCGCCGCAGAGGCTTCCGACAGCGAAACGCCCTCCGGCAGGTTGAAGGAGATGGTCGAGGCGGCGGAGAGCCCTTCATGGTTTACCGACAGCGGCGCGTTGGCGGGCTGCCATCGGGCGAACCACGACAGCGGAACCGCCTTGCCGTCGTCGTTAATCACAAACATCTGATTCAGCGCGCTGATATCCTGGGTGTAGCGCGGATCGACCTCCATCACCACTTTGTACTGATTCAGCGGCTGATAGATGGTGGAGATCTGCCGCTGGCCGAAGGCGTTGTTCAGCAGCGCGTTCGCCTGAGAGACATCGATGCCGAGGCGCGACATGCTTTCACGATCGTAGAGCAACGCCATTTCGCTGCCTTTATCCTGCTGATCCGAGTTTACGTCCGCCAGCTGCGGCAGCGCGGAGAAGGCCTGGCGGATTTTCGGCTCCCATTCGCGCAGCGCGGCGAGGTCGTCAGAGAGCAGAGAATACTGATAGCTGGCGTTTGATTCGCGGCCGCCGGCGCGCAGATCCTGCACCGCGTTGAGATAGAGATTCGCGCCAGGCTCTTTCGCCAGCTTCGCGCGCAGTCGGGCAATAACCGCCTGCGCGTTTTCGCTGCGCTCTGAAAGCGGCTTCAGCGAAATAAACATCGAGCCGCTGTTGGTGCGCATCCCGCCGGTAAAGCCCACTACGCTCTCTACTGCCGGGTCGGCTTTCACGATCACCATAAAATCCTGGAGCTTCTGGCGCATCGCCTGAAAGGAGATGCTCTGATCGGCGGAAATAGAGCCGGAGAGTCGGCCGGTATCCTGCTCCGGCATAAAGGTTTTCGGCACCTGAATAAACAGCCAGACGGTGAGGGCGATCGTGCCGAAAAGCAGCAACAACACCCAGCGCGCATGGTTCAGCACCCAGCCCAGCGAGCGGCCGTAACCCTGCTGGATCGCCAGCAGCATGCGGCCCGCACCGCGCCGACGCGGCTGGCTGCGCGCCCTGTGCGGCTTCAGCAGGTAAGCGCACATCATTGGCGTCAGGGTAAGCGAGACCACCATAGAGATGGCGATCGCTACCGACAGCGTAATGGCGAACTCCGAGAAAAAGCGGCCTATCAGCCCGCCGATCATCAGCAGCGGCAAAAAGACGGCGATCAGCGACAGGCTCATCGACAGTACGGTAAAGCCCACCTCACGCACGCCGGTCAGCGCCGCCTGCAAAGGCTTCATGCCTGCCTCGACGTGGCGCGCGATATTCTCCAGCACCACGATGGCGTCATCCACCACGAAACCGGTAGCGATGGTCAGCGCCATCAGCGACAGGTTATTCAGGCTAAAGCCGCAGAGGTACATCGCGGCAAAGGTGCCGATCAGCGATACCGGCACTGCAGCGGCGGGGATGAGCGTAGCGCGCCCGGATCGCAGAAAAACAAACACCACCATAATCACCAGCACCACGGCGATGGTCAGGGACTGCTCGACCTCATGCAGCGAGGCGCGGATGGTGGGCGAGCGGTCCTGCGCGATCTGCAGATCAATGGCGGCGGGAATGGTTTCGTGTAGTGTCGGCAGCTCGGCGCGAATGCGGTCGACGGTATCGATCACGTTCGCCTCTGGCGTTTTACGCACCAGCAGCAGCACCGCGGGCTTGCCGTCCGCCATCCCCGCGTTGCGTACGTCCTGCACCGAGTCCCGCACGCTGGCGACGTCGGCGAGCTTAACCGCCGCGCCGTTACTGTAGTGCACCACCAGCGGCGCATAATCGCTGGCGGTTTTCAGTTCGTCATTGGTGCGCAGCTGCCAGCGCTGCTGGCGATCCTCCAGCGCGCCCTGCGGACGACGCTGGTTGGCGTTGGCGATCGCCTCACGCACCGCATCCAGCGAAACGCCCTGGTTAAACAGCGCCTGCGGGTTCAGCGCGACGCGCACCGCAGGCAGCGAGCTGCCGCCGACCGTCACGTCGCCGACCCCTTCAATCTGCGACAGTTTCTGCGCCAGCTGGGTGGAGGCGTAGTCGTAAAGCTGGCCGGGATTATAGATATCCGACGTCAGCGTCACGATCATAATCGGCGCGTCCGACGGGTTAACCTTGCGGTAGGTCGGGCGGCTTGGCATCCCGGTCGGCAGCAGGCTTTGCGCCGCGTTGATGGCCGCCTGCACGTCGCGCGCCGCCCCGTTAATGTCGCGGTCGAAGTCAAATACCAGAATAATGCGCGTGCTGCCGAGCGAGCTAGTAGAGGTCATTTCGCTGACGCCGGCGATGCGTCCCAGCGAGCGCTCCAGCGGCGTCGCCACTGACGAGGCCATAATTTCCGGCGACGCGCCCGGCAGCGAGGCAGAGATGACAATGACCGGAAAATCGACCTGCGGCAGCGGCGCCACCGGCAGCAGGCGAAAGCCGAGCGCGCCCGCCAGCGCAATGGCGATAGTCAGCAGCGTGGTGGCGACCGGGCGATGAATAAAGAGCGCAAATAGCCTCACTGTTCCGCCTCCCGACCGCTAAAGCGGCGGCGCGCGGCCTGACCCAGTCGATCAAACAGCAGATAGATCACCGGCGTGGTAAACAGCGTCAGCACCTGGCTCAGGATCAACCCGCCCACCATCGCAATGCCGAGCGGATGGCGCAGCTCCGCGCCGACGCCGGTGCTGAGCATCAGCGGCAGGGCGCCCAGCAGCGCCGCCAGCGTGGTCATCAGGATCGGACGAAAACGCAGCAGGCACGCCTGATAGATAGCGTCAAAGGGCGCCATGCCCTGTTCGCGCTCGGCGGCCAGCGCGAAGTCGATCATCATGATGGCGTTCTTCTTCACGATGCCGATCAGCAAAATAATGCCGATAATGGCGATGATATCCAGCTCGCCGCCGCTTAGCATCAGCGCCAGCAGCGCGCCGACGCCAGCGGTGGGCAGCGTCGACAGAATGGTGATGGGGTGGATAAAGCTCTCATAGAGCACGCCGAGCACGATATACATCGCCACGATGGCCGCAACGATCAGCCAGACAGTGCTGGTCAGCGCCGCCTCGAACGCCAGCGTGCTGCCCTGGAACTGGGTCATCAGCTCCGCAGGCATACCGAGCCGCTCTTCCGCCGCGCTGACCGCTTTCACCGCGTCGCCCAGCGAGTAGCCGTCGGCGACGTTAAAGGAGAAGGTCGCCGACGGGAACTGATCGAGATGGTTGACGCTGAGCGCGCTGTGGCGCTGCTCAATCTTCGCGATGGCGCTGAGCGGCACGCTGCCGCCGTCGGCGCTGGCCAGCCGGATGCCTTCCAGACCCGCCAGGCCCGGCGTGGCGCGGTTGTCCTGTTCCAGCACCACGCGGTACTGGTTCGCCTGCGTGTAAATGGTCGAAATCAGGCGCTGGCCGAAGGCGTTATAGAGCGCGTTATCAATATCGGCCATGCTGATGCCGAGGCGGCTAGCGCTGTCGCGATCGACGTTAACGTACGCCTCCAGCCCCTGATCCTGCCAGTCGCTGCTGATATCGCGCAGTTCAGGAGACTGACGCAGCGCGTCCAGCAGCTTCGGCACCCAGCTGCTGAGCGACGCCAGCGAGCCGGACTGGAGCGTAAACTGATAGGGCGTACGGCTCGACTGGGTTTCAATCGTGAGATCCTGCACCGGCTGCAGCCACAGCGTCACGCCGGGAAGGTGGCTTACCCGCTGCTGCAGCCGCTGCTGCACCTGCGGGATACGGTCATCGCGTTCGCTTAGCGGCTTCAGGTTAATCTGCAGGCGCGCGCTGTTAAGCGCCGCATTGGTGCCGTCCACGCCGACGAAAGAGGTCATGCTCTGCACCGCCGGATCTTTCATAACCAGCGAGGCGACGTCGCGCGTGCGCTCTGCCATGCTGGCGTAAGAGGCGCTCTGCGGTGCCTGCAGCGTACCCTGAATAATCGAATTATCCTGCTGCGGGAAAAAGCCTTTCGGAATAAGGATCCACAGCAGTACGGTAAGCAGCAGCGTACCGAGCGCAACCGACAGCGTCAGCCAGGGATGCGCCAGCACCTTACGCAGCCAGCGGCCATAGCCAGCGATCACCCGTTCGAAAAAGGCTTCGCTGGCGCGCGAAAAGCGGTTCTGCTTGCGCAGCGATTCGGCGCTCAGCATACGCGCGCACATCATCGGCGTCAGCGTCAGCGAGACCACGGCGGAGATAAGGATCGCCACCGCCAGCGTGACGGCGAACTCGCGGAACAGACGGCCAATCACATCGCCCATAAACAGCAGCGGGATCAATACCGCAATAAGCGAAAAGGTGAGGGAGATAATGGTAAAGCCGATTTCGCCTGCGCCCTTGAGCGCGGCGACAAGAGGCGTTTCGCCTTTCTCCAGGTAGCGCGTAATGTTTTCAATCACCACGATAGCGTCGTCCACCACGAAGCCGGTGGCGATAGTCAGCGCCATCAGCGTCAGGTTGTTGATGGAGAAGCCGAGGAAATACATCGCGGCGAAGGTGCCGACCAGCGAGAGCGGTACGGCGACCGCGGGGATAATGGTCGCAGGCACGTTGCGCAGAAACAGATAAATAATCATCACCACCAGGCCAATCGCCAGCATCAGCTCGTGCTGGGTATCGGTGACCGAGGCGCGGATATTGGTCGTGCGGTCGCTCAGCAGCTGCACCTTCACTGACTTCGGCAGCGTAGCGGTGAGCGACGGCAGCAGCGCGCGGATATTATCGGCGGTGGCGATAATATTGGCGCCCGGCTGCCGCTGTACGTTAAGCACGATGGCGGCCTCGCGGTTCGCCCAGGCGCCGAGCCAGCGGTTCTCCGCCCCCTGTTCGATTGTCGCGACATCGCCCAGCCGCACCGGCGCGCCATTTTTATAGCTGATAATCAGCTGGCGATAATCCTCTGCCGACTTCATCTGATCATTGGCGGAAAGTGTAATGGAGCGTTCCGGGCCGTCGAGGCTGCCTTTCGCCGAGTTGACGTTGGCGCTGCTGATGGCGGTACGTACCTGTTCGCTGGTGAGGCCCAGCGACGCCAGCGCCTGGGCGTTCATCTGCACGCGAACCGCCGGGCGCTGACCGCCGGAGAGCGTCACCAGACCCACGCCGGAGACCTGAGAGATCTTCTGCGCGACGCGCGTCTCCACCATATCCTGCACCTGGGTCAGCGGCATGCTGCTGGTGGTGACCGCCAGCGTCATGATCGGCGGGTCGGCGGGGTTAACCTTGCTGTAGACCGGCGGATTGGGCAGGTCGTTGGGCAGCAGGCTGGTGGCGGAGTTGATGGCGGCCTGCACTTCCTGCTCGGCGACGTCGAGCGGCAGCGTAAGCTGGAACTGCAGGGTGATGACCGATGCGCCGCCGGAGCTTTGCGACGCCATCTGTTTCAGTCCCGACATCTGGCCGAACTGGCGTTCAAGCGGCGCGGTAATGGAGGAGGTCGTGACGTCCGGGCTGGCACCGGGGTAGAGCGTTACCACCTGTATGGTGGGGTAGTCCACTTCCGGCAGTGCCGAAACCGGCAGAAACCGGTAGCCGAGAATGCCCGCCAGCAGAATCGCGATCATCAGCAGCGTGGTGGCAACCGGACGTAAAATAAACTGACGCGACGGCCCGCCGCTGGCGTCAGGAGGCATTACCTGCATTACTCACGCGCTCCTTTCGCCGGCTGCGCCGCGCGGCTGCTTTTCAGCGCGGTGCTCTGCGGCGCAACCACTTCAACCTGCGCCCCTTCCGTCAGGCGATCCAGACCGTCGGTGACTACGCGTTCGCCTGCGCTAAGCCCGGCGGTGATCACCACCTGGCGGCTGTCCTGCAGTCCGGCAGTGACGCTTTTCTTGCTCACCTTGTTGTCGCTGTTGACCACCCAGACAAAGTGGCCCTCATTGCCCATCTGCAGCGCGGCGGTGGGGATCACAATCGCATCCTGCAGGGTATTGACCTTCAGCCGCGCGTTAACGAACTGGTTAGGAAAGAGCTTGTCGTCCTGATTGTCAAAGCGCGCCTTTATCTTGATGGTGCCGGTTGTGGCGTCAATCTGGTTGTCGATGCTGAGCAGCGTCCCCTGCGTCAGCAGCGTCTGGTTGCTGCGGTCCCAGGCTTCGACCACCAGCGGCTGGCCGCTTTTTTGCGCCTGCATAATGTCGGGCAGGTCATTTTCCGGCAGGCTAAATAGAACATCGATAGGATGGGTCTGCGTGATCACCACCAGCCCGTTAGTGTCGCCGCTGGTGATGTAGTTGCCTGCATCGACCTGTTTCAGGCCGACGCGGCCCGCAATCGGCGAGGTTATGCGGCTGTAGGTAAGATTAAGCTGGGCGCTGGCGACGCTGCCTTCGTCCGCTTTGATAGTGCCCAGGGTTTCGCTCACCAGTGAACGCTGGGTATCCAGTTCCTGCTGCGACACCAGCGAGGTTTTCGCCAGTTTCTCAAAGCGCGCGAGATCGCGGCGAGCGTTGGCCAGCGTCGCCTGGTCTTTCGCCAGCTGGCCCTGCGCCTGGGTTAAGGCGACCTGATAAGGTCGCGGATCGATCTCCGCCAGTAGCTGACCCGCTTTAACCTGCTCTCCTTCCTGAAAGTGAATCGCCATCAGCTCGCCGTCGACGCGGCTGCGCACCGTAACGGTACTGGCGGCGGTCACGGTGCCAAGCCCGCTGAGAAAGTGCGGCACGCTCTGGCTAACGGCGGTGGCGGCCTGAACCGGCGCTGGCGCGCCCCCTGCGCCCCCTTTGCCGCGGTGCGGTCGGGCGGCGGCCTGAGGATCGGCGTCGGGCTGTGCCGGATGATGCCACCAGTAGTATCCCCCTGCGGCGGCGGCAATGACCGCCAGCACCAGCAGGCTTTTTTTCAACAAGGAAGGTCGGTTCATCTTATCGTTTGCTCTCCAGCAGTAGCGAAATCCCCAAAACGCAGGCTGAAACGCGGCAGCCTGCAAATAGCAGAGTGTAGACCCGCAAAGCGGGCAGAAGTTGAAGGAATTAAGGATATCTGTCAGGACGGCCTGAGTATCCCTCATGGAACAAACTTATGGAGGAATTACGTATAAAGAGATGTTTTGGCTTTTGCTATGCTTTTGGACAGGTTATTTACTGCAGAAGGAGAAAAGGATGAGTCAGGTTGAAACCCGTCAGCTCGGTGATACGGGCATTCAGGTGCCGCTGCTGACGTTCGGCGGCAACGTTTTCGGCTGGACCCTGGATCAGGAAAAGTCGTTTTCCTTGCTGGATGCGCTGGTGGAAAGAGGGCTGTGGTTTATTGATACTGCCGATGTCTATTCGCGCTGGGCGCCGGGCAATAAAGGCGGCGAGTCAGAGACCATTATCGGCAACTGGCTGAAAAAGAGCGGCAAACGCGACCGCATCGTGCTGGCGACCAAGGTAGGCATGGAGCTGTCGCCGGAGAAAACCGGCCTGAAGCCGCAGTATATCCGTCAGGCGGTAGAAGATTCGCTGCGCCGTCTGCAAACCGACTATATCGATCTCTACCAGGCGCATCGCGATGATGAGGATACGCCGCTGGCGGAGACGCTGGCCGCGTTCGATTCGCTGATTAAAGAGGGCAAAGTACGCGCTATCGGCGCCTCTAACTACAGCGCGCCGCGTCTGCAGGAGGCGCTAAAGATCAGTGAAGAGCAGGGCCTGGCCCACTACGCGACCCTGCAGCCCGAATATAACCTCTACGATCGCGAAGGCTATGAGTCGGCGCTGGAGGCGGTGGCGACGCAACACGGCCTCGGCGTGATTAACTATTATTCGCTGGCAAGCGGCTTTCTGAGCGGCAAATACCGCAGCGCCGCGGACGCCAGCAAAAGCGCGCGCGGCCAGGGCGTGGTGGATAAATATCTTAATCCGCGCGGCCTGAAGATCCTCGCCTCCCTTGATGAAATCAGCCAGGCGCATAACGTGACGCCGACCCAGGTCGCGCTGGCGTGGCAGATTGCGCGACCGAGTATTACCGCACCCATCGTCAGCGCCACCTCGCTGGCACAGCTGGACGATCTGATCGGCGCGACGCAGCTGCGTCTTACCCGAGAAGAGATCGAAAAACTGGCGCAGGCCAGCAGCTAAGCACGTTAGACGGGGCGTTTACGCCTCGTCTTTAATTTGCGTGCCATATAATGCGGTCGTCCTGACCGCGTTTCCGTTCAGCGATCCCCCTCACACTTGTTTGAAGAATCTGTCTCTTTGCGTATTCGTGCGCACTTTTTTACAAAAGTTGAACTTTTCGCAGCACTATCCTCTGCGTGGAAATAACCTTCATTCAGATAAGAAGAACGATTATGAACAGAAAAAAAGCAGTGCAACATTTCCCGCTGCGCCGTGTTGCGGCCGGCTCCCTGATGTTCGCCATGCTTAGCGCTTCTGCTGTGGCCGCAGACGCGTTCAGCTACGACTCGCCCTATATGTTTGGCGACTGGGGCGGCACGCGAACGCAGCTGGAAAACGACGGCATTAAATTTGACGTTAATTACACCATGGAAAGCGCATCGAACCTCGGCGGCGGCGCCGACACCAACACCTCAATGCGCTACAGCGATCAGTGGGCGTTCGGCGCCAATTTCGATCTGCAGAAGCTGCTCGACTGGCAGGATGCACAGTTCCAGATGACCATCACCAACCGCGACGGCCAGAATATTTCCGATCAAGTGGCCGATCGCCGTACCGGCATGCTCTCTTCAGTGCAGGAAGTGTATGGACGCGGACAAACCTGGCGTCTGACACAGTTCTGGCTGAGTAAAGGCCTGTTTGACAACGTGGTGAACCTGAAAGCGGGTCGCGTCACCGTCGGCGAAGATTTCGATAACTTCGACAGCAAGTTCCAGAACCTGGCGTTCGGCAGCGGGCAGGCGGGCAACTGGCGTGGCGATCGCTGGTTTAACTGGCCGGTATCACAGTGGGGCGGACGCGTAAAAGTTAACATCACGCCGGAGGTCTTCTTCCAGGTCGGTTTCTATAACCAGAACAGCGCCAACTACGATCGCGGCGACGGTTTCCGTCTGGATACCAGCAACTCCGAGGGCAATATGGTGCCGGTGGAACTGGGCTGGAAACCGACTCTTGGCCCGGACAAGCTGCCGGGTAACTACCGCATCGGCTACTACTACTCGTCGGTTAACGGCGACGTTTACGGCAGCTGGCGCGACGGCGGCTATCAGGATAAAGATCACGCCTATGGCGGCTATGTGCTGTTACAACAGCAGCTGACCGCGCAGGGCGGCGACGTTAGCCGCGGTATCGGCGTGACCGTTCAGGCGGTAATGAACGATCACAAAACCTCGAAGACCGATAACTATCAGTCGATTGCCTTTACCTGGGCGGGGCCGTTTGACGCGCGTCCGGAAGATGAGATCGGCATTGCCGCGGCTCGCATTCACGTCAACAGTGATTACACGCGCGCGCAGCGTCAGCAGAACGCCGCCAACGGCGAGACGGACTTCAACAGCCCGACCTATCTGCCGATTCAGGATGGTTCGGAATATAACTACGAGCTTTACTACAACGTGAAGCTGGCGAAATGGCTGCAGGTGCGTCCGAACCTGCAATATATCGTTGCGCCAGGCGCGGTAAGCGAAGTGAAAGATGCTTTTGTTGGCGGCATCAGCGCCAATATCAACTTCTGATAAAACAGCAAGCGGCCCGCTACGGGCCGCTTAATTGTTGTTCCTGTCGCAGGGCATCTTGCTCTGGGCACTCCGCCTCTCGCTTCCTGAACCTCTCCGCTCTCTGTCACACCCGTTCAGGCTGGCACGTTAACGAAACATTACCTCTGCCCAGCGCGCCAGACCGGCCGTTACCGAACCAAAATCATCGCCGCTGGCGACGGGGGTATCCGGCAGCGCCTGCTGCAGCGCGGCGCGCAGCACCGGCGAACGCGCGCTGCCACCCGTCAGATAAATCACCTCTGGTTTTGTGTCGCAGCTGGCGAGCGCCAGATGCACCTGCTCCAGAATGCGCTCCAGCGGCTGGTTGATCGCCTCCTGCAACATTCCGTCGCTGATGGCAGCGTGCAGCTGCGGGGCGATAAAGTCGAGGCTGGCGTCGAAGGAGGCGCGATCGGAAAGGGCGATTTTGCTCTCCTCCGCGGCGCGCACCAGACGATAGCCGAGCTTCTGCTGCCACACCTTCAGCAGATGCGCCACAAGCTCGCCCTGTTCCGCGTCGCGCACCAGATCGCGCAGCAGTTTGCCGCAGGCGGCAGAGTAAAACTCGCTTTGCGCCGGCACGTCGTTAATCGCCACCGCGTTCCACCACGGCAGAGCGGGCAGGGCGGTGCCTTTTTGCGTCTTGCCGCCCAGGCCGAGCAGCGGCATCAGGGTTTTAAACGCCAGCATAATGTCGAGATCGTTACCGCCGACGCGGCAGCCGCTGTGGCCGAGCAGACTCTGACGACGGTCCGACAGCTTGCGCCACTCTGGCCCCATCAGCAGCATCGAGCAGTCGGTGGTGCCGCCGCCGATATCCACCACCAGCACGCGCGTCTCTTTATCCAGCGTTGCTTCGAATTCGAGTCCTGCCGCGACCGGCTCAAACTGAAACTCTACGTCGCGGAAACCGGCGCGCTTCGCGGCGCGCAGCAGAATGCCCTGCGCCTGGGCGTTGGCTTCGTCGCCGCCCAGTCCCTGAAAGTTGATGGGACGGCCGATGACCGCCTGGTCGATAGCGCCGTCGATCTGCGCTTCGCCCTGCTCGCGGATATGGCGCATCATGGCGCAGACCAGATCTTCAAACAGCGCGATCTGCTGCGGTTTCAGCCCGCTGGCGCCGAGAAAGGATTTGGGGGATTTAACGAACCAGGTCTCTTCCGGGTCGACCATATAGTGATGCAGCGCGTTCAGTCCGAACTGCACGCTGCTGGCCGAAACCTCGATGTCCTCTTCGCGGTTATAGCGCAGCGCGCGCTGCAGCAGCGCGGTGGTTTCCGCATCCGGCGTTGCGACCTGATGATGGCGGTAGAGCCATTCACTCACCGCTTCGCGCGTGGGTGCGGCAATCATCGACGGCAGCAGGCGCTGGCCCTGCTCCAGCGTCAGCAGGCGCGGCGCGCCGTTTTCGCACACCGCAATGGAACAGTTCGCCGTACCGTAATCGAAACCAATGAACATCTGATGCCCCTCCCGGAAAAAAGGGGGCGACTTTAGCGCAGCTGAGCGGGGCTGGCAAGCGGCTCAGCGCGCTTCTGGCGTATAGACCGTCAGCCGCCCGCGTCCCGCTTTTTTGGCGTTATAACAGGCGATATCCGCCTGCGACAAGACCTCTGCGCCGACGTCGTTGGCGGCGGAGAACTGCGTCAGGCCGGCGCTGGCGCCGACCTGGAAAGTGTCGTTCTGCCAGCTAAAGGTGTAGCCATTGACCGCCGAGACGATGCGCTGCACCACCTCACACCCCTGCGCTATCGGGCACTCCGGCAACAGCAGGGCGAACTCGTCGCCGCCAAGGCGCGCCAGAAAATCGGTGCCGCGCAGGTGCCGCTGCATCAGCCCGGCAAGTTCGCGCAGCAGCGCATCGCCTGCCGCGTGTCCGGCGCTGTCGTTGACCGCTTTAAATTTATCGAGATCGATAAAAGCCAGCACATGCTGATGCTGATGCTCAACGGCGTCGTTCAGCAGACGCTGAAGCTGGCGTTCGAAGCTGGCGCGGTTCGGCAGGCCGGTCAAAGCGTCATGCAGCGCGCTATAGCTGAGATGCTTCATCATTTTGCGCGATTCGCTGACGTCCTGAATCACCATTACCGCGCCGATCTCTTCGCCTGCCAGGGTGCGCAGCGGCGTTATGCTGTAGTGGATCTCTACAACGCCGCCGTCAGCGGCGTGCAGCACCAGCTCGTCATCCAGTTCGGGGGTGAGTTTTTTTGTCGGCAGGCGGCGGAGCAGCAGGTTCTCAACCGGCGCGCCGTGACGTCCCTGGGTGATATGCAGCAGATCGCTCAACGGCTTGCCCGCCGCCTCTTCCTGACGCCAGCCGCTCATCTTTTCCGCGACCGGGTTCATAAAGGTCACGCGCATTTCGCTGTCGGTGCTGATAACCGCTTCGCCAATAGAGTCCAGCGTGATCGCCATCCGCTCCTTTTCCTGAAACAGCGCGTCGGTAAGGTTACGCAGGTGGGTCACGTCCTGACAGATGCCCAGCATGCGTTCAAGGCGTCCGTCCTGATTGAAGAAGCGGCGCGCCTGGGTGCGCAGCGTGCGTACGCCGTCGGCGCGCTGAATGCGATACTCAATATCGAAAACGTCGGCGCTTTCCTGTGTCGTCAGCAGCGCCAGATCGAGCCGCTCGCGATCCGCCGGATGCACCAGACTGCGCCACAGCTCGCGGCTGGGCTGCTGGTGCGCGGGCAGGCCGAAAAGCGCGTACATATGGCGATCCCACATCATCTCATTGCGCACAAGGTTCCATTCATAAACGCCGATTTCGCCCGCTTCGTTCGCCAGCGTAATGCGCTCCATCAAATGACGATTAACCTGCTCGCTCTGTTTTAGCTCTGAGATATCGATAATCTGGGAAATAAAGTAGAGCGGTTTACGCGCGGCGTCGCGCACCAGCGACACCGTCAGGCGCGCCCAGACGATTTCGCCGTTTTTGCGGAAGTAACGTTTTTCAATGGTATAAGCATCAATATCGCCGCGCAGCAGCCTGTCCGCATGCTGCAGATCGTTCTCCAGATCGTCGGGATGGGAAATCTGCTGAAAGGTGAGCTTTTTCAGTTCGGCGGCGGGAAAGCCCAGCGTCTGGCAGAGGGAGTTATTGACCTGTAGCCAGACGCCCTGCGGCGATACCAGCGCCATGCCAATAGCGGAATACTCCATCGCGTGGCGAAAACGGGTTTCGCTTTCGCTGATATGGTGCTTCTCACGCTGAAAGGCATCCATTACCAGCGCCATCACATGGCTCGGCATCAGCACCAGCAGAAAGGGGAGCCAGTTAGCTATCTGACCGGGCGCGTTGCCGGGCGTTTCAATGCTCACCAGGCCGAGCGCCAGAACCAGCGAAATAGTGCAGGCGTTAAGCAGGAACAGCAGAAACGCCTCCCGCTTCGGCAGGCGGACGGCGCACCAGAACAAAACCACCACGATCAAAGGTGAACGGCCAGGGCATAAAGCGCAGCGCCAGCCAGCTCGCGCCTGCGGTCAGTAGCAGGTTAAAAAGGAACCCCGCCAGGCGTCGCAGGCTGATCGAGCCTGTTCTGAGCGGCCAGGGCATCAGTAACAGCACCGGGCCCAGCGCCAGCATGCCGATAACTTCGGAAATCACCCAGGTTAAGAGAAAGGGCAAGGTGCCGCTGCCGTGGATGTTCAGCATCCACAGCGCCAGCAGCCCGCCCAGCAGGGGAGTAAGAATGCCCACCGACAGCACAAAGCGCAGCCAGTCGAG
Organism: Pantoea sp. ACRSB; assembly: GCF_022346905.1. Classification (NCBI taxonomy): domain Bacteria; kingdom Pseudomonadati; phylum Pseudomonadota; class Gammaproteobacteria; order Enterobacterales; family Erwiniaceae; genus Pantoea; species Pantoea sp. ACRSB. The sequence goes on along the minus strand of NZ_JAKRNL010000002.1, from coordinate 404,390 downwards.
CAGGGAGTTAAGCGGCGCCTGACGATTGAGCAGCCCGCGCAGCACAACGCCACCAAGGATCGCCTGCAGCACATTCAACAGCGTGAATTTCAGATTCGCCAGTTCAGGCCCGATTATCAGCGCAGTCGCCAGGCCGGTGCCCGCCACGCAGCCCAGCAGCAGCAGTGGGACAGAGCGGGAAGGGGCGCGAAACGCCACGATAGTCATCAGCGCGGTCGAGAACCAGAGCGGCGAAAGGCGCCCGCTGAACACGATCAGCTCCAGACAAAAAAGCGTCAGCACAAAAGCGAGCACCGCCAGAATCAGGGCGCTCAGCAGGCGGTTTTGTGGCTTGTCCAGCGAGGGCAACAGTTCAACACTCATTCACTAACCCGGCAACGCGCACGGCGTCTATATGACGAAAAATGCGCCAGTCATAACTCTTGCGGGCATGCTAGCACATCACCGTCGCCGTGGGTTTGTTAAATCAAATTTCTGCGATATTCAACTAATTGACGGCTCTTTCACCGCGTAAAAAGAGGCGAAAGGGTTACTGGCGGAACAGATCGGCGCGGGTAAAGGGCTTTTCCAGTCCGGCCAGATCAGCAGAGAAACGTTCAAGGAACTGCTGCGTTGTAGCGACGCGGCCATGGCCCATCAACAGCAACGGCACTAAAAAGGCCGCGCCGACCTGCGGCCAGCTAAAGCCCTTCAGCGCGGTACGGCGCTGGCTGAGCAGAAAAGTGGAACTGAGGGTAAAGCCCAGCAGCAGCCCGGTCGCCACTTCACTGGCGGAGTGCGCATGCATCACCAGGCGCGAGAAGCCCACCATAAGCGGTATAAGATAGCCGACGCCGATAGCGAGCAGGCGTAACAGAGCTGGCCAGCGACCGGAAACCAGCCACAGCATAACCGGCCAGAGCGTGGCCGACATCGCGCTGTGGCCGCTAAAGCCGGTAAAGTTAAAACGGGCGCTGCCGATGCCGAAACCCAGAAAAAGGATCTTCGACAGGCTTACCAGCAGACCGGCCAGGCCAAAGGCGAGCAGCCAGTACCAGACCGTACGGCGATTATCGCTCTTCCACGGCAGGATCAGCGCGATGATCACCGCAGTCGGGATCAACAGCATGCTGTCGCCAAAATAGGTCAATGTTCTCCAGTGCATAATCTTCCTTTAGTGTGGGCTGGCATGAATTTTCCCGCGCCATTAGCGGGCGGGAACGCGCTTCCGCTGCCTGATGCGCCAGCCGCATAAATAAAAACAAAACTGCCCGTTAGTTTATCGGGTAATGGTTTCGGTTTGAAAAGGGTAAATTCTGAAATCCCGACCGCGGCTTTTCTCTGGCGTCAAAAGAATGAAATCCCTATACTTAGCGCCTACTAAACCCTCTCCATCCCGTCCTGCGTCAAAACGCTTAATCGGCGTACAGCGCAGGCTCCAGTATCAGGTCGTTAAAAAGTATGACTGACAAGTCTCATCAGTGCGTGATTGTGGGCATTGCCGGTGCCTCCGCATCCGGAAAAAGTTTAATCGCCAGCACGCTCTATCGTGAAATCCGTGATCAGGTTGGTGACGAGCATATCGGTGTCATCCCCGAAGATGCCTATTACAAAGACCAGAGCCACCTCACCATGGAAGAGAGGGTAAAAACCAACTACGACCATCCCAGCGCAATGGATCATGACCTGCTGCTGCAGCATCTGCAGGCGCTGAAAGCGGGCCAGGATATTGATTTACCGGTGTACAGCTATGTCGAACACACCCGCACGCGCGACAGTATCCACCTGAAGCCGAAGAAAGTAATTATTCTTGAAGGCATTCTGCTGTTAACCGACGCGCGCCTGCGCCAGGAGCTGAACTTCTCGATTTTCGTTGATACCCCGCTGGATATCTGCCTGATGCGCCGCATGAAGCGCGACGTTAACGAACGCGGCCGCTCTATGGATTCAGTGATGAGCCAGTATCAGAAAACTGTGCGTCCGATGTTCCTGCAGTTTATCGAACCCTCGAAGCAGTACGCCGACATTATTGTGCCGCGCGGCGGGAAAAACCGCATCGCTATTGATATCCTCAAGGCCAAAATAAACCAGTTTTTTGAATAGGCGCGTCGGGTCTGACGCGCGGCGAACCGCCTGACGAGCGAGATTCAGGCTGTTCGCTACACTTATATCATGGAGACAGGTTAATGAGATTATGTGACCGCGATATTGAAGCCTGGCTGGATGATGGCCGCTTAGCCATCGATCCGCGTCCGCCGGTAGAACGCATCAACGGCGCGACCGTTGACGTGCGTCTGGGCAATCAGTTCCGCACTTTCCGGGGCCACACAGCGGCGTTTATTGACCTGAGCGGTCCGAAAGATGAAGTGAGCGCTGCGCTGGATCGCGTGATGAGCGATGAGATTGTGCTGCCGGAAGGCGAAGCCTTTTTCCTCCATCCAGGCGAGCTGGCGCTGGCGGTGACCTTCGAATCGGTCACGATTCCGGACGATCTGGTGGGCTGGCTGGATGGCCGTTCGTCACTGGCGCGTCTGGGACTGATGGTGCACGTCACCGCGCACCGCATCGATCCGGGCTGGCAGGGCCGCATTGTCCTGGAGTTCTATAATTCCGGTAAGCTGCCGCTGGCGCTGCGCCCTGGCATGCTGATCGGCGCGCTGAGCTTTGAGCCGCTTTCTGGCCCGGCGGCGCGTCCTTATAACCGTCGTGAAGACGCTAAATATCGCGGACAGCAGGGTGCTGTCGCCAGTCGTATCGACAAAGATTAAACCGCGAATATGGGGATTGAATGAAGAGAGTGATAACCACGCTGGCCATTTTACTGGTGGTCATCGTTGCAGGTATGACCGCGCTGGTACTGCTGGTCAATCCTAACGATTTTCGCTCCTATATGGTGAAGCAGGTCGAGCAAGGCAGTGGTTATCGGCTGGAAGTGAGCGACGATCTGCGCTGGCACGTCTGGCCTAAGCTCAGCATTCTGGCCGGCCGTATGAGCCTGACCGCGCCCGGCGCATCGCAGCCGCTGGTCACGGCGGAAAATATGCGGCTTGACGTTAACCTCTGGCCGCTGCTGTCGCACCAGCTTAGCGTCAGCCAGGTGATGCTGAGCAACGCCGTAGTGCGCGCCACGCCAGAGAGCGAGCCGCAGCAGCCGCAGAACGCTCCGATCGCCCCCGGACGCAGCGATGCCAGCGCGCCAGCCAGCGGCTGGTCGTTCGATATCAGCCAGCTGCGCGTGGCCAATAGTCTGCTGATCTGGCGCCAGCCGGGCGGCGAAGAATATAATTTCCGCAACCTTAATCTCAATCTCAATCAGGACGATCGCCATCTGGCGAATATTGAGCTAAGCACCAGCCTGACGCGCAATCAGCGCAACGCCACGCTGTCGCTGAAAGGCCAGCTCGACGCCGCGCAATATCCGCAGCGCCTGAGCGGTAAAATTGACGAGCTTACCTATGCGTTAAGCGGTGCCAATATACCGCCACAGGGCATTAAGGGCACGCTGAGTGCGCAGGGCAGCTGGCGTGCCGATACGCAGCAGTTCACGCTCAGCCAGATGCAGCTCAGCGCCAATGACAGCGCGCTGACGGGCGAGGCGACCGGCACCCTGACGCCGCCGCAGCAGCTGGCGCTTCAGCTGCACGCTACGCAGCTTAACTTCGACAACCTGATGGCCAACGCGCCGCAGATCCGCAACAGCGGGGAGCAGCACGCAACGGTGGCGCGTGCGCCGGTCATTGCGGCCCCGCGCGTGCAAAATAATCTCGATTCGCCGCTTAACGATATGAACCTGGCGGTGAATTTAAAAGCGGACAGCGCGGTGTGGCGCGGCCTGTCGCTGCGCGACTTTGCCCTTGACGTAACCAGTCAACAGGGGCTGATAACGCTGCGCGCGCTGAACGGTAAGCTGGGCGACGGCGATTTCTCCGCGCCGGGGACGGTCGATATTCGTCAGCCGGAAACCCGCGTCGCGCTTCAGCCGGTGCTGAATCATGTCGCCATTCAGCCTTTGCTCGCCGCTTTCGACATGCCGCAGACAATGCAGGGCGCGGTTTCGCTTAATGGCGACCTGAGCGGCGAAGGCCTTACGCTGGATGCGGCCAAGCGCCACTGGCGTGGTGAGGCGCAGCTGAACGCCAGCGACGTCAGGCTGGCGCAGATTAACCTGCAACAGATGGTGCGCCGCGCCGTTGAGCGCGCCAGCGATAAGGTCAGCAGCGACGAGAGCAGCGAGCAGGGTATCCGCCAGCTTGGTGGCACGCTGGCGTTGAATAACGGCGAGCTGCGCTTTACCGATCTGAAAGGGGAGGGCGATCGCCTGAAATTACAGGGCGGCGGCGAAGTGAATATACCGACACAGCAGCTGGATGTGACTTTCGGCCTGACGCTTACCGGCTGGAAAGGCGACGACCGGCTGGTCGCGCTGCTGTCGCAGCAGGCGATTCCGCTGCGCATGTACGGCAGCTGGAATAACGTTCAGTATTCGCTGCCGGTCGATGAAGTGTTGCGTCAGCAGCTACAGAGCGAGGCGAAGTCGCGTCTGAACCAGTGGCTGGATCGCCAGCCGAAAAACAGCGACAACGACAGCCTGCGTAAGCTGCTGCGTCCCTGAGTCACACCTCATAATCGAGATCCTGCGGCTGTTGCAGGATCTCGACCTTCTGTACGCGATGGTTATCCACCTGCAACGTGCGCAGCAGATAGCTGCCGACCTGCAGGGTTTCCCCCTCTTCAGGAATATGCTGCAACGTATCCATCAGCAGGCCCGCCAGCGTATGGTAGCTGCGCCGCTCATCCAGCGGCAGCCTGACGTAGAGCGCCAGGTCTTCCAGTGGAATATTGCCGTTAACGATCCAGCGACCTTCACCCTGCGGTTGCACATCATAGCGGGCGTCGATCTCTTCGCCTTCAAGCGGTAAATTGCCAGCGATGGTTTCCATCAGATCGCTGAGCGTGACCACCCCTTCCACCGAGCCGAACTCATCCACCACAAAGGCAAAATGGGTACGCGCCTGACGAAACTGCTCCAGCGCCTGCAGCAGCGTCAAACGCTCCGGAAAGATCAGCGGCTGACGGATCAGCGCGCGTAAATCCAGCGACTGGTGGTGTAGTGACTGGTGCAGCAGATCGATAGCGTGCACTACGCCCAGCAATTCATTGCTCTGATCGGTGATCAGCAGACGGGTATGCTGATTGCGGTCGAGACGCGCCATAATCTCCGCCGGATCGTCGTCCAGGTTAATATGCTCAATATCGTGCCGCGACGTCATAATGGTATTGACGTGACGCTGGGCGAAGTTGAGCACGCGGGCGATCATCACGCGTTCCTGGCGGTTAAACAGCGCGTGTTGATCGCTGTCGGCGATCAGTAACGCGCTCTGCGGGTCCAGTTCGGCGCGATCCGCCTCGCCGCGCAGCAGCCGGAGTACGGTTTCCGCGGTACGCTGGCGCAGCGAACGCCCGGCTGACAGGGCGCGGCGGCGGTTGCGCTGCGCCAGCTGGTTGAACGCCTCAATGACGATTGAGAAGCCGATCGCCGCGTAGAGATAGCCTTTGGGAATAACAAAGCCGAGACCTTCCGCCACCAGACTAAAGCCGATCATCAGCAGAAAGCTCAGGCAGAGGATGACGATGGTGGGATGGCGATTGACGAAGCGCGTCAGCGGCTTGCTGGCCAGCAACATCAGCAGGATAGCGATGGTGACCGCCGTCATCATAACCGGCAGCTGGTTTACCATGCCGACGGCGGTAATCACCGCGTCCAGCGAAAAAATAGCGTCCAGCACCACAATTTGCGCTACGACTGGCCAGAATTTAGCGCCGCGATTATGTTGATTCTGCCCGTGGTCCTCTCCCTCCAGCCGCGTATTAAGCTCGGTTGTCGCCTTAAATAGCAGGAACAAACCGCCGAGCAGCAGCAGCAAATCGCGCGCGCTAAAGGGGTGGCTGTACAGGGTAAACAGCGGCTGCGTCAGCGTGACCAGCCATGAAAGCGACGCCAGCAGCAGCAGACGACACAGCAACGCCAGCAGTAAACCAATAACGCGCGCCCGATCGCGATCTTTGGCTGGCAGCTTTTCCACCAGAATGGCGATAAACACCAGGTTATCGATCCCCAACACCAGTTCAAGAACGATAAGCGTAATTAACCCCGCCCACAGCGAGGGATCCGCAAACACCTCCAACATGCCTTAGCCGCCTGAATATATAGAAGTCAGTAAAATCTGAGGATAGTGGAGTGAAGCGCAGGGCACAACTTGTCGCCGCGCCCGACGTTGCGCACAACGCGGGATAATAATAGAAAGCGAATGGGCGTTTTCTTTCATCATTATGACAGCGTGATGTAAAGGAGAAGATTGCGAGCCGGTGAATAACTGATGAATCGATTTGAAATGCATCGCAGCAGCGAGGCAATTTATTAGCGTGGTGAATATGGAATTAATCTGATTTTTACGCAGGGTATTGCACTTTCAATTTTGCCGAATGACGGGCCTCAATACTAATGACTGGTAGTCTTTTTCCTAAAATAGTCAGGGGACGGCGGGGCCTACTTGTAAAGAAGCCAGTAATAACTAGTATAGCAACGTGCTGTTAAAAGTCTGCGCTTATGTTGATATTCGCCCACAGATTTGGCACCCAATGTTGTGAAATGTGATCTGTCCCGTGGGTATGCATCAGGCAGCCGGTCCGGGAATGACAGGCCGGAAACAGGATATCAAAAGCGGTATTGGCAGCGACAGCCAAGGGCGGTAGCGTGCCTGAAACGCCTTTTACGTTTAGAAAATAATCAGTGCGTCACGGCAGGTGAAGTCAGAGTAATCTGTTGGTATTTATAAAAATTTTCTTGTTTGCTTGATAAGGAAATTGGCGTGAACGCACCCTGGAACTCCCCTCAGTTACGCATATGTCGACGAGAAACTGATTCGCTCAATTATTACACAGCTCAGGGCGTCATGGGTTAAAGGAAATAAAATAAAGAGTTAAATATGCGCGATACTGAAATTACGTTTAAAAGTCTTTTCACTAAATTGTTGTTGGCCGGTTCGGATTTAATTTGTTTTAACGCCGCTTTATTCATAGCGCTGGCGTTAATTAATATGATGTCTGATTCGCCACTGGCAGATATTTCTGAAAAAGATCTGCATTTGAAAATTGCTACGCATATTTTCCTGTCGGTAATTTGCGTCGGATGGTTCTGGGTCAGGCTGCGTCACTTTACCTACCGCAAGCCATTCTGGTTTGAGCTGAAAGAAGTTTTTCGTACCATTCTTATTTTTTCCATTATCGACCTGTCGATTACCGCGCTGTCGCAGTGGCAAATGTCGCGTTTCGTCTGGTTCCTGACCTGGCTGCTGGCGCTGATATTAATTCCGCTGTCACGCGCCGTGGTTAAACACATGCTGAATCATTATGGCCTGTGGAAAAAGCAGACCATTATCATCGGCAGCAGTAAAAATGCGCAGGAAGCCTGGCAGGCGTTGCAGAGTGAAGAGGTGATGGGTTTCGACGTTATCGCCTTTTACGATGTGGATGGCTCCTGTCCGCAGGCGAGCATCTCCGGCGTGCCGGTGCTACGCGAAGAGGCCGAACTGTGGAACCTGACCCACAGCGAAACGCAGTTTATCGTGGCGGTCGAGTACGAACAGAGTCAGTACCGCGACGTCTGGTTAAAAAACCTGGCGATGCATAACTGCCGCTCGGTCTCCGTTATCCCGACGCTGCGCGGCGTGCCGCTCTACGGTACCGACATGGCCTACATCTTCAGCCATGAAGTGATGATCCTGCGCGTCAATAACAATCTGGCGAAACGCACCTCGCGCTTCCTGAAGCGGGCGTTCGATATCGTTGGCGCGCTGTCGATCATTATCATGCTGCTGCCTGCGCTGCTGGTGCTCGGCTTCCTCGTTGGACGCGACGGTGGGCCGCCGATTTACGGTCACGAACGCGTCGGCATGAACGGCCGCAAATTTAAATGCCTGAAGTTCCGCTCGATGGTGATCAACTCCAAAGAGGTGCTGGAAGAGGTGCTTCGCACCGATCCGGTAGCGCGCGCCGAGTGGGACAAAGATTTCAAACTGAAAAACGATCCACGCATCACCAAAGTCGGCCACTTCATCCGTAAAACCAGTCTGGATGAGCTGCCGCAGCTGTGGAACGTCGTGCGCGGCGATATGAGTCTCGTCGGTCCGCGCCCGGTGATTGAAGATGAACTTTGCCGTTATGCCGGGGATGTCGACTACTACCTGATGGCGAAGCCAGGCATGACGGGATTGTGGCAGGTCAGCGGTCGTAACGACGTTGATTACGAAACGCGCGTCTATTTCGATTCGTGGTACGTAAAAAACTGGTCGCTGTGGAACGATATCGCCATTTTGTTCAAAACGGTGGGTGTCGTACTGAAGCGCGATGGGGCGTATTGATAGCAGGCGAGTGCGGGGAGCGCGGTACGGGCGCTCCCTGATTCAGACGCCGCCGCTGGCAACGTCATTGGCGATAGCTGCCATTATCGTGGCTGAAGGAAGCCGTTAATTGATGCAGAAGGTAATAATACGCATTTGCTTATTCCATCCTGTTAAACGGCAGCAACAAAAAGAGTTAGGGAGCAAGTGATAATGACAGACATTTTCAGTGCTTAGGCTGGCGAGTTTATTTTTTTTCAGCGCTTACACAGCGGCGTTTTCGCCTCTATCAATCAATAACTGATAGCGAAGATCTAGATGATTACAATCAAAACGAAATTGATACCCATGCTGGTATCCGCCACATTTCTCTCAGGGTGTACGGTTGTTCCTGGCCAGCACCTTTCCACTAGCGGAAAAGATGTCGTTGAGCAGCAGGACAGCAACTATGACATCGACAAATACGTCAATGTTTTCCCGTTAACGCCGCGCCTGGTCGAGCAGATGCGTCCTAAGCCGCTGGTGGCGCAGGCTAACCCAGGGCTGCAGAACGAAATCCAGAACTATGAATACCGCATCGGCATTGGCGACGTGGTTAACGTGACCGTATGGGATCACCCTGAGCTGACGACGCCTGCCGGTCAGTACCGCAGCGCCAGCGACACCGGCAACTGGGTGCACTCCGACGGCACCATCTTCTATCCCTATATCGGCAAGGTTCGCGTGGTCGGCCGTACGGTCACCGAAGTGCGCAGCGAGATCGCGCGCCGCCTCGCGCAGTATATCGAGAGCCCGCAGGTCGATGTCAGCATCGCCTCCTTTAAGTCGCAGAAAACTTACGTGACCGGCGCCGTGACCACCTCCGGCCAGCAGCCGATCACCAACGTGCCGCTGACGGTGCTGGACGCCATTAACGCCGCGGGCGGTCTGGCGGCGGACGCCGACTGGCGCAACGTGGTGCTGACGCACAACGGCACCGAGCAGCGCGTCTCTCTGCAGGCGCTGATGCAGAACGGCGACCTGAGCCAGAACCATCTGCTCTACCCTGGCGATATCCTCTATGTGCCGCGCAACGACGATCTCAAAGTTTTCGTCATGGGCGAAGTGCGCCAGCAGTCGACGCTGAAGATGGACCGCAGCGGCATGACGCTGGCGGAAGCGCTGGGCAATGCGCAGGGCATGGATCAGACGGCCGCAGACGCTACCGGCGTCTTCGTTATCCGTCCGATTCGCGGCACCAACCGCACCAAGATCGCCAACATCTATCAGCTGAACACCAAAGATGCGGCGGCCATGGTAATGGGTACCGAGTTCCAACTTGAGCCTTACGACATCGTATATGTCACCTCCACGCCGCTGACGCGCTGGAACCGCGTGATTTCGCAGCTGCTGCCGACCATCGCCGGCATCAACGATGCGAGCGAAGCGGCGCTGCGTTTCCGCAACTGGTCGAACTAGGTTTAGCCATGATTACGTCCGTGTTAGTGGTCTGCGTCGGCAACATCTGCCGCTCTCCAACCGGAGAGCGCTTACTGAAGCGCGCGTTGCCGGAAAAACGAGTCGCTTCGGCGGGTCTGGGCGCCCTGAAGGGCTATCCGGCGGATCAAACCGCCAGCGAGGTGGCTGCGCGTCATGGCCTCTCGCTGGAGGGACATCAAGCGCAGCAGTTAACCGCCAGTATGTGCCGCGATTTCGATCTGATTCTGGTGATGGAGAAACGTCACATCGAACAGGTCAGTCGCATCGATCCAGCCGCGCGCGGAAAAACCATGCTGCTTGGGCACTGGCTCAACCAACAGGAAATCGCGGATCCGTACAGAAAGAGTCGTGAGGCCTTTGAAGAGGTTTACGGGTTACTGGAAAACGCTACCCAGAAATGGGTCAACGTACTAAGCCGATAGTTGGGATTATCCATGAATATTAAAAATAAGGTTATGACCGCGCCAAGAGAGGAGTCGACGGGATTCGATCTTGGCCACCTTTTGGGCCAGCTGATCGATCACCGCTGGATCATTGTCGCCGTAACCGCCTTCTTTATGCTGGTGGGAACGCTCTACACACTGTTTGCCACACCGATTTACAGCGCCGACGCTATGGTGCAGGTGGAGCAGAAAAACACCAGCACCGTGCTCTCCGATCTGCAAAGCATCATGCCGGCGACGCCGGAATCCGATACGGAGATTCAGATCCTGGAATCACGTATGGTGATCGGTAAGACCGTGAGCGATCTCGGTCTGGATACCGTCGTCGAGCAGAAATATTTTCCGGTTATCGGGAAAGGGCTGTCGCGCCTGATGGGCAACAAACCGGCGCAGCTTGCTATCTCGCGTCTGGAGATCCCGCGCACCGTTGACAAGCGCAGCGTTGAGCTGGAAGTGACCGGCCCAACCACCTATACCGTAAGTAAAGATGGCGACGAGCTGTTTAAAGGCCAGGTAGGGCGTCTTGAGCAGCACGGCGAAATCACCATGCTGGTCAGCGACATTCAGGCGGACAAAGGCACCAGCTTTACCGTTACTAAACTGAACGAGCTGCAGGCGATTAACTCAGTGCTGGCGAACCTCACCGTCGCTGACAAAGGCAAAGACACCGGCGTGCTGGGCCTGCAGTATCTGGGTGAAGATCCTGACCACATCAGCAAGGTGCTGAACCAGATCGTCAACAACTATCTGCTGCAAAACGTTGAGCGCAAATCTGAGCAGGCTGAGAAGAGCCTCGAGTTTCTGCGCAACCAGCTGCCGCAGGTGCGCGCCAAGCTGGACGACGCTGAGAACAAGCTGAACACCTTCCGCCGCCAGAACGAATCAGTGGATATGTCGCTGGAAGCGAAATCGGCGCTCGACTCCTCCGTCAGCGTGCAGAGCCAGCTGAACGAGCTGACCTTCCGCGAAGCAGAAGTATCGCAGCTGTTCACTAAAGATCACCCGACCTACCGCGCGCTGCTGGAAAAACGCAAAACGCTGGAAGGCGAACAGGCGCAGCTGAACAAGAAAATTTCCCAGATGCCGCAGACGCAGCAAGAGATCCTGCGCCTGACGCGTGACGTACAGTCAGGTCAGGAAATCTACATGCAGCTGCTGAACCGTCAGCAGGAGCTGGGCATCAGTAAAGCCAGCACCGTCGGCGACGTGCGCATCATCGATAACGCGGAAACGGCCAACGCGCCGGTCGCGCCGAAGAAAGCGCTGATCATCGCCGCCAGCCTGCTGCTGGGTCTGATTGTCTCTGTGGGCCTGGTGCTGCTGAAAGCGATGCTGCATCACGGTATCGAGAACCCGGAACAGCTGGAAGAGCTGGGCATGAACGTCTATGCCAGCGTGCCGCTGTCTGAGTGGCAGCGTAAGAAGGATACCGAAGCGCTGGCGCGTCGCGGTCATAAAGTGAAAACCGATCCGCACGAAACGCTGCTGGCATTGGGCAACCCGACTGACCTCTCTATCGAAGCGATCCGTAGCCTGCGTACCAGCCTGCACTTCGCCATGATGGAAGCGAAGAACAATATCCTGATGATCACCGGCGCGAGCCCTGGCATTGGTAAAACCTTTATCTGCGCCAACCTGGCGACGCTGGTAGCGAAAGCGGGTCAGCGCGTGCTGTTCATCGATGGCGATATGCGTCGTGGCTATACCCATGAGCTGATCGGCGCGGAGAACCGGTCTGGTCTCTCTAACGTGCTGTCGGGTAAAACCGAGTTCAGCCCGGCGCTGATTCAGCGCGGTCCTTATGGCTTTGACTTCCTGCCGCGCGGCCAGGTGCCGCCGAACCCGTCGGAGCTGCTGATGCACCGCCGTATGGGCGAGCTGCTGGACTGGGCGAGCAAGAACTACGACCTGGTGCTGATCGATACGCCGCCGATTCTGGCCGTAACCGATGCCTCAATTATCGGCAAACTGGCTGGCACCTCGCTGATGGTGGCGCGCTTTGAAACCAACACCACTAAAGAGATCGACGTCAGCTTCAAGCGCTTCGCGCAGAACGGCATCGAGATTAAGGGCGTGATCCTCAACGCCGTGGTGCGTAAGGCGGCTAACTCGTACGGTTATGGCTACGACTATTACGACTACGAATATGGCAAGCCGACCAAAAGCTAAACTTTGACGATTAACGGGGCGGTGTAACCGCCCCTTTTTATCGTCGCTTAAAGACGACACGCAACGATGTACACAGGTGATTCTGTGTTTCGCGCCAGACGCCACGCATAACACGCATAACCGGGCGGGCGCCCATAACAGAATGGTTCAGCAACCGGCAGACGCTTTCAGGCGCAGCTTCGCGCCAGGGCGTAAATGCCTGTCGGGCTGGCAACGTGTGGAATTAAGGAATCACACCATGGCTCCATATTGGTATATATCAGGGTTTCTGCTGCTGATTTCGATCGTAGAAATCCTGCTGAAAAAAGACGAACGCACTACGCACATCCTGACTTATCTGCTCTGCATCGCCGCAGCAACGCTGGTGGTGTTCGGCGGTATCCGCGGTCTCGGCACCGGCATGGATGATTATCAGTACCGCAGCTTTTTCGCCGATTTTATCAACCGTATTCAGGTCAACGGCTTTGCCAATACGGTGGCGTTTTTCCGCTATGAACCGCTGATTTTCATTCTGGCGTATCTGACTACGCTGTTTTCACACAACGCCGATATTTTCCTGTTTATTTTCTGCCTGCTGGCGGTGGCGATAAACGCGGTCTTCTTTAAGAAGATGTCGCCCTATCCAATTGTGGCGCTGGCGCTCTACTCGGCGCATATCTTTATCAACAAAGATATGAACCAGATCCGCTTCGGCCTCAGCTCGGCGCTGTTTCTCGGGGTTATCTGGTATATCTATCTGAAACGCTACTGGATGGCGTTAGGTTTCACCGTTCTGTCATTTTTAAGCCATAATACCGCAGTGATGGTGGTCTCGATTGTACCTTTCCTGTTTATCCGCGACTCTCGTTGGTGGCCGGTGGCAATTATCGTGCTGAGCGTTCCCGCTTCCAAAGTTGGCGGGACCAGCTTTGTTTCGCTTATTTCGACACATCTGGGTGCGATAGGAGAAAGGGCTGAAAACTACAATAACCAGTACGCCACAGGAGCCGAAGGGGGCGTCTTTTCAATCTCCAACCTGAAAAACGTAATGCTGGTGTTTATTTTTGTCTATTTCATGCTGAGCAATGAGATCAAAAAGTATAACCCCCAGCAGTATCGCCTCAATTATCTGTTGGTTCTGACGTTTGCCATCGGCGGCGCTATTCGTATCTTCTTTTATAACTATTCATCAGGTGCGCGTCTCTCTAACTACCTGTTGCAGGTGGAGCCGGTGATCATCTCCCTTCTGATCTACCAGGTCAGGCCCGTATTGAAACCAGCTATGTTTGCCATGTTTGCTTTTTTCCTTTTGTATTATCTCTACTACAACACGATTTCTCTTAAGCAGGCCGTGGTCGGCTACGAAGTCGCTCAGGGCTTTAGACTATTCCATTAGTTAAAGAGGAATACGACCTGGTCAGTTATCGCTCCGGTAACCCTTACTGATTGACGGGACTGCGTCCGCCGCCGCCGCGCGGTACGCAGTCCGTTTTTTATAGATTTCAGCCCTGTTTTTAAGAGGTACTGGCATGAAGGACATTCGTTTCTCCATTGTAATACCCGCGTATAACGCGTCGCAGTCGATTGTCGCGACGCTGGACTGCGTCAAGGCGCAGAGCTATCGCAATTTCGAAGTGATTATCGTTGACGACAAATCCGCCGATGCGGCGGCGCTGGCGGAGGTAGTCAACAGCGAGCGCTATCAGGATCTGGGCATCAATCTGGTGCTCTCTGAGGTGAAACTGAACGGCGCAGGCGCGCGCAACAAGGGGATCGAGCTGGCGACGGGCGACTATATCAGCTTTCTCGACGCTGACGATGAATGGCACGCCGACAAGCTTCTGGAGACCAGCCGCAAAATTGCGGAGCTGGAAGCGCAGGGCAAAAGCAAATTCGTTATCTACAGCCAGGTTAACATCTATCAGGACGGCACTTTCCTGAAGGTCATGCCGATGCAGACGCCGGGTAAAAACGAAACCGTGGCGGAGTATCTGTTCGGCTGCTACGGCTTTATCCAGACCAGCACCATCGTGCTGAAGCGCGAAGACGCCGCGCGCATCCAGTTCGATACGCGCTATATCCGCCATCAGGATTATGACTTCTGCATTCGCGCCGATCGTCTCGGCTATGAATTTGTCATGATCGCGCGTCCGCTCGCCACCTACCATCTGGTCACGAAATTTGGATCCAAGCATAAAGGCGAATCGGTGAAATATTCGCTTTTCTGGCTGGATGCCATGAAGCCGCATCTGACCTCGCGCGATATCGACACCTACAAGGCTTTCAAGCTGCCGCTGCGTTACAAAATGGACGGCAAGTCGCTGATGGCGAGCCTGACCTTCGCGCGCTACTTCTTTCTCACCAATAAAGACAACCGGGCCTATTTCCTTAACCGCGTGAAAGACAAGCTAAGGGCGCGGCTGGGCGGTGAAAAAGCGGTTTCCTGACTCTTTCTTGCTCCCCGACGCGGGAGCGTTTTCCCGGAACGATACTTTTTTATTCAGGTATGAATATGACGAATCATGTTGGCACCGTAGGCATTGTGATGCCGATGTATAACGCACGTCAGACGGTTTTACGCGCAGTGCAGTCGGTGATGAACCAGACCTGGCCAGACTGGCATCTTTACCTGATCAACGACAAATCTACCGATGATTCGCTGGCGCTGGTGCGCGAGCACTGTAACGATCCGCGCATTACCATTCTCGACAATGAGGTAAACCTCGGCGCGGCGGAGACCCGCAACGTCGGGCTGCGCGCGGCGAAAGAGGAGATTATTGCCTTCCTCGACAGCGACGATGAATGGCACGTCGACAAACTGGCGCAGCAGGCCGCGGCTATCGCTGCGGGCGATGA
This sequence comes from Pantoea sp. ACRSB, assembly GCF_022346905.1. Taxonomy (NCBI): domain Bacteria; kingdom Pseudomonadati; phylum Pseudomonadota; class Gammaproteobacteria; order Enterobacterales; family Erwiniaceae; genus Pantoea; species Pantoea sp. ACRSB. The sequence goes on along the minus strand of NZ_JAKRNL010000002.1, from coordinate 389,086 downwards.
TTTTGTGATCACCGAATATCACTATAAAACCAAAAACGCCGATCACGACATCACCTACAGCAAACCCTTTCTGCAACAGGAGAGCTTTGTGAAGAAGCAGTATCGCGTCTGCTTCTCTTCTGTCTGCTTCCGCCGTCCGCCGCAGGGTATTTTCTTCCAGCGCAAAGGGCACGAAGACTTCTTGTTTCTCTATGAACTCTTCACCCGTTACAAACAGGCGCGCGTGATCCAGAGCATTCTCGTTAACTATTACGAACTGGGCGATTCCCTGTCGCGCAACAAGAATAAAGCGGCTAAATGGCACCTGGAATTATTAAGAATTATCTATAAAAACAATCCTTTAAAAATCTATTACTATTACGGCTGGTATATGGTGAACGGCGTGCTGTTTACCCTCAAGCATCGATAACCGGATTGTCTTTTTACTCTTTTGAGGTGGGTAGCGTTAAATGAAAAAAATCGTCCTGGTGATCAAAGATGCCTATTCGTACGCCGGCACTGAGAACATCTGTAACTTTATGTCCGAGTGTCTGGGCGAAACGCATGACGTCACCATCTACTCGCTGGAAGGCAGCGGTAAAACCTTCTATCCCTTTGAGCATGTCAAAAATATCGTCAGCTTTGAGGGACACAGCAATCCGATCAAAAGCATCGTGAAGCGTATTCACAGCGAAGAGGTCGACAGCGTATTTCTCATCAGCATGGGACGCCTGAGCGTGATGTTCGCTTTCTGGAGCCTGCTCTCCGGCAAGAAGAAACGCTTTAAAGCCTATGCCTGCGAACATATCGCCATCAACTCCTTCAGCAAGCCGATCAAACTCCTCAAGTACCTGCTGCTGCGCTACTACGATCAGGTCATCGTCCTGACCGATAAAGACCATCAGGTCTTTTCCCGCTGGCGCATTCCGAGCAAGCAAATCCCTAACCCGGTGGTCTTTAAATCTTTTGAACGCAAGACGCGCAGCCGTCAGGCGCTGGCGGTCGGCCGCCTCGATCACCAGAAAGGGTTCGATCTGCTGCTGGATATCTGGCGCGACTTCGCGCAAACCCATCCGGAATGGACGCTGGTCATCGCTGGCGACGGCGAGCTGCGCCAGCAGCTGGAGGATCAGGCGGCGGCGCTCGGCATCAGCGGCAGCGTTAACTTTGTCGGCCGCGTCAGCAATATCAATGACTACTACCGCGACAGCGATATGGCGCTGATGACCTCGCGCTACGAAGGGCTGCCGCTGGTATTGCTGGAAGCTAAATCCTGGTCGCTGCCGGTGGTGGCCTATGACTGCCCGACCGGCCCGCAAGAGATTATCAACCAGGGCGAAGATGGCTTCCTGGTGCCGATGAACGACAAAGCGACCTTCCTGGCGCGTATGGATCAGCTCGCCAGCGACGACGCGCTCTTCTATGCCATGAGTCAAAAAACAAAAATTACCGCGCTGAAATTCGACGGTAAGCAGATCAAACAGAGCTGGCTGGCGCTGGTTTAACGGCGGCAAGGGAAGGACCTGATTGCAACGTGCCTCAGGGAACACTGTTATGGCCCATTGCGCGGCCCCATCGACTACGGGATTAGATGCATGAAAAGAAGAGAAGTCTTGCAGACCGCAGCCTCCTCCATTGTTGCCGCACTCTCCGTCAGTGCGTTTTCCAGCCATGCGGCAAAAAACAGCGGCGTCGCCCTGAAAACGGTAGACCCGTCGGCAGTGCCGAAGGGCGACGTGCCGATTCTGACGCCGGAAAACCTCTACGCCATGCCGCCGCAGTTCTGGCAGAACTTTGAAGGCCAGCTCTGGATCGGCAAAGCGGGCAGCGACGCCAGCCAGGCCGGTAACCAGATCCCGGTCTTTCTGCGCGACGCCAGCGGCAAGCTGGCGCAAATCACTCAGCCGATTGCGCTCAATAAGGGCAGTTTCGCGCGCTTTGTCCAGGGTAACGCCGCGCTGATCGCCGATCCGACCCACTCAATGACGGTGAAGGATAACGACGGCAACACGCTGTTTAACATGCCCGACGTCAGCCGACCGGGCCAGGCCGCGTTCAGCCAGCGTCTGGCGCAGCCGGATGGCTATCAGCTGATTGGCGAAATCGCCTCGGTTGGGGAGCTGCGCAAAACCCGCCCGCTGTTTGAAGGGGCGAAGATCAAGCTGAAAAGCTGGCATGAAGGACGGGAAGTAGGCGGCGGCGAGTTTATCGGCAGCTTCCAGACGGTTCGCGACGACGGCGGCGTCAACTTTGCCGGTGAAGGCTTTTCCTGGCGTCGCGTTGTAGACGATTTTAACCGGCTTTCGCTGTTTGACTTCGGTGCCATCGCCGACGGCAAAACCGACACCGCGCCCGCCATCAAGGCGATGTATCAGTGGTCGGAACAGGCGGATCAGCCGATCTGCGTGCAGTTTCCCGCGGGCACTTTTTTTGTCTCCGCCATCGATTTCTCGCAGCAGGGGCGCCGCTTTTTCCGCCTCTCTGGCGCGATGGTAAACTTCGGCTACTTCCCCGCAACCACCATCGTCTCTGACGGCCAGTCCGACTTCGTCTTTAAGGTCGACGCGCGCTGGGTCGAGCTTTCCAACCTGATCTTCAACGGCAACACTGATAAGCGCCCCAATACTCAGGGTTTTTTCAGTAACAAATGCGAAGGCGGACAGTTCTTCCGCGGCGCCTGCCTGCGCTTCAGCCGGGTCGGCGGCGTGTCGCTAAGCCTGCAGGATACGCTGGACTGTAAAATCGACCAGTGGTACGCCTCGCGCTGCACCGGCGACGTTATCAAATCGGGCTGGTCAGGCCGCAAACAGGGCGCCTGGGACCACAGCACCGCCATCGAGCTCTCTAACTTTAACGCGCAAAACTGTCGCGGCGCCAAAGTGCTGAACCTGCCGCGCTGCGGCCAGTCGATTATTCATAACGGCTGGATCGAACACTGCGACTACCCGGGCGATATCTCTAACGGCCAGTGGATCGTCGACGCCCTGAGCATTGAAGATTGTAAAAATCCGCTGATCGCCCATAACTCACGCCTGAATATGCGCCAGACCAGCCTGCAGTCCGGCAGCTGGATCGACAACTCCGCGCAGGGCGAGCGCCTGCTCAGCGCCTGGGAGATGGGATCGACGCGGGTCGAGTCCTACGGCATCGCCACCGACGGCAGCCTGAAGTACAACTATCTCACCTCGCGCTGGCGGCTGGTGAACAACAGCAACCAGCAGACCTGGTTTGATCTGGGCACGCTCTATTCGCCCGACGTCGGCGACAGCTGGGAGATCGAAATCTTCGGCCAGGCCGACTTCAGCAACGGCAGCACCAGCCAGCCGCTGATGAACCCGCTGAAAGACCGCACCACTGGCGGCCGCGCGGTGATCCACGTGCAGCGCAAAAAGAGCGGGGCGGAAGCGAGCTGGTCGGCGGAGGGCAGCTCGCCGGTGCTGGAGGTGCGCTACCTTGCGCCGCACGACACCGACGCGCGTATTTTCGTCAAGCTGGCGGGCTGGACGCCGTCCGCCGTGGTGCTGATAAAAAGCACCGCCCGCGATCGCTTCGCCACCGGCCGCTGCGCGCGCGTCGACGCGCGTATGGTGCAAGGCACGCCGCCGTCCGGCAACAAGGCCGCGCCGCAGCGCTTTAGCCTGCACAACGGTAAAGCGGGCATCGGCGGCAATGAGCAGGGCGATCTGCTGCTGGCGTCGCGCGCGCTCAGCGCCGAGCAGGTCGATACCAGCCAGCCGAAAGGCTTTATCTCAATGGTGATTAACGGTGAACAGTGCGCCGTACCCTATTTCGCCTTGAAAGATTAGTTTGACGTACCGCGCCCAGGGAAGGGCGCGAGCAGCATCCTTTGGAGCTTTTTTACATTGCATATTGGTTATTTTTTTAAACACAGAGTTTACTTTTGCCCGTCAGGACAGGGCGGCTTGTTTACCCGGCGCATCGCAGACCTAAAGGTCGGGGAAAAATTAAAAAGAAATTTCTCGGAGTTTTTAATGAAAATTTTACTGGTGGGTAACCATACGTGTGGGAATCGCGGGGATGGCGCGATTCTCCGCGGGCTGATCGATTCGATACATGCCGCCCGCAGTGACATAGAGATTGATGTGATCAGCCGTTACCCAACGAGCTCTGGTTATTTGCTCCAGCAAGACATTCAGCAGGATTCGCTGTTTCTGCACAACAGTAAGCCAGCTAAAGGATTGATTGGAAAGGTAAAGCGCAAGGTCGCCAACCAGCTGATGCCGAACATTATGATGGCGCATCTGGGAAAAGGCGGCCTGTTTAAATCCTTCGCCGTACCGGCGCATCTGGAAGCCTTTACCGACAGCCTGAAGCAGTACGACGCCATTATTCAGGTCGGCGGCTCGTTCTTCGTCGATCTCTACGGCGTAACGCAGTTCGATCATGCGCTCTGCGCCCTGATGGCGAAGAAGCCTCTCTATTTGATCGGCCACTCGGTCGGCCCCTTTCAAAATCCACGCGTAAACACGCTGGCGAACTTCGTCTTTGACCGGGTTGACAGCCTGGTGCTGCGCGAATCGGTCAGCCTCGATCTGATGAAAAAGGATGGCGTCACCACGCGCAAGGTCGCGCCGGGCGTCGATACCGCCTTTCTGGTGCGCGCGCGCAGCGTCGAAAAGCCGAGCCACAACCTGCTGCACTGGCAAAATATTATCAGCAGCCGCAAAACTATCGCGATTACCGTGCGCGAACTGGCGCCGTTCGACAAGCGTCTTGGCGTGACGCAGAAAGAGTATGAAGCCGCTTTTGGCCGCGTAATCAACGCGATGATCGCCGAAGGTTATCAGGTGGTCGCCTTCTCGACCTGCACCGGCATCGACAGCTACGCCAAAGATGACCGCATGGTGGCGCTGACGCTGCGCGACAGCATCGAGCGCCCGGAGCATTACCATGTCATTATGGATGAGTTTAACGACCTGGAGCTGGGCATCCTGCTGAGCCACTGCTACCTCACCATCGGCACGCGCCTGCACTCCGCCATTATTTCAATGAACTTCGGCACGCCTGCCGTCGCTATCAACTATGAACACAAGTCGATGGGCGTAATGAATCAGCTCGGCCTGCCACAGATGGCGACCGACGTGCAGAGCCTGATGGACGGCTCGCTGATCGATAAAGTCAAAGACGTGCTGGCGAATTATGACGCCATTAAACAGCAGGTCGATACGGCGGTTGCGCACGAGCGCGAAGTCGGTAACCGGATCACAGAAGAGATCCTCAACGTATTGGGGTAATGCTATGAAACTCACTTTTTTCACCATGCGTTTCCCGGTCGCCTCTGAGACCTTCGTGCTGAACCAGGTGACCCATTTTATTGACGCTGGCTATGACGTAGAGATCATCTCGGTATTTCCCGGCGATCTGGTGAACCGTCATGCGGCCTTTGACGAATATCAGCTGGCGGCGCGCACGCACTATCTGCTGCCGGAAGAGAAAGTCTCAAATATCGACAAGCTCAACCAGCGCCTGAAGCTGGTGCTGCCGAAAGTGGCGAAGCCCGCGCTGATCCGCTCGCTTAACGTACGCCGCTACGGCGCGCAGTCCAGCAAGCTGCTGCTGCCCTCTATCGTGGCGAATACCCGCCAGCCCTATACCGCCGACGTGTTTCTCGTTCATTTCGGCTACGCGGGCGCGCTGGCGAATAAGCTGCGTGAGCTGGGCGTGCTGATCGGCAAGCAGGCGACGGTGTTTCACGGCGCGGATATTTCACGCCGCCATATTCTGGAAGAGCACAAGCAGGATTACGTCAATCTGTTCGAACAGAGTGAGCTGCTGCTGCCGATCAGTCATCTTTGGGAGCGCAAGCTGATTGAGATGGGCTGCCCGCCGGAGAAGATCCACGTCACGCGCATGGGCATCGAGCCGGAGAAGTTTAACTTCAAGCCGCGCAAGGCGTTTCACTCGCCGCTGCGCATCGTCTCCGTGGCGCGTCTCACTGAGAAGAAGGGGCTCGACGTTGCGGTGAAGGCCAGCGAGCTGCTGAAACAGCGTGGCGGTCAGTTTGAGTTCACCATTATCGGCAACGGCGATCAGGATGCGATGATGCGCGAGCATATCGCCAACGCCGGGCTGGAAGATTGCGTCAGCATGCCGGGCTTTAAGCCGCAGGAGGAGATCCGCGCCGCCCTGAGCGAAGCGGATATCTTCCTGCTGCCCTCCAAAACCGCCGCCGATGGCGATATGGAGGGAATACCGGTGGCGCTGATGGAGGCGATGGCGGTGGGCTTGCCGGTGGTTTCTACCTTCCACAGCGGCATTCCTGAGCTGATTGAGAACAACGTTTCAGGCTGGCTGGTGCCGGAAGATGACGCCGAGGCGCTGGCCGATACGCTGTTCAGGCTGTCGCAGGGCGATATCGACGTGGCGCCGGTGGTGGCGGCGGCGCGACATAAGGTCGAAACGGAGTTCAACCAGCATATCGCCTATGGAGAACTGGCGCGGCTGCTGGAGCAGCTGGCGTGAGCGGACTGAAAAAACAGGCGGTATGGCTGTTTGGCAGTACCTGTTTCGCCGCGCTGCTGCAGGTATTGCAGCTCAGCGTGCTGGCGCGCAAGCTGGAAGCGCACGAGCTGGGGCTGCTGGCGATTATTAACGCCATTCTGGCGGTCGCCACCGTGTTGCAGGATATGGGGATGAGCAGCTATCTCGTGCATCGTCAGGAGATCACCCGGCGCGAGCAGAGCACTATTTACTGGGTTAACGTTTCGCTGAGCCTGGTGACCGGCTTGATCCTGCTCGGCATCGCGTATCCGGTCGCCTGGTTCTACCATCTGCCGGAGCTGGTGGGGCTGATTATGCTGACCAGCCTCAACTTCCTCGTGCTGGGTCACCTGTCGCAGTATCAGGCGCACTACATCAAAACCAAACGTATGGTGTTGCTCGCCAAAATTGAGATGGCTACCAAACTCTTTGCTTTTGCCTGTACCGTGGCGATGCTCTGCTTTACATCGCTGACGGTGGCGGCGGCGATCCTTGGGCTGTTTATCAATGCCTTCACCCGCATTCTCTGCATGATCGCCTTCGGCGAAAAGGCGTGGCGGCCCACCTGGGAGTTTGATAAAGCCACCTTTATCAGCGCGGTGCGTTACGGCATCTATCAGCTTGGCTCGCAGACCATCAACCAGCTGCGCACTCAGGCGGACGCTCTGATCGTCGGTAAGGTTATGGGCGCAGAGATGCTCGGCATCTATTCGCTGGCGAAAGAGCTGATCCTGCAGCCGCTCAAGCTGGTATCGCCGGTGATTAACCGCCTGGCGCTGCCGCGCTTCGCGGAGAAACAGCAGGATCCCGAGCAGCTCAAAAAGCTGTTCCTGAAGGGCACCTTCGTTATCATGCTCTTCAGCAGCGCGATGTACCTCGCTATCGGGATTCTCTCGCCGGTGATTGTGCGCGTGCTGTACGGCGCGTCTCACGAGCAGGTTTACCATCTGATCCCGCTGATGTTGCTGTTTGGCATGCTGCGTCCGATGGGCGGCCTGACCGGCGCTATTTCGCAGGCGAACGGCCGCACCAACGTCGAGTTCTACTGGAATATCGTGGCGAGTCTGGTGGTGCTGGCGGTGCTGGCAACCACCTTTATCTGGCCAAACGTGCTCTACGTGGCGCTGACGCTCTCGATCTCGCAGGTATTAATCTCTGCCTTCGCGCATCCGTTCTTTATTAAGCCGGTTATCGGCATCCGCTTTATGCCCTATGCGCGACAGTGGGTGTCGGTGTCAGCGCTATTTATCGCGGTGATTGTGCTGGTGAATCATTTCAACCTGTTCATTATGCCAGAGTGGTTCGAACGCTGGCTCTAATCAATGGGTATTATCCAGGGCGGCCGTTGTGCCGCCCGATTCTTTTTTAGCCTGGCATTGCGCGTTATCAGCAACCGACCCTGACGAGGGTTTTAGCGCGTAGGTTAGCGCTTGTCTTTACTCACTTTATGGCGTGTCTGAACAGTGGGAAAAAGATGAATTTCTAAGGGATGACAGGCATTTAGTGTCAGATTTTCAGATAAAGATTATACTTGCTGTTCTGGCCGAGACTGCATAATCGACCACACGTATTCACTTCATGAAATGGAAAAAATATGACCAAGCTTAAAGCAGTAATCCCGGTTGCGGGTCTCGGTATGCATATGCTCCCGGCGACGAAAGCAATTCCTAAAGAGATGCTGCCTGTCGTTGATAAGCCGATGATTCAATATATCGTTGATGAATGCGTTGCAGCGGGCATCAAAGAGATTGTGCTGGTCACTCATGCTTCCAAAAATGCGGTAGAAAACCACTTCGATACCACTTACGAGCTGGAAGCGCTGCTCGAGGCACGCGTTAAACGTCAGCTGCTGAGCGAAGTGCAATCAATTTGCCCGCCGGGCGTGACCATTATGAACGTGCGTCAGGCGCAACCGCTGGGGCTGGGCCACTCTATCCTGTGCGCTCGCCCGATGATTGGCGACAACCCCTTTGTAGTTGTGCTGCCGGACGTGCTGCTGGACGACTCCACCGCCGACCACCTGCGCTATAATCTGGCCGCTATGGTGGCGCGCTTTGAAGAGACTGGCCATAGCCAGGTGCTGGCGCAGCATATGCCGACCTCCGATCTCAGGGAGTATTCGGTGATCACCACCGAGCAGCCGCTGGATAACCCAGGCGACGTCAGCACTATCACCAATTTCGTCGAGAAGCCGGAAGAGCCGGCGCCGCTTAACTCCGATCTGGCTGCGGTCGGCCGCTATGTACTCTCCGCTGACATCTGGGGCGAGCTTGAGCGCACCGAGCCGGGCGCATGGGGCCGTATTCAGCTCACCGACGCTATCGCCAGCCTGAGCCAGAAGAAACCTGTTGACGCCGCGCTGCTGACGGGTCGCAGCTTCGACTGTGGTCGTAAGCTTGGCTATATGCAGGCGTTTGTCTCTTACGGCCTGCGCAGCAACGGCATGGGACAGGAATTCCGCGCCGCTATCGAGAAAATTCTGGCAAAATAACCTTTTCTCACGTTTTGCCGCGCATCGACGCGGCAGCTTTGACAGGAGCACACATGGCTATTTTAGTAACGGGCGGGGCGGGATATATCGGCTCCCATACGGTGCTGGCGTTATTGCAGCGCGGCGACGACGTTGTAGTACTGGATAACCTGTGCAACGCCTCGCGCGAGGCGATCAATCGCGTCGAGAAGCTGGCCGGGAAAAAGGCGATCTTTGTCGAAGGCGATGTCCGCGACCGCGCCTGCCTGCGCGATCTTTTCGCCAGCAATGAGATCACGGCGGTTATCCATTTCGCCGCACTGAAGGCGGTAGGGGAGTCAACCCGCATGCCGCTGGAGTATTACGACAACAATGTCGCTGGCACTGTCGTGCTGCTGGAAGAGATGCGCGCCGCTGGCGTTTACGACTTTATCTTCAGCTCATCCGCCACCGTTTATGGCGCCGACGCGCCGGTTCCCTATGTGGAAACCACGCCGATTGGCGGCACGACCAGCCCTTACGGCACCTCCAAGCTGATGATTGAGTTCGTGATGCGCGACTTCGCCTTTGCCGAACCAAAATTCAAAGCCATCGCGCTGCGCTACTTTAACCCGGTCGGCGCGCATGAGTCTGGCGAGATCGGTGAAGACCCGACCGGCATTCCCAATAACCTGCTGCCCTATATCGCGCAGGTGGCGATTGGCCGTCTGCCGCAGCTCGGCGTGTTCGGCGGCGATTACCCGACGCCGGACGGCACCTGTCAGCGCGACTACATTCACGTTGTCGACCTGGCGGAAGGGCACCTGAAAGCGCTGGATCATCTGCCGAAGGTAGAGGGTTACAAGGCTTACAATCTCGGCGCGGGCAAGGGTTACTCAGTGCTGGAGATGATCAAGGCGTTTGAAGCAGCTTCTGGCAAGCAGATCCCTTATGAGATCAAACCGCGTCGCGATGGCGATCTGGCAGCCTTCTGGGCTGATGCGAGCCTGGCGGACAAAGAGCTGGACTGGCGCGTGTCGCGCGGCATTGAAGAGATGATGCGGGATACGTGGAACTGGCAGTCGAAGAATCCGAACGGATTTAAATAACTGAAAATTTATACAAAAGCCTGTCATAGAGCAGGCTTTTTGCATTATTAATCGTATGAACTTGCGTGCTTTTAAGTCCTACAAGGAAATGTTAATATCAGCTGTTTAAAAGAAGTTGCGACAGTTACCATAAGTAATTAATAGTTACTTATTAGCATTTATAAAACATTATCAAACGAACTTAAAGCGTGGCTTAGTGTGTAGTCTACTGGTAGCTGTTAAGCCAGGGGCGGTAGCATGTTTAATGCACTTAACCGAACATAAATTAATCATTTTTGAAAGTAGAATACAGAGCGTAAAGTATGAAGTTTAGTTTAGGTTATCTCATTGATTTAGTAACAGTTATCACTGAGAAAGAGCTCAAGGTTCGATACAAAAGTAGCTTTTTAGGATATTTATGGTCAATAGCAAATCCTTTGCTTTTTGCTATGATTTATTACTTCATATTTAAGCTTATCATGCGGGTACAGATTCCTAACTATACTATATTTATAATAACAGGATTATTCCCATGGCAATGGTTTGCAAGTACAACATCAAATTCCCTTTTTTCTTTTATTGCTAATGCGCAGATCATTAAAAAAACAGTTTTCCCTCGTTCGGTTATCCCGTTCAGTAATGTCATGATGGAGTGCCTGCACTTTTTATGTACCATTCCAGTAATTATTGTTTTCCTTTTGGTCTATAATATGACTCCACACTGGAACTGGTTATATGGAATACCATTAATTGGCCTGGCGCAGTTAATTTTTTCATATGGTATTGCGCTTTTTCTTTCGACTTTGAATCTCTTCTTCAGAGATTTAGAAAGGTTTATTACTTTAGGTATCATGCTACTTTTTTATTGTACACCCATACTCTACGCCGGAGATATGATCCCTGAAAAATATCAATGGCTAATTAAATACAATCCCTTAGCGGATATGGTCTTGAGCTGGAGGGAATTATTTATGAATGGTTATGTTGATTATGAAAAAATTCTTTCTTTATATGGAATGGGCATCATTACGCTTCTTATTGGCTCTTGGGTATTTAATAAATTAAAGTTTCGGTTTGCTGAGATCTTATAATGGAAGTCGCAATAGAATTCAAAGGGGTAACAAAACGTTATCCATTATATCACCATATTGGTTCGGGTATAAAAGAGTTAATTTTCAACCCGAGGCGCGCTTTTACCCTGCTTTCAGGCAGGAGTTATCTGGCTATTGAAGATATAAGCTTTACCGTCAATAAAGGTGAGTCAGTAGCACTCATTGGGCGAAATGGTGCCGGTAAAAGTACTTCTCTTGGGTTAGTTGCTGGTGTCATAAAGCCTTCAGCCGGAACTGTAACAACGAAAGGAAGAGTTGCATCCATGCTGGAGCTGGGGGGCGGATTTCACCCAGAACTTACCGGAAGAGAAAATATTCGACTCAACGCAACACTGCTTGGCTTGCGCCGCAAACAATTAAATGAAAGATTAGAAAAGATTATTGAGTTTTCAGAGTTAGGTGAGTTTATTGATGAGCCTATTCGTGTTTACTCAAGCGGTATGCTAGCTAAGTTAGGCTTTTCAGTTATTACTCAAGTTGATCCAGATATACTTATTATTGATGAAGTATTAGCTGTAGGGGATTATGCATTTCAAAAAAAATGCATGGAAACCATAAATAAGTTTAAATCAAAAGGCGTCACAATTTTATTTGTCAGCCATAACCTCAGTGACATTGAAAAAATTTGCGATCGCGTTATCTGGATTGAAAACCATCGATTAAAAGCGAGTGGTAATGCCGTTAGCGTATTGCAACAGTATCGTTCTTCAATGTAAGGAAACATCGAATGAGTATTTATAAAGAAAAAATAAAAATTTATACTAGCCATCATAAGCCTAGTGCCTTTTTGTCGTCACCAGTCATTAAGCCTATTCATGTTGGTAAGGCAAACAGCTTTAACGACATATGTTGCGATGGTGATAATACGGGCGACAATATCTCTTTTAAAAACCCTTTTTATTGTGAATTAACCGCTCAGTATTGGGTCTGGAAGAACGACCTTTCATCTGAGTATGTGGGCTTCATGCACTACAGGCGCCATCTGAACTTCTCAAATAATCAAAATTATCCAGAAGACGTATGGGGTGTGGTTAATGAAGATGTTATTTCACCGGAATATGAAGAGAAATTTGGTCTCAATGAAAAAGTTATAGTTGAGGCGATAGCTGATTACGATATTCTTTTGCCAAAAAAATGGAGCGTTAAGCAGGCCGGTAGTAAAAATAATTACGAACATTATAAAATTTCACAGCATTTACATATCGAAGATTATCAGTCAGCGATCGATAGCCTTCTATATCTTTATCCAGAGTATGCTTCCGCAGTCAAAACATTTAATAGCGCACATGACGGCTATTATACAAATATGTTTGTGATGAGGTCTGATCTTTTTTCGGAATATTCAGAATGGCTTTTCAATATCTTCAATGATCTTGAAAGAAATTTTGCATTGCGTAATTATAGCGCGCAGGAAAAAAGAGTTATAGGACATATATCTGAAAGGCTTTTTAATATTTTCCTTATACATAAGGAAAAAAACTTTTCATTAAAGAAAAAGGAACTTCAGCGGACTTTTGTTAAAACAGAAACTTTTAATGGTAAGCTTAAGCCTGCTTTTCAAGAGAAAAATATTCCTGTAGTAATATGCTTTGATGAGAACTACTCATTAAGCGGTGGTGCATTAATTAATTCTATTATCAAAAATAGCCATCCTGATGATAACTATGACATTGTTGTTTTAGAAAATGGTGTTTCAACGAGAAATAAATCTCGCTTTTGCTCGCTAATCAATGGGAAAAAGAACTTCTCAATTCGCTTTTTTGATGTGAATGCGTTTAGCGAAATGAAAAGCGTTTACACAAGAGCGCATTTTAGCGCTGCAACTTATGCAAGATTATTCATCCCTTCTATTTTCTCAGAGTTTGAAAAAGTTTTATTCATTGATGCTGATACTATTGTTGAAAGCGATGTAGCAGAACTGGTTCACATTGATCTCGGTGATAATTTAATCGCTGCCGTTAGAGATATAGTAATGGAGGGATTTGTCAAATTTGGCGCTATTGCACATATAGATGAGCCAAAAAATCTAGTTGCAAGAGAGTATCTTGAAAATGTACTTGAGATGAAGAATTCCCATCGCTATTTTCAGGCCGGTATTATTCTTTTTAACATTGTTCAAATGCAGAAAGAGAATACCTACGGTAAATTAATGCATGCATTGAAATCACGAAACTACTGGTTTCTTGATCAAGACATAATGAACAAGGTTTTTTATGAGCGCGTTCATTATTTACCTAATGAGTGGAACGTTTATCATGGTAATGGTAATACTGATGATTTCTTCCCTAATTTAAATTTTGAAACTTATATGGGTTTTTTGAAATCACGAAAAAATCCGAAAATGATACATTTTGCCGGTGAAAATAAACCGTGGGATACGCCTCACGTTGATTTTTTTGATAATTTTATATCCTACATAAATAATACACCATGGCAAAAAGAAGTTTATGATCGTTTAAATGGTACTTCCGCGCAGGCGCAGCCTGGAAACAACGATAAAATTTTTTTCCAGACTAAAATCAAAAGAAAGCTTATGCCTTATCTAAATAAGTATGCGCCAGTTGGCAGTAAGCGCAGGCAATTGATCGCTCGTAATTATTACCGAGTACGTCGTATGATTTTAGGTTAACTTATGAAAAAGAATATTCTAATTGTTGGTGCAGGTTTTTCAGGTGCAGTTATTGGACGTGAATTAGCGGAAGACGGTCATCTTGTACATATTATAGACTCAAGAGCTCATGTCGCTGGAAATTGCTATAGCGAGAGAGACGTTAATACTAATGTAATGGTACATACTTATGGACCGCATATTTTCCATACAGACAATGAAGAAGTATGGAATTATATCAGTGCCCATTGTGAGATGATGCCCTATACTAATAGAGTAAAAGCTACAGTGAATGGTAGTGTTTATTCTTTACCCATTAACCTCCACACAATAAATCAATTTTTTAATAAAACTTGTAATCCTTCGCAGGCTAAAGAGCTAATTGAATCTAAAGGCGATAAAAGTATCGTTGATCCCAAAACTTTCGAAGAGCAGGCCCTCCGATTTGTTGGGAAAGAGTTATATGAGGCTTTTTTTAAAGGTTACACTATTAAGCAATGGGGTATGGAACCTAAAGAATTACCTGCATCTATCTTGAAAAGATTACCTGTGAGATTTAATTATGACGATAATTATTTTAATCATAAGTTTCAAGGAATGCCAAAGGATGGCTATACACCGATTGTAGAATCAATTCTTAACCATGAAAATATTAGTGTTGAATTAAATAAGAATTTCGTTAAAGAAGACAAGAATAATTACGATCACGTTTTTTATAGTGGCCCGTTAGATGGTTACTTTGGTTTTTCTTTAGGTCGACTGGGTTATAGAACTTTAGATTTTCAACGTTTCGAAACCGAGGGTGATTATCAGGGTTGTGCTGTAATGAACTATGGCGAAGTTGAAGTTCCTTATACAAGAATTACTGAGCACAAATACTTTGCGCCATGGGAGAGTCATGACAAGAGCGTTTGTTATAAAGAGTTTAGTCGTGCTTGCTCAGAAAAAGATATCCCTTATTATCCTATTCGCCAGATGGGGGAAATGCAGTTATTGAATCAGTATCTGGATGAGGCTGATAAAGAAAGCAATATTACCTTTATAGGTCGACTCGGCACCTATCGTTATCTGGATATGGATGTTACGATCAAAGAGGCATTAGATGTTGTCAAAAAGTATCGTGATGCCCTTCAGAATGAACAGGAAATGCCAGTTTTTGTGGTTAATCCCAGATGAAAATTGCTGCTTTAATAGTCACCTATAATCGTCTCGAAAAATTAAAGAAATGTTGGGCTGCAATAGAGCAGCTCCCTTTTCACGAAATACTTATTGTCGATAATGCATCAACTGATGCAACACAGGAATGGCTTCGTGAGCTTCGGGATCCACGCCTGAAAATAGTTTTCAACGACGTGAATGAGGGAGGAGCAGGTGGCTTTTTTAAAGGCTCTGAATGGCTAGCACAAAATAGCAACCCAGACTGGGTGCTATTTTTTGATGATGATGCTTATCCGGACTCTACTTTACTCGCCAATTTTATTTCAAGTGACAAACAGGACGCTGACGTTATTGCTACCAATGTTGTTGATATGAAAGGATCGCGCTGTAAAATGAATATTCCCTGGCTTAAAATCCCTAATAGCCTTGGAGAGTTGATCCGTTATTATAATGAACCTTGTCAGTTTGAAGCCAACCGTTCTGGAAAGTCAGAAGTAGTAACTTTCTCCTTCGTTGGGGTATTTATCGACTTTACTCTACTGAAGAGAATGTATCATAAAATCAATAAAGACTTATTTGTCTATTTTGATGATGTTTATTTTTCATGGGAGCTAAATCTATTGGGTTATAAAATAATTTATAATCCGGATTTGACTTTTTATCATGATGTGCTGGAGTCTAAGACAGCCATGCCTCCATGGAAGATTTATTATTTATCGAGAAATTTAATTCTATCCAGAAATTATTTTCAAGAAAACAAACCTTTCAGTTTATTGTCCATACTGCTCCGGCTAGTAAAGTGTTATTTTATGGTTATTAAATCTGATAACAAACTAAGCTATATTAAATATCTAACTAGAGGCGTTTGGGATGGGATGACTTATAAGTTTAAGGGACCAAAGAGTGGCAGAATTTAATGAAAAAACTTTGTTTTTATATCAATTCTGACTGGTATTTTAATCTACACTGGAAAGAAAGAGCCCTGGCAGCTAAAGAAACTGGTTATGAGGTTCACGTTGTTTGTAGCTTCGAAGATTTAACTATCATGAATCATTTAGAAGCAGCGGGTATCAACGTTCATAATTCTAAAATGTCAGAACAATCACTCAATCCAGTAATCTTAATTAAAGATTTTTTAAAATCTTTTAATATTCTTCGCACTTTAGATCCTGATATAATACATTGTATCACAATAAAGCCATGTCTTATTGGTGGTTTGTATGCAAAAGTTTTTCGAAAGAAACTCGTTATGAGTTTTGTGGGATTAGGACGTGTTTTCTCCTCGAATACTAAGAAATATAAAATCCTCAAAAAATGCGTTTCTAATTTTTATCGTTGGATAAGTACTAAGCCAGATGTTTTCATGATATTCGAGCATGAGCAAGACAGAGCCAGAATAATTTCTATCACTGGAGTCAATGCTGAAAAAACAACTGTGATTGATGGGGCCGGTATTAATACTGAAGAATTCAAGTTTGTGCCGGATCCTGCTAATGCTAAACCTGTGGTTTTTTTTGCAAGTCGCCTTATCTGGAGCAAAGGTTTAGCTGATTTAATTGAAGCGAAAAGGGCCCTCGAAAAAAAAGGTATTTACTGTGAACTAATGGTGGCCGGGATCATGGTTAAAAATGATCCTGATGCTATACCTGATTATATGATAAAAAAATGGACTGACTCTAATGATATAACCTGGTTAGGTCAGCGAAACGATGTAAGACAATTAATTGAAAATTCAAATATCGTTGCTTTACCTTCTGTCTATGCTGAAGGGGTTCCACGAATTCTTATTGAAGCCGCTGCGGTTGGGCGTCCTTCTGTAGCTTATAATACAGGAGGTTGCAGTAGCATAATTATTGATAATTTTACAGGGTTCATTGTAGATAAGAATTTAGATGATTTAGCTTCAAAGTTAGAGCTTTTAATGAATGATAGAAATTTAAGAGTAGAATTTGGGTTAAATGCTCATGAAAGAGTTAAATCGCACTTTTGCTCAAAATATGTAATTCAGAAAACGCTTGGAATTTATAAAAAAATTTAGTAAGCGGAGATGTGAATGCCTGATAAAATAGTAGTGGAAGTTCCTGTCTCATGGACAAAAAACCCGGTTGATGGATATAAACATAAATCTTTTATTACCAATCTTATTTTGGCTTTAACCGAAAGAAAAATTCCACTGTATTTTAGAGAAGTCCCATTTGGAGCTGACGAAGCATCTCGTAAACCTGAGAAAGGAACGTTAGTTTTTTCTTACCATTCATGGGGAGCAGAAAAAAACGTTATAAGAATGAAGGAGGCTGCTATTACTCCCTTATTTTCTATGGATATTTCAGGTTATTCTGGATGGTCTGATATTGCATTAAACTTCGATGATTATGAAAAAGAAATTTCGAAAATAGATGAAAATACGGCTAGTCGTGTTCTTGCGGAATGGCAACAAGAATTTATTGAAAAAAGCAATTCTAAATATCCGCAATCAGATGAAGCCTTGCCAGAAGTTGCTAAGGATTTTGTTTTCTATCCTATGCAAGTTCAAAATGATCCAGTTTCAGTGCATAGTAATTATGATGGTATACAATTGCTTCAGGATGCTGCTGAAATAGCAAAAGAAAGAGAGGTGTACCTGCTTGTTAAACGCCACCCTTTTTGTCAATCGTTTGCTGTTGAAGAAAAGATAACCCTTTTAACTCAACAGAATCCATGGGTTGTTCGCACAAATAGTAATGTTCATGATTTGATTAGAAAAGCGAAATCTGTAATAACAATTAACTCAGGGGTAGGGATTGAAGCGCTGATAGATGGAGCAAGTGTTTTTTGTGCGGGTAGTTGTGAGTGGCAAAAATGTTGTAACACGTTATCAGATAAAGACGACCTAAAAAAGGCATTCTCACAGCAACCTCAAAAGATGGACATTTTTCAGAAAAAAATACTTACTTTTATCTTAACAAAATACTGGATAAAGCCCGATTGCCCGTCTAATTTTAATCGTATTATAGATCAAGCATTAGTTAATTTTGATCCTAATTTTGGTTATTGCGATTCGCATATAAATCCATCAGATGTTTTAATGCCGATAATTCTTGATCTTCAAGGGCGACTTGAATATGAGCAACGTAAATCAAAACAGTCGACGTTAGATGCTTATGCTGCAATAGATCTTTATGAACAACTGAAAAAAGAAAACTCTGTTTTAGCTTCTGAACTAAAGAAATATATTGAACGCGTACGCTCCTGTGAAGAAGAGTTAGAGCAACACCGGCCCAAAATATAAACAAGCGCCTTTAATGCTAACTTGATAGTTTCATTAATCTATATTTTATCTGTTAGTGCTTGATTTTTTTATATTGTTATATGTTACATGTATCATGATGTATGATAACAAAGCTCATTTCATTTTGAATGATTATTAGCCTCAAACTCAGACAGGAGTAGAAAATGTCCAAACAACAAATTGGTGTTGTAGGTATGGCGGTAATGGGCCGCAATTTGGCTCTCAACATTGAGAGCCGCGGTTACACCGTCTCTATCTTCAACCGTTCACGTGAAAAGACTGACGAAGTCATCGCAGAAAACCAGGGCAAGAAACTCGCGCCTTACTACACCATCGAAGAGTTTGTAGAGTCCCTTGAGAAACCGCGTCGTA
Organism: Pantoea sp. ACRSB; assembly: GCF_022346905.1. Lineage (NCBI taxonomy): Bacteria > Pseudomonadati > Pseudomonadota > Gammaproteobacteria > Enterobacterales > Erwiniaceae > Pantoea > Pantoea sp. ACRSB. Next base: position 370,551 of record NZ_JAKRNL010000002.1, on the reverse strand, counting down.
TCCTGCTGATGGTACAGGCGGGCGAAGCGACTGATAAAACTATCGCTTCCCTGACCCCGCATCTCGACAAAGGTGACATCCTGATCGACGGCGGCAACACCTTCTACAAAGACACCATTCGTCGTAACAAAGAACTCTCTGAGCAGGGCTTCAACTTCATCGGTACCGGTGTTTCCGGCGGTGAAGAGGGCGCCCTGAAAGGGCCATCTATCATGCCTGGCGGACAGAAAGAGGCTTACGAGCTGGTTGCGCCGATTCTGGACAAAATTGCTGCCCGCGCTGAGGATGGCGAAGCCTGTGTGACCTATATCGGTCCAGACGGCGCTGGCCACTACGTGAAGATGGTGCATAACGGTATCGAATATGGCGACATGCAGCTGATTGCTGAAGCTTATGCGCTGCTGAAAGGCGCGCTGGGTCTGAGCAACGAAGAGCTGGCGAAAACTTTCACCGAGTGGAATAACGGCGAGCTGAGCAGCTACCTGATTGACATCACCAAAGATATCTTCACTAAGAAAGATGATGAAGGTAACTATCTGGTTGACGTCATCCTGGATGAAGCCGCTAACAAAGGTACCGGTAAATGGACCAGCCAGAGTTCACTGGATCTCGGCGAGCCGCTCTCTCTGATTACCGAGTCTGTATTTGCCCGCTACCTCTCTTCTCTGAAGACACAGCGCGTTGCCGCATCTAAAGTGTTAAGCGGCCCGCAGGCGCAGGCTTTCACCGGTGACAAAGCGGAATTTATCGAGAAAGTGCGTCGCGCGCTTTACCTGGGCAAAATCGTCTCTTACGCGCAGGGCTTCTCACAGCTGCGTGCTGCTTCCGAGCAGTACAACTGGGATTTGCACTACGGCGAAATCGCGAAAATTTTCCGTGCTGGCTGCATCATTCGCGCGCAGTTCCTGCAGAAGATCACCGATGCCTATGCAGAAAACGCCAATATCGCGAACCTGCTGCTGGCTCCTTACTTCAAGAATATCGCTGACGAATACCAGCAGGCGCTGCGCGACGTAGTCGCTTATGCAGTGCAAAACGGTATCCCGACCCCGACTTTCTCTGCCGCTATCGCTTACTACGACAGCTATCGTTCAGAAGTATTGCCCGCTAACCTGATTCAGGCGCAGCGCGACTACTTCGGCGCGCATACCTATAAGCGCATCGATAAAGAAGGTGTGTTCCACACCGAGTGGCTGGACTAATCATTAAAAAGGCTTCCATAAGGAAGCCTTTTTTTATCCCACCAGCAAATCCCCGCTCCTAATCTCTTTATCTCCCGCCAGCCTGACCACCAGCATGCCCGCCGTCGCGAACTTCGCCCAGTGCCTTGCATAGAGCACGCCGCCATGCTCTGCCACCAGCGGCGTCACGCTGTCGGTTATCGGATCGACGACCTCAGCGACCACTTCACCCGGACGAATATGCGCGCCCAGTTTTTTGCGATGCAGGATCAGGCCCGATACCGGTGAATGAATATACTCGCAGCCTGCCAGCGGCGTTGCGGGATGTTTAAGGGCAGGGGAGACGGCGGCTGCGCCTTCAGTGTGACGCTGCTTAATAACGCCCATCTCTTCTGGCATATCCACCGCTTCCAGCGCGCTCGCCGCGGCGCTACTCTCCGCCATACCTGCAATATCGTCAGCGTTGGCCGTCACCAGCGCCAGCTCATCGCCGCCAATCACCGGGGCGGCCACTTCTGCTGATATCAGGGTCTCTTCAGCCGCGATATAACCGCCTTCGCGCAGCGCAGCGATAATCGCATCCGCGTCATGCTCCGCCTGGTCAGGATCGACATCACGTACCCCGCGTAGCTCAAGCGTCACCGGCAGCAGGCCGCGCGGCATTGGATAGCTGTCGCCAAAGCGTTCCGCCAGCGTCAGCCAGGGCTCGCAGCAGGCTTCATCGAAGGGTTCCCCGCCTGAAACCTGCGCCAGCAGCTGCACCTCGCTGCCCAGCCAGCGCGCCAGCGGCTCGATATCGGGCCAGGCGTGCGGCGTGGTGTAGAGATGGGGCAGCGCTTCCCAGTCGCAGTGCAAATCAATCATCAGATCCGCCTGGCTCGCCATGCGCATCAGGGTAAACCGCTGCGCCTCAAGTTCATTTTTGGCGATTACATCGCGATAGTGGCGATCGATCGCATCGCGGATCAGCCGCTTGTTGTCGCCTTCGTTCGGCGACAGCGAGCCGGCCAGCTCCGCCGCCAGCTTTTCGCCCAGCGCGGGGAAGCGACGGTTGAAGTCCTGACCAGACTCGCAATGAAAACGTCCCAGATGCGTGCCGTTCCAGTGCTGGCTCAGCGCCAGCGGGTTCGCCACCGGCACCAGCGTAAAGCTCGCGCGCAGCCTGCCGGCGGACTCCAGCGCCGCCAGCTTCTGCTTGAGAAACCAGGCGACTGCCATACCGGGGATCTCGTCGCCGTGTAGCGACGCCTGGATATAAACCTGCTTGTGTTTTTCTTCGCCGAAGTGAAAGCTGACGATTTCGCGCTGAGTGCCCAGCGAGGCGCTAAGAAGAGGATGATGTTGTTGATGCATGAGGCGCTGAGTATCCTGTCATTTAGGAGGGGCGCAGCTGCGCCCTGGAAATGAAGAAAAGTATAGTGCCGAATTAAAGCGGGCGACCAGTTGCGTCGCCCCAGGGTTACGGCTGGACAGAAATGTCAGTAGCGAAGTACTGCTTTTGGATCTTGTCGAAGGTGCCGTTCTTTTTGATTTCGGCGAAGGCGTTATCCAGCGCGGTTTTCAGTTCGGTATCGCCTTTACGCAGGCCAATCGCGGTTCCCGGACCGATAATCGGATCCTGTACAATCGGGCCGGCCAGTTCGAAATCTTTGCCCTGTGGGTGTTTCAGGAAGCCGTTTGCCGCCTGCGCCGCATCGGTAAATACCACATCCAGGCGGCCAGAGATAAGGTCGCTCTCTACCTGTGCCTGATCGCCATAGGGCACGACGTTCACGCCATACGGCTGCCATTTGGCGCGCGCATAACGCTCCTGCACTGTGCCTTGCTCCACGCCGACGGTTTTACCCTTCAGCGACTCGGCGGTCGGCAGCAGGCCGGAACCTTTACGCGCAATCAGCTGGGTATGGGTGTCATAGAGCGGTACGGTAAAGTCGATCTGCTTCAGACGCTCTTCGGTAATGCCCATATCTGACAGGATGGCGTCGAACTTACGCGCCTTGAGCGCCGGGATCATGCCGTCGAACTGACTTTCCACCCAGACGCATTTTGCCTGCATCTGCTGGCACAGCGCATTGCCCAGATCGATATCAAAGCCGACCAGCTTGCCCTGCGAGGTTTTGGATTCAAACGGAGGATAGGTCGGATCGACCGCGAAGCGTACCTGTTCGATTTTCGCCTGCGCGCCAAAAGCGCAGCCTGCCAGCAGAGCAGTCATCAGCGCAGCGCGCAGACGTGAGGGAGTGTAAATAGCCATTTAATCTTCTTTTATCGTGATGTTGAATTAAGCAGAGTACCTGCCTGCTATCACGATGACAATTACTGGATTATTTTCACTACGTTAGCATTACAGAGGCGGCGATAATCGTCGGTATTGACTATGACCGACCTGTCCAGCCGACCGGCGTTAAAGGCGATCTCCTCAAAACGCTCGAACAGCAGCGGATCGACCACCAGCGTCAAATCGGGGTGAAAAGAGAAGGGCGGAATAGCGCCGAACACACAGCCGGTCAGCATATCCACTTCCGCCGGGCTGGCGAGCGAGGCGCGCCGACCGCCAACCGCCTCCGCCACGCTGGTTAAATCCGCCTGCTGATCTGCGGGCAGTACCGCCAGCACATGCTGTTTAACGCCGTTGCCTTTGACGTGGCACACCAGCGCTTTTGCGCCCTGGCCCACCGCTGTGCCGCGGATTGCCGCCACCGCCTCGCATTTGCCGGTCGCTTCATGCGTAATCAGCCGATAGCGCGCCTGATGCCGATCCAGCAGGGCGAGCAGTTTTTCATGGGTAGTCATCGCGGTTCCTGAGAAATATACGCTCGGTGTTGCTCAAGGCCCGGTGGATTTCCCGGTCTTGAGCAACGTAACCTGGCTACTTATGACGCGCGCGCAGATTATTAATGATGGCGCTAAGGTCGAGATCCTGGTCCTGTAGCAGCACCAGCAGGTGATAGAGCAGGTCAGAAGCCTCGTTAGTCAGCTCGTGGCGGTCATTAACCGTCGCTGCCAGCGCGGTCTCGACGCCTTCTTCACCCACTTTCTGCGCGATACGCTTGGTGCCGCTGGCATAGAGCTGCGCGGTGTAGGAGCTGGCGGGATCGGCGCTTTTGCGCGACGCCAGCAGCTGCTCAAGCTGATAAAGAAAGGCCCAGTCGGGCGCAGCGGGCGAGAAGCAGCTTGAGGTGCCGCGGTGGCAGGTCGGGCCGACAGGATCGGCCAGCACCAGCAATGTGTCGTTGTCGCAGTCCGGCGTGATGCTCACAACCTTAAGGAAATGGCCGGAGCTTTCGCCTTTGGTCCAGAGACGCTGTTTAGTGCGCGAGAAAAAGGTAACGTTGCCTTCGCTCAGGGTTTTCGCCAGCGCGTCCTGATTCATATAGCCGTGCATCAGCACTTCGCCGGAAACGTTGTGCTGCACGATAACGGGCATCATGCCCTCAGTTTTGGCCCAGTCGAGGCGGGCCAGTTGCTCTTCAGTTAACACGCGCGAATCTCCACTCCGTTCTCTTTCAGAAAGCCCTTCAGCTCGCCAATATTAATAATTTGCTTGTGGAACACCGAGGCGGCCAGCGCGCCGTCGACGTTCGCCTGTTCAAAAGCGTCAAGGAAGTGCTGCATGGTGCCTGCGCCGCCGGAAGCGATCAGCGGCACGTTGCAGACGTCGCGTACTTTTTTCAGCTGCACCAGATCGTAGCCGTTGCGTACGCCATCCTGGTTCATCATGTTCAGTACGATTTCGCCTGCGCCCCGCTTTTGCACCTCCTGCACCCACTCCAGGGTCTCCCACTGGGTGACGCGCGTGCGCGCTTCGTCGCCGGTATACTGGTTAACATGGTATTTGCCGCTGGCCTCGTCAAACCAGGTATCAATTCCCACCACGATGCACTGCACGCCGAAGCGATCCGCCAGGCGGGTGATGAGCGAAGGATCGGCCAGCGCAGGTGAGTTAATAGAAATTTTGTCGGCACCGAATTCCAGAATGCGCGCCGCGTCCTGCTCGCTTTTAATGCCGCCCGCCACGCAGAAGGGAATATCGATCACTTCCGCCACGCGCGACACCCAGCTTTTGTCGACCACGCGGCCGTCGCTGGAAGCGGTGATATCGTAGAAGACCAGCTCGTCCGCGCCTTCCTGGGCGTAGCGCTGCGCCAGCGGCACGATATCGCCGATGATCTCATGGTTGCGGAACTGGACGCCTTTGACGACCTGACCGTCGCGCACGTCAAGACAGGGAATTATGCGTTTTGCCAGCATGCGATAGCCTCCGAAACCGTGAATTTACCTTCCAGTAAGGCGCGACCGACGATCACGCCCTTAACGCCGCTGCCGCGCAGCGCCGCGATATCCTCAATGCCGCCGATGCCGCCAGAAGACTGAAACGCAATATCGGGATAGCGCGCCGTTACTTCCTGATAGAGCGCGACGTTAGATCCGCTCAGGGTGCCGTCGCGCGAAATATCGGTGCAGAGCACATGCTTCAGGCCCACCGGCGCAAACTGCGCGATAACCTCTTCCAGCGTGACGCCCGCCGCTTCCTGCCAGCCGCTGATGGCGACCTCTTTACGGTTCGCCGCGTCGATGCGCACATCCAGCGCCAGCACGATCGCCTCGGGGCCGAACTCGCTAAACCACTTTTTCACTTCCTCCGGCTCTTTCACCGCCGTGGAGCCGACCACGACGCGGCTGGCGCCGGCATCCAGCAGCGCCCTGACGTCGTCGCGCGTGCGAATGCCGCCGCCGACCTGCACAATCGCCTCAACGCCGTTAAGCAGCGTTTGCAGCAGCGGGATCTGGCGCTGCGCCGGATCCTTTGCGCCGGTCAGGTCTACAAGATGCAGCACCTTCGCGCCCTGGCTGGCATACTCCTGCAGGCGCGGCAGCGGATCGCTGCCGTAATCGCGCTGCTGGCCATAATCGCCCTGATGCAGACGCACCACTTTGCCGTCAATTAAATCTAACGCGGGGATAATCATCACATCTCCAGGAAGTTTTTCAGCAGCTGCGCGCCCGCTTTGCCGGAGCGCTCGGGGTGGAACTGCACGCCAAAGAAGTTATCTTTCTGCACCGCCGCGGTGAAGGGCTGGCCGTAATCGCACTGGGCGATGGTGCTGGCGTTCACTGGCATGGCGTAGCTGTGCACGAAGTAGAAGTAGCTCTCTTCATCGATGCCGCGAAACAGGTGATTGCCCGCCTGAGCGATAATCTGGTTCCAGCCCATATGCGGCAGCGGCAGGCCCTGGGTATCCATCAGCCCGCAGGCCGCGTCGATAATGCCGAGGGTATTGATGCCGCCGTTCTCCTCGCTGCTGCTGCCCAGCAGCTGCATGCCGAGGCAGATGCCCAGCACCGGCTGGGTGCAGGCTTTGATCAGATCCACAAGGTCGCGCTCTTCCAGCTGATTCATCGCCGCCTGCGCGGTGCCGACGCCCGGCAGAAACAGTTTGTCGGCACGCAGCACCACGTCAGGATCGCGGCTGACGTCAGGCGTGTAGCCAAGACGCTCCACCGCCCATTTGACCGACGAGAGGTTGGCGCAGCCGGTATCGAGGATCACCACGTTCATTACAGCACTCCTTTCGAGCTGGGCAGGGTGTTGCCCTCAACGCGGATCGCCTGGCGCAGCGTGCGGCCGAAGGCTTTAAACAGGCTCTCCACGCGGTGGTGATCGTTCTTGCCCTTGGTTTTAAGGTGCAGGGTGCTCATCATGGCGTAGGAGAGCGAGCTGAAGAAGTGCTCCACCATCTCGGTGCTCATATCGCCGACGCGCTGATAGCTGAACTCCGCCTTGAATTCGAGGTGCGGGCGGCCGGAGATATCGAGCGCGCAGCGTGCCAGACACTCATCCATCGGCAGCACAAAGCCGAAACGGCCAATGCCGCGCTTGTCGCCCAGCGCTTTCAGCAGCGCCTCGCCGAGCGCCAGCCCGGTATCTTCAATGGTGTGGTGATCGTCGATATAGAGATCGCCTTTGACTTCGATATTCATGCGGAAGCCGCCGTGTACCGCAATCTGGTCCAGCATATGGTCGAAGAAGCCGACGCCGGTGTTGATTTTGCTGCCGCCTTCGCGGTCCAGCCAGACCTCGACCTGAATCTGCGTCTCTTTGGTGTTACGGTTAACCAGCGCATGGCGGTCGCGTCGGGTCAGTCGCGCCTGGATAGCGTTCCAGTCCTCGCCTTCGCGGCCGAAGCGGATGCCCTGGATGCCCATATTCTGCGCCAGCTGGATATCGGTCAGCCGGTCGCCAATAACATAGCTGTTTGCCACGTCAATAGCGCCTTCCGCCAGCCACGCCTCGACCATTTTGGTCTTCGGCTTGCGGCAGTCGCAGTTATCTTCCGGCTTGTGCGGACAGATCAGCACGTCGTCAAAGCGGATGCCCTGCGAGCTGAGCACCTGCATCATCAGGTTATGCGGGCCGTCGAAATCCGCCTGCGGAAAGCTGCTGGTGCCCAGCCCGTCCTGATTGGTGATCATCACCAGGCGGTAACCGGCGCTCTGCAGAGCCAGCAGCGCCGGGATGACGTTGGCTTCAAACGCCAGCTTTTCCAGGCGATCCACCTGAAAATCCTCAGGCGGCTCGGCGATAAGGGTGCCGTCGCGATCGATAAAAAGGGTCTTCTGACTCATGCTCTCTCCACAGATAAAGCCTGTAACGCGGCGATCAGGCGCTCGCACTCTTTACGCGTGCCGATTGAGATGCGCAGACATCCCGCAAGGCCCGGATTTTTGTTCTGGTCGCGCAGAATAATGCCCTGATCCCACAGGGATTTAAACACCGCAGGCGAATTGTCGAAGCGCGCCAGAATATAGTTGGTTTCGCTCGGGAAGACCTGCTGCACGATGCTGAGCCGGGAGAGCTGCTCCAGCAGCCAGGCGCGGCTGGCGTTCAGCTCGGCGACGTGCTGGCGCATCAGCGCGATGCCCTGGTCGCTCAGCGCCTGACCGGCGACGTCGGCGACCGGCGTTGCCAGCGGGTAGGGCGCGATCACCTTCATCAGCAGGTCGATGACCGGCGGGTTCGCCAGGGTAAAGCCGCAGCGCAGACCGGCCAGCGCAAAGGCCTTTGACAGCGTGCGCAGGATCACCAGGTGCGGGTAATCCTTCAGCCAGCTGCTCAGCGTCGCCTGCGGACAGAATTCAATATAGGCTTCATCGGCCACCACCAGCGCCTTTCCTGCGGTCATCTCCAGCAGCGCGCGGATGTCGTCCGGGTTGATCAGGTTGCCGGTCGGGTTGTTGGGGCTGCACATATAGACCACTTTCACCCCGTCGAGCTGCTCCGCGATGGCGGGCAGATTAAGCTGCCAGTTCTCCAGCGCGGGTACGGTGCGGTACTCAATGCCGATGGTTTCCGCGCTGACGCTGTACATGCCGTAGGTCGGCGGGCAGAAAAGAATCGCGTCTTTGCCCGGCTCACAGAAGGCGCGCATTACCAGTTCGATGCCCTCATCCGCGCCGCGGCTCACCAGCACCTGTTCCGGCGTCAGCCCCGCGTAGGCGGCGTAGCGCTCAATCACAAGCTTCGGCTGACATTCCGGGTAGCGGTTCAGCGTCTGCTGCGACAGCTCAAATTCCACCGGCAGCGGAAATTCGTTGGCGTTGAGCCAGACGTCGCCGTTGCCGCCCAGGCGGCGCGCGGACTGGTAGGGCGTCAGGGCGCGCACGTTATCGCGCGCCAGCTCTTCAATATTCCGGCTCATGCCTGCTCCTTATTCAGCGCGGCGACGCGCAGGGTAACGGCGTTTTTATGGGCCTCCAGCTGCTCAGCGGCGGCCAGGGTTTCAATCGTAGCAGCCAGATTCAGGAAGCCCTGCGGCGTCAGCTCCTGCACCGTCATGCGCTTCTGAAAATCGGCCAGGCCGAGGCTGGAGCTGGTGGCGGTGTAGCCGTAGGTCGGCAGCACATGGTTGGTGCCAGAGGCGTAATCGCCTGCCGACTCCGGCGACCAGTCGCCAAGAAACACCGAACCGGCGCTGGTAATGGCGTCCACCAGATCGCGCGGCTGGCGCGTCTGAATAATCAGATGCTCCGGGCCGTACTGATTGGAGATCGCCACGCACTCTTCAAGATCGCGCGTGACGATGAGACGGCTGCTCGCCAGCGCCTGGCGCGCGGTCGCAGCGCGCGGCAGGGCCTGTAGCTGCGCCTCGACTGCTTCGGCGACGTTCTGGGCCAGCGTCAGCGATGGCGTCAGCAGAATTACCTGGGAGTCGGGGCCGTGTTCCGCCTGCGACAGCAGATCGGAAGCGACAAAGGCGGGCGTTGCGCCTTCGTCGGCGATAACCAGCACTTCCGACGGGCCGGCGGGCATATCGATCGCCGCGCCGTCGAGACGCTGGCTCACCTGACGTTTCGCCTCGGTGACCCAGGCGTTGCCCGGCCCAAAGATTTTGTCTACTTTCGGCACGCTCTCGGTGCCGAAGGCGAGCGCGGCGATCGCCTGCGCGCCGCCGACCTGAAAGACCTCTTCAACGCCGCAGAGCTGCGCCGCATAGAGGATCTCATCGGCGATCGGCGGCGGTGAGCAGAGCGCCACGCGGCTGCAGCCGGCGATGCGCGCCGGGGTCGCCAGCATCAGTACGGTAGAGAAGAGCGGGGCGGAGCCGCCGGGAATATAGAGGCCGACCGAGCGCACCGGACGGGTGATCTGCTGACAGCGCACGCCGGGCTGGGTCTCCACATCCACGGCCGCCAGCTTCTGCGCGTTGTGGAAGGTTTCGATATTGGCGACGGCGGCGGCCATCGCCTGTTTAAGGGCGTCGCTCAGGCGTGCACCAGCGGCCGCTATCTGGTCTGGCGTGACGCGCAGCGCCTCTACCTGCGCCTTGTCGAAGCGCGCGCTGAACTCGCGCAGCGCCGCGTCACCGTTGCGCTTTACCTGCTCCAGTACATCGCGCACCGTGGCGCTGATGGCGTCGGAGGCGGCGATAGCCGGACGCTGCAGCAGCGCCTGCTGCTCTTCCTCGCTGCACTGCTGCCATTCGATGGGGGTCATAAAGGACATGGCTTACTCCATCATCTTTTCAATTGGCAGCACCAGAATCGAGCTGGCGCCCAGCGCTTTCAGTTTTTCCATGGTTTCCCAGAACAGCGTTTCGCTGCTGACCATGTGCATCGCCACGCGGCTCTGATCGCCCGCCAGCGGCAGTACGGTCGGACGCTCGGCACCGGGCAGCAGCTGGATCACCTCTTCCAGACGTTCGCTCGGCGCGTGCATCATGATGTATTTGGATTCACGCGCTTTGATAACGCCCTGAATACGGGTCATCAGCTTATCGATCAGCTCCTGTTTCTCTGGAGCCATTTCGCCATCGCGCTGGATCAGCACCGCCTTTGAGCGGTAGATCACTTCAACTTCACGCAGGCCGTTGGCTTCCAGCGTGGCGCCAGTTGACACTAAGTCGCAAATCGCGTCCGCCAGTCCGGCGCGCGGCGCGACTTCCACCGAGCCATTCAGCATGCAGGGTTTGAAATTGAGGCCTTTTTTGTCGAGGTACTGTTTCAGCAGGTGAGGATAAGAGGTGGCGATGCGGGCGTTATTCAGACACTGCGGGCCGGTGTACTCTTCATCTACCGGCATCGCCAGCGACAGGCGGCAGCCGCCGAAGTCCAGGCGACGCAGGGTAAAGTAGCGCGGGTCGTCGCCCTGCGCGCGGCGCGTCAGCAGCTCCTCTTCCAGCACGTTTTCGCCAATGATGCCGAGATCGACCACGCCATCCATGACCAGGCCCGGAATATCGTCATCGCGCACGCGCAGAATATCGATCGGCATGTTCTCCGCGAAGGCGATCAGGCGCTGCTGCTGCAGGTTGATTTTAATGCCGCAGCGCGCCAGCAGTTCGCGTGAGTCATCGCTTAAACGACCAGATTTTTGCATAGCTATGCGAATGCGCTTGTTATCTAACATCGATCCTGTCCTCTTTTTCATTCCTGTCTGAAAAGGTATTGCGCCAGCCCATAAAAAAACCCCCGGAAGACGATCTTCCGGGGGTTCTCTTTGCGTTCGCACCACTGGAAGATCTGAATGTCTCCCAGCACACATCGCCTGAAAGACTAGTCAGGGTGATGGTGGTGATGATGGTTGAACTGAACGCGTGTCATAAAAAATTCCGTTGCTGAATGAGTATTCATTTGCGTGCTGATTAACCTAGCGAAGATAACTGCGATGCGCAACCCTTTTTTAATCTTTGCGGTTCGGCAGCGGCGCGCACTAAGATGAACAGCAGTGAGGCAAGCGCAGGAGAGAATATGAAGAAGGTCGCAATTATCGGTCTGGGATGGCTGGGCATGCCGCTCGCGCTCGCGCTGGCGGCGCGCGGCTGGCAGGTCACCGGCAGTAAAACCACGCCGGACGGCGTCGAGGCGGCGCGACGCTGCGGCATTGACGCGGTGCAGTTACGGCTGACGCCGGAAACAGAGTGCGATGCCGAGGATCTCGCCATGCTGTTCAGCGTCGACGCGCTGGTGGTCACCTTGCCCGCCAGCCGTACGGCGGAAGGGGGCGAGAGCTATATGCAGGCGGTGCAGAACGTGGTGAACAGCGCGCTGGCGAATCAGGTGCCGCGCATTATTTTCACCAGTTCGACCTCGGTCTACGGCAGCGGCAACGGCGTAATGAAAGAGAACAGCGCGCTGCAGCCCGAAACGGTGGCGGGCAAGACGCTGGCGGAACTGGAGAGCTGGCTGCACGATCTGCCCGGCACCCAGGTCGATATTCTGCGTCTTGCCGGTCTGGTAGGGCCGAGCCGCCATCCTGGCCGCTTTCTGGCAGGGAAAACCGGGCTGAGTAACGGCTCACACGGCGTGAATCTGGTGCATCTGGACGATGTTGTAAGCGCGATTACGCTGCTGCTGCAGACGCCGAAAGGCGGCCGGGTCTATAACCTCTGCGCGCCGAAGCATCCGTCGCGCGACGCCTTTTACCCGGCGGTATCGCGCCAGCTGGGCCTGACGCCGCCAACCTTTTTGCCTTCGCCATCCGGCGAGACCGGCAAGCTGATTGACGGCTCGCGTATCTGCAACGAACTGGGGTTTGAGTACAGCTACGACGATCCGGCGAAAATGCCGCTGGCGTAATCTCAGCCTCTCACACGCCGAGCCGATCGCGCAGCGCATACCAGGCGGCGCCCATCGCGGTCAGCGGCACCTTAAAGCGCCGTCCGCCGGGGAAGGGCAGGTGCGGCAGCTTCGCAAAGGCGTCGAAGCGTTCCGCATCGCCGCGCAGCGCTTCACAAATCAGCTTCCCGGCGAGATGGGTGCAGGTAACGCCGTGGCCGCTGTCTCCCTGCATAAAGTAGACGTTGTGTTCCAGCCGGCCGAACTGCGGCAGCCTGGAGAGGGTGAGCAGGAAGTTGCCGCTCCAGCGATAGCTAAAGGCGATATCGCGCAGCTGCGGGAAGGTACGCAGCAGCTTGGGACGGATCAGCGCGTCGATATCCCCCGGATCGCGCGCGCCATAGACGACGCCGCCGCCATAGAGCAGCCGGTTATCGGCCGTCAGCCGGAAGTAGTCGAGCAGATAGTTGCAGTCCTCGACGCAGTGATTGTTCGGCAGCAGCGCCAGCGCCCGATCGCGGCTCAGCGGCTCGCTGGTGATGATTTGCGAGCCGCACGCCATGCTTTTCCGCGTCAGACGCGGCTCCAGCTGCGAAGGCAGATAAGCATTCCCCGCGAAAATCACGAAGGTCGCGCTCACCTCGCCGTGGGCGGTGGAGATCCGATTCGGCGCGCCATACTTCAATGCCGTCGCCGCCGAGCCTTCATAGATGCGCCCACCGTGACGACGGATCGCCTCGGCTTCGCCCAGCGCCAGGTTAAGCGGATGCAGATGACCGCCGCGCCGATCCAGCAGGCCGCCGACATAACGGTCGGTCGCGATTTCGCGCCGGATACCGCGCTCGTCCAGCAGTTCCAGATCGTGATTGCCATACTTTTCCCACAGCCGCTGCTGGTGGCGCAGATGGTTCATCTGGCGCAGGTTGAGTGCGGCGAAAATATTGCCGGGCCGGTAGTCGCAGGCGATGGCGTAGCGGTCGATGCGGTCGCGAATAATTTCGGCGCCCTCAAACATCATGCTGCCGAGCATACGCGCGCTCTCTTTGCCGTAGCGCTGCTCGATCACGTCTACATCGCGGCTGTAGGAGTTCACTACCTGCCCGCCGTTGCGGCCGCTGGCGCCGAAGCCGACGCGCGCCGCCTCCAGCACCACAACGTCGTAGCCCGCCTCAGTCAGGTAGAGCGCAGCAGAAAGGCCGGTAAAACCTGCGCCGATAATACAGACGTCACACTGGATACTCTCCCGCAGCATCGGCCAGGGCGCATGATCGTTGGCGGACGCCGCGTAGTAGCTTTCAACGTGTTGCATCACAACCTCCTGCGTGCGGATGCGTCAGAAATTGGCGGGCGTATGGGCGCTGACGATACGGCAGGGCTGCGCGGAGAGATTGGTAAAGCTGTGCGGCAGCCCGGTATCGATCACGTAACTTTCGCCCGCGTTAAGGTGGTAAGGTTGTCCGTTAACCACCAGGGTGATTTCTCCCTCCAGCAGCGTGCCGGTCTCTTCCCCTGGATGACGCAGCTTTTCCCCGGTGCTGGCGCCGGGCTGATAGGTCTCCAGCAGCATGCCGATTGACCGCTGCGCCTGCCCGTTGTCTACCAGCTTCAGCGATACCCCCTGGCTGCCGATCTCCACCAGATCCTCCTGGCGGACAATCACCTTTGGCGCATCATTACCTTTAGGCTCGGAGAAGAACTCCGACAGCGACAGCCCGTAAACTTTTAGCAGTTTCTGCAGCGTGCTGACCGCCGGGCTAACCTTGTCCTGCTCGATGGTGCTGATTGCGCTGTGGGTTAAGCCTGACAGTTCAGCGGCGCGACGCTGAGACAATCCCAACTCTTGCCGGATTTGCGATAAACGTCGTCCGGGCGCCAGAGCGGCATCGTTCATGGTGTTTTTTCCTTGTGATAGTGCTGTGCGGCGTGAATAAACCCCGCGAAAATCGCGCGCGAGGCGTCGTTATGTTCCGGCTGCCATTCAGGATGCCACTGCACCGCGAGGGCAAAGGGATGGCGGCGCAGGCTGACCGCTTCGATCAGGCCATCCGGCGCGCGCGCCTCAATGCGCAGCTGCGGGCCTGTCTCGCGGATGCCCTGATGATGCAGCGAATTAACCGCCAGCGGCGCGTCGTCTCCCAGCAGCCTCGCCAGCAGCCCGTCCGCTTCGGGAAAAACGTCATGTGCCGGCGCGTACTGTACGTTTAACGGCTGCGTCGCCTCTTCATAGTGCGTCAGACCTGTTTTTAGCTGGTCGAGATCGCGCCACAGCGCACCGCCGTTGGCTACCACCAGCTCCTGCATGCCGCGGCAGATGCCAAACAGCGGCATCCCGCGGCTGGTGGCCCAGGTAATAAGGGCGAAGGCGAGCCGGTCGCGGCCGGGATCGATATGCGCCTCTTTACCCGCTTCGCCATACTGCCAGGGTTCGATATTGCTTGGGCTGCCGGTCAGCAAAATGCCGTCAAGCGCCGCCAGCGCCTGCTCCAGCAGAGGGGGCGTCTCGCAGAGCTGATGAGGCAGGGCAAGGGGCACGCCGCCCGCCTGGGTTATCGCCGTCAGGTATTTGTTATGCACCGACTGCGTGGGATGGCCGCCATTATCGATCTGGCACATCGCTACGCCGATCAAGGGGTTGTTAAAAATAATGCCCATCTCATTCCTCGACTCGCTGTTCAAAAAATTCACCGATCGAGCACGCAAAGGGTAAAAGTGTGCAATATTTTTCCAATCTAGCAACGCACTGTTTGTTTCTCAAACAGTTTTGTTACATTTGCACACTTTTTGTGTTGGCGCTATGTTAGAAGAGTGGCTGTTATTTTGAGCATTGCGCAAACCAACTAACGGTAGAAGGCGGGTGGGACATGACGAACCTCGTGGAAGTTGAAGACTTCACGCGTCACAGTGAAGAGAGACGAACCAGCGCGTTCCAGCTTGAGGTGAAAACCTGGCTGGAACGCCATCCTGAAACGCAGTATGTCGATATCTTATTAAATGATTTAAATGGCGTCTTTCGCGGTAAGCGCATCCCGGTCGCCGCGCTGGCGAAACTGGAAAAAGGGTGTTATTTCCCGGCCTCGGTTTTCGCCATGGATATCCTCGGTAATACCGTCGAAGAAGCCGGCCTCGGACAATCTCTCGGCGAACCTGACAATCTCTGTATGCCGGTTCCTGGCACCTTAGTTCCCTCTGCTTCCGATCCTGAACACATCGCCCAACTGCTGTTGACCATGTGCAACCAAGATGGCACTCCCTTTGACGTTGAACCCCGCAATGTCCTTAACCGACTGTGGCAGCAGCTGCGCAATCGAGGGCTGTTTCCGGTGGTAGCGGTAGAGCTGGAGTTCTATCTGGTAGACAAGGCCCGCGACGCCGAAGGCTATATTCAGCCGCCGTGTGCGCCGGGCAGCAGCGAACGCAATATGCAGAGCCAGGTCTACTCTGTCGATAACCTGGATCACTTTGGCGCGGTGCTGCGCGATATCGACGCGCTGGCGCGTCAGCAAAATATTCCCGCCGACGGCGCGCTGGCGGAAGCCTCGCCAGGGCAGTTTGAAATCAACCTGCATCACACCCGCGACGTGCTGAGCGCCTGCGACCATGCGGTACAGCTTAAAAGGCTGATCCGTCAGGTAGCGGAGAACCACGGCATGACCGCAACCTTTATGGCTAAACCCTATGAAGAGTATGCGGGCAGCGGCATGCATGTGCATATCAGCATGCTGGACGCCGCCGATCATAACGCCTTCGCTACCGACGACGGCAGCGACTCGCCGCTGTTAAAGCGCGCGCTGGCAGGTATGCTCGACCTGATGCCGGCGTCGATGGCGCTGCTGGCGCCTAACGTCAACGCCTATCGTCGCTTCGTGCCGGAAGCCTATGTGCCGCTGCGGGCCTCCTGGGGGCATAACAACCGCACCGTGGCGCTGCGCATTCCCTGCGGCGACGTGGAAAATCACCGCGTGGAGTATCGCGTCGCGGGCGCGGACGCCAATCCCTACCTGGTGATGTCGGCAATCCTGGCGGGTATTCTGCACGGGCTGGATACCGCGCTGCCGTTGCCGCAGCCGGTACAGGGCAATGGCCACGAGGCGGAGGGCATTCCGCTGCCGGTGCGTCAGAGCGAGGCGCTTTGTGAATTTGAAAGCAGCTATCCGCTGCAAAAACTGCTGGGCGAGCGTTTCGGCGCGGTGTGGCACAGCTGTAAGCGCCACGAGATGATGCAGTTCGAGCGTCTGGTCACCGCTACGGAGATTGACTGGATGCTAAAAAACGCCTGAGAAAAAAGTGGCTATACTTATTAGCGGGTCTTGTGTTTTTCCTGCGTTTTGGGGCAAAATATGCGGCCTGCAAAAATCCGAATATAACCGATGCTTTTAAGAGCCTCGGTTATTTTTTTTGCATGTACTTAGCCGATTCGCATGAGGCCGGGCGCGCCCGGATAGATACACGTTAAAAAACGCGCAAGCGTACGAACTGAGGATACAAAGATGGGAATGTTTTTCATTCAGCCGGCCCGCGCTGGCTCTCGTTTCCGTGATGACTACGGCGCCGCGCTGGCTCATAATGCCGCCTTCCTTGCTCCCGTGATGCAATCCAGTCAGGTTGCAGCTCAGGGAGGTCTGAAACATGTCGCTTGATACCTCAGCACCACAGCGTGCGCACCTGAAAAAATCTCTGACCCTGCTTCCGGTCGTCATGATTGGCCTTGCTTACATGCAGCCGATGACCCTGTTTGATACCTTTGGTATCGTCTCAGGCCTGACCAGCGGTCACGTCGCCACTGCCTATGCCTTTGCACTGATTGCGATTCTGTTTACCGCCGTAAGCTACGGTAAGCTGGTACGCCGCTTCCCATCTGCGGGCTCCGCTTATACCTACGCTCAAAAGGCGATCAGTCCGCACGTCGGCTTTATGGTCGGCTGGTCATCTCTGCTGGACTATCTGTTCATGCCGATGATCAATATCCTGCTGGCGAAAAACTATTTCGAAGCGCTGGTGCCCGGCATTCCGTCGTGGATTTTCGTGGTGCTGCTGGTGGCGTTTATGACGATGTCCAACCTGCGCGGCATTAAAACCGTGGCGAACTTCAACAGCGTTATCGTTGTGTTGCAGGTTGTGGTGATGATCGGTATCACCGGCATGGTAATTTACGGCGTGGCGCACGGCGAAGGGGCGGGAACGCTTACCAGTTCGCAGCCGTTCTGGTCCGCTGACGCCCATGTGGTGCCGATGATTACCGGCGCGACAATTCTCTGTTTCTCGTTCCTTGGCTTTGACGGTATCAGCTCGCTGTCGGAAGAGACGAAAGATGCAGAGCGCACCATTCCGCGCGCGATTTTCCTGACGGCGCTGATTGGCGGCCTGATCTTTATCGTGGCGTCATACTTCCTGCAGCTTTATTTCCCGGATATTTCGCGCTTTAAAAATCCGGATTCGTCACAGCCTGAGATCATGCTGTACGTGGCTGGCCATGTGCTGCAGTTCGGCATTCTGATCTTCTCGGTAGTGACTGTGCTGGCGTCAGGTATGGCGGCGCACGCGGGCGTTTCGCGTCTGATGTACGTGATGGGCCGCGATGGCGTCTTCCCGGAGCGTTTCTTCGGCTATATCCATCCGAAGTGGCGCACGCCGTCGCTGAACGTGCTGCTGGTCGGCGCCGTTGCGCTGATGGCGATTCGTTTCGATCTGGTAACGGCGACGGCGCTGGTTAACTTCGGCGCGCTGGTGGCGTTTACCTTTGTTAACCTGTCGGTGATCGCTCAGTTCTGGATCCGCGAGAAGCGTAACCGCACGCTGCGCGACCACCTGAACTATCTGGTGCTGCCGGTGCTCGGCGCGCTGACGGTTGGCGCGCTCTGGATTAACCTGGAAGAAAGCTCGATGGTGCTGGGCCTGATTTGGGCCGCCGTGGGGATTGTTTACCTCGCGTTTGTTACCCGCAGCTTCCGCAATCCGGTGCCGCAGTACAGCGAAGAAGTCTAATCCGCTGATGATTAAAAAAGGGTGAGGCGCAGGCCTCACCCTTTTTTTTATCCGCGATGTCCCGCCTGCGCAAAGGCCGCGCTGAGATCCAGCCGCTGCCAGAACTGCTGCTCCGGCGTGTCGCCCGACAGCGGATAGCCTGTCGGCAGCGCCGTCTTCGCCATCAATGCGCGACGCTGCGCAGCCGAAAGCTGCGGCAGCGCCGACTCCAGCAGCACCTCCGCTCCCTGCGGCACGCTGAGCGCGTGCGCCTGAATGTGCTGTCGCGGCAGGTTGTAGGTCATGGTGAAGCGGTAGAACGTCTTCATTGCCGGATCCTGATAGTTATCATCGCCTTTTACGGTTTGCGCGCATACCACCAGCGAAGTGCCGCACTCTTTCTCCAGCGCGCTGCGTAGCTGGTCACGCGCCTCGCTGAACAGCTTGCGATAGGCGGGATCGTTAAGAAAGTGCGCCACGTTACGCTCGGCCACCATGCGCGAACCCATCACGTCGAGCGGGTAGTGCACGCCAAGCACGATACGGGAGTAGCCGTAGCGCGCGCCGCGCGCCAGCAGCGCCTGAAAACGCTCCGGGATCATCTGCGCCAGCAGCAGCGAGTCAGTTACGCCCGTATTGGTATGCCCGCTGGGAAAGGATCCGCCGTCGGCGGTGTAGAGTTTGCCATCTTTTACCACCACATCGTCCGGCACCAGATGGATGCTATTGCCCGCCGCCAGGAAGGGGCGCGGATAGTTAAAGTGCTTTTTCGCCGCGCTGGTGCTGATCTCTGTCGCTTTAATCAGCGCGGCCGCCTTGCCAAGCTCGCCTTTATCGTAGGCAGCCAGGAAGGCTTTGCCGAGACGCGGGCCGAGCGCGTCGGCGGTGAAATAGAGATAGCTGATGCCTTCCGCGTCGGCCAGCGCCTGGTGTCGCGCGCCCTGGGTGGCGTTAAGGTTAATGTCCGCTACCGTGGCGCGGTTAGCGTCCAGCGCCGTTTTCGGCAGCGCCGTAAAGCTGGAGAGCAGGGCGATACCCGCCTGCTGGTTGGCTTTTACCTGAAAGTCGTAGCCGCTCGCCTTGAGCCAGGCGCTGTCCGCCTGCGCGTGAGTTTGCTTCGCCTTTTCCAGCGCGTCGCGCGTCAGCGTCGGCGCGCCGTTCTGCAACGCCTGACGTTCCGCCTGCAGGATCTGCTGCTCCAGCGCGTTAAAAGCCGGGCTGTTCGATTCGGGGGTGGTGGTGCGCGCCAGTGCCGCCGCCTGCGGCAGCGTGGTTGCCTGCGCCTGCTGCGCCAGCAACAGCGCCGCAGCGATAAGCGTAAAACGTAATTTCATGTTTTTATCCTGTTATTCAGAGAATTACCTTGCCGGTTTTGACGGTAACTCTGCAGGATGACATTTTTATTGCAGCGCTGAGGTTCAAGGGGATTTAGCGCGTCGCTACTCCGCCAGCACCAGCTCCCAGCTCCCCTCGCTCAGCGCGCTGCGGGCGGCGGCGCTAAGCTGCGTATCGGTAATGATGCTGTCGAAGCTGTGCAGCGGCAGCGCCAGAAAGGTGGCGATCTTGTTGTACTTCGAGCTGTCGCTCAGCAGCACGCGCTTGCTGCTGACGTCGCTTACCGTCTGTTTCACCGTGACCTTATCTTCATCGGGCGTAAACAGCCCGCGTGGGCCCCAGCAGGAGGCGGAGATAAAGGCGATATCGATCGCCAGATGGCGCAGGCTGCGCGCCGCGCTTTCGCCCACGCAGGAGCGGTTGTCGCGGCAAACAGTGCCGCCGGTATGGATCACCCGACAGCCGCTCGCCTCCATCAGCAGGTTGGTCACCATAAAGTCATTGGTCACCACCAGCAGATCCTCACGGTCCAGCAGCTCGCGCGCCAGCGCCAGCGTGGTGGTGCCAGCATCCAGATAGATGCAGCTGTTGCGCGGAATATGCTGGGCGGCATAGCGGCCGATAGCGTTCTTCTCGGCGTTGTAAAGCGTGGTCTTCGTCTGGTGCGACGGCTCCGCCGCCAGCCGGTCGGCCGAACGCACGCCGCCGGAAACCGACAGCACCGCGCCTTGCTCCTCAAGCTTTTGCACATCCCGGCGAATGGTCATATGCGATACGCCGAGCCGCTCCGTCAGTTCGGCAATGCTCACCACGCCGCGTTCGGCGACCAGCGCCAGAATCTGCTGATGGCGTTCAATGGGTATCATCTTTTGCACTCCTTGCTTATCAATTTTTCACAGTTTAAAGCATTTGCTTAGCTAGTCGAATGAAAATCTTTGCCGCGTTGAAAGCGCGGATAGCCTGTTAAAATCCATGAATATCATAGAGATGGGTATGTTGTGAATAAATGTTCAATATTAGTCTGGTTAGTGAAAATATGTGACATATAGCACGTTTCTTCATCAGTAATCCTGCCAGTATTAACAACATACAACAAATAATCACTTAAATTAACAGCGGAGGCTTACGGTGCCACTCTCAAACGTCTGTGTTATCGGTTTAGGTTCAATGGGAATGGGCGCGGCGACTTCCTGTATTCGCGCCGGGCTGAACACCTGGGGCGTGGATCTTAATCCCGCCGCGCTGGACACGCTGCGGCAGGCTGGCGCACGTGACGCGCAAACCTCGGCCGACGGATTTGTCGAGCAGCTGGACGGGGTGCTGCTGCTGGTGGTGAATGCCGCGCAGGTTAAAGCGATTCTGTTCGGCGAAAACGGCCTGGCGGCGAAGCTGAAGCCCGGCACCGTGGTTATGGTCTCGTCCACTATCTCCGCCCAGGATGCGCAGCAGATCGAGCAGCAGCTGGCGCAGCACCAGCTGCTGATGCTGGACGCGCCGGTCTCTGGCGGCGCGGCGAAAGCGGCCACGGGCGAAATGACGGTTATGGCGTCCGGCAGCGACGCGGCGTTTGAGCGCCTGCAGCCGGTGCTGGATGCGGTAGCGGCGAAAGTCTACCGCGTCGGCAGCGAAATCGGCCTCGGTTCGACGGTTAAAATTATTCATCAGCTGCTGGCGGGGGTGCATATCGCCGTTGGCGCTGAAGCGATGGCGCTGGCGGCGCGCGCCGGCATCCCGCTGGAGACCATGTATGACGTGGTGACCAACGCGGCAGGTAACTCCTGGATGTTTGAGAACCGTATGCGACACGTAGTTGATGGCGACTACAGCCCGAAATCCGCCGTCGATATTTTCGTTAAAGATCTCAGCCTGGTGGCGGATACCGCCAAATCGCTGCACTTCCCACTGCCGCTCGCCTCCACGGCGCTCAATATGTTTACGGAAGCCAGCAACGCCGGTTACGGCCGTGAAGATGACAGCGCCGTGATTAAAATTTTCAGCGGCATTCAGCTGCCGCAGGCGAAGGAGTGAGCATGACGCGTTTAGGCATCATCGCCGACGATTTTACCGGCGCTACCGACATCGCCAGTTTTCTGGTGCAGAACGGGCTGCCCACCATCCAGTTTAACGGCGTGCCGCAGCAGCATGACGCGCTGACCGCGCAGGCGATTGTCATCAGCCTGAAGTCGCGTTCCTGCCCGGCGGAGCAGGCGATCGCCCAGTCGCTGGCCGCGCTGCGCTGGCTGCAGGAGCAGGGCTGCGATCGCTTTTACTTCAAGTACTGCTCGACCTTCGACAGCACCGAGCAGGGCAATATCGGCCCGGTAACCGACGCGCTGCTGGCGGCGCTGGGCGAAACTCAGACGGCGATCTCTCCGGCGTTGCCGGTCAATGGCCGCACCGTTTATCTCGGTCATCTGTTCGTCGGTGAGCAGCTGCTGAGCGACTCAGGTATGCGCCACCATCCGGTGACGCCGATGCGCGACAGCAATCTGCTGCGTCTGATGGAGCGTCAGGCGGCTGGCAAAGCGGGCCTTATCGCCGCGCCGCTGCTCGACCAGGGCGCGCAGGCGGTGCGCGACAGGCTGAGCGAGCTGAAAGCGCAAGGCGTTAACTACGTGGTGCTGGATGCCCTCCACGAGCAGCACTTGCTGACGCAGGGCGAAGCGCTGCGCGACATGCGTCTGGTTACCGGCGGCTCGGGGCTGGCTATCGGCCTGGCGCGCCAGTGGGCGACGGCCGACAGCGACCGCGCCGAGGCGGAAAACGCAGGGCGTCCGCAGGGCAAACGCGCCGTGGTCATCTCCGGCTCCTGTTCGCAGATGACCAATCTCCAGGTCAGCGCCTACCGTCAGCAGGCGCCGTCGTGCGAAGTTGAAGTCGCGCGCTGTCTGGACAACGTGGAGGCCTACGCGCAAAGGCTATGCGACTGGGTAGCCGCCCACAGCGACCAGCCGCTGGCGCCGCTGCTCTACGCCACCGCCGACGCGCAGCAGCTACAGGCGATTCAGCACGAGTATGGCGCGCAGCGCAGCAGCGAGGCGGTGGAACAGCTCTTTGCCGCCGTAACGCGCGAACTCAAGGCGCGCGGCTGGCAGCGCTTTATCGTGGCGGGCGGCGAAACCTCCGGCGTGGTGGCGCAGAGTCTCGGCGTCACGGCGTTTCATATCGGGCCGACGATTTCACCAGGCGTGCCCTGGGTTCGCGATATCCATCAGCCGCTGTCGCTGGCGCTGAAGTCCGGCAATTTCGGTGACGAACACTTTTTCCGCCGCGCACAAACGGAGTTTGCATATGACTGAACAACAGGCCCGCGAAGAGATGGTGAAGCTGGGCGCCTCCTTTTTCGCCCGCGGCTACGCCACCGGCTCTGCGGGCAATCTTTCTCTGCTGCTGGAGGATGGCAACCTGCTGGCGACGCCGACCGGCTCCTGCCTCGGCGAGCTAGAGGCCGATCGCCTGTCAAAAGTGACGCTGGCAGGGGAGTGGCTCTCCGGCGATAAGCCCTCCAAAGAGATCGCCTTTCACCGCGCGCTCTACGCCAGGGATCCCGAATGCAAAGCGGTGGTGCATCTGCACAGCCACTACCTGACAGCGCTCTCCTGTCTTGAGGGGCTGGATACGCAAAAATGTATCCGTCCGTTCACGCCCTACGTGGTAATGCGCGTTGGCGACGTGCCGGTAGTGCCTTACTACAAACCCGGCGATCAGCGGCTGGCGGACGATCTGTCGCGGCTGGCGGGCCAGTATCGCGCCTTTCTGCTGGCGAACCACGGGCCGGTTGTGGTGGGTAAATCGCTGCGCGAAGCCGCAGACAATACCGAAGAGCTGGAAGAGACCGCCCGACTGATGTTTACCCTGGGCGACCGCGCCATTCGCTACCTTAGCGCGAGCGAAGTGGCGGAATTAAGGAGCCGATAATGCCAAAGTTTGCCGCAAACTTATCCACCCAGTTCAATGAAGTTCCTTTTACCGAACGCTTCGCCGCCGCGGCGCAGGCCGGTTTCGACGCGGTGGAGTTTCTCTTTCCCTACGACTATCCGGCGGCGCAGCTCAAGCAGCTGCTGGATGAAAACCAACTGAAGCTGGTGCTGTTCAACACCGCGCCGGGCAACGTGGCGGCGGGCGAATGGGGCGTATCGGCGATTCCCGGCCGCGAAGCGGAAGCGCGCGCCGATATCGACCGCGCGCTGGAGTATGCGCTGGCGCTTGAGGTGCCGCAGGTGCATATCATGGCCGCGACGGTGCCGCCGGGCGCGGATCGCGCAGCATACGCCGACACCTTTGTGCGCAATATGCACTATGCGGCAGAGCGCTTTGCGCCTCACGGCATTAACCTGCTGCTGGAAGCGCTCAATCCGGTCACTAAACCGAACTATCTCTATGCCAGCCAGTACCAGACGCTGGAGATGGCGGCGCGCATCGATCGCCCCAACGTCTTTACCCAGCTCGATCTGTTCCACGCGCAGCTGGTGGACGGCAATCTCAGCCGTCTGATCCGTGAGAACCTCGGTCGCTACCGCCATATCCAGATCGCGTCCGCGCCAGACCGCCATGAGCCGGATGAAGGGGAGATCAACTACCCCTGGCTGTTTACGCTGCTGGATGAGGTGGGCTACGACGGCTGGATCGGCTGCGAATATATCCCGCGCGGCAACACGCTGGACGGTCTCGGCTGGTTTGCGCCCTGGGCGAAAAAACGCTGAGTGTTCTGCTAAGCCCGGCGCTGCGGCGTCGGGATGCTTTCATCCGTTTGTCATCCTGCGCCTGTTCCAGGCAGCACTGTACGCCTTATTCATAAAAAAATAACGATATCTGAGGATTACCATGTCCACCGCACTGCTGTTAGCCATTGCGACCGCCAGCATCGTCATACTGCTGCTGCTGGTCATTAAAGCCAGAGTCCATCCTTTTGTTGCGCTGCTGATCGTCAGCCTGCTGGTCGCCGTCGCGACAGGCATCCCCGCTGAGAAGATCATGGATACCATTATGAGCGGCATGGGCGGCCTGCTCGGCCATATCGCCATTATTATCGTGCTGGGGGCGATGCTCGGCGCGGTGATCGAAGCCTCTGGCGGCGCGGAGTCGCTGGCGCAGCGCTTCAGTAAAAGCCTCGGCATTAAGCGCACCGTCGCGGCGCTGACCATGGCGGCATTTATCCTCGGCATTCCGGTCTTTTTTGAGGTCGGCTTTATTATCGTTATCCCGTTGATCTACGGCTTTACCAAGGTAGCGCGCGTCTCGCCGCTGAAGTTTGGTCTGCCAATGGCGGGGGTGATGCTGACCGTACATGTGGCGCTGCCAACGCATCCGGGGCCAGCGGCCGCCGCGGGCATTTTGCACAGCGATATGGGCTGGCTGATGATGATCGGCCTGGCGATTTCAGTGCCGGTCGGCATCGTCGGTTACTATGTGGCGAAGCTGATGAATCGCCGCCACTACCATCTGTCGGTTGAAGTGCTGGAGCAGCTGCAAATGGCGAAGCCGGAAGGCGCGGAGAAGAAGAATGAGCCTGCGCCGCCGGGCGCGCTCACTATCGCGGGGTTGATTGTGGTGCCGATCCTGCTGATCGTCGTGGGCACGCTCTCTCATTCGCTGCTGGCGGCCGACAGCCTGCCGGGCAAAGTGATGACGGTTATCGGCACGCCGCCCATCGCGCTGCTGATTGCCCTGGCGCTGGCGGCCTGGCTGCTGGGCGTCCGCCGCGGCTGGAGCAGAGAGAAGCTGGAGGATTTGACCGGCCGCGCTATTCCGGGATCGGCGAGCGTGATCCTGGTGGCGGGCGCGGGCGGCGCCTTCGGTAAAGTGCTGGTGGAGTCGGGCGTCGGCAAGGCGCTGGCCACGACGCTGGAGACGCTGCATCTGCCGCTGGTGCCCGCCGCGTTTATTCTGTCGCTGGCGCTGCGCGCCTCGCAAGGCTCGGCCACGGTGGCGATCCTGACCACCAGCGGCCTGCTTACCTCCGCGGTCAGCGGCACCAGCGATATGGCGCGCGTGCTGGTGACGCTGGCGGCCTGTTTCGGCGGTCTGGGGTTGTCGCACGTTAACGACGCGGGCTTCTGGGTCGTGACGCGCTATCTGGGACTGTCGGTGGGCGATGGCCTGAAAACATGGACGGTGTTGACGACGCTGATGGGCCTGACGGGCTTTGTGCTGACCTGGCTGGTCTGGGCGCTGGTGTAACGCTCAGCGCGTCGTGCGGGCCTGACAGACGCCGCGCGCTGGCGAACCGGCCGCGCGTTGCTTACTCTTAATCCTTCAACAAGAGGGAGTTACCTGATGAAAATTGGACTGGTAGGCTATGGCACCGGCGGACAGCACTTTCACGCGCCCTTTATCTGCGCCGCGCGCGGCGTTGAACTGGCGGGGATCGTCGCCCGCGCGCCCGCGACCGTCGCTAAAGTAAAGCGCGATTTCCCCGATATCCCCGTTTATAACGATCTCAAATCGCTGCTTGAGGCGGGAGTCGATGCCGTCACTATTACGACACCGCCCCATACCCGACGCGAACTGGTGCTGGAGGCGATCGCCGCAGGCGTTGCGGTTATCGCCGACAAGCCCTTTGCGCCGGATGCTGAAACCGGGCGTGAGCTGGCCGCCGCGGCGGAGAAAAAAGGGGTGCTGCTGTCGGTTTACCATAACCGCCGCTTTGACGCCGATATTCTGACGGTGAAAAAGCTGCTGGATCAGCAGCGTCTGGGGCGGCTCTGGCGCGTCCACAGCCGCATGGATTATAACGATCCGGACACGCTGGAAGCGGGCGAGCAGGGCGGCCTGCTGCGTGATATCGGCAGCCATCTGGTCGATCAGGCGGTGTGGCTGCTCGGCCCGGTCAAGGCGGTATTCGCCCAGACGGACAAGATCGCGCGCCCGGAAGGGTCAACGGTCGCCAGCTTCGTTATCACCCTGATCCATAAGAGCGGCGTTCACTCTCATCTCTCTTCAACCAAAACCTGCTACCTCGACGCGCGTGAATGGCGTCTTTATGGCGAGGAAGGGAGCTTTGTTTCGCTCGGCACTGACGTGCAAGCGAAGGCTATTTTCGCGGGTAAGCGTCCGGCGGACAATCTCAGTGAGTGGGGCTACGAGCAGCCGGATCGCTGGGGCGTGCTGCGAACGGCCGAGGGCGAAACGCGTGTGGAGTCGGAGCAGGGACGGTATCACGCCTACTACGAGGCGTTCGCCGAGGCCTTCCGAACCGGCTCGCCGCCGCCGGTCACGACTGAACAGGCGATACGCACGCTGGAAGTGCTTGACGCTGCGATGCTCAGCGCCGAGCGCGGCGAGCTGGTCACGCTGAGCTAAGGGCAGGGCGCGCCTGCCCTGAAGGCGTCAGGAAACCAGCTCCTGCGCATAGTGGTACAGCGCCTTAAGCTGCGCCATTTTTTCTGCATCCTCTTCGTGCAGGCTCGCCAGCGACTCCAGCTCCAGCAGGAACGCCTGCACCCGATCGGCGTTCAGCGCCTCACGACGGTGCTGCAGCCAGCGCTGCTGTTCGGCGTCGTCCAGCGTGCCGGGGAAGTTGCGGGCGCGATAGCGGAACAGCAGCTTCGCCACGCGCGCATCCTGGAAAGTGAGATCCATCGCCGGCAGGTTAGCGGGCGCAGTCTGACGCAGGATATTCATGCCTGCGCGGTCGGCATCGCTGAAGAAACCGTCGTAAAGCTGAGCGTCTACGTCGTCTGACGGGGTAAACGGCTCTGCTTCAGCGAACAGCGCGACGACCTTTTCCCGCACCTCTGCATGCTGGCGCAGCAGCGCCAGATTAGCGAGGCACGCGTCGCGGTCGATGCCGAGTCGCGCCGCATCTTCCGGGCGCAGCGTATTGGCCGGGGCCAGCACCGGGCATTTATTAATATGCACCAGCTTAATCGGCACCGGGGACTCGCTGTCGTCCAGCTTGCTTTTGCGGGTATAGAGCCGCTCGCGCAGCGCATCCGCATCCATCTCCAGCAGTGGCGACATATCGCCTGCCAGGTCGGCGACGATCAGCGCATTGCGGTTGTCGGGATGCCACGCCAGCGGCACGATCCAACTGGTGTTGCCGCGCGCCGCGCCAAACATGCCCGAAACGTGCACCAGCGGCTTCATTTGCGGGATGTCGATAAGCGTCATTAGCTTATTTTTGTTGCGATGCGTAAACAGGAAATCGAACAGCTTAGGCTGTTTCTCCTTCACCAGCTTCGCCATCGCCAGCGTGGCATAGACATCAGACATGGCGTCGTGCGCATTCTCATGCGCCACGCCGTTGGCTTTGGTGAGGTGCTCAAGTTTAAAGCTGGGGAAGCCATCCTCGTTTTCCGGCCAGACGATACCGTCCGGACGCAGCGCATAGCAGGCGCGCATCACATCCAGCAGATCCCAGCGCGAGTTGCCGTTCTGCCAGCTCCAGCCGTAGGGATCGTAGAAATTGCGGTAGAAGATATTGCGCGTCACTTCATCATCGAAGCGCACATTGTTGTAGCCCACCACGCAGGTTTGCTCTTCGGTAAAAAGGGCATAGATACGGGCGGCGAATTCCGCCTCCGATACGCCGCGCGCACGCGCTACCTGCGGTGTGATGCCGGTGATCATTACCGCTTCCGGCTGTGGCAGATAGTCATCGGCAGGGCGGCAATAGAAAATCTGCGGCTCGCCAACCGGGTTAAAGTCGCTGTCGGTGCGCAGCGCGGCGAACTGCGCCGGACGGTCCAGCGACGGGCTTTTACCGAAGGTTTCATAATCGTGAAACAAGAAAGTGCGTTCAGAGGCGGGCACGAGCATATCCTGTACTGGGAAAACAACGCACAGCATAGTCGCTTGCGTCGCCAGTCACAACCACGCCAGAGCAGGTTGCGTGTAGCTGCGCGGTCTGCCGGCTCAGGGCATGATTAATGCCCGAGCATTGCGCAGCGATAAGTTATCTTTTTGCCAGCTCGCGACGCGCCAGCTCGGCTAAAAAACCACTTCTGGAGCTAAATTCCTGGTGTGATTCAACGAAACGGTCGATGCGCGTCAAAAGACTTTGCGGCAGGGTAATATTCAGCTTTACCGCCTTACCCTCATACTTGCTGATATCAATATCGATAACGGCCCATATGCCGCCCTGGCACTCGTCACTCTCTAAGTAAAATGCCATACCTTTGGTGTGAGGCACGGGCATGCCGCTCTCCGCTAAGGCTTCCAGATGAATATCTATCGCTGCGCCTGCATCGACAATCGCGTCATCTACCGTCTCGCCCGCAAAAAAACAGCCTTCGATATCAGGTACAAAACCTGAATAACTACCAGAGTCGGATTGGTGCAAATAAACCGGAAATCTCATTACCGTGTCCTTCTTCATCGCTTCATCAAATAGCGAGCTGTAAAAGCCGGGAGCCTGTCCAGGTTAGTTAATCAGCTTCATGATTTTTCTTAACGTACCGGCAGCCAGGTCCTTTTCCGGATGAGGAAGCGTTATATGGTAATTTTTACCAGGCTTAACAAATATATGATGGCTTCCTCTGATGCGTATAAGCACCCAGCCATGCTCCCTGAGGAGCTTCATGACCTCTTTACTACTCAAGAGCACCTCCCTGTGCCATGTGGCTCAATTTTATACCCACTATAACCACAAAACAATTATCCAACAGATCGCTATTAAATCAGCGCTGAAATACAGAACAGAACGGCAGCAAGCATGGACGGCATGACCTTCTGAAGAAAGCGCAGAACGCTGGTTTTGCGGCGCAGCCCGCCGCCGATCACACTTTTTTTCAATTTATTCAAACCTGTTTATGCCTTTTGCCGTAAAACGAGCCGCTGTTTTCCCTGTAACCTTGAGGATGAAGTGTTGAAAAGGCGTCTGTTGATCACTGTAACTGGAACTCTTCTTTTGGCTTCGCTGGCGCACGCCGACGATATGCCGTTTCCCCTGACGCCCCCGTCGATTGATGCCGCCTCCTGGGTACTGATGGACGCCACCACCGGGCAGGTGCTGACCGCAGGCAATCCTGACGAGCGCCGCAACCCCGCCAGCCTGACCAAGCTGATGACCGGCTACGTTGTTGACCGCGCCATCGACGCGAAAAAAATCACCCGCGACGACGTTGTGACCGTCGGTAAAGACGCCTGGGCGGCAGGCAACCCGGTGTTTAAAGGCTCTTCGCTGATGTTTATTAAGCCCGGCGACAAAATAACGGTGCGCGATCTGAGCCGCGGCGTGATTATCGACTCCGGCAACGACGCCTGCGTGGCGCTGGCCGATTACGTGGCGGGCAGCCAGCAGAACTTCGTCAATATGATGAACCAGTACGTGCAGAAGCTGGGACTGACCAACACCCACTTTGAAACCGTACACGGCCTGGATGCGCCGGGCCAGTTCTCCTCAGCGCTGGATATGGCGAAGCTGTCGCGTGCCATTATCAGCGGCGAACCCGATTTCTACGCCATGTACAGCGAGAAAACCCTCAGCTGGAACGGCATCACTCAGAACAACCGCAACGGCCTGCTGTGGGATAACAATCTGCACGTTGACGGCCTGAAAACCGGCCATACCGAAACGGCAGGCTTTAATATCATCGCCTCAAACGTCGTCGGCCAGCATCGTCTGATCGCGGTGGTGATGGGCGGAAAAAGCGCGAAAGGGCGTGAAGAGCAGGCGCGTAAGCTGCTAGTCTGGGGCCAGAATACCTTTGATACCGTACAGCTGTTCCATGCAGGTAAGAAAATCGGAACGGAAAACGTCTGGTACGGCAATCCGCACAGCGTCGCCGTCGGCACCGCGAATGATGTCTTCCTGTCGCTTCCGCGCAGCGAGATCCAGAACGTGAAGGCCAAATATGTGATTAATCGTAAGGATCTGGAAGCGCCGCTGAAGGCTAACGAAACCATTGGCGAGATTCAGGTAATAGATAAAGACAAACAGCTGGCGAGCTATCCGCTGGTGACGCTCTCTGCGGTAGACGAGGCGGGGATTATCACGCGTGTTCAGGATTACCTGAAGCAGAAGTTCTGACAAAGCAGGCGGCCTCCTTGCCGCCTGCTGCGCTTACTTCAGATCGTCCTTCACATCCTTGACGTCGCTGGCCGACACCGGCTCGGCGGCGTTGCCCCAGCTGTTACGCACATAGGTCAGTACGGCGGCGATCTGCTCGTCATCCAGCACGCCAGCAAAGGCCGGCATAGCGGGCGCTGTCGGCCGCGCGTCGGTATCCACGCCGCGGCTGCCTGCGCTCACCACGCGGATCAGCGAGGTGGCGTCCGGCTGGTTGATCAGCGGGTTAGAGGCGAGCTGCGGGAAAATGTTCCTTTCGCCGCGTCCGCCTGGGCTGTGACAGGCTGAGCACTTCGCTTCATAAATCTGCGCGCCGAGCTTCATACGATCGTCGCTGGCGGCCAGCGGCTGCGGCACCTTCTCATCGTGGGTTTTACCCTCTTTCAGGAAGGTCGCTACCGCGCGCAGATCCTCGTCGCGCCAGTACTGGGTAGAGTGACGTACTGCGTCGGCCATCGGTCCAGAGGCGATGGCGTAGCGGTTCACGCCGGTACGCAGATAGCTGACGATATCCTCCTGCGTCCATTTGCCCAGCCCTGTATGCGCATCCGCGCCAAGGTTAGGTGCATACCAGCCCTCCACCGCGCCGCCGCTGATAAAGCGATCGCTCTTGTCGCCGCCAAGAAAGTTTTTCGAGGTGTGACAGGTGCCGCAGTGGCCGAGGCCCTGAACCAGATAGGCACCGCGATTCCACTCCGCCGACTTTTTCGGATCGGGTTCAAAAGTCCCTTTGTCGAAGTTAAGCCAGTTCCAGGCAATAAGGCTGGTGCGGATATTGAACGGGAAGGGGAGCTGATTGGTCTCTACTTCGTGGTGGATCGGCTGCAGCGTCTGGATCCATGCCCAGAGATCCTGCAGGTCCTGCTCGGACATTTTGGTATAGGCAGTAAAGGGCATTGCGCCATAGAGCCGCTTGCCGCCGTGGCCGATCCCGTCCGTCATGGCGCGACGGAAATCGTCATAGCTCCAGGTGCCGATGCCGGTCTCACGATCCGGCGTGATATTCGCGCCAGCCAGCACGCCGAAAGGCGTATTAATCTTGACGCCGCCCGCATAGGGCTGTTTCGCATCGGTGGTATGACAGGCGGTACAGTCGCCAAGCGTGGCGATATAGCTGCCGCGCGCATACTGGTCATATTCCGGCTGCGCCTGGCTGCTGAAGCTGGCGGCAAGCAGCAGCGCGGCGGCGGAGAGTGCATTCAGCGTTTTCATGCGGTAATCATCTCCCCCGGACGTTTCAGATACCAGGTGCGGATAGCGTGCGCCGCCTTGAACGCCAGCGCGCCCACGGTGCCGGTCGGGTTATAGCCAGGATTTTGCGGAAAGGCGGATGCGCCCACCACAAACAGGTTCGGCACGTTCCAGACCTGCAAATGCTTGTTGACCGAGCTGGTGCTTGGATCGGCGCCCATAATAAAGCCGCCGACAACGTGAGAGGACTGATAGGGCACGCTGCTCCAGTGGCCGGTCATCGGCTTGACGATCATCTCACGCGGATTCATCGATTTGGCGATTTCCGCCACCTTACCGGTGCAGTATTGCGCCATTTTCAGATCGTTCTGCGAAAAGTCGAAGGTAATGCGCAGCAGCGGACGGCCGTGTGGATCTTTGTAGTTAGGATCGAGCGAAAGATAGTTAGTGCGCGTGGTGTAGCTGCTCGCCTCGCAGCCGATAGACATAGTGCTGAGGTAGTTATCTTTCAGCGCGCGCTTCCATTTTGATCCCCACTTCGGCGTGCCGGGCGGCAGCGGACGATAACCAATAGGCGCGGAGCCGATCGGCGTGACGCGGATACTGCCGCCGCCCAAAAAGCCTAATCCGCTGTGGTCGAAGTTATCGTTGTTGAACTCATCGATGCCCATACCGACCGCGCCCGCGCCGATAAAGGGGTTAAAGTTCTTGTCATCAAAAAACAGCGTCACGTTGTTGGCGGTCTGGTAGGCGTAGTTACGGCCGGTGGTACCCTTGTTGGTGACCGGATCGTAGGCTTCGCCGATTTTGGAAAGCAGCATCAGCCGGACGTTCTCAAAAGTAAAGGCAGCGACGATCACCAGATCGGCAGGCTGCTCCCAGGTATCACCGGAGGAGTCGATATAGGTTACGCCGGTGGCTTTTTTGCCGCTGGAGTCAGTCAGAACTTCCAGCACTTCGCAGTTGGTATAGGCCGTAAAATTCTCTTTGCGCATCAGCGCGGGCAGCACAGTGGTGATGGCGCTGGCTTTAGAGTAGTTGGCGCAGCCGTAGTTAGTGCAGAAGCCGCAGAAAGTACAAGGCCCCATGGTAACGCCGTAGGGATTGGTATAGGCCTCGGAGACCAGAGAAGAGGGGACGGGGAAGGGCTTATAGCCCATGTTTTTCGCCGCCTGGGCGAACAGCGTCGGGCCGTAAGGCTGGCGCAGCGGTGGCGTCGGATATTCGCCGCTGCGCGGGCCTTCAAACGGGTTGCCGCCTTCGCGCTTCTCGCCGTTGAGGTTGCCCGCGTAGCCGGAGGTGCCCGCGACGCGCTCGAACTGCATATAGTGCGGCTCCATCTCTTCCCAGGTGGTGCCCCAGTCCTGTAAAGCCAGCTCGCCGGGCATCGCGTCTGCGCCGTAACGCTCGGTGAGATAGCTTTTCAGCTGAAATTCATGCGGCTGGAAGCGAAAGGTAATTCCCGCCCAGTGGTTGCCCGCGCCGCCGGTGCCGTTGCCGGGGTGAAACGATCCCCAGGTGCGCATTGGCAGCGCGGTCTGGGAAGGATTATTGCGCATGGTGCAGGTGTTCTGTCGCGTGCGCAGCATCAGCTCTTCGCGCATAACATAGCGCAGCTCATCGGTGACGGTGCCGATATTAAAATCGCGCGCGGTGTCGCGCCACGGGCCACGCTCGATGCCGATGACCTCCAGCCCCTCATCGGCCAGCTCATTGGCGATAATCGATCCCGCCCAGCCGAGGCCGATCACCACGACGTCCGTTTTGGGTAGTTTTTTCATAGCTTATCCTTGGCTTTCCACTGGCCGATGCTGATGGGCTCGAGATGCAGATCTTCGTTATGACGTTCGATGTAGGGGCGATAGTCGTAGCGCGCGCCAGGGAAACCCAGCATTTTCCACGACGCCATATCGCGGTTGCCGCCATAGATGGGATCGGCGAAAAAGCCCTCCATGGTGTTGTTCAGCACCTCAAGAAACAGCGACTGCGCCTCAAAGCCTTCAAAGTGCACTTTGCCCGCTTCCATCGCTTCCAGCAGCGCGTCCTGCTGCTGTGGCGTCAGCTCTTTAAAACTTTTTTTAGAGGTCTGCTGGACGTAGCGGTTAAGCGCGGCGAGGCCCTGGCGGTAGCGCTGTTGCGGCACCAGCGCAGACTGATCGCCCTGCTCGGTAGTGCCTTTCTGGAACGGACCTTCCATATAAAGGCGTTCAAAGGTGCCGTAAAAACCATGTAGCTGACGATCGATAAACTGCGCGCAGCCCGCCTCTTTACCGCCCACGCTCAGTTCGTCGGCGGGGATCAGGCGGTCAACGATAGCTTCAACGGTTTCGGCTTCTTCCTGCGTGAAAAAGAGCCAGCCGGGCTGATCGAAGGTTTCAGGGGGATTATCGGAGAAGGGCGTCCAGCCCGGCGAACCTTTAAGAGAGACGGCATCGGCCGCCCGCGTGACGGTGGCGGCTACGCCTAACGTAGACCAGGTTAACACCTGCCGTCGCGTCACCCCCGGCAGAGTTTTGGCTCTTTTCTTCATGTCGCTTCCTTTAGTCGTGTTATCAAATAAACGAAAATCGAAGTAAGTGGTTATCTGGTTGTTTTTATGGTTTTGTGTGCTTGTAAAGGCTGTGTTGAGAATTGTAAGAAGGCGTCAAAACTGTATTGAAATGTAGAAGCGGCAGTAAGCCTTAGCAACGTCATGGGATAAAATAACGCACTTTATGATCCTCACCCGGAAAGCCATCTTGCGCCCAGATAAGCCCATATCGAATATCGAGTTCTGGCTCTACCGCCACTACCGCAGCGTGCATGGTGTACGCATTGCTATCGCCTTTTTACTCACCTTTTTGCTGGTGCGGCTCACTGGTATTCCGGAAGGCACCTGGCCGCTGATTACGCTGGTGGTGGTGATGGGGCCGATTTCGACCTGGGGCAACGTTTTTCCGCGGGCCATTCAGCGCATCTGCGGCACCTTCGCCGGGTCGATTTCAGGCCTGATCGCGCTCAAGCTGGAGCTGATGTCGTTGCCGGTCATGCTCGCGTGGTGCGGTATCGTGATGATGGTGTGCGGCTACCTGACGTTAGGGAAACATCCCTATATGGCGCTGCTGATTGGCATTACGCTCAGCGTGGTGGTGGGCGCGCCAGCGGGCGATTTTACCGTCGCGCTGTGGCGCGGCGGCGACGTGATCCTCGGCTCGCTGCTGGCGCTGCTGTTCAGCGCCATCTGGGCGCAGCGCGCTTATACCCACTGGCGTATTCAGCTGTCAGACTCGCTGGCGGAGATCGCAAAAATTTATCACGCCGGTTTTTCGCCGAACCTGATTGAGAAGCCGCGTCTCAAAAAGCCGCTGGGCAAGCTGCTGACCAGCGTGGTGAAAATGCGCGCGCTGCTGGTACCGGCCAGTAAAGAGACGCGTATACCGAAATCGGTGTTTGAGGCGATTCAGACCATTAACCGCAATATGGTGAATACGGTCGAGATGCAGATCGAAGCCTGGTGGGCCTCGCGCGAAACGCATCTGATTTTGCTCAACGCGGCGACGCTGCGGCGCACCCAGCAGATGACCGAAAAGACGCTGCGCGCGCTGTCGGTGCTGGCGCTGCGCGGCGAGACAGACGAGGTGGTGGCCAACAGCCACGAGCTGACGGAAATTACCCGCGAGCTGAAGCAGCTTATTGCCGATGCAGGCAGCGAACGGCTGGAAGAGACGCCAATCTATGGCTATGTCTGGCTGAGCCTGGAGCTGGCGAAACAGCTGGAGCGCATGACCGATCTCCTCCGTCTGGCGCTGCGCAAATAATCACCTTGGACAATGACTTAATGTGAAAGGCGCATTCTTTGCGCTAAGATAAGCGCCAGTCCGATTTTAGCGGCGACAATTGTCGCCCCGGCTGGCGAACCGCTAAGCTGAAGGTTATGACTCTACCCCCTGCGTAAGCAGGCCCAAAAAAAGGTGCCACCATGGAAAATGCCAAGCAATCATTTCAGGACGTACTGGAGTTTGTGCGTATGTTCCGACGTAAAAACAAACTGCAGCGTGAAATTACGGATAATGAAAAGAAAATCCGTGATAACCAGAAGCGCGTACTGCTGCTGGACAACCTGAGCGAGTATATTAAGCCGGGCATGAGCATTGAAGCGATTCAGGAAATCATCGCGTCAATGCGTTCCGACTACGAAGACCGCGTGGATGAATACATCATCAAAAACGCCGATCTGTCGAAAGAGCGTCGCGACCTGTCGAAAAAACTGAAAGCGATGGGCGAGCCGAAAGCGCAGTAACGGTCCGCTTAAATACGAAGCGGAGCTTCGTAAGGTAATTTCGTAACGTAAAAAACCGCAGCTTTTTTAAGTCTGCGGTTTTTTTTGCTACGGCTCGTCCAGTGGCACTACATTAAGTCTGTAATGATATAGTCCAAAATAACCTCAATGGCTGAGCATTATTCCTTTTGCGCCACGCAACAGCCCCTCAGTGCTCAGGTCTTCATCCAGCTCAGGCCAGTGAATACCGTAACCCGCGCCGCATAGCTCCCATTTTTGACGCTGTTCAGGCGTACCGGCAGCAAGACGGGGGTACCAGGCGACAGGGACAGAGATGCTGCGCCCATCCATCAAATCGACGGTCAGACGGTCATCATCAATATAAACCTTCATGACGCGTATATCGTTCTCACTTTGTAAAGTAAGCATCCCAGGCCTCCTGGAGGTGTTGTTGATTCTCTTTAACCAGACGCTGTAGTTCACGCAGCTCATGCGAAGCAAAACCCACACTGCGCGCCACACTCATGTCATGCAACCATATTTTAGCCGTTGCACTCTCCTTATCAATATGGATGTGCGCGGGTTCGTTTGGTTTATGACTGTAGAAGTAGAAGCGATATGCGCCAATTCTGAGTACGGTCGGCATGTTTATCTCCCTGACAAACGTTGTGAATGCAACCGACATGTTTAATCATGTCCTTAGCGGTTTTGCAACTGACGCGCTATCCGTTGCAGCTGTTGCGCCAGCGCAGCGAGATCGGGCGATGCGCCGCGCGGCGCGGCGGTGGTTTCGCGCAGCACCAACGACGGCTCCAGCGGCCTTTGCGGCGGCGCTTCATCCTGCATCTGCGCCAGCAGCGTCTCGACACATGCTTCGCCCAGCGCATGCAGATCCTGGCGCACCGTGGTCAGCGGCGGCTGATACCAGGCGCTTTCGGCGGTATCGTCATAGCCGATAACGGAGATCTGCTCTGGGATCGCGACGCCGTGTTGGTGCAGCGCGCGCATCGCGCCAAGCGCCATCTGATCGTTCGCCACCAGCAGCGCCTGCGGCAGGCGATCCGGCAGCTGTTGCAGCATGGCCTGATAGCCGGACTGCGCGCTCCAGTCGCCCTGCAAGATGCAAAAGGGCGTCAGCTGGTGCGCCGCCAGCGCCTCGCGCCATGCCGCCTCCCGGATTTGCGCCGAGATCGCCTGTGGCGGGCCGTTCAGCAGGCCAATCTGGTGATGTCCCAGCGTGACCAGATGCTCAACGGCAGCCCGCGCGCCGCGCGCGTTAGAGTACTGACACTGCGCTACCTTCGCCTGCGGTTCGACATCCATAAAAATAACCGGCTTATCGCCGCACAGCGTCTGAATCTGCTCCGCCTCTGCGGCAACCAGCGGCAGATTGATCATCAGCGCATCCACGCGCTGCGCCAGCAGCTCATTAACGGTGTCGGCGGCGCTGTTATGGCTGCGCATGGCGATCACCAGATGATAACCGGCGCGGCTGGCGCGCTGCTGTATCGCTGAGGCGATCTGCGCCGGTGCCATCAGCGCCAGATCGCTGGTGGCAAGACCAAGCGTGCGCGTCGCCTTGCCCGCCAGTTGCTGCGCCACGCGGTTTGGCACATAGTTGAGCTGCTGCATGGCTGCTTCTACTTTCGCCCGGGTGCGCGGCGACACCTGCGGCGAATGGTTCAGCACGCGGGAGACGGTCTGGTAGGAGACGCCAGCAAGGCGAGCGACGTCATCAAGAGTGATAGCGCGGGAAGTCATTGATTTCTCCACAGGACAGAGGCGGCCAGTGTAGCAAAATTTTCATCGTGCAGGCGTTTCGTCGCGTCTGTGAACAACCCGAACCGGAGGAGAAATGCAGCTCAGTCATCAGGCTATTCAGGATCTCAATCTTATCGCCGCATGGCTGGCGCTGGACGATATGCCTGTCGAAGGCGACATTGAAGCCGATATGGCAATACTGGCCGGGCACGCGGTGCTGCCGAATATCGAAGGTGCCATAGCGCTAGCGAAGAAGTTCGGGCTTCCTCTGCTGCTCAGCGGCGGCATCGGCCACGCCACCGGCGCGCTGGCGCAGGCGATGGCGCTGCATCCTTTTTATCGCGATATCGAGACGCGCGGCAAAAGCGAGGCACAGATGCTGGCGGAGATTGCCCGCCAGTTTGGCGGAATCGACGAGGATAAGCTGCTGCTGGAGGGCGAATCGCGCAACTCCGGCGAGAATGCCGCCTTTAGCCAGCGCCTGCTAGACGCGCGGCAACTGCGGCCGCAGCGCGTGGTGCTGATTCAGGATCCGCTGCTGCAGCGCCGCGCTGACGCCACCTTTCGCTGGCAGTGGCGCGAGCGCGACAACGCGCCGCTCTTTATCAACTGGCCGGTATTTACGCCGGTCGTGACGCTCGATTCCGGCATGGCGCGCATCACCGGCGCGCCGCCGCAGGGTTTATGGTCGATGGAGCGCTTTGTGCAACTGCTGATGGGCGAGGTGCAGCGCCTGCGCAACGATGAAAAAGGCTACGGCCCGCGCGGTGCCGGATTCTTCGGCGAAGTGGCGATGCCCGACGCGGTGGATAATGCCTGGCATCGCCTGGTACAGCTGCCCGCTGTGCAGGCGCGGCTGACGGCGAAGCGTTGATCAACGGCTTTTCAGATAGACCTGTAAATTCACATTCACCGCGTTAAGCAGCGGGACGCTGACGCCGTGGCGCGCCGCGCGCTCAACCAGATCGCCGATCACCTGTTCCGCTTCAATATCGTATCCCTGCGTTAAATCGCGGTACATCGAAGAGGTCATCGGCGTGGCGGGGTTACTCAGCAGCTCGAGGATTTTTGCTGTCACCGCCGGGCGCGGCTGGTAGCCGTCGGCGGTAATGGTCGCCAGCACCTCGCTAAAAATGCCGCGCAGCAGTGCTTCGCCGCCGTCGGCGGTAAGCACCTGCTGCGTATCGCCGCGCGCCAGGCAGCAAACCGCGCCGAGCGTACTCAGCAGCAGCCACTTCTCCCACAGTTCGCTGATAATATTGTCGGTGAAAAAGGTATCGACACTGGCCGCGCGCAGCGCCTCATCGACGCGCTGTAGCCGCGCATCGTTATGGCCGTCGAGCGCGCCGTAATAGATCTGATGCAGCGGCGTCATCTGTACCACTTCGCCCTGTTCGCCCAGCGTGGCGTTAATCTTCACCAGCCCGCCGATCGCTTTATCACCGAAGCGTTCACGCAGCCTGTCGATATGGCGCATCCCGTTGAGGATCGGCATGATCAGCGTCTGCTCGCCGACGACGGGGGCAATGTCCTCTATCGCCTGCGCCAGGCCAAAACTTTTCACCGTAAGGATAATCAGGTCGTACGTGCCGCTCAGCGATCCCGCCTGCGCCAGCTGCGGCTGGAGTTTCTCAACGCCCTGCGGCGTTCTCAGCACCAGCCCGTTCTCCTTTAGCTGCCTGAAGCGTCGCTCGCGTACCAGGAAAGTAACATCACGCCCCGCCTGCGCCAGACGCGCGCCAAAATATCCGCCGGTGGCCCCGGCGCCCACGATAAGAATGCGCATGATCGATTTTTTCCTTTGCTGTTGAGCTTCCTACCTTAAAACCTGACGGCTGCGGTTGCCAGCGTCGCGTGGATCAGCTGCGCGCTATCGCCGCCAGCAGGGCGGGGAGCAGGCCGGGAAAGCGCCGGTCCAGACAGTCGCGGCGCAGCGAAATCAGATTCTCCCGTCCGACGGGCCGCTGCCAGATGACGCCGCTGTCGCGCAATACGCGCCAGTGATGGGTCATGGTCGATTTGGCAATTTCGCCGCGCAGCGCGTTGCAGCTCTGTTCGCCGTGCTGCGCCAGCGCCTGAAAAACCGCCAGTCGTATCGGATTGCCCAGCGCAAACAGCACATTTTCCAGTGTAATTTCGTGCGGCTGCGGATGATTTTCCAGCATGGTCTTCCTGTTCTACGCTCTATGAGTTGTGCAATTATAGCTCAAACTGTTCGTATTTAGTCGTACAGTGAGCGTAAGCTGATCTGCGACGACGCGCAATCGTGCGCGCCGCACCACGAGTCAACAGACTAAGGACGCATCATGCCCCGAACACTTCCCGTTGAGCGTTACCGCAACATCGGCATCTCCGCGCATATCGATGCCGGTAAAACCACCACGACCGAGCGCATTCTGTTTTATACCGGAATGAGCCACAAGCTGGGTGAAGTGCACGATGGTGCCGCAACGACCGACTGGATGGCGCAGGAGCAGGAGCGCGGCATCACCATTACTTCGGCGGCGGTCAGCTGTTTCTGGCCCGGCATGGACGGCAGTTTCTCGCCGCATCGCATCAATATTATCGACACGCCCGGCCACGTAGACTTTACCATTGAAGTCGAGCGTTCGATGCGCGTGCTGGACGGCGCGGTGATGGTCTATGACGCCGTTGGCGGCGTGCAGCCGCAGTCGGAAACGGTGTGGCGGCAGGCCAATAAATATCACGTACCGCGCCTGGCGTTCGTCAACAAAATGGATCGGCAGGGCGCGGATTTCTTTCGCGTGGTGCAGATGATGAAAGATCGCCTCAGCGCCAACCCGGTGCCGATCGTCATCCCCATCGGCGCGGAAGAGCACTTCAGCGGCGTGGTCGATCTGCTGAAAATGCAGGCGATCTACTGGGACGACGCCTCGCAAGGCATGAGCTTCAGCTATGCGCCGATCCCGGACGGCCTGCGCGAAGAGGCGGCCCTGTGGCGCGAAAAAATGGTGTCGGCGGCGGCCGAGGCGAGCGACGAGCTGATGGAGGCCTGGCTGGAAAGCGGCGATCTGGAGCATGACCAGATTATCGCCGGTCTGCGCCAGCGCACGCTGCGCAACGAAATACAGCCGATGCTGTGCGGCAGCGCGTTCAAGAACAAAGGCGTACAGCGCATGCTGGATGCGGTGGTCGAGCTGATGCCCTCGCCGGC
This sequence comes from Pantoea sp. ACRSB, assembly GCF_022346905.1. Classification (NCBI taxonomy): domain Bacteria; kingdom Pseudomonadati; phylum Pseudomonadota; class Gammaproteobacteria; order Enterobacterales; family Erwiniaceae; genus Pantoea; species Pantoea sp. ACRSB. The sequence goes on along the minus strand of NZ_JAKRNL010000002.1, from coordinate 329,623 downwards.
GGATATTCCCGCGATCAAGGGCATAGATGAAAAAGGCAACGAGGCGGAGCGGCATCCGGGCGACGATGAGCCTTTTTCCGCGCTGGCGTTCAAGCTGATGAGCGATCCCTTCGTCGGACAGCTCACTTTTGTGCGCGTCTATTCCGGCGTGCTGCGCAAAGGCGACAGCGTCTGGAATACGGTGAAGGGCAAAAAAGAGCGTATCGGACGCATCGTCCAGATGCATGCCAACGCGCGTCATGAAATTGAAGAGATCCGCGCCGGGGATATCGCCGCCTGCGTCGGACTGAAAGAGGTGACGACCGGCGAAACGCTGTGTGACCCTGATGCCATCATCACGCTGGAGCGCATGGAGTTTCCGGAGCCGGTGATCTCGCTCTCAATCGAGCCGAAAACCAAAGGCGATCAGGAGAAGATGAGCCTGGCGCTGCAGCGGCTGGCGGCGGAAGATCCCTCGTTTCGGCTGCATACCGATGAGGAGTCTGGCCAGGCGATTATTTCCGGTATGGGCGAGCTGCACCTGGAGATTATCGTGGACCGTCTGAAACGTGAATTTGGCGTCGAAGCGAATATCGGCCGTCCGCAGGTAACCTACCGTGAAACCTTGCGCAAAGCGGCGCGCGAGGTAGAGGGCAAATTTGTGCGTCAGTCCGGCGGTAAAGGGCAGTATGGCCATGTGGTGCTGACGATTGAGCCGCTGGAGCCGGGCGGTGGCTTTGTTTTTGAAGACGCTACCAAAGGCGGCGTGGTGCCGCGCGAATATATCCCGTCGGTGGAAAAAGGTATCCGCGAGGCGCTGAACAGCGGCGTGATTGCCGGTTACCCGATAGTGGATGTGAAGGCGATCCTCACCTTCGGCTCCTACCACGACGTCGACTCCTCGGAGATGGCATTCCGCATGGCGGCGATTCTGGGCTTTCGCGCGGCGGCGAAGCAGGCCGATCCGGTGCTGCTGGAGCCGGTTATGAAAGTCGAGGTAGAGACGCCGGAAGAGTATGCGGGCGGCATTATGGGCGACCTCTCGTCGCGTCGCGGACATGTGCAGGGCATGGATGAGCACTTCGGCGGGCGTATTATTCGCGCTGAAGTGCCGCTGGCGGAGATGTTCGGCTACTCCACCTCGCTGCGCTCGCTGACGCAGGGCCGCGCCACCTACAGCATGGAGTTCGCCCACTACGCCCAGGCGCCGCGTCAGGTAGCGGACGCGGTGGTCGCGGCGCGCCACTGAGTTACAGGCAGGTCACGCCATGCGCGGCGGCCTGCTCCTCCCAGCGTTTTATTTCGTTATAGGCGGCGCGTTCTGGCACAGTGAACCCACTGATAAAGCTGGCGCGCGCCGCCTTTTCCTCTGCAAGCTGTGTGAGTACGCGGCGCAGCGTCGCCAGCGTCTGCGCATCGATCTGCGCCGAGGCGATCAGCGGCGGGGCGGGGCAGAGCGGCGTTTCGCCGATAATCGCCAGCGACGCCAGCTCGTGCGGGGCATGGCGTCGCAACAGCGCCCAGCTAAGGCAATCGATCGCCGCAATATCCGCTTTGCCCGCGCGCAGATCCGCCAGCGACTGGCGGTGGCTGCCGCTCAACAGCGTGGAGCTGAAAAAGCGGCCCGCCTGCGCCAGCGGCGCAATAAGATAGCGCAGCGCGTTATAGCCGGAGTGGGAATCGACGCTGTTCGCCACCGCCCGACGGCCGCGAAAATCCGCTAACGCGCAATCCTCATCCTCCTGACGCGCAACCAGCCAGCTACGGTAGCGTGCGCCATCGCACCCCGGCGCACTGAGCTGAAACGCGCCGACCAGCTGTACGTCAGGCAGCATTGTCACCAGCGGATAGCCGCAGGTCTGACTCAGCAGCAGGTCGTCAGCGCGCCAGTGCGCCAGCAGATCCGCAGGCCACTCAACCTCTGCCCGCAGGCGCTGCGCCAGAATGCCGGTCAATGCCCGCGTGTCGGGATGATGAATGTCGTACATCGGTAACGAAAGCCGTTTCATGCCGTCACTCCTGTTGTCTGCCAGAGAGCGTGAGAGTTTGCTGGCCTGGGTGAAAAACGTTTGACCCTTTCGGTCTGATCTGGCGCGCAAGCCGCAGCAGATAAACCCTGCGGCAGGATGACGAAAAAGAGAAGGCTTATCAGGAATTAGCTTATGTCGAAAAAGTTGATGATACGGTTGAAAACTATTGGCTATCAGTACAGACGCGGCTGTCGTAACCTTTGGTCATCGAATCTTATCTCTCACGCAGCGGCGAAGTTTGCCCGCGAAAGGAACTGAATTATGAAAAAGATTGGCTTCTTATCCTTCGGTCACTGGACTCCCTCTTCACAATCCGCCACCCGCTCCGCGCAGGATGTGCTGTTGCAGTCTATCGACCTTGCGGTCGCCGCTGAAGAGCTGGGCGCAGACGGCGCTTACTTCCGCGTGCACCACTTTGCCCGTCAGCTTAGCTCGCCGTTCCCGCTGCTGGCCGCGGTCGGCGCGCGTACCAGTAAAATCGAGATTGGCACCGGCGTTATCGATATGCGCTACGAAAACCCGCTCTATATGGCGGAGGATGCAGGCGCGGCGGACCTGATCGCTAACGGGCGCCTTCAACTCGGCATCAGCCGCGGCTCGCCGGAGCAGGTGGTAGAAGGCTACCGCTACTTTGGCTATGCGCCGCAAGAGGGCGAAACCGATGCCGATATGGGCCGCCGTCATACTGAAGCATTTTTAGAGGTGCTGCGCGGCGAAGGTTTCGCCAAGCCCAACCCGCAGCCGATGTTCCCGAACCCGCCGGGCCTGCTGCGCCTGGAGCCTTTCTCTGAAGGATTGCGCGAGCGCATCTGGTGGGGTTCCGGCTCCAACGCGACGGCGGAGTGGGCAGCGAAAATGGGCATGAACCTGCAAAGCTCCACGCTGAAAGATGACGAGACCGGCGAGCCGTTCCACGTTCAGCAGGCGAAACAGATCCGCGCTTACCGCGAAGCCTGGAAAGCGGCGGGGCATACGCGTGAACCGCGCGTATCGGTCAGCCGCAGCATCTTCGCGCTGGTTAACGATATGGACCGCGCCTACTTTGGCCGCAGCGGGCAGGAGCAGGACTCCGTCGGTTTCCTTGATGAGAAGACGCGCGCCATTTTCGGCCGCAGCTACGCGGCGGAGCCGGAAGCGCTGATTAAGCAACTGGCGCAGGATGAGGCCATCGCCGAAGCGGACACGCTGCTGCTGACGGTGCCGAACCAGCTTGGCGTGGCGTACAACGCGCACGTTATCGAAGCGATTCTGAAATATGTCGCCCCGGAACTGGGCTGGCGCTAAGTATGAGAGGGCGGCTGCGGCCGCCTTTTTTATTATAAATTGTTATTCTTAAGCGCTTTTCCCTCCCGCTGGCGTTGTCAGGCGCTCTTATCGGTTCGGCTCAAGGTAATCTTTCCGCGGCAACCAGACCTGCCTCCTGATCGGGAATCATCTGTGCAGCGCGCGCTCCATTCATTCAACTCATATCGACGGGTGACTGAATTGGGTGAATAGTATGTACTCCCGACGCGGCTAAACCGTTTTCAGCCATTTTTATGCTGACATGAGCACTGGCTATAGTCATAACAAATGGACGTCAGACCCAATATCCCTGTGAGGAGCCCATCAATGAAGCCCATGAACCTATTGGTAACAGCATGCGCTATTACGTTCAGGCTGGACGTCATCACTACATAACTCATGGGGTAAGTACTCCGTTTAACTCTGGGTCATTACCCTCAAAGTTAAAAGCGGCGCACCATCCCCGCTACATGTGACCAATCCCTGTAAAATGCGCGTTTAGCCTGTTTTTCCTCTCAGGCTGAAAAAATGGGAATACTGCTTTAGAAGTACTGGGCGTGACTGTTTGGTGAGATCGTACGCTGGGCATAAAATATGACCTGGCTTTTAAGTATGCGGGGCAAGCTCCTATTCACCTCTACTATGGATGACAACTTTTCGCACGTCAGGCGCCGATATTTGTTTAGCTATCCCTGTGTTTTAATGTGCTTTGGCAGGATGTTCATAAGGGCGTGGACTGCCTGAAAATTAGCGTTTCTCGCAAAGTTAAATTTCTTATCTGTGAACCATTAGCGTATTTTTATCTTAACAATTCTTTCAAGACTCACTCCAAAGTAAGAACAACCTCACTCTTTTCCCACTCTATGTATGATGAAAATTACCTGATTTTTGGGTTTGTTAATTTTTGGTTTGAGCTCTGTGCGAATTAATTTAAAAGACCGATCATTTTTTTATTTTTTAACAAGGAACTAATAGAAGACTGTGATACCGGTTGGTTATCACGCTATAGAAAATATTCATTTCACCAATTAAACTTTATAAGTTTAGGATGAGTTTAGTCTGGTATTGAGAGCGCAACGGTATGGAATTAGGCGAAAAAGTAAAAAGAAATTTAATGGGCGAATTCCCTTTTACCCACAAAATTCATAAAAATGAGAGCTTTTTATCTGGTTGTGTTTGTTTTGATTCTGAATACAGAGCTATGGCATTTTTGCCAGAGCATCATTATTTCTGTGATCATGTTAAACCAATAACCGATCTTATGTTTTTACTTGAGTGCGCAAGACAGGCTGAAACTTATATAGTACATAGATACGAGCATCAACCGTTTGACACTAAGTTTATTTTAGCTGAATGGTCATGCGAATTTTTAGAGGATTTTATACCAACTGTTAACTTGCAAGGGAAAAACATTGCCTTTAATGTAATTACAGATAATTCACGCCGCGTAAGACATAAACTTATTTCGCAAGAATACAAGGCTAATGCATTTCTAAATGATAACTATATGGCAGTTGTTCATATGCTAGTAAAATATATGTCTGCTGAGGCATATTATAAGATGCGGAGTAAAGGAAATAACCAGACTATAAAGATAGAGCCTTTCGTTTTTGAGCAAGCTGTGAATGTATTGCCGGAATATGTATATCGCAGGTGTTATGATAACGTTGTTGTTAAATTTCCAAAATTTGAAAGTAATAAGGCAACCTCTACGCTTACAGTTAATATGAACAATACGGCTTATTTTGACCATGCTCAGGATCATTATCCTGCAATGGTTTTAATGGAGGCTGGGAAACAGAATTGTCAGCTATTTATTTCCAGATTTAGCTCAAATAAAACACCGATATTAACTGCAATGAAAAGTAGGTTCTTTTCCTATGCTGAGTTTAACAAAGAGGTTCAAATCATCTCAGAGAAAATAGGATGTAATCAAAAAAATAAAACCATTTTTAATGTTTTGTTGAAACAAGGAGGTGTGAGTATTGCTGAAATGGCATATTCATTCCAAATGGTTGATATCTAGAGAGGCTGATTCTTATGACAACGATAACGGATAAAGTTATAAAAATTCTTGTTGAAAATTTTGGACTCAACGAAATTGATATTATGGCTAATAAGGATCTCGAAACACTTGGTGTTGATTCTATTATAACGATTGAAATCCAGCTCGATCTGGAAAGAGAGTTTGGCATTAAAATTCCGGATGGGGATATTCTACCAACTTTTACAATGAAAGATATTTCTGAATACATTCAGAATAAGGCTTAACGTTATGCCAGAAAATGATAAACGCATCGCGGTTACCGGAACGGGCTTAGTATGCCCGGCCGGACTCAATGTTTCCTCAAGCTGGGATTTTGTTCTCAGTGGAAAGTCTTCCGCACGTAAATGCAAACAGCTTAAAGGGCTTGAAAATGATTACGCATGCAGCATCGTTGATTTTGACCCTGATAAAGCGCTGGGACGTAGCCTTGCGAGGCGTATAGACAGATTTATCCAGTTCGCACTCGTTGCCTACCGGGAAGCAGTGGCTGAAGCGGGGTTAGATCCAGAAAAATGGAACGGCAGACGTGTTGGCGTCGTGGTTGGAAATTCACTGGCGGGAATTGAGCGTTTCCTTGCTGAACAACAGGTCCTCGAATCAGAGGGTAATCGGATGGTATCTCCATCTACAATCCCTGGCGCAATGATAAACATGGCCGCAGGTCAGATTGCGATTGACTGTCATGCTACCGGTCCAAGTTTACTGGTGAGCACAGCATGCGCTTCCGGCATAACTGCCATTGATACGGCCTGCCAGTGGCTTAAAGAGGGACGATGTGATGTGGTGATTGCTGGGGCTACCGAAGCACCGATTGTTCCACTAATTGCTAGTGGAATGAATCGTCTGGGAGCGCTGTCCAAAAATCCTGATATAAAGCATGCCAGCAGGCCATTTGACCAGGACCGGGACGGATTTGTTATTGCTGAAGGGGCTGGGTTTGTTGTTCTTGAAACCGAAGAACATGCTATTTCAAGGGGGCAAGAAATACTGGCATTTATTAGTGGTGCCGGAACGTCAACAGATGCATATCATGTTACAACCCCTGAACCTCAGGGGCGAGGATTATCTGCCGCTATTCAGCAGGCGATGGAGAAAGCTGGATTAGAAGGAAAGGATATCCAGTATGTTAATGCTCACGGTACTTCGACACGTCTTAACGATGTCACGGAGGGGAAAGTCATTGAAAAAGAAATTGGGCAGCATGCATTTGTAACATCATTAAAAGGTGCTATAGGGCATACATTAGCAGCAGCCGGGGCCGTAGAAACAGTATTAACTATACTTTCTGTTAAACACGGTCTTATTCCGCCAACCGCAAACCTCATATCTCTAGATCCAGAAATTAAACTTAATGTTGTTTATGGTAAACCTCGTAAACTTAAAATCCGGCATGCCTTAAAATTGTCAATGGGCTTTGGTGGTCATAATGGCGCACTTATAATTTCTTCAAACAATATGGGCTGAACAATGAATACACTAAATAAAATAAAGCTTGTTGCTGTTGACGTTGATGGTGTACTTTTAAACGATACTTATAGCCCTGCAATTAAATCATTTGTTGAGCTACATGGTGGTGTTTATACCCCAGAGCTTGAACGGCTGGTCTGGGGTTCTCCTCATATTGCCGGTGGCCACAATATGTCTCTGACCTGCAAATTACCCTGGTCAGCACAAAAAACCATTGATGCTTTCTTTAATCATCATATGAAATACATTAAAGCACATCCTATCGAAATTACTCCTGGGGCTGAAGATTTCCTGAAAATATTGCAGGAGTTTAATGTTAGAGTAACTTCATATGGTGGGCGGACAAAAGAGTATATTTTTGACAAATACCTTTCCTCACTTAGAAGGTACTTTGATAATGACAAGCCTTATATTGATACCAACTCTATAAGGCCGGGTGTCATGGAGATAACCCGAGATATTTTTAAGCTAAACTTCGATGAAGTCCTTTTCATTGACGATATTAACCGATTGGCTGAGGTCGCAAAATTTTATAAAACCGCGTTTATTGGCACGCCAGTAACTACTTATCAGAAAGAACAAATGCTGGAAACTGGTGTGAGATACATAATCCCGTCTGTAAGGGAGTTTACTAGCGATATGTTGATTAGTATAGACAAGGAAATAGTGTCAAATAATCACTGGTAATAAATGGGTATAATAAAGGATATAATGTATTATGAGAAAGATCACTCTTGGACATTCAGCACTGACCGTAACGGCAGAAGGTTATGGTTGCATGGGGCTATCAGAGTTTTACGGCCCAACGTCGGAAAAAGATGCCATGAAAATCCTTCACAGCGTCATTGAGAAAGGGATTAATTTCCTTGATACTGCCGATATTTATGGTTACGGGCATAATGAAAAAATACTCGGAAAGGTTCTGCAAAATTATGCAGCCGATGAGGTCATTGTGGCGACCAAATGCGGTATAGTTCGGGATGTTTATAATCCCCTTCATCGTGAAGTCAATAATAGCCGTGATTACATTCTTCGCTCTTTCGAACAAAGTTTCGAAAGGCTGGGAAGAAGTATTGATCTATATTACTTGCATCGAGTGATTCAGAAACCTGCCTCACTCCGAGAATCGATGCGTGCGATGTACCAGTTAAGATCAGATGGCAGAATTAACGCAATTGGCCTGTCAGAGGTCAGCGCTGAAACAATCCGATTTGCACACGAACAACTACAGGAGTTGTCCGGTGGAGCGTTTGGTCTAAGTGCGGTTCAGACAGAATATTCTCTGATGTCCCGCGACATTGAATTTAATGGCGTCCTTGATACCTGCAATGAACTCGGTATTTCGGTTGTGGCCTACAGTCCTGTGGGCAGGGGATTACTTGGTGGGAAGCTACAGGATATAGGTACGCTCGCGCAGAATGATTCGCGTCGCTATCTCCCACGTTTTATGGGGAGTAACCTTAAAACAAACAATAGGATAGTTGATAAATTAAGGGCCTTCGCCACAGCTAACGGAATGACCCCTGCGCAACTTGCATTGGCATGGATCATGAATAATGACGCCGAAATTATCCCTATTCCCGGAACCAGGACCCCACAATACCTGGATGAAAATATTCGGGCTGCAAACATAGCGTTAACGACACAACAGACTTCCATGATATCTGAAATCCTCTCAGGGCATGAAATCGCAGGCATGCGTTATCCCGAAGAGTTCATGAAAGCTTACGGAATGATTAAATAAACAGGTCAAATTATGGAGGATTTTACAGATATGACTAAGGCTAAAGTGGGAATGCCTGTATTTCAGCTTGGTATTATCGGCGCAGCGCTTTTTCTTTCCATATTGACTGAGGCACTCCCTGCTGGATTTCTCCATTCTCTGGAGCAGTCATTTCACGTCAGCGCTTCCGAAGCGGGCCAGTGGGTGACACTCTATGCAGTTGGTTCTCTGTGCTCAGCTGCTCCGTTAACGCTGGCAACACAACACTGGTCAAGGAAAAATCTACTCTTAATTACACTGGGGGGATTTGCCGTATCAAATGGCATAACTGCTGCGGTTGATTCTTTTGTTATCACATTGTTCGCGCGGTTTATAGCCGGAATTTTCGCAGGTCTCTTATGGGCGCTGGCTGCTGGGTATGCGGGCAGAATGGTAAAGCCGTCCCGACAGGGACGGGCTATAACTATTGTTATGTTGGGCGTTCCGCTGGCGCTTTCCCTGGGGGTTCCGGCAGGAACGTTCCTCGGGGGTATTTACGGTTGGCGTACTATATTTTATGCAATGACGCTGCTTGCCGGGCTATTGTTTGTGGCTGGGATGATGACATTACCTGAACAAAAAGGTACAAGCTATTCTGAGCGTTTTTCTATCGGAAAAGTGTTATCTATACCGGGTGTTAAAACCATATTAGTGGCGACATTCATTTTTTCACTTGGTCACAACATGATGTATACATATATATCGCCGTACCTGACAGAGTCACTTGGTATTCGTCATATCAGTACATTTCTTCTGATATTTGGGGTAATGGCAGTTACCAGCATCGTTATTACAGGGGTGTTTATTGACAGACATCTTAGGTTTCTTATCATGAGTGGACTATTTTTATTTATTTTGTCCTCCATAATTTTATCTTTTTTTTATAAAAACACTTATTCCGTGATGAGTGCATCTTTTTTGTGGGGGCTGGGATTTGGAGGCGGGGCAACGTTATTTCAGACGGCCTCTGCACGCACAGCAGGTAAGGCTTCTGATATAGCTCAATCTCTTATGGTGACCGTATGGAATATGGCAATTGCCGGAGGTGGGCTTGCCGGAGGTATATTACTAACATGGTCCGGCGTTCTCTCACTTCCTTTAGTCTTAACGGGTTTGTTGTTATTTTGCTTTTTCTTAGTCTGGGGAAGTAATGCAAAGGGTTTTTTTCAGGAATAAGCTCAAAGGTATTTCAATATGAATTTATTGATCGATTTGCATATCCATACCCATGCAAGCGCACATGCGTATAGTTCCGTATATGAACATATAATGGAAGCAAAACGTAAAAATATGCTGGCGCTGGGTATCACTGATCATGGCCCGGCCCTTGAAGATTCCCCTCACCGCTGGCATTTCCTCAACATGAATGCAATTCCTAATCACATTGATGGATTACGTATTCTAAAAGGCATAGAGGCCAATATTTTTGAAGATGGCAGTATTGACTGTGATGAAATTATGGCTGATAAGCTAGATTATGTTATGGCTGGATTCCATGCCCCGGTTTATTCTCCGTGTTCAAATATTGTAAAGAATACAGAGTGCTTGATAAAAGTGATAAACCACCCGAAGGTGAAAATTATTGTTCATCCCGGTAATCCGCAGTTTCCGATTGATTACCAGGAAATTGCCATTGTTGCAGCCAGGAATAATGTCGCGCTCGAGGTAAACAGCGGTTCCATCATAGCACGCAAAGGAAGTTCGCCGAATTGCCGTAAAGTAATAGAGGAAGTGATGAATGCCGGAGGATATATTTCTGTCGGTTCAGATTCACATTTCTGTACCCGGACCGGTGATCTTGCCCATGCAATTAATATGCTTGAAGAACAGCAGGTTCCGGCAGAAAAGATCATTAATTCATCACTTGCACTGACGCTATCTTTTCTTGATATAAAAGAAACGTTTCGCTTGTAAGTTATTGATTTTCCCACGCGGGGTTATCTATTATCACTGTGTTTTTCCGGTCATACTGTTGATGAATTCCGTACGCAGGGATAGCTCAATTTTTTTATTCCATGCAAGGCCCAATAACCACTCGCTCTGAGGGCCGGATAATGCCTGACATTTAAAGTCTGATTTTAAAAACGAGATAATACTATATGAAAGAACAGCGATACCCATCCCTGAACCAACCAGAGCCAGTACACCATATACGTTTGTCAGGTATTGGGCAGGTTTACCAATGAAATTTTGTTCCTTGAGGTAGTCGCTGACTATATGGTAAAGTTCTGGATTGCTTGCTTCATTCATTAAAATAAGATTATTTGCATCAAATAATTCATCAATATTTACTCTCTTGGTTCTGACGCCTGAATGTGTTACAGCGCATAGATAGTCATTCCCAAGCGGTATAAAAGAAAGCAAATCCTTTTCTGGTTTTCGCATAAAGCCTAAGTCAAGACGCCCTTTGAGTAATTCCTGTTCCTGCTGTAAAGAACACATCTCAATAAGTTTAATATTAATATTAGGATATTGACGTTTAAAAGCACTGACAATATCAGGGAAGATATTAAGAAAGGATGAAGTATATCCAATGTTAAGATTACCTGTTTTCCCTGTACGAATCTTTTTCGCGACACATAAAAAATGATTAATTTGTTCGTCCAGTCTGAGGGCATTACGATATAGCATTTCTCCTTCTGTGCTCAGTTTTGCCCCATGGTTATCACGTTCAAAGAGAGATAAATCTAGTTCCTGCTCAAGGAGGTTTATTTGTTTTGTTAATGCTGGCTGTGTAATGAAGAGTTTTTCTGCGGCTTCGCGATAGCTTTTACTTTTTGCAAGAACAATGAATGATTTCAATAGCTTATTATCCAAATCTTCTGCTCCTTAGTGTCAGTTCGCGGTCTTCTAACATAGCGATTTATAAAAAAACATGCAATAGCAGATATGTAGGCTATGGCCCTTTTTGTCAATATCTGGCTCGGATTGATGGGGTTTTGCAAGTCTACTATCGTTTTATCGCGAGATAAATAGTTGCTACGAATTCCGGAATAATGGCAGATATGTAAAGAAACTTCTAAAATGCATGGAATAATGGATTTTATTACAATGAAATAATTTAAGGGTGACAATTTTTTCTTTATTAAGATAGTCACATCTTTCATCATTATTTTATTATAGATTATTTTTGCATGAGTGAATTTAACTTTCCTATAGTGCAACAACTGAAATGATAACAACATAACGAGAATTGACAGGATATGTCAATGTTGGTTACAGAAGAAGTGTCACTGGGTATAGGGGTATTATGTAAAGTAAAAGGAGCTTTTTTGAGAAAGGTAAAAAAAGAGTGAGCATGCACTGTCTTATCTGGATTTTTCCGGCTGAGTTAGTGTTTTCTCAACATTTAAATTACTCTTTTAGCCAATGTCATTTATATAAAATTCCGTATATCGAAGAAGCAATTCCCGAAAATATTAACGGCAAAAATCCTCCGGATTATTAGAGCCTGCTTTTTTGGAATGTGAATTTTAACATTTGAGGTAATAATGATGCCACAAGGGTAGCCCTGTTTATTATTTCAGGTAGTCTGGCGTGACAGATGGTTTTAACAGTGGGCTTATATTCTTATGGCTATCTGCCGCGCTTTCCCAGAGCGGCGTCGCCTGGCTGGTGCTGGACGGCTCAGCGACCCTTGCTGGTTTAGCGATGCTGAGCGCCGTGAACGGCGCGGCAGCAGGTGTTGCGCTGCCCGCCTCATCGGCGCTGGTGCCGCAAACCGTACCGACGCAGAAGCTGCGCCAGGCGAACGCCTTTATTCAGTCGGGCGTCTATGCCGGCACCATTATCGGCGCGTCGCTGGGCGGCCTCCTCACCAGTACCCTGGGCGCTGGCTGGGGACTGGCGGTCGATGCGCTGGGCTTCGCGCTCGCCGCGCCGCTCTATTTCTCCGTTCGCACCGGCGCGCAGCCGTCCGGAACGCAAACCACGCTCTGGCAGGATTTACGCGACGGCTGGCGGGAGTTTATCTCCCGAAGCTGGGTCTGGGCGGTGGTAGCGCAGTTCGCCGTGGTCAACGCCGCCTTTACCGGCATGGTAATGGTGCTCGGCCCGGTTATCGCCGACAGCACTTTTGGTCGCGCCCGCTGGGGCATGATGATTGCGGCGCAGAGCGTCGGGCTGATTATCGGCTCCGGTATCGCGCTGCGCTGGCGGCCGCGGCGCGCAATGTTCACCGGCGTGATGCTGGTGGCGCTCTGTGTCTTTCCCATTCTGCTGCTGGCGGGCGGCGCTTCTTCCGGCTGGCTGATGGGCGCGTTTTGCCTGGCCGGCACCGGGTTTGGTCAGTTCGGCGTGATCTGGGCGCAGGCGCTGCAAACCCATATCCCGCGCGACAGGCTGGCGCGTGTCTATGCCTATGACGCGATGGGCTCCTTTATTACCATTCCGCTGGGAGAGCTGGCCGCCGGGCCGCTGGCGATGCAGTTCGGCAATCAGGCGGTACTGTTGAGCTGTGCCGCCGCGGTGCTGGCAGCGACGCTTGCGGCCAGCCTGGTGCCGGCGATCAGAAGACTTAAGCTGGCTGAATAGCCGCTGTCGGCTGCTGAGGCGAGGAATGCAAAAAGCCCGCTCAGGTTTCCCTGAGCGGGCTTCTCTAAATATGGCTCCTCTGACTGGACTCGAACCAGTGACATACGGATTAACAGTCCGCCGTTCTACCGACTGAACTACAGAGGAATCGTTTGAACGGGGCGCATATTATCGACCTGCATCGGTCATGTCAAAGCCCTTTTTCACAAAATTGTTCAACTGCTGAAATAAACGCCAGGGGCTGCGCCGCCACCGGCAGAAAAGGCGTGCGTCAGATGAAAATTATTTTTCTTTAAAAGCCTTAATGAAAAAAATGCTTAACACTGCGCGGCTGGCTATCTCCTCTTTATCGTCGCTTTTCTTCCGTAAGATAAAGATCTCAAAGCGGCTCACACTTCTTATCTCTGCCGTTTGCCTGCGCATTTTTCGGAACGTATATTCCGAAAAAATCTCATTATGAAACCAGAGGGCAGTCGATGAACAGAGTCAGGATCGGCATGATCGGCAGCGGCTATATCGGACGCTGCCACGCAATCGCCTATGCGCAGGCGCCGACGGTCTTTGCGCTTAAAGGCGAAATCGTGCGGGAAATGCTGGCGGAGGTTAATCCGGCGCTGGCGGAAAAGCAGGCCGCCGCCTTTGGTTTCGCCCGCTCTACCGGTGACTGGCGTGAACTGGTGCGCGATCCCGCCATTGACGTCGTGGATATCTGCGCCCCTAATTTTCTGCATAAAGAGATGGCGCTGGAGGCGATTCGCCACGGCAAACATGTCTATTCAGAAAAGCCGCTGTCGCTGTCGGTGGCAGATGCGGAAGAGATGGTTAACGCCGCCAGGGCGGCGGGGGTAAAAACGCTGGTGGGCTTCAACTATATGAAGAACCCGACCAGCCAGCTGGCGAAAGAGATTATTTCGCGCGGCGAAATCGGCGAGGTGGTGCACTTCTACGGCACCCACAACGAAGATTATCTGGCGAAGCCGGAGACGCCGCTCGACTGGCACTGTCAGAAGGCGCTGGCGGGCCTCGGCGCGCTGGGCGATCTGGCGGCGCATATCGTCAATATGGCGCACTATCTGGTGGGTGATATTGAAGAGGTCAGCGGCGACATGATGACGGTGATTAAAACCCGTCCCGATGCAAAAGATCCCAGCCGTCTGCTGCCGGTAGAGAATGAAGATCAGGCCAGCGCGCTGCTGCGCTTTCGCAACGGCGCACACGGCGTGATTGAAACGTCGCGTATCGCCTGCGGCAGCAAAATGGGGCTGACCTATGTGGTTACCGGCACCCGGGGCACGCTGCGCTACAGCCAGGAGCGTATGGCGGAGCTGGCGCTCTATCTGCATGACGAACCGGCGGGGCGACAGGGTTTTAAAACCATTCTGACCGGCCCGGCGCATCCCGACTATGCCAGCTTCTGCGTCTCGGCAGGACACGGCATCGGTTTTAACGATCAGAAAACGGTAGAGATTCGGGATTTAATCAACGGCGTTGCGGCGGGCGATCGCCTGTGGCCCGACTTTGCCGAAGGTTTGCAGGTGCAGAAGGTGCTGGAGGCGATTGCGGTGTCGGCCGTCGAGCGGCGCTGGCAAAAAGTATAGCGAATCAAAGCGCGCGGTCTGGCAGGCCGCGCGCCAGGCTTTTCCTTAACCCGTGGCTTTCTCCCACCAGAGCTTATCCAGCGCATAGTAGCGGTCGCGCTCGCTCTCCGGCTGCTGCAAATCGCGCTTCCACGGCTTCGCCAGAATATAGTGCAGGTTCTTCACCTCGCGCTCATTCCACATCCGGCTGTGCTGAAACGGCAGCGTTTTCAGCGCGTTGTAGATATAGGGAAGCGGCTGCCAGCGGCCAGCGAACGCCTCGTTTAGCAGATCCTGTTCGGAGAACGGGTAGGCCTTCAGATCCTCGATCGCCGCAATACGACCCGCCAGCTGCTTATAGATGGCGTTGTCCGGCTTCAGCACCAGAAAGCCGCCGTTCAGGTAGTTATCCAGCGACGCGGGCGCGGGCTGGTTGCGATCCTGCCAGGTGTAGTGACAGTTTTCCGGCTGCCAGCTGGCGGGATAGGAGGCGATCTGGTTAGGGTTGCAGCGACAGGCGTGGCAGGCCGCCAGCTGATTGCTGCCAAGATCGAGCGTGAACAGCTCGTCCATATTGCGCAGCACCAGCATATCAGCATCAAGAAACACCACGCGCTCATAAGCGGTCAGCTGCCAGGCGCGCAGCTTGGTCCATACTTCACCGAACTGCGCTGACGCGTAGTGCTGTTCCAGCTCGCGGTTGGGATAGATCGGATCGACCTGCTGCACCACACAGCCTTCCGCCTGAAGCGCGGCGCGATCCGCCAGTGGGATCGCCTCGGTAGCCATCACCACCAGCGGCCAGCGCGTGTTGCTCTGCTTCAGTGAACGGTGCAGCGCCTTTACGCCCACCAGATAATCGGGCTGCGTCAGCAGCGTTACCCATGCATACATGGTTCTCTCCCTGTAAAAGTCAGTCAAAAAGCGCGGTCAGATAGCGGTTGCTGAAGCGGCGTTGCGGATCCAGTTCGCGGCACAGCGTGCGGAAATCGTCCCAGTGCGGATAAACTTCGCGCCAGACGTAGCGCCCGGCGTCGTAATATTTGCCCCAGTGCGGCCGGCCGCCTTCCTCCGCCAGCAGCTTTTCCACTTCGGTGAGAAAGTGCAGGCCGTCCTGCGACAGCGAACCGTCATCGGCGTAATAGACCACAAAACCAAAGAAGCAGGTTGGCTCGCCGTAAGCGGGACTGAGCCAGGCTTCGGACGCGCCGGTGCAGCGCAGAATAATCGGATAGTGCATATGGGGGCGGTTAGCGGTGTACCAGCGTTTGATTTTGCCGATCGCGGCAGGTGTACGCGCCAGCGGAATGCCGATCTCTACGTTGATCTGCGGCACCGCGATGCCACGGCAGAAGAGCTGGTAGATATCGCCGGTGACGTCGGTAAAGTCGCGGAAGCGAGTGACGGTGCGGAACTGTTTGCCGCCTTTGCCGTGAATCTGCGTATCGCGATGCATCTGCTCCAGCGTCTGGTCGATGGTGCTGTTCAGGCTGTCATCGCCTTGATCGTCGTGCTTCACCACTTCGCGGCCGTTCGCTTGCCACTCTGCGGTTTCCTGCGCGTCTGCTTCGCGGGCGTTCCAGACGTGCATCAGATTGTCATCGACAAACCACCATGCCTTGCTCAGCGCATACTCTTCGTTCCAGCGCAGCAGATCCTGCTCAAGGTTGTCCGCCGTTACGGCGTTTTTATAACAGGTGTAGATGCGGAAGGGCTGGGTGCGCAGCGTCACGGCAGTGACAATGCCAAGCGCGCCAAGGGTGACCTGCGCGGCGGGGAAGTCAGGCTCGCCGCGCGTAAACTCGCGTACTGAACCGTCGGCCAGCACCATGCGAATGCGCAGCGCTTCGTCCGCCAGCGAGCTTTGGTGCAGGCCCTGGCCGTGGGTGCCGGTCGCCATCGCGCCCGCCAGCTTTTGCACCGCAATCACGCCAGGCGACGCGGCCAGCATGCGATCCATTGCGGTCAGCTGGATATAGAGGTCGTTGAGCGTGGTACCCGCCGCCACGGTGACGCTCTGCTCATCCTGCGCCAGCAGGCCGGAGAGGGCGCTGATATCCACCAGCACTTCATCCTCTTCGACGTCCAGCATACGGCCTGGCGACAAACGGCTGCCCACCACGCGCACGCGGCCCTGCGTGCCGCGCAAAATTTGCTGTAGCTCTGCTTCGCTACGCGGTTGATGCAGTTGCCGCCGGCTACCGATGCGGGCGTTTTGCGCCCAGTTCCACAGCGACTCATCCTGGTCGCTGAGGGTAGTGTTGCGAAGGGGATAGCGTTCGACGTCTCTGCTCACGACTACATTCCTGTGTTGAGATCGGTGAATTTAGTGAGTTAAGCGTAGCCCATCGCAGCGTTGTCGCTTCCCTTAAGCCGGTTTACGGATGTAGCGCAGCGTCGCCGTCACCGCCAGCTGGCGATTGCGGCGAATGCTCTCCTCTTCGCTGTTATCCGGGCTGAAGAGCGCGTTAAAGGTGTAGCGGTTGGAGACGTGATGCACGCAGATGCTGCTAATCAGGCGGTGAACGTCGATGGTTTCGACCTCACGAATAAAGATGCCCTGCTGCTGGCCGCGCGTCAGAATATCGTCCAGCAGGTCGAGGGCGCTGCGGTTCAGCGCCTTGATGCGTGGCGACTGGCTGATATAGCGGCCGCGCAACAGGTTTTCCGTACAGACCAGCCGCATAAAATCGGGATGCGAGACATGGTAGTCGAAGCTGGCTTCCACCAGTTTGCTCATCGCCAGCTCAGGTTCCATCGCCGCCAGGTTCAGGCCGGTCTCATGCTCACGGATCGCCTGATAGACCTGTTCAAGCACCTCGATATAGAGCTTCTCTTTGGTGCCGAAATGGTAAACCACCATGCGTTTGGTGGTCTGCGCGTTTTCAGCGATCTGCTCCAGACGCGCGCCCTGCATGCCGTACTCGGCAAAAGTCGTCAGGGCGCCAGCGATAATGCGTTTTTTCAGCCCTTCAGGATCGTTTTTTCTTTTTGGTGTGGTATCTGACATAGCGTTTAGTAACAAGGATGGTTAAGCGGTTATGGTATCACAGCGCGGCAGGCGGGCATTTACAGATCCAGGGGAAATGGTAAGGCGAGGGTTTCAAAGAGTGAGCTGTTATTGCACCGGCGGGAATGTTTGGCGCGTCGGGTTATTCGCAGTATTGCCCCAAAAACCAAAAGCCCGCTCAGGTTTCCCTGAGCGGGCTTTTTAAATCTGGCTCCTCTGACTGGACTCGAACCAGTGACATACGGATTAACAGTCCGCCGTTCTACCGACTGAACTACAGAGGAATCGTTGGAACGGGGCGAATATTAGCGACGCCGTTGTGGCTTGTCAAAGCACGATTTCATTTTTCCCGACTGAACGCTCGCAAAAGCAGCGGATTGCCGCTTTTTCAACAGATTCGGCGAGATTTCAAACTGCCAACAGGATCTCACTTTAAACGCATTTCCCAGCAGATGTTAGATACGTGTCAAAGTTTTGTTATTTGGCGATGTTAAAACAACTGTTTCAGTGCTTTTATGATAAAAATTTCAAAAGCAATATTAATGGAATAAATAAACTTCTTATTATCACCGCCGGAATGAATCAGCAAAACTGGAACGTAATTTTAAAATTAATTCCTGCGGAAACAAGCAATTGTAAAAAGGAGGAGTGAGTCACAAAAAAGCGCGAACGTCCAGGCCCCACCTCTGTAAACAGATTTGAACCGCCAGCAACGTTGAGTGAATGTAAAAGATATTTTTCATTCGCGGTATCAGCGGCGTCGGCAAGTTAACGACAATAAGGGTTACTCATGAACATCAAAAAAACACTCGCTGTCACACTGTTAGCCTGCATGTTGCCCGCCGCCGCGATGGCGAAAGATCTTTCGGTCGGCGTATCTATGGCGTTATTCGACGACAACTTCCTCACCATTCTGCGTACCGCGATGCAAAAAGAGATGCAGAAAGAGGGCGTTCAGGGGCAGATGGAAGACGCCAAAGGCGATGTCTCCCAGCAGCTGCAGCAGGTGCAGAACTTTATCGGCCAGGGCGTAGACGCCATCATCGTCAACCCGGTGGATACCAACGCGGTGAAACCGATCATGGATCAGGCCACCAAAGCGGGCATCCCGCTGATCTTCGTTAATCGTCGCCCGCAGGCGGAGCTTAGCGACAAGATGGCTTATGTCGGGTCGGACTCCGAACTGGCGGGCCGTCTGCAGATGGAAGCGCTGGCGAAAGCGTTAAACGGCAAAGGCAACGTCGCCATTCTGATGGGCGATCTCGCTAACGAAGCCACGCGCGACCGCACCAAAGGCGTTGAGGCGGTTGTCGCCAAATACCCCGGCATCAAAGTCGTGCAGAAGCAGACTGCCAAATTTATGCGTAACGATGCGGTAGACGTGGTGAGCAACTGGCTGACCGCAGGCGACGATATCCAGGCGATCGCCTCTAACAACGATGAGATGGCTATCGGTGCGCTGCAGGCGCTGGGCAAAAATCCTAACCATATCCTGATCGCCGGCGTGGACGGCACCCCGGACGCGCTGCAGATGCTGAAAAACGGCAAGATGGTCGCCACGGTGTTCCAGGACGCTAAAGGGCAGGGCGAGGGCGCAGTGCAGACGGCCGTTAAGCTGGCGAAGGGCGAAAAGGTACAGAAGATTATCGATATTCCTTACCAGCTGATCACGAAAGACAATATGCAGCAGTTCGTTAACCGTAATCAGAAATAACCGATCCCGACTCAGCCGTACGGAGGTGATGTATGACCGCTTTTGCGCTTGAAGCCGAAGGCATCAGCAAGTTCTTTCCCGGTGTAAAGGCACTCGACAACGTTTCGCTGCGCGTGCGTCCGGGATCGGTGCATGCCTTGATGGGCGAAAATGGCGCGGGCAAATCCACTTTAATGAAGTGCCTGATCGGGATGTACCGTCCCGATCGGGGCACCATCCGCATTAAAGGGGAGCCGGTGCAGTTTCAGGACACCATGGACGCCTTGCGTTCAGGCATTTCCATGATCCACCAGGAACTTAATCTGGTGCCCTACATGACCGTCGCAGAGAATATATGGCTGGGACGCGAGCCGATGAAGTACGGCTTTGTTGATCACGGCAAGCTCAACCAGCAGACGCAGGCGCTGCTCAACCAGCTTAATATCCGTCTCAAGGCCGA
Source organism: Pantoea sp. ACRSB (assembly GCF_022346905.1). Lineage (NCBI taxonomy): Bacteria > Pseudomonadati > Pseudomonadota > Gammaproteobacteria > Enterobacterales > Erwiniaceae > Pantoea > Pantoea sp. ACRSB. The sequence continues at coordinate 309,781 of NZ_JAKRNL010000002.1, read as the reverse complement.
CCGTCTGGTGGGCGAGCTGAGCATCGCCGCGCAGCAGATGGTGGAGATCGCCAAGGCGGTTTCCTGGAACGCCGATATCGTGATTATGGATGAGCCGACCTCCGCCCTGACTGAAAGCGAAGTGGCGCATCTGTTCACCATCATTCGCGACCTGCGCGCGCAGGGCAAAGCCATCATCTATATCAGCCATAAAATGGATGAGATCTTCGCCATCACCGATGAGATCAGCATCTTCCGCGACGGTAGCTGGGTCGGCAGCAATCACACCGCGCAATTTACCCGTCAGTCGCTGATCACCCAGATGGTCGGACGCGAACTGACTCAACTCTTTCCAAAATTCAACAATTCGATTGGCGAAGAGGTGCTGACGGTGCGCAACCTCAGCAGCAAAGATCGCTTTCATGACGTCAGTTTTAGCCTGCGGCGCGGTGAAATCCTGGGCGTCGCCGGTCTGGTGGGCGCGGGGCGTAGTGAGGTAATGGAAAGCCTGTTTGGCATGGAGAGCATCGACAGCGGCGAAGTGCTGATTGACGGCGTGCCGGTCAATATCGATTCGCCTTCAACGGCGATAGAGAAGGGCATGGCGTTTTTAACCGAAGACCGCAAGAAATCGGGGCTGTTTCTCGTGCTGTCGGTGATGGAGAACATGAGCATCGTCAATATGCCGGAGTACAGCGGCAAGAGCGGCTTCGTCAGTCATATCAAGATGGCGCAGGATTGTATGGAGCAGATCCGTCGGCTGAATATCAAGACGCCGACCATGGATCAAATCATCAATAACCTGAGCGGCGGCAACCAGCAGAAGGTGCTGATCGCCCGCTGGCTGCTGGCGCAGCCCAAAATCCTGATCCTCGACGAGCCGACGCGCGGCATTGACGTTGGCGCGAAGGCAGAGATTTACCGTTTGATCTCTGAGCTGGCCAACCGCGGCGTAGCAATCATCATGGTGTCGTCGGAACTGCCGGAAATTCTCGGCATGAGCGACCGCGTGATGGTAATGCATCAGGGGCGTATTACCGGCATCCTCGATAAAGAAGAGGCCGACCAGGAAACCATTCTGTCGCTGGCATCCGAGTGAGGCGCGAGACAACTATGAGCAATATCAAAGTGACTGCCACTCCGGCAGCTGAACAGACATCATTTTTCGGCAATCTGCGGCATAAACTGCCCAAAGATACCGGCATCTTTATCGTTATGGTCGGCATCGCGCTGATTTTCGAAATAGCCGGCTGGTATGTGCGAGACCAGTCGTTTCTGATGAACACCAACCGTCTAATCCTGATTGTATTGCAGGTGGCGATTATCGGCATTATCGCCGTCGGGGTCACCCAGGTCATCATTACTACCGGTATCGATCTTTCATCGGGTTCGGTGATTGCGCTGACTGCCGTGGTGGCGGCCAGCCTGGCGCAAACTTCTGACAGCCTGTCGCCGATGTTTCCATCGCTGGTGAATATGCCTGCCGTGGTGCCTATCGGCGCGGGGATCGGCGTGGGGCTGCTGTGCGGTATGGTCAATGGCGTATTGATCACCCGCACCGGCATTCCGCCCTTTATTGCTACGCTGGGCATGATGGTCTCGGCGCGCGGTCTGGCGCAGTATTATACCCAGGGTAATCCGATCAGCTTCCTTTCCGACGGCTTTACCTCCATCGGCCAGGGCGCGATGCCGGTTATTATCTTTCTTGTGGTGGCGCTGCTCTTTCATATCGCGCTGAAGCACACCCGCTACGGCAAATACGTTTACGCTATTGGCGGTAATATGACCTCGGCCAAGGTCTCTGGCATTAACGTTAATAAATATCTGATTATCGTCTATACCATCGCCGGTGCGCTCTCCGGCCTGGCGGGCGTGGTGCTGGCGGCGCGCGTCAGCAGCGGTCAGTCAAGCATGGGGATGTCTTACGAGCTGGACGCGATCGCCGCAGCGGTTATCGGCGGCAGCAGCCTGATGGGCGGCGTCGGACGCATTACGGGCACGCTGATTGGCGCAGTGATTTTGGGCCTGATCAAAAGTGGGTTTACCTTTGTCGGTGTCGATGCCTACGTTCAGGATATTATTAAAGGCATTATTATTGTGGCCGCCGTCTCGATTGATATGCATCGCAACCGCAAAAAACGCTGATTTCCTACGCTCAGGCCTGCCCGCTTTTAGAAAACGGGCAGGCTTTTTTTTCTGGCTCCCTTTCTGCTGCATACCTCTGTTTTGCTTATCTCACCCGTTGTTTTCTGCTATCCGCAATATGCACGTCTGGCTCGCACTGGCTGCACCAGCGAAGTGCATCCGCCGGGCTGTCCGTTACTGCCGCGCCATTCCTGCAGCTTATTACCTCTTTATGCGTAATCAGAAAGGCTTATTTTTCGCGCTGTTAGGATTTTTCTGCATAAGGCAGCGCGTGCCGGAAGAAAAACTGGCCTGCTAATTGCAATTTGTCTGTTACCAGGCCAGCAGGCCGCACGAACAGATGTTATTGGCATTCGGGGAATGTGACGGAGGCAAGATGAACTTAAGACGACTGAAATACTTTGTGAAAATCGTCGATATTGGCAGTTTGACGCAGGCGGCTGAAGTGCTGCACATCGCGCAACCTGCGCTCAGTCAACAGGTTGCCACGCTGGAGAACGAACTGGATCAGCAGCTGTTAATTCGTACCAAGCGCGGCGTAACGCCGACCGAAGCCGGTAAAATTCTCTATGCGCATGCGCGAACGATTTTACGGCAGTGCGAGCAGGCGCAGACGGCGGTAATCAACGCCGGACAGGTGCTCAGCGGACAGGTCTCTATCGGCATGGCGCCGGGTACGGCGGCATCCTCGCTGACCATGCCGCTGCTGCAAACGGTTCGGGAGCAGCATCCGGAAATTCTGGTTTATCTGCATGAGAACAGCGGCAGTTCACTGAATGAAAAGATAATGAACGGCCAGCTTGATATGGCGGTGCTCTATGACCGTTCGCCGACGGCGGGCATTACCAGTATGCCGCTAATAAAAGAAGAGCTTTACCTGGTCGGCGCAACCGACTGCCCCGGCGGATCGGTCGATCTGGCCCAGGTGGCGCAGATGAGCCTGTTTTTGCCGCGCGACTATAGCGCGGTGCGCAAGCGCGTTGACGAAGCCTTTTCACTGCGTCGTCTGAGCGCGCGCATTATCGGCGAGATCGAGTCTCTGTCGATGCTGACCGCCGCCGTCGCCAGCGGGATGGGCGTGACGGTGCTGCCGGAGTCTGCCGCGCGGGCGCTGGTCAGCTCAACTCAGGCCTGGATGGCGCGCATCAACAGCCCGGCGCTGCATCTGCCGCTGTCGCTGAACGTCTCGGCGCGTCTGCCGCTTTCGCCGTCCGCGCAGGCGGTGAAGGATATTTTGCTGTCGCTGCTTAACAAGCCTATGGCGGAGGAGCGAGCGCTGCTGCTGGTCAGCTAGCCTCGCTCTGGCGGCCCCGCGGGGCCGCTTTACCTGTTGTGCAGGCACCAATCCAGATCCACCACCCGCTTTTGGCTTCCCACTCCCCATTACGAGTCCCGACCTTTCCCCATAAGCTCATCACTAAAAGCATTCAGACAACGCAGCCTTTTATAAAAAAATGAGAACTCACAGGCGAGGGTGTGCCAGAGGCATCTGACACGCTGAGGCGCACACGGCGGCCAGGACAACAAATCTGACTTTTGAAGACGCGAACTTATCGCTGCAAGAGCGAACCCTGGATTCAGACGACGCAGGTTGATGCTTAAAAGCGGCAGACAACGCAGCCTTTTATAAAAAATAAGAACTCACAGGCGAGGGTGTAACAGAGGCATCCGACACGCTGAGGCGCGCGCGGCGGCCAGGACGAGCCGACAGGACGTCGGCGAGAGCGCGGCATGAGCCAGGACGGCGAATCCGCGCGGTCCGTAAGGCTGACGTAAGTAACGAAGGGACCGCGCGGAGCGCGGCGTGGAGGCTGCCGGAAGCCGGGATTGTTAAGGGGCTGGCGAGCCCCTTAACACGCACGCCGGCAGCGCAGCTGTTGAAACTCCTTAGCGCCTGGCGGGCGGAACCCGCTCAGAGCCAGCCGTTCGCACAGCGAGCACCATGCAAACCAGACAGCCGGAATCCGCTTAGCGCCTTTCGCACAGCGCACGCCAGGCAAACCACCGCCGAGCGGTACCCGCTCAGAGCCATTCGCGCAGCAAACACCAGCCCGTCTGCGCAGCAGGCACCAAAGCGCTCTGGCGGGGCGCTCACCCGCTGCCATATATTCCCCCTGCGCATAAGCACAAAGTTTTTATTATTTGTTGATATCAATAAACCTTTTTACCATCGGAGATAACAATTTCGTAAAGGGAGGTAAATACCGTGAATTTCCAGCAACTTAAAATCATCCGCGAGGCGGCGCGCTGCGAGTTCAATCTGACGGAAGTGGCAAACACGCTATTTACCTCACAGTCAGGCGTCAGCCGCCATATCCGCGATCTTGAGGATGAGCTTGGCGTTGAGATCTTTATCCGCCGCGGCAAGCGCCTGCTGGGCATGACCGAGCCGGGCAAAGCGCTGCTGACCATCGCCGAACGCATCCTCGATGAAGCGGGAAAGGTGCGCCGTCTGGCGGACGTCTTCACTAATGAAACCAGCGGCATTCTGACCATCGCTACGACGCATACCCAGGCGCGCTACAGCCTGCCGCGCGTTATCAAGGCGTTTCGCCAACTCTATCCCAACGTGCGGCTGGAGCTTAATCAGGGATCGCCGCAGGAGATTGTCGCCATGCTGCTGGCAGGCGAGGCGGACGTCGGCATCGCCAGCGAACTGCTGGTGAATAACCCCAGCCTGGCGGCGTTCCCCTGGTTCAGCTGGCACCATGCGCTGCTGGTGCCCAGCGATCATGAGCTGGTGCAGCAGCAGCCGGTCTCGCTCAACACCCTGAGCCGTTATCCGCTTATCACCTATCGCCAGGGCATTACCGGTCGCTCGCGCGTTGACCGCGCGTTCCAGAGCGCGGGCCTGAAGCCCGATATCGTGTTGAGCGCGCAGGATTCTGACGTGGTAAAAACCTATGTCGAACTGGGATTAGGCGTCGGCATCCTTGCCGATCAGGCGTGCGAAACCCAGCGGGACGAGGCGCTGGTGCGTATCGACGCGCACCATCTGTTTGATGCCAATACCGTCTGGCTTGGCCTGAAGCGCGGACAGCTGCAGCGCAACTACGTCTGGCAGTTTATGGAGTTATGCAACGCCAATCTGTCGCTGGAGGAGATTAAACGTCAGGCGCTCTCCTCGCAGAGCGAAGAAGAGCCGGTTATCGACTTCCAGATCTAATCCGGCAGCGACTCGACGATGGCCAGCTGCAGACCATCCCAGCCTTTACTGCCGACGGTTTGCAGCGCGGTGGCCGTCAGATGCGGGCTGTTGCCGACGTCGGACAGATACTGCCGCAGCCCCTGCACGTTTTCGTCTGTTGATTGCGAATCGACAATGCGCCCGCCGCGCACCACGTTATCGCCGATAATCACGCTGCCGACGCGCGCCAGCTTCAACGCCCAGCGCAGGTAGTGCGGATTATTGCGTTTATCGGCGTCAATAAAGATCATATCGAACGGCCCCTGCAGCGTCGGCAGGATCTCCAGTGCCGCACCCACCCGCAGGTCTATCTTATCCACCATGCCCGCTTCGGCGAAATTTTCGCGCGCCACCTGCGCATGCTGCGGCGAAAACTCCAGCGTCACAATGCGGCCGCTCTCCGGCAGGGCGCGTGCGAGCCACAGCGTGCTGTATCCGCCCAGCGTGCCGATCTCCAGAATGCGCGAGGCGTTCATCATGCACGCCAGCAGGTAGAGCAGTTTGCCCTGGTTGGCCGCCACGTCAATCGGCGGCAGGCCAGCGGAGGCGTTGCGCGCCAGCACTGCATCCAGCGCCGCATCCGGTTTCACCAGCGTCTGGGTGAAATAGTCATCGACTGATCGCCACATATGATCGCTCATACTTATCTCCTTGTTTAAAAACTGAGCATAGCAGCCGCGCGGCATAAAATTTTTTTTAACTCCGCAAAACTCGCTGTTTCGGGTTTCTGCCTGGTGAGAAAAACATCCTGCGCTGAGACGACGCGATAGAGTGGAAGAAAACCGATGAAAAAGGGGAGTGAGATGTCGCGTCTTCAACTAAGAGATTCCGATCTGCTGCGCCAGCAGGCATTGTTCGGCGGCCGCTGGCAGGATGCTCACAGCGGCGAGACCTTGCCGGTTGTCGATCCCGCCAGTCGTGAAACGCTGGCGACCATTCCGGCGCTGGGGCGCGCTGAGACGGAAGCGGCTATCGCCTGCGCCGAATCGGTGCGCATCGCCTGGGGCAAAACACCCAACGCCAGCCGCGCCGCGCTGCTGGAGAAGTGGCATCAGCTTATTCTCGATAACGCCGACGACCTGGCGGCAATCATGACCGCCGAACAGGGCAAACCGCTCGCCGAAGCGAAGGGCGAAGTGCTGTACGGCGCGAGCTTTGTCAAATGGTTCGCCGAAGAGGCGCGCCGTATCTACGGCGACACCATTCCTGCGCCGAGCGAAGATCGCCGCATTCTGGTGCTGAAACAGCCGGTCGGCGTCGCGGCGGCCATCACGCCGTGGAATTTCCCCATCGCCATGATCACGCGTAAAGTCGCGCCTGCGCTGGCGGCGGGCTGCCCTATTATCGTCAAGCCGTCGGAGCTGACGCCGCTTTCGGCGCTGGCGCTGGCGGTGCTGGCAGAGCGCGCGGGCTTTCCCGCCGGCGTGCTGCAGGTTGTGACCGGTCTGCCCACCGAGATTGGCGCGGCGCTGACCGGCAGCCGTCTGGTGCGGAAAATCTCCTTCACCGGCTCGACGCGCGTCGGCCAGCTGCTGATGCAGCAGAGCGCCGACAGCGTAAAACGCCTCAGCCTGGAGCTGGGCGGCAACGCGCCTTTTATTGTCTTCGACGACGCCGATGTCGATATCGCGGTAGCGGGCGTAATGGTCAGCAAGTTTCGCAACGCCGGGCAGACCTGCGTCTGCGCCAACCGCATTCTGGTGCAGCGCGCTATTTATCAACGCTTCGCGGCGAAGCTGCTCGACGCGGTCGCCACCCTGAAGGTGGGCGATGGCTTTGCGCCAGGCAGCACTATCGGCCCGCTGATCAACGAGCGCGCAGTTGAGAAAGTTAACGGCCACATCGCAGATGCGCTCGGCCTGGGCGCGGAGCTGCTGACCGGCGGCGCCAGCCACGGCAACGGCACTTACGTGCAGCCCACGGTGCTCGGCAAGGTTACGGCACAGATGCGTATCGCCCATGAAGAGACGTTCGGTCCGGTCGCGCCGCTGTTTATCTTTGACGAGGAAGAAGAGGCGATCGCGATGGCCAACGATACGCCCTATGGCCTGGGTGCCTATTTCTTTACCGAAAATATTCGTCGCGCATGGCGCGTCGCCGAATCGCTGGAATTTGGCATGGTCGGCTTTAATACCGGCGCGATCTCATTAGAAGTCGCGCCATTCGGCGGCGTAAAATTATCGGGAATTGGCCGGGAAGGATCGCGCTATGGCATTGAAGAATATCTGGAACAGAAAGCCTTCCATATTGGCAGCCTGAATTAATTCTCCGGCTTTTTTTAATTTCCTGTAGAAAGCGTTTGTCGCGTAAGTGGCAAACGCTTTTTTATTTTGTGCGCTGCGTCAGGTTTTTCTCACTGTTCGCCATTTTAGTGCAAGTTTCATGCGCAATGCACCACGGTAACGCATGAATTTTGTGAGCCAAATCATCTGTTTATTCCTTCGGCAATTACGCAAAATTTCCTGTTTCAATACGGCAGAAAATTTTTTTGCGCTGTTTTAAACGCATTTTTATTTTTCAGCTGGCTGGCATACTTTCTGCATTACCTTTTTGCACAAGCTTATTAACGCTGAATATAAGTCCTGCTTTAGCGCTAATTACCTGATGGTTGACGGGTGTAACAAATAAGGATTTATCCATGTTAAGTTTCGACCCTGAAAAAGTTTCGCTTCCTGTCGGCCATTATATTGACGGCCATCACGTTCAAACCCAGGGCGCGGCGTTCGCCGTCAGACGTCCGTCCGACGGCAAAGCCTACGCCACGCTGCATGAGGCGGACGCCGCCGATGTTGACCGCGCGGTGCAGCTCGCGCACCAGGCGCTGAAAACCAGCGGCTGGTCTGGCTGCGCCCCGCGCGAGCGCGGCCGGGTGCTGCGTCGCTGGGCCGATCTTATTGAGCAGGACAGCCTGCTGGCGCAGCTGGAGGCGCTCGGCTCCACCCGTCCTATCGGCGATGTCATCCAGCATGAAATTCCGTTCACCGCCGAAGCGATTCGCTTCTATGCCGAGTGCGCTGATAAGTACAGCGGCGATCTTTTTCCAACGCGCGACAGCAGCCTCGGCATGCTGATCGCTGAGCCTTACGGCGTGGTTGGCGCCATTACGCCGTGGAATTTTCCGCTGTCGATGGCGTCGTGGAAGTGCGGCCCGGCGCTGGCGGCGGGCAACGCGGTGGTGCTCAAACCCTCCGAGCTTACGCCCTTTTCAACGGTGCGCATGGCTGAACTGGCGGTGCAGGCCGGCCTGCCGGCTGGCGTGCTGAATATCGTGCAGGGCAGCGGCGCGGTGACCGGCCACGCGCTGGTGACGCATCCGCTGGTGCGCAAAGTCTCGTTTACCGGCTCGACCCTGACCGGCGCGCGCATTATGAGCGACGTGGCGCAGCATGGCATGAAGCCGGTCACGCTGGAGCTGGGCGGCAAAAGCCCGCAGCTGGTGTTTGACGACGCGGGCGACATCGAGGTGGTGGCGCAGCGCATTCTGCGCGGCTTTACCGCCAACGGTGGCCAGGCCTGCGTGGCGGGCACCCGTCTGATTGTGCAGCGCGCCATCGCTGCGCCGCTGCTCGATCGCCTGAGCGCGCTGTGCCGCGGCGTGCAGCCGGGCGTGACCTGGAGCGGCGACAGCCGCTACGCGCCGCTGATCGATGAACGGCAGGGCAAAAAAGTCGCCTCCGTGATCGCCGCCGCGAAGGCGCAGGGCGCGGAAGTGCTGGTCGGCGGCGAGCGTTTCGCCGACACCGGTGAGGGCTGGTTCTGGCAGCCCACCTTGCTGTGCGGCGTCACCGAGGATAACCCGGCGGTGCAGCAGGAGATTTTCGGCCCGGTGCTGACGGTGCAGACCTTCGACGACGAAGAAGAGGGCCTGCGGCTGGCGGCGCATGAGATTTATGGCCTGTGCGCGGGCGTGCATACCCTGAGCCTGCCGCGCGCGCTGCGCGCCATACGCGCCATTGAGGCGGGCACCGTGTGGGTCAACCGCTACGGCCGCTCCGGCGACTTCATCATTCCCACCGGCGGCTTTCTTGGATCCGGCGTCGGCAAAGATTTGGGGCGGCAGGCGTTTCAGGCCTGCCAGCGTCAGAAAAGCGTACTGATCGATTTTTAACTTTTCCTGATTAAAACGAGGTCGCGTCATGGCACTGTTTAAACCGAAATTCATCACCTTTGACTGTTACGGCACGCTGATTAACTTCGATATGGCGGGTGCGGCGGCGCGCTGTTTTAAGGCGCGCGTGGCGGCTGACGAGATGCAGGCCTTCACAACCGATTTCGCCCGTTATCGTCTGGATGAAGTGCTGGGCGCCTGGAAGCCTTACTACGACGTGGTGAGCAACGCGCTGCAGCGCACCTGCAAAAAATGGGGCGTGGCGTGGGATAAGGCCGACAGCGACTTTATCTACACCGACTGCGCCAGCTGGGGACCGCACCCCGACGTGCCTGCCGGGCTGGCGAAACTGGCAACCGAGTTCCCGCTGGTGCTGCTCAGCAACTCGATGAAGGATCTGCTGCCGCACCATATTCCGCGTCTGGGCGCGCCGATCCATATGGCGATCACCGCGGAGGAGGTGGGCGCTTATAAACCGCAGATGAAGGGCTTTGAATATATGCTGCAGAAGCTCGACTGCCGCCCGGACGAGATCCTGCACGTCTCCTCCAGCTTTCGCTACGACCTGATGACGGCGCACGATCTCGGCATCACCCATAAAGCCTGGGTTAATCGCGGTCACGAACCGGCTAACCCCTACTACGGCTACACCGAAATCCATGACATCGGCGCATTGCCTGCCGTCGTTGGACTCTGAGGAGTGCGCTATGAAACTCGAATCGTTCTGGCAGGCCACGGCACCGCCGTTTCACGGCGCGGCGCAGGGGTCGCTGCCGTCGCATGCTGACGTGGTGGTGATCGGCGGCGGCTTTACCGGCGTTTCGGCAGCGCTGAGCCTGGCGCGCAGCGGCCTTGACGTGGTGCTGCTGGAGGGCGGCGAGGTGATGAGCCAGGCCTCGGCGCGCAACGGTGGACACTGCAATACCGGCGTGGCGCAGAACTTCGCCTCGCTGGTGGCGAGCCAGGGCATCGAGAAAGCCAGCCGCTTCTACCGCGCCTACGACGATGCGGTCAGCTATGTCGAACAGCTGGTGCGCGATGAGCGGATCGACTGCGATTTTCGCCTGTGCGGCAAGCTCAAGCTCGCCAGTAAGGCGTCGCATTTCGCCGGTCTGCGCGAGGCCTGGGAGCTGATGCGCCGCACCGTGGACCCGGAGATTGAGCTGCTCGGCAAAGAGGCGATCCGCCGCGAAGTTGACAGCGACGCCTTTCACGGCGGGCTGCTGCAACAGCGCGGTGGCCAGATGCATATGGGCAAATTCGGCGTCGGCCTTGCGGCGGCGGCGGCGCGCAGCGGCGCGAAAATCTTTCCACACCACGCCGTAACCGGCTTAACCCGCCTTGACGGCTATCGCCACCGCGTACAGACCGCCAAAGGGGAGATCCTCGCCGACAAGGTGCTGATGGCGACCGGCTGCTCTAACGTCGGGCCTTTTCGCTGGTTTCAACGCCGTATCGTGCCGGTGGGCAGCTTTATCGTGGTGACGGAGCCGCTGGGCGATGCGTTAATCCGTCGCGTGCTGCCAAACGATCGTACCTATGTCACCTCGCTCAACCTCGGCAACTACTTCCGCACCACCGCCGATCGTCGGCTGGTATTTGGTGGCCGCGCGCGCTTTGCGGTCAGCAATCCCACCTCCGATTCGCGCAGCGGCGACATCCTGCAGGCCTCCATGGCCAGGCTCTTCCCGCCGCTGGCGCAGGCGCGCATCGACTACTGCTGGGGCGGCATGGTGGATATGTCTGCCGACCGGCTGCCGCACGCGGGCGAACATGACGGCGTTTTCTACTCCATGGGCTACAGCGGCCACGGCACCCAGATGTCGGTGTGGATGGGCGCGGTGATGGCGGATCTGATCGCCGAAAAAAGCAATCGCAATCCCTGGCAGCGCGACGCCTGGCCCGCGCTGCCCGGTTATCACGGCAAGCCGTGGTTTTTGCCGCTGGCCGGACTCTATTACAAAGCCAAAGATCGTTTCTCTTGATGCTTCATTCCAGGGGTTGAACCTTAAACGCTATTGAGGGTACGCAGATGAGTAAAAATGATAATAACGCGCTGACGCGCATGCTGACCGAAGGCACGCTGTCACGCCGCGGCCTGATGAAAATGCTCTCCGCCGGCGCGGTGATGAGCAGCGGCATTATCGGCTTCCCACAGCTGGGCTTTGCCGCCGAAACGCCGGTGAAAGGCGGCAAAATACGCGCCGCGATGTCAAACGCCTCCGCGACCGATACCCTTGACCCGGCCAAAGCCAACAACAGCGGCGACTATACCCGGCAGTGCATGTTCTACAACGGCCTGACCGAGCTGGATAAAGATCTCAAAGCCCTGCCGGCGCTGGCGGCGTCGCTCGACTCCAGCGACGGCATCACCTGGCAGATTAAGCTGCGCAGCGGCGTGACCTTCCACGACGGCAAGCCGCTGACCGCTAAAGATGTGATCTACTCGCTGAGCCGCCATAAAGATGCCGCGGTCGCCTCTAACGCCTTTAAAATCGCCGAGCAGTTCCAGAGCCTGAACGCGGTAAATGACAACGAAGTGCAGCTGGTGCTGAGCCAGGCAAACTTCGATCTGCCCTATATTCTCGCCGCGCCGCCGTTTTTGATCGTGCAAGACGGCACCAAAAACTTTACCAAAGGCATCGGCACCGGGCCTTACGTCTGCAAGGAGTTTACGCCGGGCGTACGTTCGGTCGGCAGCAAAAATCCCAACTATTTTAAGCCGGGTTTGCCGCATCTCGACGAGGTGGAGCTGCTGGGCGTTACCGACCAGGCGGCGCGCGTCAATGCCCTGATGTCGGGCGATCTGCATATCGTCTCGACCCTTAGCGCTAACGACTGCAAGCGCATTAAGGCGACCAGCGACTTCGCCGTACTGGAGAGCAAATCAGGGATGTACACCAACCTGATTGTGCGCACCGATATCAAACCGGGCAGCAACGAAGACTTTGTGCTGGCGATGAAATATCTGCAGCCGCGCGAGATGCTGGTAAAAACCGTACTGCAGGGCTACGGCGACGTCAGCAACGATACGCCGGTGCCGCCCTGGCATCCGCTCTATAACGCCGAGCTGAAGCCGCGTCCGCTCGACGTGGAAAAGGCGAAATTCCATATCGAAAAGGCGGGGATGAAGGGCGCGACGGTAGAGATCGTCACCACGCCGAATATCGAAGGGGCGGTCGAAGGCGGCCAGCTGATCCAGCAGGTGTCGCGTAACGCCGGCATCAACGTGAAGGTACGCCGCGTGCCCTATGACGGCTACTGGTCGACGCACTGGACCAAAGATCCCGTGGGCTACGGCTCTATCAACCCGCGGCCAACGCTCGATATGCTCTTCTCGCAGTTCTACCTGTCTGGCGCGCCCAACAATGAGTCGGGCTGGAAGAACCCGCAGTTCGACCAGCTGGTGACGGCGGCGCGCGGCGAGCGCGACCAGGGGAAACGCAAGCAGATGTACGGCGATATGCAGAAGCTGATCTACGACCACTGCGGCACCATTATTCCTACCTTTATCAGCTCCACCGACGGCTACAGCAAAAAGGTGAAGGGCGTCGAAGCCTGGCCCTCCGGCATGATGATGGGCTACCGCTTTCACGAATTCGCCTGGCTGTCCGCTTAACCCTCTCTACGCTGGAGAACGCCGATGAACCGATACATGATGTTCCTGATCGCCCGCCGCGCAGGCGCTGGCATCCTGACTTTGCTTATCGTCTCGGCGGTGGTGTTCTTTATCACCAGCCTGCTGCCGGGCGACGCGGCGCAGATGATCCTCGGGCAAAACGCCACGCCGGAAACGGTGGCGGCGCTGCGCGCCCAGCTTGGGCTGGATCAGCCGCTGCTGCTGCGCTACTTCAGCTGGCTGGGCGGCATGTTGCAGGGCGATTTCGGCACCTCTTTCGCCAGCCATCTGCCAGTGATGCAGCTGGTGGCGCAGCGCATTCCCGCCACCTTTGAACTGGCGGCGATCACCACGCTGATTTGCGTGCCGCTGGCGCTGCTGATTGGCATAACCGCCGCCATGACGCGCGGGTCGATGCTGGATCGCGTGCTGGTGATCGGCACCATGGCGACGGTGGCGGTGCCGGAGTTTCTGGTGGCGACGGTGGCGGTGCTGATCTTCGCCGTCAAGCTGCACTGGGTATCGGCGATGTCGTTCGGCTCGCCGAATATGGATCTGGTCAGCTACCTGAAAGCCTACGCGCTGCCGGTGCTGACGCTCTGCTGCGTGCTGGTGGCGCAGATGGCGCGCATGACGCGCGCCGCCATTATCAACCAGCTCGACAGCCCCTATCTGGAGATGGCGCTGCTGAAAGGCGTGTCGCCGCTGCGCGCTGTGCTGCGCCACGCCTTGCCCAACGCGGTCGGCCCTATCGCTAACGCGATTTCGCTCAGCCTGTCCTATCTGTTCGGCGGGGTCATCATTATCGAAACCATCTTCAGCTATCCCGGCCTCGCCAGCCAGCTGGTGGATGCGGTAAGCAACCGCGACCTGCCGGTGGTGCAGTTCTGCGTAATGCTGTTCGCCGGCTGCTATCTGCTGTTGCTGCTGCTGGCTGACGTGCTGACCATCGCCTTCAACCCGAAATGGAGAAGCGCATGACTATTTTACTTCCCGTTCGTCTCTTTCAGTCGCTGTCGATCTCAGGGCGGCTGGGCTTAACGGTCTCGACGTTCTGGCTGCTGATGGCGATTTTCGGCAACCAGCTGGCACCGCACAACGTCGAGGATATCGGCGGCGGCCCGCTGTTCGGCGGCTTTACCGCGGACAACTGGCTCGGCACCGACGCGCTGGGGCGCGATATTCTCAGCCGAATCCTCTACGGCGCGAAGTTCTCTATCGGTCTGGCGCTGGGCGCGGCGCTCGGCGCCAGCCTGATCGGCACGCTGCTGGCGCTGCTGGCGGCCGTGACCGGCCGCTGGCTGGAGGAGATACTGGGTCGCGTTAACGACGCCATGCTGGTGCTGCCGGGCAAAGTGCTGTCGCTGATGATCGTCGCGGTATTCGGCTCTTCGCTGCCGATGCTGCTGCTCACCGCCATCTTCACCTACTGGCCGGGCGCGTTCCGCATCGCCTTCGCTATGGCGGGCAGCCTGCGCAATATGGACTATGTGCGCGCCTCCCGGCTGCGCGGCGAGAGCCGCTGGTATATCGCCATTCATGACATCCTGCCCAATATGGTGCATCCGATGCTGGCGGATTTCGGTCTGCGCTTTGTCTATATCGTCCTGCTGCTCAGCGGCCTGAGCTTCCTCGGCCTCGGCGTACAGCCGCCCTACGCCGACTGGGGTACCCTGGTGCGTGAAAATATTCAGGGGCTGTTTGACGGCTCGCCAGCGGTGCTGATGCCTGCGTTGGCGATCGCCAGCCTGACTATCGGCGCTAACCTGTTTATCGACAGCCTGCAACAGATGCGTCCGCTGACGCTGGCGAAGGAGGGGGTATGAACGTGATGCCGCATACCGCAATGCCGGTGATCTCGGTGGAAAAGCTGCGCGTCACGGCGCAGAGCGACAAGGGCGAATCGATTGACCTGGTGTCAGATATCCGCTTCACCGTACAGAAAGGAGAGGTGCTCGCCCTGATTGGCGAATCGGGTTCCGGGAAAACCACTATCGCCATGGCGCTGATGGGCTATGCCCGCCCCGGCTGCCGCATCGCCGAAGGCAACATCCACGTGGCGGGCGTCGACGTCAACAGCCTCAGCCCGCAGCAGCTGCGCGAGTTTCGCGGCAACAAAGTCGCCTATATCGCCCAGAGCGCGGCGGCCTCCTTTAATCCCGGCATGAAGATCATCGATCAGGTGATCGAGCCGGTGGTGATCCACGGCACCATGACGCGCAAAGCGGCGAAGGCCAAAGCGGTGGCGCTGTTCCGCGAGCTGGCGCTGCCCAACCCCGATACCATCGGCGACCGCTGGCCGCATCAGGTTTCCGGCGGGCAGCTGCAGCGGCTGATGACCGCGATGGCGCTGATCGGCGATCCCGACGTGGTGATCCTCGACGAGCCGACCACGGCGCTCGACGTCACCACCCAGGTGGAAGTGCTGAAGGCCTTCCGTCGCGTGGTGGCGCAGCGCGGCGTCACCGCCATCTACGTCAGCCACGATCTTGCCGTGGTGGCGCAGATGGCGGATCGCATTCTGGTGCTGCTGCGCGGCCAGATCGCCGAATATGGCGCCACTGATCGGCTGATTGGCGCGCCGCAGGCGGAGTATACGCGGCTGCTGATGGACGCGGCGCGACAGACAGAGCGACCCAGTCCGTGGCGCGAGGCGAGCGGCGAGCTTCAGCCGCTGCTGGAGGTGCGCGATCTCTGCGCCGGCTACGGCCCGCGCGACAGCGACGGCCAGCCGAAGATCCGCATTCTGGAGGATATTAACCTCAAGCTGTGGAAAGGGCAGGCTATCGGCATTATCGGCGAGTCGGGTTCAGGCAAAACTACCCTGGCGCACGCCATCGCCGGTCTCAACGCGCCCTGTCACGGCCATATGCTGTTTAACGGCCACTATATTGCGGGCGATATGCACCGGCGGCCAGATAATGAGCTGCGCCGTATCCAGTATGTGTTTCAGATGGCGGATACCGCGCTCAACCCGGCGCACAGCGTTGAGCGTATCCTGGCGCGGCCGCTGGCGCTGTTTCACGGCCTGCGCGGCCAGGCGCTGACCCAGCGGCTGCATCAGCTGCTCGATCTGGTGAAGCTGCCGCGCAGCGTGCTGTGGCGACGTCCCTGGGCGCTCTCTGGCGGTCAGAAACAGCGCGTCAATCTGGCGCGCGCGCTGGCGGCGGAGCCGGATCTGATCCTGTGCGACGAAGTCACCTCGGCGCTGGATACCGTCGTCGCGGCGGCGGTGCTGGATCTAATCAGCGAGCTGCGGCGCGAACTGGGCCTGTCAGTGCTGTTTATCAGTCACGATATGCACGCGGTGCGGGCGGTCTGCGACAATATTGTGGTGATGAAGTCGGGACGCATTGTGACCCAGCTGGCGCGAGAAGATTACGACAAGCCGACCCGCGAGCTCTATTTCGAGCGCCTGAAACGCGCGGTGCCGGAGCTGCGGCAGGGCTGGCTGGACGAGCACGAAGAGATTTTGAAAGCGGAATAGGGCTATCTGGCTTGCCATATTGTCCCAGCAGTGCGCTGGGCATGAACAATCTGGCTGCGCCAATAAGGCCCTTACCTTGTGCGCTGTTGACTGCAAAAAGAGGTACTAACGCTATGCCCGCTCCACTCCGCTATGTACAGGACAGCGCCGACTTTCCCGACGCCGTCGATGTGGTAATTATCGGCGCTGGCATCGCCGGGGCCGCCGCCGCCTGGGAGCTGACCCGAAAAGGGGTGAAGGTGGCGCTGCTGGAAAAGGGACTGGTCGGCGCCGAACAGTCGAGCCGCAACTGGGGCTGGTGTCGCCAGCAGAACCGCGACGAACTCGAGCTGCCGCTGATTATTCATGCGCTGCGACGCTGGGGCGAGCTGGGTCAGGAGACCGGTGAAGATCTGGGTTTCCGGCGCAGCGGGCTAATCTACGCCACGCGCAACGAGGCGGATATCGCCGCGTGGGAGACGTGGAATCGCATGGCGAAAAATTACGGCGTGCGCAGCGACATCCTGACGGGCGAACAGGCGAAGGCCGCCACGCCCGGCAGCACCACCCGCTGGCTCGGCGGCGTCTCATCGCCTACCGACGGCCACGCCGAGCCGCGCCTGGCCGCGCCGGGTCTGGCGATTGCGGCCCAGCGCCTTGGCGCGCTGGTGTTTCAGCAGTGCGCGGTGCGCGGGCTGGATATCGCCGCCGGGCGCGTCAGCGGCGTCTGGACCGAGCGCGGCCTGATCAAAACCAGCCGCGTGATCTGCGCGGCGGGCGCGTGGACGTCGATGTTCTGCCGCCGCCACGGCATCGACCTGCCGCTCGGCAACGTTATCGGCACCGCCTTTCGCACTCAGCCCATCGCGCAGGCGATCGGCGTGCCGCTCTATACGCCTGGCTTCGCCTGTCGTCCGCAGCTTGACGGCAGCTATACCGTTTCTGTCTCCGGCCGCGGCCGCCTGGAGCCGGGCGCGCAGGGCATTCGCTACGCGCGCCAGTTCTATGCCACTTTTAAAAGCCGCCGCAAAAATCTGCGTCTGAATATCGGGATGAAGCCCTTTTTTCACGGCCCGGAAGCGCTCGGCGGCTGGGCTTTCGATGGCGAATCGCCCTTTGAACGCACGCGCATCCTCGATCCTGCCGCCGACGCCGCTACCGTACAGGAGGGATTAACTGCCATGCGCAACGAGTATCCGGCGCTGTCTGGCCTTAAACTGGCGCAGGCCTGGGGCGGGATGATCGACAGCACCCCCGACGCCATTCCGGTTATCTCCACCGTGGCGAAGCTGCCGGGCCTGGTCCTGTCGGCCGGCTACAGCGCACACGGCTTCGGCATTGGACCGGGCGCGGGACGGCTCGCCGCCGATCTCGCCACTAACGAGACGCCGGTCGTTGATCCCACAGCTTATCGCTACAGCCGTCTGGTTGACGGCAGCGCACTTGAAACGCCTGGCATGATGTAAGGAGCAACGCATGACCACCATTTTTCGCGCCCTGACCGCGCACGATATTGAACGCTGCCACGCCATGACGCAGCAGCTGAAGTGGCCGCACCGCCGTGAAGACTGGCAGCAGGCAATAATGCTCGGCGAGGGCGTAGTCATAGAGGAGCAGGGCGAACTGCTCGGCAGCGCTATGCTCTGGCGCTGGGGTGAACGCGCCGCCACCATCGGGCTGGTAATGGTGGATGGCCAGCAGCAGGGCCGCGGTCTGGGCAAACAGCTGATGCTGACTTTGCTGGAAAAGGTGCCTGACTATAACGTGCGGCTGCACGCCACCGAGATGGGCAAAGGGCTTTATGAGAAGCTCGGCTTTGTGGTCACCGGACAGATCCTTCAGTACCAGACGCGCTCGCTGGACGCGACACCGACGGTCTCTCTGCCTGCCGGGCTGCAGCTGCGTCGCGCGCTGGCGCAGGACGCGCCAGCGCTGACCGCGCTTGATCAGCAGGCTCACGGCATGCTGCGTCCGCAGCTGATTGCGCATCTGATTCACCAGCATCAGACCGTCCTGCTGGAGGATGCGCAGGGCGAGATCCACGGCTTCGCCAGCCTGCGCCGCTTCGGCCACGGCTGGGCGATCGGGCCTGTTATCGCAACCGCCTTTGCCGTAGCGCAGGCGTTGATCGCCTCGCTGATGCAGGGGCTGCGCGGCGAATTTGTGCGTATTGATACCGACGCCGCGCTGCCGCTGGCAGGTTGGCTCGCCACGCTTGGGCTGGCGCAGGTGGATAATCCCACCACCATGGTGCGCGGCACACCCTGGACGCCGCCAGCGGGCGGCATGCAGGCGTTTGGCCTGATGACCCAGGCGATGGCCTGATGCAGATCCTCTATAAATCGGACCCGCAGCGCGGCGCGCTGTGGCAGCAGTGGCTGGCGCAGCATGCGCCCGATATTCAGCTCCACCTCTGGCCCGAGATCGGCGACCCGCAGGAAATCGAGGTGCTGATCGCCTGGCAGCCGCCAGAGAAGTTAATGGAGACCTTTCCCAATCTGAAAGTGCTGCTGTCGGTGGGGGCGGGCGCGGATCAGTTCGATCTTGCCGCCTTGCCGCCCGGCCTGCCGGTGGTGCGCATGATTGAGCCAGGGCTGACGCAGGGCATGGTGGAGTACGTCACCTTTGCGGTGTTCGGCCTCCATCGCGATATGGTGCGCTATCTGCAACAGCAGCGCGAAGAAAAGTGGCTGGCGCACAGCGTAAAACCCGCCGCTACGCGGCGCGTCGGCGTGATGGGGCTGGGCGAACTGGGACAGGCCGCGCTGCGGCAGCTGGCGTCGTTCGGCTTTGACTGTGCGGGCTGGAGCCGTACGCCGCGCGAACTCGACGGCGTGGAGTGCTTCCACGGGGCTGCCCAGCTCGGCGCGTTTCTGGCACGCAGCGACATCCTGGTTTGCCTGCTGCCGTTGACGGCGGAGACGCGCGGCCTGCTTAACCGCGACCTCTTTTCTCAGCTGCCCAGGGGCGCGGCGCTGGTGCAGGCGGGACGCGGCGCGCAGCTCAACCATCAGGATCTGCTGGACGCCCTCGACAGCGGCCAGCTTGGCGCGGCGGTCATTGACGTGACCGACCCCGAGCCGCTGCCGCCAGCCCATCCATTCTGGCGACATCCCGCTATCTGGCTGACGCCGCATATCGCCAGCCAGACGCAAAACGAAAGCGCCGTTGCCGCGCTGCTGGAGAACCTACGCCGCTATCAGCGCGGCGAGGCGATGATCGGCCTTATCGATCGCGCGCGAGGTTACTGATACAGGTTGCCGTTCTTAACGCGCCGCGCCGCATCAACTGACGCGCGTGATATGAAGAAATTTCCCTGCTGAAAGGGCACCGATTTTGACAGGAAATGCCGCAGCCTTACCCATAACGGCAGCATGCTGAACCAGTGGGTTGCGATACTTGAGCCAACCGAACGTTACGTGGATGAGGTATGAAAATGCAGAATGTCATGGCCGAACAACAGACCTATTCAGACAACAGTTTACTGCTGGACGCGCGCGCGCAGAACGTGCCGCGCGGCGTAGTGACCGCGCATCCGCTGGTCATTGAGCGCGCAAAGGGCAGCGAGGTCTGGGACGTAGAGGGCAACCGCTATCTCGACTTCGTTGGCGGCATCGGCGTGCTCAACGTCGGGCATAACCACCCGGCGGTCGTTAATGCGGTGACGCAGCAGCTGGGTCTGGTATCGCACGCCTGTTTTCAGGTGGTGGCCTATCCGGGCTATATCGAACTGGCGCAGCGTCTTAATCAGCTGGTCGGCGGCGATGAGGCCTATAAAAGCGTCTTCTTTACCAGCGGCGCGGAAGCGGTAGAGAACGCGATTAAAATCGCCCGCGCCCACACCAACCGCTCTGGCGTTATCGCTTTTGACGGCGCTTTTCATGGTCGCACGCTGCTTGGCGTTACGCTGACCGGCATGAGCCAGCCCTATAAGCAGAACTTTGGGCCTTTCCCGGCGGATATCTATCGTCTGCCGTTCCCCAATCCGCTGCATGGCGTTACGGAAGTAGACTGCCTGAAGGCGCTGGATCAGCTCTTTGCGGTGCAGATCGCGCCGGAGCGCGTGGCGGCGATCATTATCGAGCCGGTGCAGGGCGACGGCGGCTTCCTGCCGGCCGGCCCGGCGTTTATGCAGGCGCTGCGTCGCATCACCGAGCAGCACGGCATTGTGCTGATCTGCGATGAAGTGCAGACCGGCTTTGGCCGTACCGGCAAGATGTTCGCCTTCCAGCATCTCAACATCAAACCCGATCTGGTAACGGTCGCTAAAAGCCTCGGCGGCGGTCTGCCGATCTCCGGCGTGGTGGGCAAAGCGGCGATAATGGATGCGCCAGCGCCGGGCGGCCTGGGCGGCACCTACGGCGGCAACGCGCTGGGCTGCGCGGCGGCGCTGGCAGTGCTCGATCTGCTGGAGCATGACAACCTGCTGGCGCGCGCCGAACAGCTCGGCGAACAGCTGCACGCGCGGCTGCAGCAGCTGGCGGAAAAGTACGCCTGTATCGGTGACGTGCGCGGCCTGGGCTTTATGCTGGCGGTGGAGATTCTTGATTTTGAAACCGGCAAGCCCGACGCCGCGCTGACGCAGAAGATCCTCGACAGCGCCTGCCAGGAGGGCCTGCTGCTGATCAAGTGCGGCATTCAGCGCAATGTGGTGCGCTTCCTTGCTCCGCTTGTTACAACTGATTCACAACTTGAGGAGGCGCTGCATATTTTCGATATCGCCCTGGCGCGCGCCACCGGCCGTCTGGGATAACGCCGCCTTCCTCATTGATATTCCTGAAATAATTATAATTTTTCCTGATGGATAACACGCACGTTAGCGCTGGCGCTGGCGGCGCAAAGCGTGTTATACCATCAGCACGTCCTGCACAATTGGTTAACAATGAGGGGTGGTATGAACGGCTTAATGAAACTTGACCGCATTGATATCAACATCCTGGTGCAACTGCAAAAAGATGGCCGTATCAGCAACGTTAATCTCGCCGATGCCGTGGGACTTTCGCCCAGCCCGTGCCTGCAGCGCGTCAAGCGCCTTGAGCAGGCGGGCTTTATCACCGGCTATGAAGCCCATATCAATCTCACCAAAATCACCGATTCGGTTACGGTCTTTACCGAAGTGACGCTCTCCGGCCATCGCCGCGAAGATTTTATGAAGTTCGAGAGCGCGCTGCGCGAGGTCGATGAGCTGATGGAGTGCCACCTGATCACCGGCGGCTACGACTATCTGCTGCGCTTTATCACCCGCAGCATTGAGCACTATCAGGAAGTGATTGAGAAGATGCTCGATGCGCAGATCGGCATCGATAAATACTTTAGCTATATCGTGATCAAATCGCCGGTAATGAAGAGCAGCGTGCCGCTGCGCTCGCTGATTACGCGGCAGAACGATGTGCTGGGCACAGTCTAAACGCAACAGCTTCCTCTTCTTTTGGCCCGGTAATCGGGGCCATCCTGTTCGGAAAAAACGCCTCAGGACACTCAGCCCCATAAGGGGCTTTTTTTAGTGCCGAACCCTGCGCTTTCAGGCAGCATAAAATTTCTTTTCAGCCCGTTTTTCACCTTATCTGACTGGTTCGCCGCGCCTCTTCAGCCGCGTCGGCTGACCGGGCGCATTTACTATAAACCCATGCCGCGACAAGGAGTTATTAATGACTGCACTAATAATTGCCGACCATATCTGGCAGCGCGACGACTTTACCCTCTCCACCAAACGGACACGGCTGGACATGGACTGGATCCATGACCAGCTGGCCGAACGCTCTTACTGGGCGAAAGGGCAGTCGCGCGCCACAACCGAGCGGGCGGTTGCCGCGTCGCTGCCGTTCGGGCTTTACCACGTCGATACGCAGATCGGCTTTGGACGGCTGATTACCGACTACACCCGTTTCGGCTGGCTGTGCGATGTGATTATCGACGAGGCGTGGCGCGGACATGGCTTAGGCAGCTGGCTGGCAAGCTGCGTGCGCGAACATCCAGAGCTTGCCACGGTGCGGCGCTGGATGCTTTCAACAAATGATGCTCATCAGATCTACCAGCGGCTCGGCTGGCGCGTAGTGCAGGAGCCGCACAAGCTGATGGAGTTCCCTCTCTCCTGACACTGGAGCGACACAGATGCGTTACCGCGTTGGCGTAGACATTGGCGGATCTTTTACCGATTTCGCGGTGCTGGATCGGCAAACTAATCAGATCCATACCCTGAAAGTGCTGTCGCGGCCCGATGCGCCTGGCAGCGAAATTCTGACCGGACTGGCAAAGTTTGCCGAGCGCGACGGCCTTGACCCGGCAGAAATTGGCTACTTTACCCACGGCACCACGGTCGGCATTAACGCAGTGATCCAGCGGCGCGGCGTGCGGCTGGCGCTGTTTGCCACCGAAGGCTTCTGCGACGTGCTGGAGCTGGCGCGACTGAAAATCCCCCATATTCACGATCTCTTTTCCCGGCGGCCCGCACCGCTGATAAGCCGCGACCGCGTTTTCGCTATTCGCGAGCGCACCGACCGCGACGGCAGGGTGCTACAGGCTGTGGATCGCCAGAGCGTACTGGCGGCCATCGAGCGGGCGCGTGAGGCGGGCTGTCAGGGCATCGTGGTGGCGCTGCTGCACAGCTACCGCAACCGGCATAACGAGGCGGCGGTCAAGGCGATTGTCGAGGAGGTCGCGCCCGATCTGCTGACCTGTTGCTCTGCCGATATCTGGCCGATTATTCGCGAATATGAGCGCACCATCACCGCCACCATCAACGCCTACGTGCAGCCGATGGTCATCAACTATCTGGAAAAGTTTGAAAGCGCGCTGCGCGCCAGAGGCGTGACGACGCCGCCGCGCATCACCAAATCCAACGGCGGGGTGATGGGCGTTGAGCAGGCGAAGCGCGAATGCGTGCAGATGGTGCTCTCCGGCACCGCCTCAGGCGTTATCGGCGCCAGCTATCTCGCCAGCGCCTGCGGTTTTGATCGCATCCTCAGCCTCGATATCGGCGGCACCAGCGCCGACGTGGCGGTGATTATTAATGGCGAAGTGGCGCAGGGCAACGGCGAGATGATCGGCGACTTCCCGGTCTATATTCCCTCGGTGGCGGTGACCTCGGTCGGGCAGGGCGGCGGTTCGCTGGCGTGGATCGACGCGCAGGGCGTTATGCAGATGGGGCCGGACAGCGCCGGTTCGCTGCCTGGCCCGGTCTGCTTCCAGCGCGGCGGCACCCAGCCGACCGCCACCGACGCCTTCGCCGCCTGCGGCATGATTGGCCATGGCGATCTCGGCTACCACGCGGTGCAGGTCGATGTCGCCGCCGCGCGCGCGGCCTGGCAGCCGCTGGCCGATCGCCTCGGCGTCTCGGTGGAGCAGACCGCGGAAACCGCCATTGATCTGGCGATCTCCAGCATGTACAGCGACACCAGCGGCCTGCTGTCGCGTTTTGGCCTCGACCCGCGCGAATTCTGGTTCCTCGCCTTTGGCGGCGCGGGGCCGATGATGGGCTGCTTTCTGGCGCGCGAACTCAATATGAAAGGCGTTATCGTGCCGCCGACGCCCGGCGTGCTGTCGGCGCTGGGCGGGCTGGTGGCGGATATCCGCAATGACTTTATCCGCACCCTCTACAGCGATCTCAACGCACAGCTGGCGGACCGGCTGGCGACCGAGGCGGAGAGCCTGAGCCAGCGGGCGCAGGCCTGGCTGACGGCGGAGCATGGCAAAGAGATGCCGTTCACGCTGCAGTTCAGCGCCGATATGCGCTATCGCGGCCAGTCATTTGAGATTGACGTGCCGCTGGAGGCGGTGTGGCTGGCGAACGCCGACGTGGCGGCGCTGCATATGGCTTTCGACCGGCAGCATCATCAGCTGTTCGGCCACAGCGATGCCGCCGCGCCGGTACAGCTTATCAACCTGCGGCTGGTGATCGCTTCGCCCACGCCGAAACCCACGCTGAAAACGCTCCCGGCGGCCAGCGAACCGGTGCAGGCGGCGAAGCGGGTTGAGGCGTGGATAGATGGCGCCTTCCATCAGGTCGATCTGGTGCTGCGCGCTGCGCTGCGCCCTGGCCACCAGCTGCGGGGGCCGGTTATCGTGGCGCAGGATGACTGCACCACCTGCGTGCCGCCGCGTATGCAGGTAGAGGTGGACAGCTTTGGCAACCTGTTAATTACTCCCCTGGGCGAGGAGCCGTAATCATGGCTATTGACGGACGTAACCTGCAAATACTCGCCAACTACTGCGCGGCGGCGGCCGACGCGATGGCGTTTACCCTGATGCGCACCGCGCACTCCACCTTTGTGAAGGAGACCGAAGATTTCTCCTGCCAGATCGTCAGCCGCGACGGGCTGGCCTTCGCCTCGCCACGCAGCTTCGGGGCGCCCTGGTACAGCGGCATCGACTATGCGCCTGTGCTGGCGCTGATCGGCGACTATCGCGAAGGGGACATCTGCATCACCAACGACGCCTATGCAGGCAATGTAGCGACCCATTCGCCCGATATTCATATCTGGAAGCCGGTATTTTACGCCGGTGAAATCGTCTGCTTTGTCGTCGGCCATATTCACAATACCGATATCGGCGGCGCGGTGCCCGCCTCGCTGTCGCGCTCGCTTACCGACATCGTGCAGGAGGGCATTCGCATTCCGCCGCTGAAGATTATGCGCAACGGTGAGCTGAATGAGGATGTGGCGCGTATTCTGCGCCTTAACGTGCGCGTGCCGGAGCAAAACTGGGGCGACTTCAAGGCGCAGATCGCCTCGGTCAATATCGGCGAGCGTAAGATCCATGAGATTATCGCCCGCTTCGGCGTCGCTGATTTTCTGCAGGGGATCGAGGGAATTCTCGACTATGCCGAACAGCAGGCGCGCGCCATTATCCGCACCATCCCTGACGGCGACTATTTTTACGCCGATTACGCCGATGAAGATGGCGAAGGCGGCTATCCCTGCCGCGTGGCGATTACCCTGCGCGTGCGCGACGATACGCTGGAGCTGGACTACACCGGCAGCGATCCGCAGCTCGCCTCGTCGCTGAATATGCCGACCGGCGGTCGCGAGCGCCATCCGCTGGCGCTGGTCGGCGTCACCTACGTGCTGGCGACGCTGGAGCCTGGGCTGCTGCTTAACGCCGGCACGCTGCGCCCGACGCGCGCTGTCTTGCCGCCAGGTACGGTGATGAACTGCGAAGCGCCCGCCGCCGTCGGCATGCGGTCGCTTACCTGCGCCCTGTCGCAAATCGCCACCGTCGGCGTTTTTTCCCTGGCGCTGCCGGAGCGACTGCCAGCGAACTCGCCGGGCGGCAATTCCATTATGAATATTCGCACGCTGGACGCGCACAACCGCAGCGTGGTGGCATCGCTTGGGCCGGTCGGCGGCGGCGCGGGCGGCACGCCGCGTCACGACGGGCCGGATGGATCGGGCGGGCTTTCCGCCTTCCTGAAAAATACCCCGATTGAGATCAACGAAGCGGAAGTGCCCATTCGCTTCCTGCGCTACGGTCTGGCACCCGACAGCGCCGGGCCTGGACGCTTTCGCGGCGGGCTGGCGACCGAAATGGCCTTCGAGATTTTCACGCCGGAGACCACCGTCACCGCGCGCAACCGCAACCGTTCGGTGTTCGCCTCGGCAGGCGCGGCGGGCGGCTGTGCGGGTGGCCTTTCTCATTTTCGCACCCTGCGCGACGGCAAGGTGCTGGAGCATGGCAACCGCGACGTAATCCACTGCCAGCCGGGCGATGTAGTCGAGGTGCGCGGGCCTGGCGCGGGTGGCTACGGCCTGCCCGCGCAGCGCGACGTCGGGGCGGTGCTCAGCGATGTGCGCTGCGGTTTTCTCAGCGCGGCAGCGGCGCGCGAGCAGTATGGCGTGGTGATAACCGATGGCGAGGTAGATGCGGCGGCGACAGCGCAGCTGCGCGCCGCGATGCCACAGCAGGCGAAGGCGCATTTTCATCACGGCGAGGCGCGCGAGGCGTTTGAAGCGTGCTGGACACCGGAGCGCTACCGCTTGCTCACCGCCTTTCTTGCCGACGCGCCGGTAAGCTGGCGTCATTTTCTGAAAACGCAGGTATTTCGCGCCGTCGAGCAGGCAGGTGAAGCGGCGGATATGGCGCAAATATTCAGCGATTTACGGCTGCGCTTTCCTGCATTAGCAGGCGAATAAGCCAGATTGTCGTCTACCCTTAATCTCTGACACGGATTTTCAAGGAGGCGACAACGATGAGCATGAAAACCAGCGATTTCTTTGTGCAGCGGCTGAAGGCCTGGGGCGTAACCCGTATTTACGGCTATCCCGGCGACGGCATTAACGGCGTGCTCGGCGCCATCCAGCGCGCCAATGAGAAGGGCGACGGCATTGAATTTATTCAGGTGCGGCACGAAGAGATGGCGGCCTTTATGGCGGCCGGTCACGCCAAATTTACCGGTGAGATGGGCGTCTGCCTCTCAACCGGCGGACCGGGCGCGACCCATCTGCTCACCGGCCTCTACGACGCAAAAATGGATCACGCGCCGGTGCTGGCGATTGCCGGCCAGGCGGAAGTCACCGCGCGCGGCGCCAGCTATCAGCAGGAGATGAATCTTGATCGCGTCTTCGCTGACGTAGCCAACTTTGTGCAGGAAGCCGCCGCGCCCGCGCAGGTGCGTCATCTGATCGATCGCGGCGTGCGCATCGCCAAAGCGCAAAACGGCGTGGCGGTCGTGATTGTGCCGAAGGATATTCAGGACGAACCCTGGGAAGCGCCGAAACATCTACACGGCTTTACCCACTCCGGCCCCGGCTATCAGCGCCCTAAAGTGGTGCCTTACGAGGCGGATTTGCAGCGCGCTGCCGAGGTGCTTAACGCCGGTAAAAAGGTCGCCATTCTGATTGGCGCAGGCGCGCGCGGCGCGGCGGTGGAGGTGGTGCAGACCGCTAACGTGCTGGCGGCAGGCGTCGCCAAGGCGCTGCTCGGTAAGGATGTGCTGCCGGACGACGCGCCTTTCGTCACCGGCTCTATTGGCCTGCTCGGCACCAAACCGTCGTGGGAGCTGATGCAGAACTGCGACACGCTGCTGATGATCGGCAGCGGCTTCCCCTGGACCGAGTTCCTGCCGGAAGAGGGCAAGGCGCGCGCGGTTCAGATCGATATCGACCCGGCGATGCTCGGCCTGCGTTACCCCTGTGAAGTCAACCTGCACGGCGATGCGGCGGAAACCCTGCGCGCGCTGCTGCCGCTGCTGGAACATAAAGAGGACCGCAGCTGGCAGGAGGAGATCGCGGTACAGGTGCGTGACTGGTGGAAGGTAATGGAAGATCGCGCCCACGCGCCCGCCAACCCGGTTAACCCGCAGCGCGTGGTGTGGGAAATGTCGCCGCAGCTGCCTGATAACGCCATCGTCACCTCTGATTCCGGCTCCTGCGCCAACTGGTTCGCCCGCGACTATCGCGTCAAGCAGGGCCAGCGCGCTTCGCTCTCTGGCGGCCTGGCCTGTATGGGCGCGGCGGTGCCGTACGCTATTGCCGCGAAATTCGCCCATCCCGATAAGCCAGTGGTCGCGCTGGTGGGCGACGGCGCGATGCAGATGAACAATATGGCGGAGCTGATCACCATCCAGAAATACTGGCAGCAGTGGAGCGATCCGCGCCTTATCGTGTGCGTCTTTAATAACCAGGATCTTAATCAGGTCACCTGGGAGCAGCGCGTCATGGAGGGCAACGCGCGCTTCGAGGCGACGCAGCAGCTGCCGGACGTGCGCTACGCGCAGTTTGCGGAAACGCTTGGCCTGCAGGGTATCTTCGTGGATAACCCGGATGAGCTGGAGGACGCCTGGCGCCGCGCGCTGAGCGCCGACCGTCCGGTTGTGCTGGAGGTGAAAACCGATCCGGAGGTGGCGCCATTGCCGCCGCATATCACCTTTAAGCAGGCGAAAGCCTTTATGAGCTCAATGGCGAAAGGCGATCGCGGCGCAGCGCAGATCATCAGCGATACCGCCAGCCAGCTGCTGCATAAAAAGTAGAGGCACAAAGCGTTAAGCGGCCCCGTCGCGGGCCGCTACTCTTAGCCTCTCTCTTTCCCCTGGCCGTTCGCGTCGGGGCACAGGCGATTCGCCACAATCCATTTGGGAGTCACTCATGGCTACAGATAAAAATCCGGTGTGGTTTATTTCGGGATGCTCGACAGGTTTTGGCCGCGAACTGGCGCAACAGGCCATCGCGCGCGGTTTTAACGTGGTGGTGACGGCGCGCGATACTGCCAAAGTGGCCGATCTGGTTGATGGCCGCAGCAACGCGCTGGCGGTAAGGCTCGACGTCACGCGTGCCGACAGCATCAACAGCGCGGTGAATGCGGCGCTGGAAAAGTTCGGCACCATAGACGTGCTGGTGAATAACGCTGGCTACGGCTATCAAAGCTCGGTGGAAGAGGGCGAAGACCAGGCGATCCGCGACCAGTTCGAAGCGAACGTTTTCGGCCTTTTCGCCCTGACGCGCGCTGTGCTGCCGACCATGCGCCAGCAGCGTCGCGGGCACGTCATCAATATTACTTCGGTAGCGGGCTTTATCGGCTTCGCCAGCTCCGGCTACTACTCCGCCAGTAAACACGCGGTTGAAGGCTGGTCGGACTCGCTGGCGGCAGAAACCGCGTCGCTCGGCATTCACGTCACCTGCGTCGAGCCAGGCCCGTTCCGCACCGACTGGGCAGGCCGTTCGCTGCATCAGACGCCGAGCACGCTGCCGGAGTATGCGGAAACCGCTGCGGCGCGCATGAAGGCGACGGCGGAATACAGTGGCACGCAGAAAGGCGATCCGGCGCGCGCCGCGCAGGCGATGATCGCCATCACCGAACAGGCTAATCCGCCGCGTCATCTGGTGATGGGCGCGTGGGGCTATGATGCGGTGACGGCGAAGCTGAAAGAGCGTCTGGCGCAGATCGAAGCCTGGAAGCAGACCTCTATCGAAACCGATTTCCCGGAATAGTAGTGCGAGCGCGCTCCGTCAGCGCGCGCTTTTCCCTAGCTCATCCAGTCGCCCAGCCGCTCAAGCGGAACCGCCTTGCTGAACAGATAGCCCTGCAGCTGATTGCATCCCGCGTCGGCCAGCGCGCTCATCTGTCCCGGCGTTTCCACCCCTTCAGCAGTAACGGTCAGCCCCATCGCATGCCCCAGTTTCACCACCGACTCGATAATCGCCACAGAATTTTCCGCCACGCCCAGCGACTGGGTAAAAGAGCGGTCGATCTTGATCTTATCCACCGGAAAGGTGCTGAGGTAGTTAAGGCTGGAGTAGCCGGTGCCGAAATCATCCAGCGCGATGCGGAATCCCGCGTCGCGCAGCGCGATAATAATGGCGCGCGCCTCATGCTCATTTTCAATCAGCACCCCTTCGGTGATCTCCAGCTCGATACGCTGCGGATCGCCGCCGCTTTCGCGTACGATATCAACCATGCGCGCCACAAATCCCGTGGCGCGGAACTGTACCGGCGACACGTTCACCGCCACCATTAAGCCGGAGAAACGCTGCTGGGTCAGGCAGGCCTGGCGCAGCACCCACTCGCCCAGCGGAATAATCAGCCCGGTCTCTTCGGCGATAGCGATAAAATCCCCTGGCGCAATGGTACCGCGCGTCGGATGATCCCAGCGCAGCAGCGCTTCGACGCCCACCATACTTTTGCCGTCGATATCTACCAGCGGCTGATACCAGACCGCCAGCCCCTGATAGCTTTGCAGCGCGGCGCGCAGGTCGGCAGCAATGCTCTGCCGCGTGCGGATCGACTCATCCATTGCCCTTTCGAACTGGCGATATTTTCCACGCCCGCTGCTTTTGGCTTCGTAGAGCGCGATATCCGCTTTGCGCACCAGTTCCTGGCGATCAAGGCCATCTTTTGGCGCCAGCACCAGCCCGATGCTGGCACCGCTCCACACCTCGCCGCCGAATAGCGGAAAAGGCTGGCTGAGCGCGTCGAGAATTCGCTGCGCCAGCGCCTGCACCTGCCCGATGTTTTCAACCTCCGGCATCACCAGAATAAATTCGTCGCCGCCGATGCGTCCTACGGTATCGCTGGCGCGCACCAGGCCGCAAAGGCGCTGGGCCACGGCAATAATCAGCTCATCGCCCGCGTGATGGCCGTAGGTGTCATTGATATTTTTAAAACGATCGAGGTCGATCAGCATCAGCGCCACGCGCTGCTCCTGTCGCGTCGCCTGCGCCAGTGCCTGGGTCAGGCGTTCTTCTACCAGCGCGCGGTTCGGCAGGCCGGTCAGCACGTCATGAAACGCCAGATGCAGCGCCTGCGCTTCGCTGGCGCCGAGCTTCAGCATCGACTGCGACAGCTTAAGGGAAGAGGTCCAGAGGCGGCGCACCATATAGAGGCAGAGCAGCGTCACCACCAGTACGGCGATGCCGGTCGAAGGGCCGACGGAGCGCAGCATCTCCGCGCCGGGCCGCGCCGGGTCCCAGTTAATGTAGCCGACTCCGCCTCCCGCCTGCGACGTCAGCATAAAGCGCGCCGGGGCCGTGGGCGGCGCGCCGGTGTCGGAAAAGCTCAGTCCTTTTAGCTGACTGCGCTCCGCCAGCGAGGCGAGGTAGCCGTCGTCGAGAAACTTCAGGCTGACCAGCCTGAAGCGAGGCGCCGACTGCATATCGCGGCGAATATCACCAATCGCCAGCGCCGCCACGCGGCCCTCAATACGGGCGAAGTCCGCCTCCTCCTGGAGCGGGTCTGCGCGCAGCAGGGCGCTGGCTAAAATCGCCTGCACGCCGGGATCGCGCTCTGGCGACGGCAGAAGAGCGCCGTCGCGCCACGCCTGCACCGGCCGACGGGCGTCGTCCAGCACCATAATTAGCTGGTGGCCGAACATCTCATAGAGCCAGCGGCCAACGTTATCATCCATCCATCGCTGGTCGGGCTGAACCGCTTCAAGATGCTCTTCCAGCGGCGTCCAGCGCGACAGGCTGTGCAGCTGGCGCTGATGTTCCGCCAGGCTTTGCGTAAACGAGGCCTGGATCATCCGCTGCTGTTGCGCCTGCGCTTTCTGATTAGTGATCGAGGTACTGAGAAAAAGGCCGGTCCCGGCGCCCGTTAAGGTCAGGAGCAGGATCGCCGCCAGAGGCAATAACACTTCACGAATAAAACTGCCGCGAAAGCCCGCGGAAAGTTTGGTGCTGTTAATCATTTTCATTTTTCACGTAACAAGGATGTGTCAGTTATTAAACTAGCAGAAATCCCTCAGGCTGCACTGCGTCTGGTCTCAGAGTTTGTTATTGAAAAAGCAATGAAATCTCTATGCCGTTTCGCTGAGAAAAAAGTTTAAAAATTCTTACCAAACCACCAGGTGTTTCCACGGCTGCGGGCGAATTCATCGTCGCGTCACTGCACAGTCACCATCCTGTCATCTGCGCAGGTCAAGGTAATGCCCAACACGCAGCCGGGCTTACCGCTGCTTTCCCCACTCAGTCAAGGTTGAGGATCTGTTCAAGATGGAGATATCCAGACATCCGACCACTGTTTACCAGGCCGTCGCCGCGCAGCTTGAGCAGGCGCTGCGGGAGAACTACCGCAGCGGCGACTATCTGCCTTCCGAACAGCAGCTGGCCGAACGCTATGAGGTGAACCGCCACACGCTGCGCCGCGCGGTGGACGAACTGGTCAATAAAGGTCTGCTGCAGCGCCGTCATGGCGTCGGCATCCTGGTGCTGATGCGTCCTTATGACTATCCGCTGCATGCGCAGGCGCGCTTCAGTCAGAACCTGATGGAGCAGGGCAGCCATCCCACCAGCGAGCGGCTGCTGGCGGTAGTACGCCCGGCCAGCGCCGACGTTGCCAGCGCGCTGGGGGTTGTCGAAGGCGACAGCGTTATTCATCTGCGCACCCTGCGCCGGGTTAACGGCGTGCCGGTCTGCGTGATTAACCACTTTCTGCCTGACCTGAACTGGTGGCCGTCGCTGCAGCGCTTCAGCAGCGGCTCGCTGCACGACTTTCTGCTACAGCAGGGCGGCCACCAGCTGGTGCGCAGCCAGACCCGCATCAGCACGCGCCGCGCCCAGGCCAAGGAGTGCCGTTTGCTGGAGATTGCGCTGCACGCGCCGCTGCTCTGCGTGCGCACCCTGAACAAAACCCGCGACGGCGCGCTGGCGGAGTATTCCGTCAGCCTGACGCGCGGCGACATGATCGAACTGACTCTGGAGCATTGATGGAAAGCTTAACGCAACGACAGCAGTGGCTTTCGGTACTGGCGCACAGCAGCGCGTCGGCGCTGGCTGAGCACTGGCAGGCGCTGCATCTCGCGCCGCGCTTCTCGCTGATCCGCCCGGCGGAAATCGGCCTGACGCGCCTGATGGCGCGCATGGGCGCCAGCGGCAAGCGCTTTGTGATGGGCGACGCCACCGTCACGCGCGCCGTGGTGCGGCTGGAGGATGGCACGCTCGGCTACAGCTACGTGCTGGGGCGCGACAAGGCGCACGCCGAGCGCTGCGCCCTGATTGACGCGCTGTTGCAGCAGCCGCAGACCCATGCGCTGCTGACGGAAAAAGTGATAACGCCGCTGGCGGCCCTGCGCGAGGAGCAGCGCCAGCTGCGCGCGCGGGAAATCGCCAGCTCAAAAGTAGATTTCTTTACGCTGGTACGCGGAGACAACTGATGACTTTACTGGCTAGTTTTAACCATCCGGTGGCCGATGCGCAGCGCGCGTTCCGTCGCATTCTGAAAGCGATGAGCGAACCGGGCGTGATGGTATCGCTGCCGCTGGCACAGGGCTGGGGCACGCTGTCACCCGCCGCGACCGCGGTATTGCTGACGCTGGTGGATCAGGAAAGCCCGCTGTGGATCGATCCGCAGGTGGATAACGATATTCTGCGCAGCAACCTGCGCTTCCATACCGGCGTGCCGCTGAGCGAACGCTGCGACGCGCCTTTCGCGCTGAGCCATGCCAGCAGCAACCCCCGTCCGGCGGATTTCGCCGCAGGCGACAACCTGGCGCCGGAAAAGAGCACCACGCTGATTATTGAGGTGCCGTCGCTCAACGGCGGGCTGACGCTACGCCTTTCAGGGCCAGGTCTGCGCGAATCGCGCGCCATCGCGCCGCAGCTGCCGGAGAGCGTGCTGGAGTATCTGCGCAACCGTCCGCATCCTTTCCCGCAGGGCGTCGATCTGATTTTTACCTGCGGCGAAGCGATGATGGCGCTGCCGCGCACCACCGACGTGGAGGTGTGCTGATGTACGTAGCCGTTAAAGGGGGCGAGAAGGCGATCGCCAACGCCCATCAGCTACAGGCGGATCTGCGGCGCGGCGCGCGCGAGGTAGCGGAGCTGGGCTGCGATCAGGTCGCGCAACAGCTGGGTCTGGCAGTCGATCGCGTGATGACCGAAGGCGGCATCTACGATCCCGAACTGGCGGCGCTGGCGATCAAGCAGGCGAGCGGTGACCTGGTGGAAGCTATCTTCCTGCTGCGCGCCTACCGCACCACGCTGCCGCGGCTTGCCGACAGCGCCCCGCTGGCGACCGGTGAGATGCGGCTGGAGCGCCGTATTTCCGCGGTCTATAAGGATCTGCCGGGTGGACAGGTGCTCGGCCCGACCTATGACTACAGCCACCGCCTGCTCGACTTTACTCTGCTGGCTAACGGCGAAGCGCCTGCCGCGCCGCGCGACGACGAGGCGCTGGCTGCGCGCTGCCCCCATATGTTCGCCATGATGAGCGACGAGGGGCTGGCGGCGCGGGAAACAGACGACGGCAGCGAGCCTGTGGATATTACCCGCGAGCCGATGGAGTTTCCGGCCAGCCGCGCGGCGCGCCTGCAACAGCTGGTGCGCGGCGACGAAGGTTTTCTGCTGGCGCTCGGCTACTCCACCCAGCGCGGCTATGGCCGTACCCATCCCTTCGCCGGCGAGATCCGCACCGGCTACCTCAGCGTCAGCATCTGCCCGGAAGAGCTCGGCTTTGAGCTGGAGATCGGTGAAGTGCTGCTGACTGAATGCGAGATGGTTAACGGCTTCACCACCCGCGGCGAAGAAGCGCCGCACTTTACCCGCGGCTATGGCCTGGTGTTCGGCCGCGCCGAGCGTAAAGCGATGGCGATGGCGCTGGTGGATCGCGCCCTGCAAACCCGCGAGCATGACGAACGTATCACCAGCCCGGCGCAGGATGAAGAGTTCGTGCTGGCGCACGCCGACAATGTCGAGGCCGCTGGCTTCGTCTCCCATCTAAAACTGCCGCACTACGTCGATTTCCAGGCGGAGCTGGAGCTGCTGAAGCGTCTGCGTCAGGATCATCAGGAGCGCAATCATGGCTGAGCTGACCGGCTATAACCCTGGCTATCTCGACGAGCAGACCAAGCGCGCCATCCGCCGCGCCATTCTGAAAGCAGTGGCGATTCCTGGCTATCAGGTGCCGTTCGCCGGGCGCGAGATGCCGATGCCCTACGGCTGGGGCACCGGCGGCATTCAGATCACCGCCAGCGTGATTGGCGACGCCGACGTGCTGAAGGTGATTGACCAGGGCGCGGACGATACGACCAATGCGGTATCGATTCGCCGCTTTTTCCAGCGCGTCAGCGGCGCGGCGATTACCGAACGCACCACCGACGCCACGCTGATCCAGACGCGTCACCGCATTCCGGAGACGCCGCTGGAGGAGGATCAAATCCTGATTTTTCAGGTGCCGATCCCGGAACCGCTGCGCTTTATCGAGCCGCGCGAAACGGAAACCCGCACCATGCACGCGCTGGAAGAGTATGGCGTGATGCAGGTGAAGCTCTATGAAGATATCGCGCGCTACGGGCATATCGCTACCACCTACGCCTATCCGGTAAAGGTTAACGATCGCTACGTTATGGATCCGTCGCCGATCCCGAAATTCGATAACCCAAAGATGCATATGATGCCCGCGCTGCAGCTGTTCGGCGCAGGCCGCGAAAAGCGTATTTATGCGCTGCCGCCCTTTACCAAAGTTGAGAGCCTCGACTTTGAAGATCACCCCTTTACCGTACAGCAGTGGGATGAACCCTGCGCGCTGTGCGGCTCGCGCCACAGCTATCTCGACGAGGTGGTGATGGATGACCAGGGCACGCGCCTTTTCGTCTGCTCCGACACCGATTTTTGCCACCAGCAGCAGGAACAGAAACATGCACAGTGAACAGCCGCTGCTTGCGGTCAATAACCTGACGCACCTCTATGCGCCGGGCAAAGGTTTCGAAGAGGTGAGCTTCGATCTCTATCCCGGCGAGGTGCTCGGCATCGTCGGCGAATCCGGCTCCGGCAAAACCACGCTGCTGCGCAGCCTGTCGGCGCGCCTGACGCCGCAGCAGGGCAACATTCTCTACAGCCAGCGCGATCTCTACGCGCTGTCGGAGAGCGACCGTCGCCGCCTGCTGCGCACCGAATGGGGCGTAGTGCATCAGCATCCGCTCGACGGGCTGCGCGCACAGGTCACCGCGGGCGGCAATATCGGCGAGCGGCTGATGGCGGTGGGCAACCGCCACTATGGCGATATCCGCGCCCAGGCGAGCCGCTGGCTGCAGGAAGTGGAGATCGCGCCCAACCGCATCGACGATCTGCCCACCACCTTTTCGGGCGGTATGCAGCAGCGCCTGCAGATTGCCCGCAACCTCGTTACCCAGCCGAAGCTGGTGTTTATGGACGAGCCGACCGGCGGCCTGGACGTGTCGGTGCAGGCGAGGCTGCTCGATCTGCTGCGCACCCTGGTGCGCGAGCTTAACCTGGCGGTGATTATCGTCACGCACGATCTCGGCGTGGCGCGCCTGCTGGCGCACCGGCTGCTGGTGATGAAGCAGGGCCGCGTGGTGGAAAGCGGGCTGACCGACCGCGTGCTGGACGATCCGCACCATCCCTACACCCAGCTGCTGGTTTCATCGGTGCTCAACTAATGACGGATAAACGCATGAACATACAACTGCGCGTCGAGGATCTCTGCAAAACCTTTGTGCTGCACAATCAGGGCGGCGCTGAACTGCCGGTTTTGCAAAACGCCTCGCTTGAGGTGGCAGCGGGCGAGGTGGTGGTGCTGCATGGCCGCTCCGGCAGCGGTAAATCGACGCTGCTGCGCGCGCTCTACGGCAACTATCAGGCCAACAGCGGCCATATCTGGCTGCGTCATCATGAAGAATGGGTCGATATGGCGAACGCCCCGGCGCGCCAGATCCTGGCGATGCGTCGCGATACTCTCGGCTGGGTCAGCCAGTTTCTGCGCGTAATCCCGCGCGTGCCAACGCTGGAAATTGTGATGCAGCCGCTGCTGGAGCGTGGGGTGGCGCGCGCCTTTTGCGAGAAGCGCGCCAGAGATCTGCTGACGCGGCTGAACGTGCCGCAGCGTCTCTGGTCGCTGGCGCCTTCCACCTTCTCCGGCGGCGAGCAGCAGCGCGTCAATATCGCGCGCGGCTTTATCGCCGACTATCCGGTGCTGCTGCTGGATGAGCCGACCGCCTCGCTGGATAAAGCCAACAGCGCGGCGGTGGTGGAGCTGATTGAACAGGCGCGCGCGCGCGGCGCGGCCATAGTCGGCATTTTTCACGATGAAGCGGTGCGCGAACGGGTGGCGGATCGCCTGCACGTCATGCAACCGATCAACAGCGGAGCGGAAGCATGATCGTCAATAATGTCACTCTGATTCTGGAAAACGAGCTGGTAACCGGATCGCTGGAGATGCGCGACGGCCTGATCGCCAGCTTCAGCGAAACGCCGAGCCGTCAGCCCGGTGCGCTGGACGGCGAGGGCGCGTATCTGCTGCCGGGTCTGGTCGAGCTGCACACCGATAACCTCGATAAATTCTTCGCCCCGCGTCCAAAAGTGGACTGGCCTGCCCACTCGGCGATGAGCAGCCACGACGCGCTGATGGTCGCCAGCGGCATCACCACGGTGCTGGATGCCATCGGCGTCGGCGACGTGCGCGACGGCGGTCATCGCCTCGACAACCTGAGCAAAATGATCGACGCCATCCGCGACAGCAACCGCAAGGGGCTGAACCGCGCCGAACACCGGCTGCATCTGCGCTGCGAGCTGCCGCACCACGCCACGCTCTCGCTGTTCGAGGCGCTGATGAGCACGCCGGAACTGTCGCTGGTGTCGCTGATGGACCACTCCCCGGGCCAGCGCCAGTACGCCTCGCTGGAGAAGTACCGCGAATATTACCAGGGCAAGTATGCGCTCAACGACCAGCAGATGGATGCCTTCGAGCATGAGCAACTGACGCTGGCGGCGCAGTGGTCGCAGCCGAACCGTCAGGCGATTGCCGCGCTCTGCCGCGCGCGTAACATCGCCATCGCCAGCCACGACGACGCCACCGAGGCGCACGTCGAGGAGTCACACGGCGTCGGCAGCGCTATCGCCGAGTTCCCCACCACGCTGGAGGCGGCGCGCGCCTCACGCGCGAAGGGGATGCAGATCCTGATGGGCGCGCCCAACATCGTGCGCGGCGGCTCCCACTCCGGCAACGTCGCCGCCTGGGCGCTGGCGGCGGAAGGGCTGCTCGATATTCTCTCCTCTGACTACTATCCTGCGTCGCTGCTGGATGCGGCGTTCCGCCTCGCCGCCGACGAGCGCAACGCGCTGGGACTGCCGCAGGCGGTGGCGCTGGTGACGCGCAATCCGGCGCGCGCGCTCGGCCTTGAGGATCGCGGGGTTATAGCCGAAGGCCGTCGCGCCGATCTGGTGCTGGCGCATACTGACCACGGCCATCCGCATATTCGTCATGTCTGGACGCAGGGCAGGCAGGTCTATTAATGGCGCGCCTGATCTGGCTTATCGGGCCGTCAGGCTCGGGCAAAGACAGCCTGCTTAACGCGCTGCGCGAAGCGCCTCCGCCCAATTTGCTGATCGCCCATCGCTATATTACGCGCGCGGCCGATGCGGGCGGCGAGAACCATATCGCCCTGACCGAGAGCGAGTTCGCGCGCCGCGCGGCGCAGGGGCTGTTCGCCCTGCGCTGGACGGCACACGGCCTGCACTATGGTCTTGGGCTGGAGCTGGATCTCTGGCTGGCGCGCGGGCATGACGTGCTGGTCAACGGCTCGCGTCAGCATCTGCCGCAGGCGCAGGCGCGTTACGGCGTACGGCTGCTGCCGCTCTGCCTGACGGTATCGCCGGAGGTGCTGGCGGCGCGTCTGCGCCAGCGCGGGCGGGAGAGCGAGACGGAGATTGCGCGTCGGCTGGATCGCGCCGCGCAGCTGCCGCCGCCGGGCTGCCGCCTGCTGAATAACAACGGCGCGCTGTCGCAGACCCTGCTGCAGCTGCGCCAGCTGCTGGAGCCGCTACCATGAAGCTGACCTTTCTCGGCACCGGCGGGGTGACCGCCGCGCCGCTTTTCGGCTGTGACTGCGCCGCCTGCCTGCGGGCGCGCAATGACATTAAACGGCGGCGCGCGCCCTGCAGCGCGCTGATTGAGGCGGGCAGCGAGCGCATCCTGCTGGACGCCGGTCTGCCGCTGCTGGCGGAACGCTTCGCCCCCGGCGAGCTGTCGCGCATTCTGTTAACGCACTATCACATGGACCACGTGCAGGGGCTGTTTGCGCTGCGCTGGGGGCTGGGCGAGGCGATTCCCGTCTGGGGGCCGCCGGACGAAAAGGGCTGCGACGATCTTTTTAAGCATCCTGGCCTGCTCGATTTTCGGCCGTCGCTGACGCCCTTTGTGCCGCATCTCTTCGGCGCGCTGCAGGTTACGCCGCTGCCGCTACAGCACTCGAAGCTGACCCACGGCTACCTGTTCGACTGGCATGGTGCGCGGCTCGCCTGGCTGTGCGACACCTGCGGTTTGCCGCCCGATACCGACGATTTTCTTTCGGGCCAGCGCATTGATGAGCTGGTGATTGACTGCAACGATCCGCCTGCGGCCACTGCGCGCAACCATAACGATCTGACGCGCGCGCTGGCGATTATCGACCGGCTCGCGCCGCGTCGCGCCTGGCTGAACCATCTTTCACACCATATGGATAACTGGTTAGCAAACAATGCGTTGCCTGAGTCTGTCCGGGTTGCCACCGACGGTTTTACCCTGTCGCTGGGCGCGGGCGACCCTGTCACCGTTTGATCACCTGACTGTCATCAGAGAGTCATCGCCTCGGGCCGTAATAGGCGTCAACTTACGACTTGTCAACGAATACGGAGTGAATCATGGCACAGGCACTGTTAAGAACAGTGGTGGACAACAGCAGCACGCCGCTTCGCCAGACTGGGCAGAAAGTATTGTCGGTGCAGGGCCTGGGCAAGAGCTGGGGCGAAAACCGCGTGCTGGACAATATCAGTTTTGATCTGCATGCGGGAGAAATGGTCGCCGTAATCGGCCGCTCAGGCGCAGGCAAATCGACGCTGTTGCATATGCTTAACGGCACGATCGACGCCTCTGAAGGCGCAGTGTACAGCCTGCGTGACGGCGAAGCCGAGCGTAACCTGCTGACGCTCAACAGCCGCCAGCTGCGCCAGTGGCGCAGCGAATGCGGCATGATTTTCCAGGACTTCTGTCTGGTGCCGCGCCTCGACGTGCTGACCAATGTGCTGCTGGGCCGTCTGAGCCAGACCTCGACGCTGAAATCCTTTTTTAAGGTCTTTTCGGACAGCGACCGCGCCCACGCCATCGAACTGCTGCAGTGGATGAATATGCTGCCGCAGGCGCTGCAGCGCGCCGAGAACCTGTCGGGCGGGCAGATGCAGCGCGTGGCCATTTGCCGCGCCCTGATGCAGAACCCGAAGATCCTGCTGGCCGATGAGCCGGTGGCGTCGCTCGATCCTAAAAATACCAAACGCATCATGGATGTCCTGCGCCAGGTGAGCGAGCAGGGTATCAGCGTGATGGTGAACCTGCACTCGGTTGAACTGGTGAAAAGCTACTGCACGCGCGTAATCGGCATTCAGCGCGGCAGGGTGCTGTTCGACGGCCATCCGGCGCACCTCACCGACAGCCTGCTGCAACAGCTGTACGGCGATGAAATCAATCAGCTTCACTAACTCCCACGGCAAGAGAAAAACCTCGAATGAAACTGACTTTATTAGCGTTACTGACCGGCGTAATGACCTTTGGCGTGAACGCAGCGGATGCGCCGAAAGAGCTGAATCTGGGCATTCTCGGCGGCCAGAACGCCACCCAGCAGATTGGCGATAACCAGTGCGTGAAGGACTTTTTTGATAAAGAGCTTAAGGTAGACACTAAGCTGCGTAACTCCTCTGACTATGCGGGCGTTATCCAGGGTCTGCTGGGCGGCAAGATTGATATGGTGCTGAGCATGTCGCCCGCCTCCTACGCCTCTGTCTATCTGCAGGATCCGAAAGCCGTGGATATCGTCGGCATTGTGGTTGACGACAAAGATGGTTCGAAAGGCTACCACTCGGTGGTGATCGTTAAAAACGACAGCCCCTATAAGAAGCTGGAAGATCTGAAGGGTAAATCGTTCGGCATGGCCGATCCTGACTCCACTTCTGGCTTCCTGATGCCGAACCAGGCCTTTAAAAAGGCGTTCGGTGGCAGCGTGGATGATAAGTACAACGGCTTCTTCTCCAGCGTGACGTTTTCCGGCGGCCACGAGCAGGATATCCTCGGCGTGCTGAACAACCAGTTCGACGGCGCGGTCACCTGGACTTCGCTGGTTGGTGACTACAACAGCGGCTACAGCTCCGGCGCCTTTGGCCGCATGATCCGCATGGATCACCCCGATCTGATGAAGCAGATCCGCATTATCTGGCAGTCGCCGCTTATCCCGAACGGCCCGCTGCTGGTAAGCAACAAACTCCCGGCCGATTTCAAACAGAAAGTGGTCGATACCATCAAGAAGCTGGATAAAGAGCAGCACGCCTGCTTTGTGAAGGCAGTCGGCGGCGCTCAGCATATCGGCCCGGCAACGGTCGCCGACTACCAGAATATTATCGATATGAAGCGCGACCTGGCGAAAGGCCAGCGCGGCTAAGGTTGACCGGGCATCTCTCTCCTGCGGAAAGAGATGCCCGAAGCCGACGCGGGTGACAGAGAGACGGGTTACTTGTGGGTTAAGCGTCTCTGCGTTTTATCACTTCATGCAGGA
Organism: Pantoea sp. ACRSB; assembly: GCF_022346905.1. Lineage (NCBI taxonomy): Bacteria > Pseudomonadati > Pseudomonadota > Gammaproteobacteria > Enterobacterales > Erwiniaceae > Pantoea > Pantoea sp. ACRSB. Next base: position 268,319 of record NZ_JAKRNL010000002.1, on the reverse strand, counting down.
ATCTCTTTTGACTGACTTCGAACGCTACTACCAACGCATCCGCCGCCAGCAGAAACGCGACACGCTTATCTGGTCGCTGGTGCTGGTCACACTCTATCTCGTTGCGGGCAGGATGTCGGAATTCAGCCTGACGACGCTCTGGGAGTCGATGCCGCACTTCTTCGACTACCTGTGGGAAACGCTGCCGGTACTGCACTTTTCCACGCTGTTCGACAGCGTGAAAACGGAAGGATCGCTCGCTTACTGGGGCTACCGCCTTCATTTTCAGCTGCCGCTTATCTGGGAGACGCTGCAGCTGGCGCTGGCGTCCACCGTCGTGGCGGTCGGTATTGCCGCGGTGCTGGCCTTCTTCGCCGCCGACAATACCAAAACCCCGGCGGGGCTGCGCTTCGCTATTCGCGCCTCTGTCGCTTTTCTGCGCACCATGCCAGAGCTTGCCTGGGCGGTGATGTTTGTTATGGCGTTCGGCATCGGCGCTATCCCCGGCTTTCTCGCGCTGGCGCTGCATACCATCGGCAGCCTGACCAAACTTTTCTACGAGGCGATCGAAAGCGCCTCCGATAAGCCGGTGCGCGGGCTGGCCGCCTGCGGCGCCAGCAAGCTGCAGCGTATGCGCTTCGCCTTCTGGCCGCAGGTTAAACCACTCTTTCTCTCCTACAGCTTTATGCGTCTGGAGATTAACTTTCGCTCTTCGACCATTCTGGGGCTGGTAGGGGCAGGGGGCATCGGCCAGGAGCTGATGACCAATATCAAACTCGATCGTTACGATCAGGTCAGCATCACGCTGCTGCTGATTATTGTGGTGGTATCGCTGCTGGATACTTTTTCCGGCCAGCTGCGCCGCCGCGTGGTGGAGGGATCGTCATGATTACGCTGGCGCCGGATATCGGCAAACTGAAGCAGGAACACCCGGCGCTGTTCGCCGCGCAGAGGCGCTATCTGCGCCGTATCGCGCTTATGGCCGTCGCGGCGCTGCTTTATTATATTTTCTTCTTTGAATTTTACGGCATTGAGTGGAGCCGCGCCGTGATGGGCGCGCAGCAGCTGGGCCGTTATTTTCTGCGCATGTTTGTCTGGCAGGATTTCCTCAACTGGCCGTTCGGCTACTACTTCTCGCAAATCGGCATTACCCTGGCGATCGTGTTTGCCGGAACCCTTTCCGCATCGATTATCGCGCTGCCGCTCTCGTTTTTTGCCGCGCGCAACGTGATGCACGCCCGCGCGATGCGTCCGATCGCCTGGGCGGTGCGTCGCCTGCTCGATCTGCTGCGCGGCGTCGATATGGCGATATGGGGGCTGATATTCGTTCGCGCCGTTGGCATGGGGCCGCTGGCGGGCGTGCTGGCGATTGTGATGCAGGATGTGGGGCTGCTGGGCAAGCTCTATTCAGAAGGGCACGAGGCGGTAGAGCGTTCGCCGAGCCGTGGCCTGCGGGCGGTGGGCGCCAACAGCCTGCAAAAACATCGCTTCGGCATTTTCACCCAGTCGTTCCCCCATTTCCTTGCGCTCAGCCTTTATCAGATCGAATCCAATACCCGCTCGGCGGCTGTGCTGGGGTTTGTCGGCGCGGGCGGCGTCGGGCTGGTCTACGCCGAAAATATGCGCCTGTGGAACTGGGATGTGGTGATGTTCCTGACCATCATCCTCGTGGCGGTGGTCATGATCATGGATGCGCTCTCCAGCCGGCTGCGTAAGCGCTATATCAGCGGGAAACCGGTGCCGCTCTGGCAGCCTGCCGGGCGCGACTGAGCCGCTCGCTGCGTTGCCAGGCGCGCGTCAGCGCCTGCGCCAGCTGCCCGCTCTGCCAGGGTTTCGCCAGCCGCTCGCACAGCGGCAGCGCGACCGGCTGCAGGCGCAGATCCTGACCGCTGATCAGCAGCGTCGCCAGCTGCGGCCACTGCTGCTGCGCCTGGCGGATCACCTCGGCGCCGTTCAGCGCGCCGGGCAGCATCAGGTCGCTGATCAGCAGATCGATATCGGGCGTCTGGCGCAGCAGCGCCAGCGCCTCTTCGCCGCTGTCACACTCCAGCGTCACGTAGCCAAGCTGATGCAGATGCTCGCAGAGCGTCTGGCGCACCGCCGGTTCGTCATCCAGCACCAGCACCAGCTTATCGCGCGGCGGCGGGGGCGTGACGGGCCTTACCGGCGTCAGTGCCGCCGCGCTTTCGGGCGCGCGCGGCAGCAGCAGACGTACGGTAGTTCCCTGGCCGGGGGCGGTGTCGATCTCTATCTGGCCGCCTGACTGGCGCACGAAACCATACACCATCGACAGGCCCAGCCCGCTGCCGCTGCCGGTCTCTTTTGTGGTGAAAAAGGGTTCGAATACCTGTTCCCGCACCTCGGCCGTCATGCCGCAGCCCTGGTCAGCCACCTCAATCACCACGCGCTCGCCTTGCTCCCGCCTTTGATTACAGATGCGCAGGCGGATTTCGCCGCTTTTTTGCTGCATGGCGTCACGCGCGTTGACCACCAGATTCATCAGCGCATTCTCCAGCTGGCTGGCGTCAATCCAGGCGAGCCAGCCGGGCTGCTGCGCCTCAATAACCAGACGCTGGGTGGGCAGCAGCGAGTGTTGTAACAGGCTTTGCAGCTCATCCACCAGCTGCGCCACCGAGACGGCGCGCGGATGCAGCGCCTGCTTGCGGGAAAAGGCCAGCAGACGCTGAGTGAGCAGCGCGGCGCGATCCGCCGCCTGACGGGCGCGTTCGACGCGGCTTGCCAGACTCCCCGGCGGCAGCTGGCCCTGGGTCAGTGCCAGGCTGCCGATAATCACCGCCAGCAGGTTATTAAAATCGTGTGCGATGCCGCCAGTAAGCTGGCCAACCGCTTTCATTTTCTGGCTGTGCACCAGCGCCTCTTCCAGCGCCTTGCGCGCGGTGCGCTCCAGCACCGTGTTGACGATACCGCGATGCGGCACCGGGCTGAAGCGCAGCTCCAGCGTGCGGCCATCCGCCAGCCGCACCTCCTGCGGCTCGCCCGGGTGCGGCAGATCCACGCCCGCACGCTGCAGCAGCTGGCGATAGTGCAGGCCGCGACGCAGCGCATGGTCGGGCAGCCCCAGCAGCTGCGGATACTGAGCGTTCCATACCACCAGCTGGCCGTCGTTGTCGAACAGCGCAAAGCCGTCGCGCATAGCGAGAAAAGTAGACTCAAGCTGGCTGCTCTTCTCCTTCAGCAGGCGCGAGGTATGCGCCAGCGACGCGGTATTGCGCGCAAAAACGTTGAAGGCGCGCGCCAGATCGCCCAGCTCGTCGCGCCGCTGCAGGCCGGGCACAGAGACGTGCTTTTCCCCCTGCGCCAGACGGGTCATCGCCTCTGCAATGGCGGTCAGGCTGGAACCGAGGTTGCGGTAGATATAGACCCCGGCATAGCCGGTGATCGCCAGCGCCAGCAGGGCGAACAGCGCGATAAACAGGATCACCGAGTTAAGTTCGCGGTGGGTCTCCGCGCTGCGCATTTCGCTCTGCTGCGCCACCTGCTGCACGCAGGCGGTAATATCGTCGTTCAGCGCCGCCACCAGCGCCTTGATGCGGTAGGTTGAGTAAGCGATAGCCAGATCGTTCTCGGCGAGCCGGTCCGCCAGCGGGCGCAGCGACTGCTGGGTCGCAATCAGACGCGCGATTTTTTCATCCAGCACCGCATCGCCAGAGGCGGGCTGCCACGCCGCCATCACCTGCTGCAGCTGATCGACTACCGCCCCAGGCGAGGGAGTGCGGATCGCCACCGCGAGCAGGCGTTCGGTCTGGTCGCGCAGCGACGCTGCTGGCCCGTCCGGCACCCGGATAGCGAGCTGATCGATATGGTCCAGCAGCAGCTGTGACTGCCACAGGCCGCTGAGCAGGGCATTGCGCTGCAGGTGGCGCTGATGACCGTTAATCAGCAGCTGGGTGATGGTTTGCTCCAGCATCAGGCTGCGCGCGCGGATGCGTGCAACCCGCGCGGTCTGACGCGTCGCGAGCGGCGCCGAGGCGAGCAGCGTCAGCGAATGCTGCAGCGCCTGCTGGTTCTGCTGCAGCCGCTGTGATTCGCTCTGATACTCCAGCGCGCCTACCACCTGCGACAAGCGTACCGCCGCCGTGGCGACGCTGGCGGTATCACGCGCCAGCGCCAGGCTGGCGCTCATATCGTTCAGGGTTTGCGCCTGCGCCTGCTCCTGAATACGCCCGGCATGGCGAAAGCCGAGTATCGCGACCACGCTCACCATCAGCGTGACGCACACCACCAGCAGATTAAACAGCAGCAGGCGGCCCCGCGCGCCCGCCTGCCAGGGATGTTCATGCCGCATATCGCGCCTCCGCGCCCGCCGTGACTGAGGCGAGTATAGGACGCGCCCTGACGCCGTTTATGACAAATATGAACGGCCGCTGACATTTTCCATTTATCTGGCGTTGCTTTACTCAGCCGTAACCACGGTTATCTGGAGCGGCCCATGACAGCCACACCGATTCTGCAGATGCGCGAAATCACGCGGCGCTTCGGCCAGTTTTATGCGCTCAAAGGCGTGGATCTCACCGTTTATGCCGGTGAAATCCACGCGCTGATGGGCGAGAACGGCGCGGGCAAAAGCACGCTGATGAAGATCCTGGCGGGCGCCTATAGCGCCACCAGCGGCGAGATCCTGATCGACGGCCAGCCCTACGCCCTTAAGGGGCCAAAGGAGGCGCTGGCGGCAGGCATCACGCTGATTTATCAGGAGATCAACCTCGCGCCTAACCTGACGGTAGCGGAGAACATTTTTCTCGGCAGCGAAATCACGCGCGGCGGCCTCATCCGCCGACGCCAGATGGCCGAAGAGGCGCAGCAGGTTATCGACCGGCTCGGCGCGCAGTTTAAAGCCACCGACCGCGTCAGCCGCCTCAGCATCGCTGAGCAGCAGCAGGTAGAGATCGCCCGCGCGCTCTACCGCAACAGCCGCATTCTGGTCATGGACGAACCCACTGCCGCACTAAGCAACCGTGAAACCGAACAGCTTTTCGCGCTGATTAAGCGCCTGCGCGCGGAAGGCATGGCAATCATCTATATCAGCCACCGGATGGCGGAGGTCTATGAGCTTTCCGATCGCGTCAGCGTGCTGCGCGACGGACAGTATGTCGGCAGCCTGACCCGCGACAGCCTCAACGCCAGCGAACTGGTGCGCATGATGGTCGGCCGTCCGCTCAGCGACCTCTTTAATAAAGATCACACCATTCCCTTCGGCGAAATTCGACTGGCGGTCAACCATCTGACCGATGGCGGCAAGGTGCGACCAAGCAGTCTGGCGGTACGCGCCGGCGAGATCGTCGGACTGGCCGGACTGGTGGGTGCCGGGCGCAGCGAACTGGCGCAGCTTATCTTCGGCGTGCATAAACCCAGCGGCGGCGAGATCTGGATTGACGGGCAGGAGGTAAAAATCCACTCGCCGCGCGACGCCATTGCTCGCGGCATCGGTTTTCTCACCGAAAACCGCAAAGAGCAGGGGCTTTTTCTGGAGATGGCGGCGCGGGAGAACATTGTGATGGCGACGCTGGAGCGCGACGCCAGCTACGGGCTGCTGAACCGGCGCAAAGGGGAGCAGATCGCCAGCGACGCTATCGCCACGCTCAATATCCGCGTGCCGCATGCGCAGGTGCGGGCGGGCGGCCTGTCGGGTGGTAATCAGCAGAAGCTGCTGATTTCGCGCTGGGTGTCGATTGGGCCGCGCATCCTGATCCTGGATGAGCCGACGCGCGGCGTCGATGTCGGCGCCAAAAGCGAGATCTACCGCATGATGAATCAGATGGCACAGCAGGGCGTGGCGATTCTGATGATCTCCAGTGAGCTGCCGGAAGTGGTCGGCATGAGCGACCGCGTTTACGTGATGCGCGAAGGCGCCATCGCAGGCGAGCTGGACAGAGAGCATATCAGCCAGGAAAACATTATGACGCTGGCCACCGGGGCGCATACGGCGTCGCCGACAGACATATAAGGAGAACAGAGCGATGACAGAAACCACGCGTGCCAAACCGCCCACCGTTAAACGGGCGCTGATGGGCGATCTGCTGCAAACCATTGGCATCCTGCCGATCCTCGTGCTGATTGTGGTGGTGTTCGGCTTTGTCGCGCCGAACTTTTTCACCGAGGCCAATCTGCTCAATATTACCCGCCAGGCCTCGATTAATATTGTGCTGGCGGCCGGTATGACCTTTGTGATTTTAACCGGCGGGATCGACCTGTCGGTCGGCTCAATGCTCGGCACCACGGCGGTGGTGGCGATGGTGGCCTCGCTCGATCCGATGCTCGCCAGCATGACGATTCCAATGGCGTTGGGCGCGGGTCTGGTGATGGGACTGTTCAACGGTATTCTGGTTGCCTGGGCCGGACTGCCGCCCTTTATTGTCACCCTCGGCACCTATACGGCGCTGCGCGGCGCCGCCTATCTGCTGGCGAACGGCACTACGGTGATCAACTCCGATATCAGCTTTGAATGGATAGGCAACGGCTACCTTGGGCCGGTGCCCTGGCTGATCGTTATCGCCTTCGCCGTAATTGCCCTCTGCTGGTTTATTCTGCGCCGCACCACGCTGGGCGTTCATATCTACGCGGTCGGCGGCAATATGCAGGCGGCGCGGCTGACCGGCATTAAGGTCGGCGCGGTGCTGGTGTTTGTCTACGCCATGAGCGGGCTGCTTTCCGGGCTGGGCGGGCTGATGTCTGCGTCGCGTCTCTATAGCGCCAACGGCAACCTCGGCGTCGGCTATGAGCTGGACGCCATCGCTGCGGTGATCCTCGGCGGCACCAGCTTTGTCGGCGGCATCGGTACCATTACCGGCACGCTGGTCGGCGCGTTGATTATCGCCACGCTGAACAACGGCATGACGCTAATGGGCGTCTCCTATTTCTGGCAGCTGGTGATCAAGGGCGCGGTGATTATTATCGCGGTGATGATCGACAAATACCGCACCCGGCACCACGTCTCATAAGCGCTTTTTTACCCTCCGCCATTCAGCCGTTGGCGATTCTAATAACAGCAGGAGAAGGTCTATGCGTTTTAATCCGATCGTAACCGGGCTGCTGGCGGCAACGCTGTTCAGCGCCTCTGTCGCCCAGGCGAAAGATCTCAAATCTATCGGCGTCACCGTCGGCGATCTTGCCAACCCGTTTTTCGTGCAGATAACCAAAGGCGCGGAGATGAAGGCGCGCGAGCTGGCGGGTGACAAAGTTAACGTAACGCTGGTCTCCAGCGGCTACGATCTGGGCCAGCAGGTGGCGCAGATCGATAACTTTATCGCGGCGAAAGTCGACATGATTATCCTCAACGCCGCCGACTCTAAAGGCATCGCGCCTGCGGTGAAACGCGCCCGCGACGCCGGGATTGTGGTGGTGGCGGTCGACGTCGCGGCCGATGGCGCCAATGCCACTATCACCTCGGATAACACCCAGGCGGGAGAGATGGCCTGTAAGTATATTTCCGACCGTCTGAAAGCGAAGGGCAACGTGCTGATTATTAACGGGCCGCCGGTTTCCGCCGTACAGAACCGCGTAGAGGGCTGCATGACCGAGCTGAAACGTCACCCCGATATCAAACTGCTCTCATTTAACCAGAACGCCAAAGGGAGTCGCGAAGGGGGGCTTGAGGTGATGACCGGCCTGCTGTCAGCCAATCCGAAGGTGGATGCGGTGTTCGCCATTAACGATCCTACGGCGATCGGTGCCGATCTGGCGGCGAAACAGGCACAGCGCAACGAGTTCTTTATTGTCGGCGTCGATGGATCGCCCGATGGCGAAGAGGCGCTGAAGCGTAAGAATTCGCTGTTCGTCGCCACCCCTGCGCAGGATCCGCAGGTAATGGCGGCGAAGGCGGTGGAGATTGGCTATGACATTCTGCAGGGTAAACCGGCGCCCGATAAACCGGTATTGATTCCGGTTACCCTGATCGATCGCAACAACGTCGGCAGCTACAAGGGCTGGACGGTAAAATAGCGTCAGGCGACGCGGTTCCGGCGGGGCGCCTGGTCAGGCGCTTAGCCGGACCGCTTCCGGACGCGCGACATCGGCAGAAAAGACATAGCCAAGGCCGCGAATGGTGCGGATCAGGCTGGGCTGATGCGGGTTAGTTTCGATTTTGCGCCGCAGACGCATAATCAGCACGTCGATAGTGCGATCGAACACGTCAAGGCTTTCGCTGTGCGTCAGCTCCAGCAGCTGATCGCGCGTCAGCACCTTGCGCGCGTGACGCACCAGCGCGCGCAGCAGCGCATACTCGCCCTGCGTCAGCGGAACGGACTCGCGCTGGGGGTTGAGCAACTGACAGCGCGCCTCATCAAGCTGCCAGCCGTTAAAACGCCAGCCGCACTCCGCCGTTTCCGGCTGTGTGAGACGGCCGCCGCGCCGCAGCGCCGCGCGCGCTCTGGCCACCACCACTCGCGGGTTAAAAGGCTTGGCGATATAGTCATCCGCGCCCATCTCCAGCCCTACCACCATTTCCGCTTCAGAACCCATGCCGGTCAGCATAATAACCAGCAGGTCCGGACGCTGACGCTGCAGCTGCTGCAGCACCAGCAGACCGTTGGTATCCGGCAGCATCATATCCAGCATCACCAGCGCGATATCGCTATGCTGCGCCAGCAGCGCAGACGCATCCCGACCGTAATGGCAGCAGTAAACGCTAATCTGTTGTTCATTCAGCACATCCTGCAGCAGTTCGCAGACGGCTTTATCATCATCGACAACCAGAATGGCGGGCTTCATGCAGCTCGACCTCAAGGTTATAAAAAGGTTAACAAGAGTGTACACGGCGCGTTTTGAGCCGCGCCGACAAGCGATGGAAACGTGAGCGATATCGCCATTGAGTTTGCTGAAGCGTGCGTTAGCGCAGAATTTTTTGGCCGCCTGAAGGAGGCGATGAAAACGATTGCGCAGCAGCGGGGCAATGCACCATAATCGCGCCTTCATTTGGTTCAGATTTCTCTTAGAAAATGCCAGGCCTGGCAAGGTAAACGATTGCGTTTGCAGCTGGCATAGCGATTGCTATGACTTCAGGCCTTATGGAGATTCAGGGCGTGACGACAGCAGCCGTCAGCATGCAGCGGCGCGTCGTGCGGTATCACAAAAATCAGCATGTAACCCACACTGGCAAGTGAGAACGCGCATTCGTGCCGTCTCCGCTCTTGAGAGATGATGATGTTAGAAAAACTGTTCAAGCTAAAAGCGCATAACACGACGGTTCGCACCGAAGTGGTCGCCGGGATCACCACCTTCCTGGCGATGGCTTATATCCTGTTTGTTAACCCCAGCATTCTGGGTGCCACCGGCATGGATAAAGGGGCGGTTTTCGTCGCCACCTGTCTGGCGGCGGCAATCGGCTCGGTACTGATGGGCCTGATCGCCAACTACCCGATCGCGCTGGCACCGGGCATGGGGCTGAATGCCTTCTTTACTTATACCGTCGTGCTGCACATGGGTTACACCTGGCAGATCGCGCTGGGCGCAGTATTTTTGTCGGCGGTGATCTTCTTCGCGCTTTCGATTTTCAAAATCCGCGAGTGGATTATCGCCAGCATTCCGCTGCCGCTGCGCGCCGGGATTGCGGCGGGCATCGGGCTGTTTCTCGCGCTTATCGCGCTGGAAGGCGCGGGCATCGTGGTGGATAATCCGGCGACCCTGGTCGGCCTGGGCGATCTGACGAAGCCGGGCCCGCTGCTGGCGCTGCTTGGCTTTATCGTGATTGTAGTGCTGGAGGCGCGTCGCGTTACCGGCGCGGTGCTGATCGGCATTCTGCTGATTACCTTTATTTCGATGGGTATCGGTCTGTCGCCTTTCGCCGGCGTCTTCTCCGCGCCGCCCTCCATCGCGCCGACCTTTATGCAGCTGGATATCGCCGGGGCGTTTAACGTCGGCCTGGTCAGCGTGATTTTCGCCTTTCTGTTTGTCGACGTGTTTGACAATACCGGTACGCTGCTGGGCGTGACCAAACGCGCTGGCCTGGCGGACGAGCAGGGCAATATCCCGAAAATGGGCCGCGCGCTGGTGGCTGACAGCGCCGCAGCGCTGTTTGGTTCGCTGCTCGGTACCTCCACCACGACCAGTTACGTGGAGTCCGCGGCTGGCGTGAGCGCAGGCGGACGCACCGGCTTAACGGCGGTTGTGGTCGCTATTCTGTTCCTGCTGGCGCTTTTCTTCTCGCCGCTGGCGGGCAGCGTGCCGGTCTATGCGACAGCGCCCGCGCTGCTGTTTGTGGCGGTGCTGATGGCGTCCGGCCTGGCGGAGATCGACTGGAAAGACGTCACGACGGCGGCACCGGTGACCGTTACCGCGCTGACGATGCCGCTGACGTACTCTATTGCTAACGGCATCGCCTTCGGCTTTATCACATGGACGGTGATAAAAGTGCTGAGCGGTCGCTTCAAAGAGGTGAACGCGGCGCTGGTGATCCTCTCTTTGCTGTTCGTTATCAAGCTGGGCTGGCTCAGCGCCTGATTGCAGTAGCCGCGTCTGCGACAAGCGGGCGCGGTAATGCTCCTTCCTCCTTTAGTGCGCGGACAGCGGCTTGCGCCCGCCGCGCATTTTTCTTCCGCTTCATTGATATCAATTTGCGTAGTCGCTTCCAGAGCGCGCCAGAAAGGGTGTTAATTATCCTGAGGCAGAGCTACCCTGCCAGCGCTGAATCGAGGCGCAAATCGCTCGCTATTTTTGACTGAGTTAGCGGAACAGGGAATGTTTACTGGTCGGCTATCTGGTTAAATACCCAACAGCAAGGGGAAGCAGCGCCCGCGGCATTCTGGAAGAGATAACAAGGAGAGGAGAGAACATCATGGAATTCCCGTTAAGCCAGCTTCCGCACACTTTTCCCCGGCCTCTTATCCCTCTTCCACAGCCAGGAGAAAACCCTATGGAGCGACTGACCCAACGTGTCGAGCGGCTTGAGCTGGATACACACCAGATAAAATCCGACCTGGCGGTACTGACCGAACGCTCGCAGAATTTTGCCACCAGAACGGATGTGGAAGTTCTGCATACCGAACAGCTTAAGCTGCGCTGTGAAATGCATGAAGGCTTCGCCCAGACGGCAGTGCAGTTTGCTCGTATTGATGAGAAATTTGCCCGTATTGATGAGAAATTTGTGCGGATTGATGAAAGGTTCGAGCGAATCGATGAAAGATTTGGGCAAATTGATGCGAAGCTTGAGCGAATGGATAAAAGGTTCGAACGAATGGACGAGAAGTTTGAACGAATTGATATGAAGTTTGAACGCGTGGATGAAAAGTTCGATCGTCTCAACGACCGCATTACCTGGACACTGATGGTGCCAGCCATATTAGCCGTGCTCGGCTGGTTGGTTAAAGAAGTTCTGGTAAAAGTGTCATAACAGGGTTGAACAGCACGGGGCGTCCCCCGTGCTTTATTTGTTTTAGCGGAACGGCGGCTCGTTAAAGGTTCGCAGTTTACGTGAGTGCAGCTTATCCCCTTCGGCGCGCAGCAGCTCTACCGCGCAAATACCGATCTGCAAATGCTCTGAAATCGCCCCTTCGTAAAAACGGTTCGCCTGGCCCGGCAGCTTAATTTCGCCATGCAGCGGCTTGTCTGATACGCAGAGTAGCGTGCCGTAAGGTACGCGGAACCGATAGCCCTGTGCGGCAATGGTGGCGCTCTCCATATCCACCGCCACTGCGCGGCTCAGGTTAAAGCGCAGCGCCGAAGCGGAGTAGCGCAGCTCCCAGTTGCGATCGTCCGTGGTGACGACGGTGCCGGTGCGCAGGCGCTGCTTGACCTCTTCTCCTGGCATATTGCTTACCGCTTTGGTGGCGTCATAGAGCGCGCGCTGGACTTCCGCAATGCTCGGAACGGGAATATCGGGCGGCAGTACGCTGTCGAGCACGTGGTCGTCGCGCAGATAGGCGTGCGCCAGCACATAATCGCCAATGCTCTGGCTTTCACGCAGACCGCCGCAGTGGCCGATCATCAGCCAGGCGTGCGGCCGCATTACGGCCAGGTGATCGCAGATAGTCTTCGCGTTTGACGGGCCGACGCCGATATTAACCAGCGTAATGCCGCGTCGGTTAGGGGAGGTGAGATGCCAGGCGGGCATCTGATGCTTTTTCCACGCCAGATCCAGCATCGCCGCGTCGCTGTCAGCCGTATCGGCGGTAATTATCGCGCCGCCCGCGCAGGCCAGACTGTCATAGTCGCTGGCGGGATCGCGCACCTGCTCCGTAGCCCAGCGAACAAACTCATCCACATAGCGCGTGTAGTTAGTAAACAGCACAAAAGGCTGGAAATGCTCGACCGAGGTACCCGTGTAGTGGCGCAGGCGCGCCAGCGAGAAGTCGGTGCGCAATGCGTCGAAGTGCGAGAGGGGAAAAATAGCGTCCGGGTTAAACAGGCCGTCGGCGGTTTCATCGCCAATCTGCGACAGCTCGGTGGTGGGAAAATGGCGGGCGATGCTGGCGCTCATGGTGCGGTCCAGCGACAAATCGGAGCCATCAATCACGTAAGGATAAGGGATCTCCTGGCTGGACGGACCGACCTGAATCTCCACCTCATACTCTTTTTCCAGCATCGCCAGCTGTTCGCTGAGATAGTGGCGCAGCAGCGCCGGACGGGTGATGGTGGTGCTGTAGCTGCCGGTATGGGTAAAGCGGCCCCAGGCGCGCGTGCGGTTTTGCTGCGGGCCTTCGCCGCGCCAGGTGATGCGCAGTTCAGGATAGACAAACAGTCCCTGGCGACGCGCCTCCGCCTCAGGCAGCGTACCCTGTTCCGTATAGGTTTTTATCGCAGCGCGCAGCGCGTTCACCGCGCCTTCATACAGACGCTCCAGTTCATCCAGCGCCTGCTGGCGGGTAAGGCCGTTCCGTTGTGTAGGCATATGCTCTCCTGATAATAAGCGATCTTTCCCCACAGCTTAGCGGGTTTACCGCCGCCGCAAAGCAAGAATCTGTGATCGAACGCATTATGCACCAACAGGGTGCTGGCGTGTTGCCAATCCCCGCCTACGTTTAATGAATCAGAAGGTGACGTCGTGCGCTGTCGCTGGCGTTGCCACCTTCCTTTCGGCAAAACCTCGCTATCGGTTTTTCTGGCGAGATTCTTGCTTGCAACAGATAGCGGCTTTTATCGCCGCGCATAGCTTCCTGAACCTGATAAACACCTTCACCACTCCTGCATCGTGGTCTGGCAAACGCAAACTAACTGTGTTGAGGATAGACAGCATGTCTCAGAAACTGATCAAGTTGTCATTAAACGTCGTGATTGCAGGCTGTTTCAGCGCTGCGCTCAGTGCGCAGGCAGATATAAAAATCGGCGTCGCCGGGCCGTTCTCCGGCCCCAACGCCACCTACGGCGCGCAGTACTGGAAAGGGGCGTCGCAGGCGGCGGAAGATATTAACGCGGCGGGGGGCGTTAACGGCGAGAAGATCGTGCTGGTGCAGGGCGACGACGCCTGCGAACCCAAACAGGCGGTTGCCGTGGCGAACCGCCTTGTTGATCAGGATAAGGTAATGGCGGTCGTCGGCCATTTCTGCTCTTCCAGCACCATGCCCGCATCGGAGGTCTATGACGACGCTGGCGTCTTGTCGATTACCCCAGGCTCCACCAACCCGCAAATTACCGAGCGCGGCATGAAAACCCTGTTCCGCATGTGCGGACGCGATGACCAGCAGGGGGCCATCGCCGCCAGCTTTATGCTCGATAAGCTGAAGGCGAAAAAGGTCGCGGTGATCCACGATAAAGATACCTACGGTCAGGGGCTGGCGGATGCCACCAAAGCGGCGCTGGAGAAGCGCGGCGTGAAAGAGGTGATGTATGAAGGCCTGTCGCGCGGCGAAAAGGATTTTAATGCCCTGGTGACGAAGATCGCCCAGGCGAATCCCGATGTCGTCTATTTCGGCGGCTGCCATCCGGAAGCGGGCCCGCTGGTGCGCCAGATGCGTGAGCAGGGCGTAAAGGCTAACTTCTTCTCCGGCGACTGCATTGTCACGCAGGAACTGGTTACCGCAGCGGGTGGGCCGCAGTATACCAACGGCATCTATATGACCTTCGGCAATGACCCGCGTCAGATCCCTGACGGTAAAGCGGTGATTGATAAATTCCGCAAAGGCGGCTTCGAACCAGAAGGCTATACCCTCTACGCCTACGCCTCTGTTCAGGCGCTGGCCGCCGCCTACCAGGGCGCCGGTAAAGATAACGCGAAGGCCAGCGAATGGCTGAAATCACACGATGTCCCCACCGTGATGGGTAAAAAAGCCTGGGACGGCAAGGGCGATTTAAAAGTGTCCGATTACGTCATCTATCAGTGGGACGATAAAGGCAAATACCACCAGCTGTAAGCCTGAGCCCGCCCTGCATGTCGCAGGGCGTTTCCTGTCCGGGCCGCCCGGTTGCGCGGCCCGCTTTGCGCAGAGACTTCGTTATGGACGCCTTCTTACTTCAGCAACTGATTAACGGGCTGACGCTGGGCGCAGTATATGGCCTGATCGCGATCGGCTACACCATGGTGTACGGCATTATCGGCATGATTAATTTCGCACACGGCGAGGTCTATATGATCTCCGCCTATCTCTGCGCTATTGGCCTGGCGCTGCTTTCGTTTTTCGGCGTGCACTCTTTCCCGCTGCTGATTTTCGGCACCTTGCTGTTCACCGTCGTGGTGACAGCGGTATACGGCTGGACCATTGAGCGCATCGCCTATCGGCCGCTGCGCCACTCGACGCGGCTGGCGCCGCTCATCTCCGCCATCGGCATGTCGCTGATTTTACAGAACTATGTTCAGCTGAGCCAGGGGCCCAATCAGCAGGGCGTGCCGACGCTGCTTACCGGCGTGCTGCGCGTCGAGTTTGACGGCGGGCTGGTGCAGATCACCTGGACTAAGCTCTTTATCCTCGCTGCCGCCTTCTGCGGCATGGCGCTGCTCACCTGGATTATTCAGTACACGCGCCTTGGCCGTATTTGTCGCGCGGTGCAGCAGGACCGACGAATGGCGGCGATCCTCGGCATTAATACCGATCGCGTGATATCGCTGGTCTTTGTGATCGGCGCGGCGATGGCTGGACTGGCAGGCGTGCTGGTCACGATGAACTACGGCACCTTCGATTTTTATGCCGGGTTTATCATCGGCATCAAGGCGTTTACCGCTGCGGTGCTGGGCGGCATCGGGTCGCTGCCCGGCGCTATGCTGGGCGGGCTGCTGCTCGGCGTGGCGGAAGCGCAGTTCGCCGGGCTGGTGAACTCCGACTACAAAGACGTTTTCTCATTTGCGCTGCTGGTGGTGATCCTTATCTTCCGCCCGCAGGGACTGCTTGGCCGTCCGCTGGTTGCGAAAGTGTGAGGGCGCAATGATGAATGACTCGGTAAATGTGCGCCATGCGCTGCGCGACACCCTGCTGGCCGGGCTGGTTGCGCTGGTGGTTTTCGGGCCGATTGTCGGCGTGGTGCTGAAGGGTTACGCCTTCGACCTGGCGCCAGCGCGCGTGGCGCTGCTGGTGGCTGTGGTTATGGCAGGACGGCTGCTGCTCAGCCTCTTTTTGCAAACCGGGCGCGGGCGGGCGCTGCTGCGGCGCTTCGAGGGCGCGGACGACGGCGTTTACGTGCGCGAGCCGGGCTACCGCTCGCGTCTGCGCTGGATCCTGCCGCTGCTGCTGGCAGTGGCGCTGCTGTTTCCCTTTCTCGCCAGCAAATATCTGCTGACCGTGGCGATCCTGGGGCTGATCTATGTGCTGCTGGGGCTGGGGCTGAATATTGTGGTGGGGCTGGCGGGACTGCTCGATCTCGGTTACGTGGCGTTTTACGCCATCGGCGCTTATGGGCTGGCGCTCGGCTATCAGTATCTCGGCCTCGGATTCTGGAGTATGCTGCCGCTGGCCGCGCTGCTGGCCGCCTTCGCGGGGGCGCTGCTTGGTTTTCCGGTGCTGCGCATGCACGGCGACTATCTGGCGATTGTTACGCTCGGTTTCGGCGAAATTATCCGGCTGGTGCTGACCAACTGGCTGAGCTTCACCGGCGGGCCAAACGGCGTTTCTGTGCCGTCGCCCACCTTTCTCGGGCTGGAGTTTGGCCGACGCGCGCGCGAAGGCGGCGTGCCTTTTCATGAGTTCTTCCACCTCGACTACAACCCCAATATGAAGTTTATCTTCCTCTATGTGGTGCTGATTCTGGTGGTGGCGCTGGTGTTGTTTATCAAACACCGGCTGACGCGCATGCCGGTCGGGCGTGCATGGGAAGCGCTGCGCGAAGATGAGATCGCCTGCCGCGCGATGGGGTTAAACCATGTGCTGGTAAAACTTTCAGCCTTTATGCTCGGCGCCTCGACGGCAGGTATCGCAGGCGTGTTTTTCGCCAGCTATCAGGGATTTGTCAATCCAACTTCGTTCACCTTCTTTGAGTCGGCGCTGATCCTCGCCATTGTGGTGCTGGGAGGAATGGGATCGACCCTCGGCGTCGTGCTGGCGGCCTTTGTGCTGACGGTCGCGCCGGAGCTGCTGCGCAGCTTCGCCGAATACCGCGTGCTGCTGTTTGGAATGCTGATGGTGGTGATGATGATCTGGCGGCCGCGCGGGCTGGTGCGCACCAGTCGCGTCGGGGTAATGCCGCGTAAAGGAGTCCGCCATGAGTGACGCTATTTTACAGGTCGAGCATCTGATGATGCGCTTCGGCGGCATCAAGGCGCTTAACGACGTCAGCCTGCGCGTAGAGCGCGGCTCGGTCACCTCGCTTATCGGCCCCAACGGCGCGGGAAAAACCACGGTGTTTAACTGCCTGACCGGCTTCTACCGCGCCAGCGGCGGACGCATTCTGCTGAATGCGCAGGCGCGCAGCACCGATGTGATTCAAATCCTCGGACAAAAAATCCAGCCACAGGACTGGCTGCGGCCGGCGCGGCTGGGATCGCGCCTCTGGTACAAAATGTTCGGCGGCGCGCACCTGGTAAATCGCGCTGGCCTGGCGCGCACCTTTCAGAATATCCGGCTGTTCCGCGAGATGTCGGTGATTGAGAACCTGCTGGTGGCGCAGCATATGCTGGCGAACCGCAATCTGCTGGCAGGCATTTTCAATACGCGCGGCTATCGCGAGGCGGAGAGCCGCGCGCTCGATCGCGCCTTTTACTGGCTGGAGACGGTGGATCTTGTGCCCGCCGCCAACCGGCTGGCCGGTACGCTCTCTTATGGTCAGCAACGGCGGCTGGAGATTGCGCGAGCCATGTGCACCCAGCCGGAGCTTATCTGCCTGGACGAACCGGCGGCGGGCCTCAATCCCGTGGAAACCGAGACGCTGAGCGCGATTCTGCATCGTCTACGCGCCGATCACCGTATCAGCGTGTTGCTGATTGAGCACGATATGCCGATGGTGATGGCGATTTCCGACCATATCGTGGTGCTCGATCACGGCGACGTTATCGCCCAGGGCGCGCCGCGCCAGATTCAGCAGGACCCGCGCGTTATCGCCGCCTACCTGGGCGCAGAAGAGGAGGATCTTCATGGCTGAGCCTATGCTGAAGTTTGACGCAGTGGATCTCTATTACGGTCCGGTGCAGGCGCTGAAAAAGGTGTCGCTGAGCGTGCAGACCGGGGAAACCGTGGCGCTGATCGGCGCTAACGGCGCGGGTAAATCGACGCTGCTGATGTCTATTTTTGGTCAGCCGCGCATCGCGCAGGGCGAAATCTACTTTCAGGGCGAACCCATCAGCCAGCGTTCAACGCATTTTATCGCCGCCAGCGGCATCGCGCAGGCGCCGGAAGGGCGGCGAATCTTTGCCGATATGACGGTTGAAGAGAATTTGCAAATGGGCACCATCGCCATCGGCAGCGCGCATCAGAAAGACGATCTGGCGCGGATGTATGCGCTTTTTCCGCGTCTGCTTGAGCGGCGCAAACAGCGGGCGATGACCCTTTCCGGCGGCGAGCAGCAGATGCTGGCGATCGCCCGCGCGCTGATGAGTCGTCCCAGGCTGCTGCTGCTCGACGAGCCGAGCCTCGGGCTGGCGCCGATTGTGGTGAAGCAGATTTTCGCCATCCTGCGTGAGCTGACGCAGCAGGGCATGACGCTGTTTCTTGTCGAGCAAAACGCCCGTCATGCGCTGGCTATCGCCGATCGCGGCTATGTGATGGCGAACGGCGAGATCCGTCTCAGCGGCAGCGGTCGGGAGCTGCTCGACAATGAAGAGGTGCGCAGCGCCTATCTGGGCGGTGCGGCAGCCGCTGCGGTGAAAGGCGATAAAAGATTGTAATAATGATTGAAAAGTCAGGGAAACGCTTTGCATAAATAGTTAAGCGGACCCATCATTATAACTCCTGTCCAATCTGTTCTGATTTGGTTATTCCCTTGCAAAATCCTGGCGTAGCAGTGATGCAGGCGATAAAGCGCACGGCGTGGTATCCCAAACGCCGCTTTTATCGCACGCTGTTCTGGCGTGAGATCACGCCACTGGCGGTGCCCATCTTTATCGAAAACCTGTGCGTAATGCTGATGGGCGTATTAAGCACTTTTCTGGTGAGCTGGCTGGGCAAAGAGGCGATGGCGGGCGTGGGGCTGGCAGACAGCTTCAACATCATCATCATCTCTTTTTTCGCCGCTATCGATCTCGGCACCACGGTGGTGGTCGCCTTCAGCCTGGCGAAGCGCAACGGTAAGCGAGCCCGCGCCGCTACGCGCCAGTCGCTGGCGCTGATGACGGTGCTGTCGCTGGTGCTGGTGTTCGCCATTGAGCTGTGGGGACATCTGATTATCGATCTCATCGCCGGCGGCGCGGAGCCCAAAGTCAAAGAGCTGGCGCTGAGCTATCTGCAGACCTCGGCGTGGAGCTATCCGGCGGCGGCGATCGCGCTTATCGGCAGCGGCGCGCTGCGCGGGGCGGGGAACACCAAAATCCCGATGCTGATCAACGGCGGGATGAATATCCTGAATATCGTTATCAGTAGCGTATTAATCTACGGCGCCTTCTCCTGGGAGGGGCTGGGATTCGTCGGTGCCGGGCTGGGCCTGACCATCTCGCGCTATATCGGCGCAATCGGCGTGATTTACGTGCTGATGATCGGCTTTAATGCCTCGCTGAAGATCAGCCTGCCGAGCTATTTTCGCCGCTGGGATTTCAAAATCCTGATGGAGGTGCTGGGTATCGGCGTGCCGGCGAGCATTGAATCGGTGCTGTTTAACGGCGGCAAACTGCTGACCCAGGTATTTGTCGCAGGCATGGGCACCGACGCTATTGCGGGCAACTTTATTGCCTTTTCCATCGCCTCGCTGATTAACCTGCCGGGTAACGCGCTGGGATCGGCTTCCACCATTATTACCGGCACTCGGCTGGGGCGTAACCAGGTCTATCAGGCGGAGCGGCAAATCCGGCATGTCTTCTGGCTGGCAAGCCTCTGCCTGTGTGCGCTGGCGTTTCTTACCGTACCGCTCTCCGGCGTGCTGGCGCGTTTCTATACGCGCGACCCGGACGTTATCAGCGTAACGCAGCATCTTATCTGGCTTAACGCCGCCTTTATGCCGATCTGGGCGGCCTCCTGGGTGCTGCCGGCGGGCCTGAAAGGCGCGCGCGACGCGCGTTACACTATGTACGTCTCTATGTTCAGCATGTGGGGGGCGCGCGTTGTGGTGGGCTATGTGCTGGGGATTATGCTCGGCATGGGCGTGGTGGGCGTCTGGCTCGGCATGTTCCTGGACTGGGCGGTACGCGGCGCCTGCTTCTGGTGGCGGCTGAAGAGCGGCAAGTGGCTGGATAATTACCGGAAAATGGTGGCGAAACAGCAGTAGCGCTATCCCGGCTCGCCGGAAAGAGACGCCATGCCGGGGTTAGCTGTTTTTCAGCAATAAACTGCAGAAATTGATGGTTCAGCTGCGCCAGCGATCGGGCTTTACTAAGGCTCCGACTTGATAAGGGCGAACCAGATGAAAAGATTGCTGCAGCTGTGGAAAAACCGTTTCGAGGCTAATACCGACCGTCGGCGCGACGAACGTGACGAAAGCGAATCAAACCTGGAGCTTGAGCTGCTTATCCCCGTTAGCCAGCTCTATGGCTTCGAATATTATCCTGAGGTGCATCGCTACCATGAAAAGTAGCTGCTCCCGTTATACTCTCTCCGGTAAAGCCCGCTCTCGCTAAGCGGGCTTTTTTTCGCCTGCTGCAATGGATTTTTACAAAACGCTGCGTAACAACAAGCCTGAGCGGCAGTGAGCAATCTGCCGCGCGGCGGGATCGAAGCATAAGAAAAAGGAACGTTCAGCCGCAGCGGCTATGGTTAAAAGAGCAGCACGCCTTTTAACCTGGAGGAGCGAATGAACGATAAAGAGAGCGCCGCGCTGATTAGCGCGCGGCTGGCATTAACTGCGCAGCGGCGTGCGCAGACCCGAACCGCGCTGGCAGCGGGTGAACCGGCAGAGCCGGATCGCGCCCGCGCGCAGCGCTACGCCTTTCAGCAACATCTGCGTCAGGGCGTTATCACCGGCGAAAGCAACGATCTGTTGCCGATCGCTTTCTTAGAGCAGGGATTAGCCTGCGCCCGCGCCGTGGCGCTGCTGCGAGAGGACGGCATTCCCAGGGGCTGCGGTTTTATGACACACGGCGGGCTTTTTATCACTAATCACCATCTGCTGCCGCAGCCGCCCGCGCAGGGTCGCGTCACGCTGCAGTTTGGCTGGCGGCGAACAGAAGCGGGTGAACTGGTTGACGGCGTGACTTATGCCGCCGATGCGGAGCAATTTTTTCTTACCAGCCCGACCGATGCGCTGGACTGCACTCTTATTGCGCTCGGCGAGATAGTGGCTGGCAGCGGCGAGGCGCCGCAGCCGCTGGCGCTGAACGATCGCAACGATAAACATGCGCTGGGCATCAGCCTTAACCTTATCCATCATCCCGGCGGCGCGCCGCAGCAGATTACGCTGCGTAATAACGCGCTGCTGGCGCGTCACGAGCAGCTGCTGCACTATGAGGCCGATACCGATGGCGGCTCTTCCGGCGCGCCGGTATTTAACGATGCGTGGCAGCTGGTCGCGCTACATCACGGCGGCGTTGAGAGCGATGACGGCTGGGTGAATGAAGGCGTACGCATCAGCGCCATTATTGACTGGCTGAAGGGCGAGCTGACGCAGCTGCCTGCGGCGCAACAGGCGCGGCTGATGCAGGCGTTAACCGTCAGTGAGCGCGCGGCTCCGCCGATCGCCTCCGCTGCCGCGCCGGAGAGCAACTACGGCAACCGCGACGGTTTCCAGCCTGACTTTCTCGACGGTGAGTCGATCGATCTGGCCGCTATTATCGCGCCGCGCGCTGCCGAAGTGGCGCCGTTGCGCGACGGTCGGCAGGGCGCGGAAGCGAAACTGGATTATCAGCACTTCTCGCTGCTGATGAGCGCTGAACGACGACTCGCCTTTTTTACCGCCACCAATATTGACGGCGCGCGCTATATCTCCATCGATCGCGGCAATGGCCAGCCGTCGCTGCTGGAAGAGGGGGACCGCTGGTATGAAGACAGCCGCATCGACAGTCGCTACACCACCGGTCAGGCCTTTTACAGCGAATACAGCCGCTGGTTCGATCGCGGCCATCTTACGCGCCGCAGCGATCCCACCTGGGGTACGGCGGAAGAAGCGGTGCGCGCGAATAAAGATACCTTTCACTTCACTAACTGTTCGCCGCAGCATTTTCGCTTCAACCAGAGCCTGCAGTACTGGCAGGGGGTGGAGCGCTATATCCTTGAGTCGGGCGTGCTGGAGTCGAAGCGTAAGGTCAGCGTGCTGACCGGGCCGGTGCTGAATGACCAGTGGCGACAGTATGCTGAATGGCAGGTGCCCTTGATGTTCTGGAAGGTGGTGCTGCGCATTAACACGGCGGGCAAGCCGCAGGCGACCGCTCTGCTGGTCAGCCAGGCGGATCTGCTGGATGAGCCGCGCCGCGTCCTGCCGCATGCGCAGGATGCGCCTCGGCCTAATGTCGATGAGTACCGCGTTACGGTCAGCGCGCTGGAGAAACTGACAGGCCTGAACTTCGCCGCTTTTCGCGACTGGGAAAGCTGGAAACCGGATGAATCGCTGCTGGCGCAGCCACTGCCGGCAAAGCTGATTATGACATGGGAAGATTTACTCTAACCGACGCGCTTGTTGCCGCTTTCAGGCCCGCACAGCCCGCTCTGTGCGGGCTTTTTTCATTTTGTTTCAGATAAATTCGTTGTGCCTTCAACCCGTTACGCTTAGCACTTCACCTTGCGATTCTGTCATAGCTGCTACACTTAGGACTCGAGGCTGATAACGATTCAGCTCCATTAACGACAGTGAAAGAGTCACTAAAAGGAGAGAACGTATGACAGATCGTCCACAACATCCTCAGCAGGCGCAGCAGCAGGAATGGCCCGGCAGCATCCTGAAAATGGACCCAAAACCCGATCATGGTGAAACCAGCTATCAGGGTTCTGGCCGCCTGAAAGGCAAGACCGCCATTATTACCGGCGGTGATTCCGGCATCGGTCGCGCCGTTGCCATCGCCTATGCCCGGGAAGGCGCGGATGTCGTGATCTCCTACCTGGATGAGCATGAAGACGCAAAAGACACGGCGAAGCTGGTGGAAGAGGCGGGCCAGCAGGCGCTGCTGATCGCAGGCGATGTTACCGAAGCGGAGCATTGCCGCAGCATTGTGGCGCAGGCGGCCGAACGTTTCGGCAAGATCGATATCGTGGTGAATAACGCGGCTTTCCAGATGACGCGTATGTCGCTGGATGAGATTAGCGATGAAGAATTCGATCGCACGATGAAAACCAATCTCTATGCCATGTTCTATATCTGCAAGGCGGCGGTGCCGCATATGCCTTCTGGCGGCTCCATTATCAATACGGCTTCGATCAATGCCGACCAGCCGAAACCGAAGCTGATCGCCTACTCAGCGACCAAAGCCGCCATTGTTAACTTCTCTGGCAGCCTTGCAGCGCTGCTGGCGGAGAAAGGCATTCGCTCCAACGCCGTTGCGCCCGGTCCTATCTGGACGCCGCTGATCCCGTCAACCATGCCGCCTGAACAGGTAGAAAGCTTCGGTGGTGAAGTTCCGCTGCAGCGCATGGGACAGCCTGCCGAACTGGCGCCTGCCTACGTTATGCTGGCCAGCGACGAGGCGAGCTACATTTCTGGCGCAACCATTGCGGTCACAGGCGGTGTCGCGGTTATCTAAACCTGCGTAAGGGAGAAATATGAACGCTTATCCTTTAAAGCTGACTACGCCGCTCGCCACCCATATTTTTGGCGGACAGCGTATCAGAGAGCAGTTGGGAAAAGCGGGTCTGCCTGAGACGCGCATTGCGGAAAGCTGGGAAATCAGCGACGTTGACGGCATGATCGCCAGCGTCACCAACGGCGAGCTGGCGGGTCAGACGCTGCGCCAGCTCACCGAACGCTACCCCGACGAGATGGTCGCGCCCGGCTGGCGCGGCCCGCACTTCCCGCTGCTGAGCAAATTTATCGACGGAACCGGCATGCTGCCGGTTCACCTCCACGCTAACGACGCGCTGGCGCAAAAGCTGGAGCAGCAGCCGAACGGCAAAACCGAAGCCTGGCATATTCTGTGGGCCGCGCCCGATGCGACCTGTCTGCTGGGCGTACGTGACGGCGTAGACAACGCCCGACTGAAGGCGGCACTGCTGGCGCAGGATTACGATGCGGTGATGTACCGGGTGCCGGTAAAAGCGGGCGATACTTTTTACGTGCCAGGCGGCATGCTGCACAGCTTTGGTCCCGACACGCTCATTTATGAAATTGAGCAGACCTCCAATATCCAGCAGCATGCGATGCCGTGGCAGATGGAGGATGGTTCGCGCCTCTCTCAGCAAGAGTGGGAAAAAAATATCGATGCGCTGCTGGAGGAGCTACGGCCAGAGCTGCGCTGCACGCCACAGCCGGGGCTGACGCTTGAGAAGGGCGGCCTGACGCGGCTCTTCTGCTGCGCCGGTCCTTATTTTGCGCTGGAACGCTGGCGCTTTAGCGAGTCGCAGCGTTTCAGCTTCAGCCGCGCGCGTATTGTGTCCAACACTGGCGAGCCGTTAACGGTAGAAGCGAACGGCGTCAGCGTGACGCTGGGGCGTGCTGAATCGTTGCTGCTGCCCGCCGCGCTGGAAGAGGTGACGCTACACGGCGCTGGCGAGCTGCTGATCGGCTATGTGCCCGATCTGGCAGGCGAAATTGTCGCACCGCTGCGGCAGGCGGGCTATAGCGAGGCAGCTATAGCACAGCTGGGCGACATCAACGGCACCCTGATATAGGAGGTTTTATGCTGCCTTACAGCTTACAGGGAGAGGGCGAAACGACGTTTGTGCTGATGCACTATCTGGGCGGCTCGCACCGCACCTGGTTTCCAGCGCTGCCTTATCTCGATCGTCATTCCCGCTGCGTGGCGTTGGATATGCCGGGCTTTGGCGGCGCAACCGACATTGAAAGTTACGATGTAGCCTCAATGGCGAACCAGGTCGATGAAACTATCCGCCAGCTGCGCCTGGAAAAGGTGATCCTTGTCGGTCACTCTATGACGGGGAAAGTGGCGATGGCGCTTGCCGCCCGACAGCCTGACTATCTGCAACGGCTGGTGCTGGTGGCGCCTTCGCCGCCTGGCCCGCAGCCGATGAGCGAGCAGGATCGCCAGACGCAGGCGGAGTACCAGGGAACGCGTCAGCAGGCGGAAACCTTTGTCGACGGCGCCTGCTCCGCGCCTCTGCCGGATGTGCTGCGCGAGGTAGCGATTGCCGATGCGCAAAGCGCCGCGCCTGCCGCCTTTCGCGCCTGGGCGCTACACGGCAGCCGGGAAGATCTGCGCGAGCAAATCGGCCGCCTTGAGCTGCCCGCCATGATGGTGCTGGGCAGCGAAGACGGTAACGTGCCGGGCGTTGAGGCGCAGCGGGACGTGATGCGCACTCATTTGCCGCAGGGCGAGGTGGAGATTATCGACGGCGCTGGTCACCTGCTGCCGATGCAGACCCCGCAGGCGCTGGCGGAGCGGATGCTGGCGTTTGCGCGCCGCGAACTCTGAGTCCGTTAGCGGCAAAGTCACCACAGCAAAAAGCCCGCTCAGGTTTCCCTGAGCGGGCTTCTTTAATATGGCTCCTCTGACTGGACTCGAACCAGTGACATACGGATTAACAGTCCGCCGTTCTACCGACTGAACTACAGAGGAATCGTTTCGATGGGGCGCATATTAATGGCCGCGCTCCGGCGTGTCAACAGTGAAAAACACATTAGCATTCAACTGGCTAGCTTTGCAGCAAAGCGATCGCGGATTAAGCGGAATGCGGCGAGTTTTGCGCTAAACGCGGCAGCGGATGCTGACGATAGAACTGGCTCAGATGGCGGTACATCGCCGGGAAGCGTTCATACAGCAGCGCCGGCGCGGTAAAAAAGTATTCGGACAGTACGGCAAAACACTCGGCGGGATCGCTGGCGGCGTAAGGATCGATGGTCGCGGCCTGTTCGCCAACCAGCTCAACCTCATTTTCGATTTCATCCATGGCGGCGCGAAGATCTTTTTCCCACAGAGCGACATCACGCAGCGCCATCACCGGTATGCCGCTGGTGTAGCCGCGACCACGTGCGTCCAGCTTGTGCGCCACTTCGTGGATCACCAGGTTATAGCCGGAGAGATCGAACGCATCCTGAAGGTCGAGCCAGTTGAGCACAATCGGGCCCTGCGTCCAGCTCTGTCCGGCATGAACGGCGGCGGCGTGATGCACCAGGCCCTGTTCATCTTCCCAGCTGTCGGCGACTTCAAAAGGTTCTGGATAGATCAGCACGTCGTGAAAGCCGTCGAGCCACTCCAGCCCCAGCTTCAGCACCGGCAGGCAGAAGAGCAGAGCGATGCGCGCGCTGCGCAATTCATCAAGCTCGACATTCTGCAGCGGCACCAGTTTTTTTTGCTGCAGGAAACGCTGCGCCATGGCGATCAGCGCCTGCTGCTCATCCTCATCCAGCCAGCTAAATACCGGCTGTGCCAGCCCCTGTTGCCAGGGCAGCTCAACAAAGGAAGCGCGATTATCGTTTTTCCACGGCCATTTAAACATCGCAGTACTCGCTGAAGAATTTCCCTCGCGACCCTGACGCGCCAGAAAAAATGCCAGCATCCGAAACGGTCGCTGGCACCTTGATCTGGCTGCAGGGATGAAAGCTGTCTATTCAACCGTTTAGCATGCAATTTGTCTGTGATTTAGCCCGCAAAGCAGTATTAATTGCGCTCGACGCGCGCAAATTCAATCACCCAGACCCAGGGGTTGACTTCCCAGCTGGTGGCGCCGTACTGCTTCTGCCACGCTTTACGGTAGGCCTCTTTAGGCGATTCCGCATTCATATTCATGGTGAAGAAGTTATTCAGGAAGTGCGAATCGGTCTGCACCCCTTCAGCCATAATGTCATCTTCGCTGATATCCTGGATCTTCTCCGCACGTACGGCGGTGATCTGCAGGTTGATGCGGCTGGCCCAGCGCGGCATATGGATGGCGGTCTGCCAGCCGAACTGATCGGCTTCCGGTCCGCCCTGGGTATGGTGCCCCAGCTCATTGTTGTCGGCGCGGTACTGACAAAATGCGGGCAGGCGGAACGGCGATGGATCGCGTTCATACTCCGCCAGATCGCTTTCGGGCACGATAGGGCCGCGCCAGGTCTCGCGCACCCACAAAATATCGCCCGGCT
The DNA here is from genome assembly GCF_022346905.1 of Pantoea sp. ACRSB. Lineage (NCBI taxonomy): Bacteria > Pseudomonadati > Pseudomonadota > Gammaproteobacteria > Enterobacterales > Erwiniaceae > Pantoea > Pantoea sp. ACRSB. Next base: position 241,727 of record NZ_JAKRNL010000002.1, on the reverse strand, counting down.
TGCCATAGGGGCAGTGCTGGCTGATATCGGCCATCGACATCAGCTTATAGCCATGCAGATGGTTAGCGTTAACGTCGAAGGCGTGTACGCCTTCATGATGATCCTGACCCGGTCCGAAAGTCTGCGTTTTCATGATGCGCCGGGTCTGGGTTTGCTGGCCAACCAGCAGGGCGCGAACCCGCTGTTCGGAAAAAAGAATCGGCCGTTCTTTCATGGATTACCTCTGAATATAAATAGAGCCCGGTTGACACACATTCAATCGCTGTCCTGCGCCTGCGCTCAGCCGTGATGAATTTACATCAATCTGCTTAACAATTTGTCGCCTTACAGTAACGGCAACACAACGATTTGCCTTTAGGAAAAAGCGAAAATGCAAAAAACGCACCAGACCGAGTCTACTAAGTGGTCCCTTACCTGGTATAACCCGAATACAGTACGTTATATCGGGCGTTTTTGAAACCTTTTCAGATTCTTTAACCTTCACAAAGCGCAGATATACTGATTCATTCTGGAAGATGCCGCCGCTGGTTCTGTCCACTGAGAGGGAAGTGACGAGGCGGTTTTGCTCAATATTAATAAGATTTGCTTAAGATAATTGATATGGGTTAATGCTGAAAGTTTGTTAAAAACTGGGATAGCGCTTGAATTAGCGCTATAACTCGATCCTGGTCTCATTTTTTTTCGAAACCGGTTTTATCACAGCGAATTAAAACCACCCTGTGTCAAAAATTTGTCATCAGCTACTCGGTAAGATGACGTCCCAATGCGTACGGTCTGATGTTAAGACCGATACCCAAACATTAACAGGGAGATAAGCCATGTCGCTCTCACTCTGGCAAACGCGCTTCGAAAGCTGGTTTCAGATTAACTGGGTTCATGATGACAAGGCGCATGATATTGCCCATTTGCGCCGCGTCTGGATGAGTGCCCAACGCATTATGGCAGGCAGCGATGCCAGCCCGCTGGTGGTTCTGACCGCCTGCTATTTTCACGACGTGGTGAACCTGCCGAAAAATCATCCCGAACGCCATCTGGCTTCTACCTATGCCGCAGAAGAGACCACGCGCATTCTGACGCAGGATTTCCCCGACTTTCCCGCTGCGCTGATCCCCGCGGTAAGCCACGCGGTGAAAGCGCACAGCTTTAGCGCCGCCATTACGCCGGAAACCCTGGAGGCGAAAATCGTTCAGGACGCCGATCGTCTCGAATCGCTGGGCGCGATTGGCCTGGCGCGCGTGTTCTACACGGCCGGCGCGCTGAATCGTCCGCTGTTTGACAGTGACGATCCGCTCGGCAAAATGCGCGAGCTTAACGATGTAAACTGGACGCTCGATCACTTCCAGAAGAAGCTGCTGCGGCTGCCGGATACGATGCAAACCGAGGCGGGCAGGGCGCTGGCGCAGCATAATGCGGACTTTCTGGTGGGCTATATGGCCAAGCTGTGCGCAGAGCTACAGGGCAACCTCACCAGCATCGACGAATCGGTGCTGCGCGATTTTAGCCCTATACGCGCCTAATATTAAATTTTTATGACAGTCTGTTAAACGTTAGTGACTTCCGCTACGTTGTGGATAAATAACGAAGGGAGTAACGGAATGACTGATACGGTAAATTTGACGATTAAGATTGATCCGGCGCTGAAGGAGCAGATTAAACAGCTGGCGCTGGAAAATCAGATCTCAATGAGTCAGGAGATTGTTCAGCGTCTGCAGGAGAGCCTGCTGCCGCCCACCGCATCGGCGGTAGATAACCAGGATACGGCAGAGACCGCGTCAAACGCGTTCTCCGCGGATGAGGTCAAGCAGCTACGCGCTCTGCTGAAGAAACAGAGCAAGAAAAAGAAATAAATAAAACCCGTCGCAAGACGGGTTTTTTTATGGGCGCTCACCAGCCATATCAGATGCGGAACTGCTGCACGCTCTGGGCCAGTCGCGCCGCCTGCTGCTGAAGCGTATCAGCCGCGCGCTGCTGCTGCGTGCTGAGTCCGGTGCTGGCCTGCAGCGTCTCATCCAGCTTATGGACCTCGGCGGCGATATGGCTGACCCGCTTGCTTTGCGCCGTTGCGTTCTGCTGAAGCGCCTGAAGCTGTCCGGCGATAGCGGCCACGGCGCCGCTAATGGTCTGGAACAGCTTCTCCAGCACTTTAACCTTGTTAAAACCCTCCGTGACATGCTGTTGTGTATGCTGAATCAGACCGTCGATGCGCTGCGTCGAACCGCTGCTCTGGCTGGATAGCATGCCGATCTCTTTCGCCACCACGGAAAAGCTGCGGCCGTAAACCCCGGCGTGCGCCGATTCAATCGCCGCGTTAAGCGCCAGCAGGCGCGTTTGCAGCGACAGACTCTCCAGCATCTCCACGATACCGGCGATATCTCCTGAGGCGTCGACAATCTGACGCATCTGCGTCTCCATCTCATCCACCCGCGAAACGCACTGCTGCATCAGCGTATCGGCGTCATAGGCCTGCTGCGTCGCCTGTTGCGACACCTGCGCACTGGTTTCCACCTCTTCCGCGACGCGTCGCAGCCGCTGAGACAGATGGGTAAAGCTGGCGTTCTGCGCCTGATGCTGCTCGCTGACGCGTGCGTTATGCTGCTGCATCTCGCCCGCGCCTGCCGCCACGCTGGCGGCGATGGTATTGATCTCATGCACGATATGGCGCAGCCCCTGACGCATCTCCGCCATGGCGCTGAACAGCTGCTGCGTCTCACGCGCCTGTAAGCGTCCGGCGGCGGGTGGCGACAGCAGATCGCCGGTTGCAATTTGCTGCAGCTGGCGGCTGGCGTGACGCAGCGGCGTAATCACGCCGCGCGCCAGCAGCACGCCGCCGATAATCAGCAGCGAGAAAAGCAGCGCGCTGACGATAAGCGACAGGTTGCGGCTGTGGGTCATGCTCTCCAGCGTGCTGTGATTTACCGCGCCAAGCTCTTTGTTTGCCGCGTCGATTTCAGCGAACCAGGCGTCGTTGAACTGCTGCTGATAGGCCTGCATCGGCACCATAAAAAAGGCGTCAATCTGGTTATCCTTTAACCCTTTCAGCTGTTCTTCCAGCCCTTGCGCCAGCAGGGTAAAGCCCTGCGCCAGCGGGCTGTTGTCAGCGGCGTGATAGCGGGCGAAAAGCGTTTTCGCCTGCTGCAGCGACGCGCTGGCGCTGTCAGCCAGGCTTTTCCAGCTGTCTACCGAGCCGCTCTGCTGGTCCTGCATCAGATAGATACCCGCGCGATGGCTGTCATCGCTGGCGGTCAGCAGTTCGATACGCGCTTTATCAAGCAGGGCCAGCCTTTCCCGCAGTTCCGCGGTTTGCGCCAGCGCGCTTTGTGTATGATTGACCTGCGCGGTAAGCAGCGTAACGCCCAGCGCCTGCAGCAGGCAGAACAGGATAACAAACAGGGTGAAGTTGCCGCGCAGACTGCTGAGCCAGCCGGGAAGCCCCGGCTTACGCAGGCGAAAACGGCGATTAAGAAGAGTGATGGAAGACATAGCGCAACCCGAAAATAAAAGCGAGTATTCGCCGGTTGCGTGACAACTTTGTGACAGAGGGCGCATTGCTGGAAAAACAGCATAATGCGCGTTACTAAGCGAAACTCTGGCCCTGTTATGCGTTATTTAACTGCCTGATAATGGGAAGCAGCAGCTGTGCTACGGCGGCGAAAACCGGCACCACGACCGAGTTGCCGAACTGCTTATAGGCCTGCGTATCGGAAACCGGAATGCGGAACTGATGCTCGCCTGGCGCTTCGAAGCCCATCAGGCGCGCGCATTCGCGCGGCGAGAGGCGACGCGGCCGACGCGCCATATTCTCCGCGTTACTGAAATCCGCTTCGCCCAGTGCCTGATCCCAGCCGCGATCGATGAGGATTTCCGAACCATCTTTATAATAGCGAGCCGACAGGGTGCGTACGCAGACGTCAGCTTTACGCGGATCGTTCAGCCCAAAGCCAAAGCCGTTGCCTTTCGCTTTGTGTTTTCTGGCGTAGTCGTAGAGGTAGCGCCACAGCTGCGCGGAAAGAATATATTTCTCCTCCGGCTCGGGTTCCAGCAGGCTTTGCAGGCTGGGCACTGCGGACGGATAGTGCTGCTCAATCTGACGCAGCGACAGCGCTTTGCTGAACGGATAGTCGCGGCGGATGCCGACCAGCACGATGCGCTCGCGGTGCTGGGGCAGGAAGTGGCGCGCGTCGATAATCTTCGCATCCGGCGCGTCGGCATCGGCATCGGCCACGTCGTAACCCAGCTCATCCAGCGTCGCCATAATGACGGCGAAGGTGCGGCCTTGATCGTGGCTTTTCAGGTTTTTGACGTTCTCAAGCACAAAGATCGGCGGCTTTTTGGCGGCGATAATACGCGCCACGTCGAAAAACAGCGTACCCTGGGCTTCGCACTCGAAGCCATGCGCGCGCCCCAGCGCATTCTTTTTGCTCACACCCGCCAGCGAAAAGGGCTGGCAGGGAAAACCGGCCAGCAGCACCTGATGATCGGGGATCTCCGCGTCGATATGGCGATAGATGGCCGCCTCGTCGCGCAGGCCTGCGGGCTGGGTGATGTGCCGAATATCGGTGTTGAAGCGGTGCTCCTGCGGATCGCTGTAGTGATTGGCCTTGTAGGTGCGCACCGCCTCTTTATTCCACTCGCTGGTGAAGACGCATTTTCCGCCGATGGCGTCGAAACCGCGCCGGATGCCGCCAATGCCCGCGAAGAGATCGATAAAACGAAACTGCGGGTTGTCGTAATGGGCGGGACGCGCAGGCAGCAGGCTGCGCAACAGCGCTAATTCGCCTTCGCTCAGGGGCGGCAATGCGCTTTTGTTTTGCCGCAGACGCGTCAGCTGCTGCGGCGTCCAGTCGCGGAAGCCCGCCTGATGGAATTTTGCCGCTAAATCGCGCGCGGCATAAATCGCCAGCACCTGGCGCATCAGGTCAGCGGTTTCGCTATCGGGAGAGAGCAGGGGAGAAGCGGGTTCCGTCATTGCGGTGGCGTCATCGGCAAGCATGCATTTTTCCTTAACTGTGAACGGGCTATGCTAACACTCCTCTGGCTTCGAAGAAATTGGCGGTCGATGCCTAAAGGCCGCCTGCATGACGCATCGTCGGGATTTTATCCGCCGGTCGCCGCCTCGTTAACCGCAGCGGAGGCTTTCGCTTTTATTGAGTCCGACTAAAGTTGATAGATAGGGCAAAAAGGAGACGCCATGGCCGATGTACACTCCAGCACGACCCGCAGCAAAAATATGCGTGCGATACGCCAGCAGGATACCGCCATCGAACTGCGGGTGGCGCAGCTGTTAAAGGATCGCGGCTTTGCTTACCGCGTTCAGGATAAAAACCTGCCAGGCCGTCCCGATTTCGTTTTGCTGGAGCAGCAGGCGATTATCTTTGTTCACGGCTGTTTCTGGCATCACCACAACTGCTATCTCTTTAAGGTGCCGGCGACGCGCACAGAATTTTGGGTCGGCAAAATCAACAGTAACGTTGAACGCGATAACCGCTATGTCCGGCAGCTGCAGGAGAGCGGCTGGAAGGTGCTGATTATCTGGGAGTGCGCGCTGCGCAATAAGCTGCGGCTAAGCGACAGCGATCTTCAGGAGCGGCTGGAGGAGTGGCTGCTGGCGATGGACCAGAGCGCAGAGATCGATCACAACGGTATTCAGCACTATCGGCCGCGTTGAGGTCGCCTTGCCTTGTTGACTTCGCCGGGTTAGATTTCGCCTTCCCCCGCGAGCAGGAGTTCTGGATGAGCAGTATTAAACTGACGGTAAAACGCCTCTATCAGCTGCGCGACGAGCGCATGGTTAATGCTCATGCGACGGCGCGCGTCTATGTCGGCGACACGCTGGTCGCGACGGAGGAGATTACCGGCATGACGGAAAGCCCGGTCAGCAAATACCTGCATGCAGGCGAGCTGTCAGGCGCGGTCCGCGTAGAGTGGGAGTGCGACGGCATCGCTGAGATAACCGCCGCGACGCTGGAGCGCTGTCCCTGTTGTCAACATAACGAACCGGAATAAGGAAGAAATTTTGGCTGGATCCAGCTTACTGACTTTATTAGATGATATTGCAACACTTCTGGATGATATCTCCGTCATGGGTAAAGTGGCGGCAAAAAAAACCGTTGGCGTGCTGGGCGACGATCTGTCGCTGAACGCGCAGCAGGTAACGGGCGTAAAGGCCAATCGCGAACTGCCGGTTGTGTGGGGCGTCGCGAAAGGCTCGTTTCTTAATAAACTGATCCTGGTGCCGCTGGCGCTGCTGATTTCCGCTTTCGCACCCTGGCTTATTACGCCGCTGCTGATGATTGGCGGTGCCTACCTCTGCTATGAAGGGGTCGAAAAGGTGCTGCACAGTTTGCAGCACGATAAGCAGGAGAAAAGCCCCGAGGCGCGCCAGCAGCGGCTGGATAAACTGGCGCAGCAGGACCCGCGCGAGTTTGAAAAGAATAAGGTCAAAGGCGCTGTGCGTACCGACTTTATTCTCTCTGCGGAGATTGTCGCCATTACGCTCGGCATCGTTTCTGACGCTCCGCTGCTGAACCAGGTATTGATCCTCGCTGGTATCGCCATTCTGGTGACTATCGGCGTGTACGGCATCGTCGCCGCTATCGTAAAAATCGACGATCTCGGCTACTGGCTGAATGAGAAGTCTTCGGCAATCGCACAGGGCGTCGGCCGTTTTCTGCTCGGATTCGCCCCCTGGCTGATGAAAATTCTCACGGTGGCCGGCACCCTGGCGATGTTTCTGGTCGGCGGCGGCATTATCGTGCATGGCCTCGCGCCGCTGCATCATCTGATTGAGGCAATTACCGGCGATATGAACGGGCTGGTGGCCAGCCTGCTCAGTAACGGCGCTAACCTGGTGCTCGGTTTTATCGTTGGGTCGATTGTGCTGTTGGCGGTGAATCTGATTGCTAAACTGCGCGGTAAATCGGTATAAAGCGCACTGCCATATGATGTGAAGTCTGAAGAGGAGACGCGATGAACGACGATATGTTTGAATTTGATATTGATGCCCAGCTGGAGCAGGCTGAAGCCAGGGCGGCGGAAAAGGTCAATGAAGTGCCGGACGATGCAGGCGACGAAGCGGATTGCGAAGGCTGCAAAATCTGATTTCAGCTCCTTCAGATGTTAAAAGCGGATAATAATTTTTATCCGCTTTTTTTATTTTCAATATTTCTTACTGCTTTACTCTGAATTTACGCTTTTTTGCCCGCCTTAACAGGCAGGCTATCCGGATGGCTGCTATAGATAGAAAGGTTCTGTTAACGGTCAAAAGGAGAAGGAAATGAGCTTTATGATTAGCGATGAAGTTCAGCATAAAGAGGGCGGCCCCGCCATGGTTGTGACTGGCTATGCCAGCGGAATGGTAGAGTGCCGTTGGTATGACGGCTACGCAGTGCGCCGCGAAGCCTTTCATCAGGATGAGCTTAGCCACTCTGTCCCTGAATCACAGCTCGCCAGCTAAGCCCCATTCAACGGGGATGCTTTGTTCATCCCCCGTGACTTCCCGCATTTTCTGATCCACCACGCCTGTTATAATCGCCCGATGTTAGTTATTCGGAGCATCGTTGCTGATGGTTGTTTTGCCGCTCTCCGTCCGAACGTTACGTCCCGAGCTGCGTGTTCACCTCTTGTTTTTAGCGGTCTTGCTGTTCTCCTTTTTTCTGACCCTGCGCGAGCTTTACACCCTGCATGCGAACTATGAAGACAGGCAGCGCGCCGCGCTGGCAGATATGCAGAACGGGCTGGAAAGCCAGTTTCAGGAGAGCATTGACGGGCTAATCTACTATCGCCGCATGTTCACTTACGCGCTGTCGCATCCGCTCGACGCCGATCACGGACGCCGCGCGCTGGCGGAGTTTAATCAGCTGCGCCGCCAGCCCGCCTGGCAGCTGCGGCTCAATATGCCGCGCAGCATGCCGATAAACGGCGTTGGTGACAGCGAGCTGGCGCAGGATAATCTGCTGCAACGCGATGCGGCGCGACTTAACGGCGAGCTGCTCGCGGCGCTGGAGTTCAGCTTTATTATGCAGTTCAGCGATGCGGAGGCCGATTTCCATTCGCGCTTCTGGTACACCTCGCGCGCCGGTTTTTTTATCAGTTCGCGTCCGCCGCAGAGCCTGTCAGCCATTTCCGCCAGCTATGCTACCGTCGTATCGCGTCCCTGGTTCCGCGCCATCTCGGCCCTGGCTTCTTCTCAGCAGCTGCGCTGGTCTGGCGTCTATCAGGGCGCGAACGATGAGGGCGCCATGCTTACGGTCAGCACACCTGTCTTCAGCAACGGCTACTGGTATGGCGTGCTGTCGATGGATTTTAGCCAGCAGCGTATCGCCAGGCTGCTGGGCAGCATGCGCCATAGTGCGTTGCAGGGGAGCGTGATGCTGCTGGATAAAGCGCAACAGCCCCTGGCGTCGCTTAACGCATCGGACGGTAAAGCGCTGAGCAGCAGTGCGCAACAGCGGCTCTACGCCCAAATGGCGCGTCAGCCGCAGGGCGCGCTGCGGCTGGAGAGTCAGTTTATCAGCTGGCGCAGGCTGAAAAACGTGGACGGCTACCTGCTGAATCAGCAAACGCTGGCGCAGGGGCTGCGGCAGGATTTAGGACATGCCATGCTGTTTATGCTTGCGATGTGGCTGCTGTTCGTACTCCTGCTGCTGGTGGCGCATCAGGTTATCGTTCGTCTGGTGCGGCGGCTGAGCCAGCTCTCTGCCCGGCTGGAGTGGCGCGCCAGCTACGATGGCCTGACGCGTCTGCTTAACCGCAGCGCCTTTTTTGAGCGCTTTGAGGGGGAGACGGCACGCTGCCAGCAGCTCAATGCGCCGCTCTCGGTGATTCAGCTCGATATCGATCACTTTAAATCCGTCAATGACACCTGGGGCCATCAGGCGGGCGACCAGGCGCTGATGCGCGTCGCCGCGATTATCGCTCAGGCGTTGCGTAAAGAGGATTTGGCCGGGCGCGTGGGCGGCGAGGAGTTCTGCGTGGTGCTGCCTGACACCGGGCTGGCAGATGCGCAAAAGGTGGCGGAACGTATGCGACAGCGGCTGGCGGCCAAAACCATTCTGGTGAATGCCAGCCGCTGCTTTAGCGTGACGCTCTCCGCGGGCGTCGCCAGCAGCGAAGAGCAGGGGGATTACCAGGCGACGCGCTTACAGGCGGAAGCGGACCGCCGACTCTATCTGGCAAAAAGTCAGGGCCGCAACCGCGTGGTGGCTGAAGGTTAAACCTTACCGTCGTTGTCCTCTTCCACCGCCTGGTAGATACGCTGCAAAATATCGGGGAAGGCGGACTGAACGCGGCTCCAGCTGGGAATAAACGGCTTGTCGTTAGGGCGCTCGATAAAGGCCTGTCCCGCTTCCAGAATCGACTGGGTAAACATTTCCACCGCCGCCTCTTCGGTGTGCTGATCGAACTTCAGGCCGTTCATCGCCGCCTCATGGTTGTAGATCTCCATCATATCGAGCGCGTTGCGGTAGTAGGTCGCCTTCAGCACGCGAAAGGAGTCGCTGGTGAGCGGCACGCCCATCGTCGCCAGTTTGCGCAGCAGCGACTGCACGATATCGCTGCTCATACGCTTCAGGCCGCCGGTGCCATCATCTTCCGCCAGCGGCTGATGCTTGTGGTCATAGTTGTCGGCGATCTCCACCTGGCAGGTCTGGCGCGTGGTGTAGTTGCGGTAAATTTCCGACAGCACGCCAATCTCCAGCCCCCAGTCGCCGGGAATTTTAATGCCGTTAAGCACATGGGTGCGCATGGCGAATTCGCCCGACAGCGGATAGCGAAAGCTGGCCAGGTAGTCGAGATATTCGGAGTGGCCATAGACCTTCTGCAGCGAGCGCAGCAGCGGGCCAACCAGCAAACGTCCAACGCGGCCATTAAGCTTGCCGTCGGCGACGCGCGCGTAAAAGCCTTTGCAGAACTCATACTGGAACGCCGGATTCGCCAGCGGATAGAGCAGGCGCGCCAGCATGCCGCGTTCATAAGTGACGATATCGCAGTCGTGCAGCGCCACGCACTGGGTGCGATCCGAGGCGAGCGTAAAGCCGGTGCAGAACCAGACGTTGCGTCCTTTGCCCGGCTGGGAGGGAGATAGCCCCTCTTTATCCAGCTCGGCATCAATTGCCTTCAGGCGCGGGCCGTCATTCCATAAAATGCGGTGGCGCTGCGGCAGGCGCGAGAAAAATTCGCGCGCGTAGAGAAACTGATCGCGGTCGGCGCGATCGAGGCCAATCACGATCTCGTCAAGATAGGGCACTTTAGCCAGCTCATCGACGATATGTCCCAGCGCCGGCCCTTCCAGTTCAGAAAAGAGCGACGGCAGAATCAGCCCCATTTTGCGTTTGCGCGCGAAGCGCACCATCTCTTTTTCCAGCGACTCTACGCTGCGGTCGGTCAGATTATGGAAATTGGTAATCACGCCATTCTGATAAAAATCACTCATCGCGCTATCCTTTTGATAAACAGTGGGTGCGGCTTAATCTGGCTGGCTCAGAAAATAATCAAGACCTTCTTTCCAGCCTTCGGGGCCGTAATGCGCCGTATGGTAGATCTGCTGCGCGTCTTGCCGGGTCAGCGAGACTGGCGTTTTGCTATAGCCTTTGATCACGACGGCGTAATCAACCGCATCGAGCATGGGTGCATCGTTGGGGCCATCGCCAAGGCCGATAGTGGTGGGAACATGGTCATACTGGCCGAGCAGCCAGCGCAGCGCTTCGCCTTTGCCGCTGCCTGTCGGCATTACATGCCAGAAGCGGCCGCCCTGCGTCAGCTGGAGCTGATGCTGCGCCAGCGCGGCGCGAAACGCCTCCAGCTTCTCTTCATCGTCGCGCCAGACAATCACTTCCGACGCCTCTCGCTGGCGCGCCAGCGTGGCTTCGCCTTCGGCAAGGCCAGTCATCGCCGCAACCTCAGCATTGCTGAAATTACAGAAGCCCTGAAAACGAAAGCGCGACTGCAACGTGCTGAGCGTCTGACAGAGCGCATCGTAGCCGGGGCTTTCGGGGGGAACGCGCACGCGCCGTTGTGCTGACATCTGCACCAGCGCGCCATTTTCAGCAATAAAGGGGATGCCTGTCAGGCCTATCCGCTTTTGCAGCGGCACAATTTCAGCGGCGGTTTTACTGGAGCAGATCACCACCGGCACCTGATTACGCTGTAGCTCGGCCAGCCACTCTGCGGCAGCATCCCAGCGGTAGGTATGATGATCGAGCAGGGAACCATCCAGATCGGTAATGACTAACAGCGGCTGTTGCAAACTGGGCATAGCAGGCTCCTTGCGACATTAACTGGCGGATTTTCAGTATTATAGTTGATGAACGATTGCGCCTTCTTTTCGCCCGTCGCGCGCTACTTCCAGGATAATTCTTAAATCGAAGCGGATAAGCGAGGCGGGATGCACAAAGAGTGCATGGTCGAGAGCCGCTAAATTCAGGCTGTTCCCGGTAACTTCCCCGTCTTTTTAGCGGAAAAGGTTACAGGCTTGTGCACAGAGAGTGCTTGTCTTAACGCAGGGCAGGCGTACCCTGCTGAGGTGTCAAGAATTTCCTGGTGTAACGAATTAATTGAATATTTACCCGGCGCTCCCTGCCGGGTATTTTTTTGCCGCGCGGTTAGCGGTTCAATTCATTACAGGTGCAGTCGCGAATATCCAGTTCGTACTCATCCGCCAGCTCAATACTGCTTCCCCATGCTCTGCCGCCGGTGCTGAGGTGACGGCTGTTATCCGCCTCCGGAAAAGAGTGAGGCATTTCCTGCGCTTTGCCCGGCAGGCTTTCCAGCAGCGACTCCACGTCGGGTTTATCGTCGTGCTGAAGATCGGTACCGCTTGCGTTTGTCTGTGCCATTATCGCTCTCCTTTTTAACAAAGGATTTACAGGCTTTCTCCGACCACGGATCGCGGCGGATCGACTAAGTATAGCTGGCGGGCAAGGTTGTCTAAGGAATCTGTGAAGGAGAGTAAGGCAGGCAAAAAAAAAGCCCGCGCTGCGCGGGCAAAATCCTTGTTACTTTTAGGTTGACTGCCCCTTTGGGGTGGGGCAGTGAGGAAAGTGTAAAAGGTAGCCGTGTCAGAAGTCTTGTTGCGAAACGTAAAGAAAGCGAAAAGTTACGCGCTTACTTAAATTTACCTGGTTTTTCCTTTTTAATCAGCCACATCGTCTATAGTTAGCAGCAAAGTAAAAAACTGACGCGACAAGGAGAGACCATGGATTTGTTACGCATCATTATCGCTATTATTTTGCCGCCGCTGGGCGTATTTATGCAGGTCGGTTTTGGCGGCGCATTCTGGCTCAATATTTTACTGACGCTGTGCGGCTATATTCCCGGCATCATCCATGCGGTTTGGGTAATTGCGCGTCGCTGAGGCAGGCCTCTTCGTTTACACTGATGCCAGGAAAATCATCAGGAGCAACGTGCATGAAGGTCAATGACCGCGTAACCGTGAAAACCGACGGCGGCCCGCGCCGCGTCGGCACTATTCTCGCCATAGAACCCTTTAATGAAGGCGTCATGTATCTGGTGGCGCTGGAAGATTATCCGTTGGGCATCTGGTTTTTTAATGAGGGCGATCATCCGGAAGGGGTATTTGTGGAGCCTTACCAGGAGAATTAAAAGGCTATTTACGCACCATCCCTCCTGACAGCAGGAAATAAAAAGGCGCCCGCAGGCGCCTTATTTAATGCTTAATCTGTCCTATTCAAAACGCCTTTTACTGCCTGGCGGCGTCAGAATGTTTCCCAGTTGTCATTGCCTGGAGCCGCCAGCGCCGGACGCGGGGAGGCGAGCGGCGATTTCAGCGCGGGCGAGGCAGAAGCGGATGAAGTGGCCGGACGCGCGGGCGTATCCTGCAGGCGGAAGGCGGCGACCGCCTGGGTCAGCTTGCCTGCCTGATCCTCCAGCGACGCGGCCGCTGCCGAAGCCTCCTCAACCAGCGAGGCGTTCTGCTGCGTAACGTTGTCCATCTCGGTCACCGCCTGGCTTACCTGCTGAATACCGCGGCTCTGCTCATCCGAGGCGGCGGCGATTTCCGACATAATATCGGTGACGCGGCGTACCGCCTCAACGATCTCGCCCATGGTTTCACCTGCTTCGCCCACCTGATGCGAACCGTCTTTAATCAAATTGACCGACTCCGCAATCAGCGACTCAATCTCTTTAGCCGCCTGGGCGCTGCGCTGCGCCAGACTGCGCACCTCGCTTGCCACCACCGCGAAGCCGCGACCCTGCTCACCGGCACGCGCCGCTTCCACCGCGGCGTTCAGCGCCAGAATATTGGTCTGGAAGGCGATACTGTTAATGACGTTGGTGATTTCGGCGATCTTCTTCGAGCTGCCGGAGATATTGGTCATGGTTTTAACCACGCCGTTAACCAGTTCGCCGCCGCTGCGCGCTTTGCCAGAGGCGTCTGCCGCCAGCTGGCTGGCGTGGTGGGCGTTCTCGGCGTTCTGCTTCACCGTCGCGGTCAGCTGCTCCATACTGGCGGCGGTTTGCTCCAGCGCGGCAGCCTGCTGCTCGGTACGGGAGGAGAGATCGGTATTGCCGGCTGTGATCTCGCCGGATCCCTGATAGATGGCCACTGCGCCTTCGCGCACCGTACCGACGGTTTTCACCAGCGAATCCTGCATCAGCTGCAGATTATGCAGCAGCGTGCCAATTTCGCTGCGACCGTGTGGTTCCGGCGGCGCGGTAAGATCGCCCTGAGCGATGCGCTCTATGCGCGTGACCGACTGACGCAGCGGATTGATCACGACGCGACGCAGGAAGACAAAAGTCACCAGCGTCAGCAGCAAGGCGGCGACGAAAGCGACCGCCATGGCAATAAAGCCGATGCGCGACTGATGCTCAGCCCTGGCGTTAATGGCGTCAGCGCGCTGAGTGCGGAGTTTGATGGCCTGCAGCAGCACCTCGTTATAGGCATTGTCGAGTTTACGCGTGACGTCGGTCTCCTGCGCAATAATGCCTTCAAAGCTGCCCTGCTTGCCGGCGTTGATCATCGGCTTTACGCCCTTCTCAACATAGTCGTTGAAACGCGCCGTTAACGGCCCGTCGAGCGCGATATCTTCCGGGGTTTTGACTTTGCGGTTCTGATAGACCCTGAAGCCCTCCTGCGCCTGCTGAATGCGCTTCTCGGTAGCGGCGATGCTGGCTTTGAACTCATCCATTTCGCCGATGCGGGCGGCGGCGCCAGCCTGAATAATCGTCAGTCGTGCGGTGCGCAGATGGTTTGAACTGTTGGAGATCCCCATGCGCACCTGGATCTCATCGGTGGCGTCCCGCAGCGACTGGTTGCTCTGAACCAGAAAGTAGCTGGCAAGGGCGATACAGAGGGCGAACAGCAGCATAATGCCGCCAAAAATCATACTAAAGAGCGGCACCAGACGCAGGTTGCGCCACAGGCCAGCCTTGAACGGCGTAGAAGAAGCTAGTGAGGTGTTCATATCCTTGATCTCATGTCGGGGGTATGAGGCTAACATCGGCAGAGAAAGGAAAAGGGTGAGGGGAGGGAATGAGATCTTGCTCGCAAAAATGGCGAAAAAAAACCGGCCTGGTTAGCCGGTTCTTTCGCTGATTAACTATCTCACATTGACATAAATGCCTGAGGTCACATTATCAGTTAAGCGCACCACATGGTAGATAACCTGTTTATTATGGGTTTTGATCTTGCGCTTAATATTGCCTTTATGTGACGAAACGGTTTTGGCTTTAATTTGCATCTTGTCTGAAATTTGAATGGTGTCATGACCTGACATCCACATTTTCAGCATATTAGACTCAGTCTGACTTAATGTCAGCGGGTGCACATCCAGTCCTGAAGAAATACGGGTAGATGCGTTGAGTTTTTTCTGCAAATAAGTGCTAAGTAAAGAGTCCAGCGTCGTCGTTTTTATCGATTTTGACGTAATAATCAGGTTCTTACGAACGTAGAGGTATTCCTCAAAATGGATATTAGAAATCGCCATAAAGATAAAAAACAGCGTTTCAGGATGCTGCATAATAATGTTTCGGATGCGGTCGCTGGAATCCGATTCATGAATAAAACATTCTTCGTTAATAAACACTACGCCAGGTTTTAACTGTTCGCAGCGCTGCTGTAATTGCTCAATATCGGAGACGGAAAAGATGTTTTTCTTTTTGACTCCCTTACAGGACATGTAGTCCGATAATCCCAGGCGTGTGTAGTTGCATGAATCCATAATAATCGTTGGCATGTTTAGCGACCCTCACCAATTTGTTATCCGTTTAAATCAACGATGAATTACGCGTTGCGGTACGAGAGAGATTTCTAAGACACTTTTTTATTCTGCTCAGCAGTCTGGCGACAGGCCATACGCCTGCCAAAAGTATTCTTCCCTGACCCGTTTCTGCAAAGTTGTTTTTGTGCTGCCTTGACGTCACTTATCCCTCCAGTGATAGCGGGAATCGCTGGCGGTTTGCAATAAGCGTGCATAACACCCTGTTTTGAGAGCCCCGTCACTATCGCGCATAACACACTCAATTCTGATAGGACGATTCTTAAAAACATTTGCTTAGCGAAAGTGTGACGTTTTAGCGAGTGTTGACAATGCCGGAAAAAAAAGGTCCTGACAAGAAAAATCGTTAAAGGATTTTTTTTGTTCGAAAACAACCTGTTGCCGATTTTGTCAACGATTCCACTGAGTTAGCGATGCCGGGAATCTGTGAAATAAAATACTTGAAGCGGGGTTTAATAAGAATAATTTTCAGAGTCAGTTCTCATTTATCAGAATTTCCTTAGTTGATTTCTGAGAAAACTGGTTTGAAAAATGCACAGAATGTTTTAAGTGGCTTAAGTATCACTTCAGAAAGATAGTGAGATACTTAATCATCAGGGTTGAGACAGTTCCGAAAGAAACTGGGCGAGCAAATCAAAGACTTCGCTGAACAGATGCTCACAGAAGGGCGCAACCAGTGGCATCATCAACCCCATGGTCAAAATTCCCACTGTTAAGGTAATTGGAAAGCCAACCGCGAAAATCGACAGCTGAGGTGTAACACGGTTTAACAAACCCAGTACCAGGTTTATCAGAAGCAGCAGGACGATTAAGGGTAGCGCTAACATCATGCCATTAAGGAAAATTAACCCGCCCGCTTTGACCAGTGCATTAAAAGCATTGGCGTTTAGCGGCTGCCCGCCAATCGGCAACGTATGAAAACTGTCCGCCAGTAACGAGATCAGCCACAGATGTCCGTTAAAGGTCAGGAAGAGCAACATCGCCAGCATATCGAGAAAACGCGCCAGCACCGGCATATTCAATCGGCTGCCTGGATCGAAAAAGGTGGCGAAAGAGAGCCCCATCTGTAAACCAATCACCTCGCCGGACAGGCGCACCGCAGCAAATGCCAGCTGCATTGTGAACCCCAGGCCGATGCCGATCAGCATCTGCTGAAGCAGCAGCCAGAAACCAGCAGGTGAAAACAGCGTGACCTCGACCGAAGGCAGCGTCGGTACCATTATCCAGGTAATCAGCGCCGCCAGCCCGATCTTCACCCGGTTGCTGATGGCGCGCTCGCTCAGCAGCGGCGCCGTGGCGAACAGCGCCAGCATGCGCGCCAGCGGCCAGAAAAACTGACTGACCCAGTGAACCAGCTGGCTGCTGTCGAGCGTGACCATCAGCCGATCATATAAGGCAGGTTGGTAAACAGGGTGCGGATATAGTCCAGCACCAGATTCAGCATCCAGGGCCCGGCAATGACCGCTGTCGCCGCAACGGCCAGCACCTTCGGTATAAATGAAAGCGTCTGTTCGTTAACCTGAGTTGCGGCCTGCAGCAGGCTGATAATCAGGCCGCTGACCAGCGCCGCCAGCAGCAGGGGCGCGGCAAGCATCAGCGCCAGGCGCATCGCTTCCTGGCCCATTACCATTACGGATTCTGGCGTCATTTATATCTCCGGGGGAATCGGAATAATCAGGAATAGAAGCTTTGCGCCAGGGAGCCGACTAATAACTGCCAGCCATCCACCAGTACAAAAAGCATCAGTTTGAAAGGCAGCGAGATGGTTGCCGGCGGCACCATCATCATCCCCAGCGCCATCAGCACGCTGGCGACCACCAGATCGATAATCAGAAACGGAATAAAAACGGTAAAGCCAATCTGGAAAGCGGTTTTCAGCTCGCTGGTTACGTAAGCAGGCAGCAAAATGCGCATCGGCACCGCTTCTGGCCCCTCAATTGGCGCGGTATTCGCCAGGCGGGCAAACAGCGCCAGATCTGCTTCGCGCGTCTGGCGCAGCATAAAGTCGCGCAGCGGCTGCGCGCCTTTCTCCAGCGCCACATCCATGCTGATCTTGTCCTGGCTAAAGGGCAAATAGGCTTCGTCGTAAATCTTGTCGAAGGTCGGCGCCATAATAAAGAAGGTCAGAAAGAGCGCCAGGCCAAGCAACACCTGATTCGGCGGTGCGGAGGGCGTGCCGAGCGCGTTGCGCAGCAGGCCGAACACGATGATGATGCGGGTAAAGCTGGTCATCATCAGCAGTACGGCGGGAATAAAGGTCAGCGAGGTAATAAAAACCAGCGTCTGTACCGGCAGCGACCAGCTTTGCCCGCCGTTGGGCAACGCATGGCTGACCAGGCCCGGCAGCTGGGCGTGAGCGGCCGGCGCCAGCAACAACAGTGGCAGAAGAGGAAGCAGTCGACGCATCATTGGGGTTTTCCGGGACGTTTAACCAAATTCTGTAACAGCTGACGAAAATCTTGCGGCGCGGCGGAAGCGGGCGCGCGTTCATCTGGCGCCACCGGCGGCAGCGTATGCAGATGAGTAATTTGCGCCGCCGTGACGCCCAGCACCAGGCGCGCCTCGGCGGTATCCACAATCACCACGCGCTCGCGCTGGCCGACCTGTACGCTGGCGCTCACCTTCAGGGCCTGGTTGCTTACCGTTTTTGGCGCAAAGCCGAGACGGCGCGCCAGCCAGGCGCAGGCGAGGATCAGCAGTACAATCACGGCCAGCACGCTGCTGACCTGGGTCACGACGGAACCGGCTGAAATTGCCGGAGCCGCGGGCGCCGCGGGTTGCAGCGCGTGGGACTGGGTATTCATCATACTTAGCGGCTCAGACGACGCATACGTTCAGACGGCGTAATGATATCGGTGATACGCACGCCATATTTATCGTTCACCACCACGACCTCGCCCTGAGCGATCAGATAGCCGTTGATCAGGATATCCAGCGGCTCGCCAGCCAGACCATCCAGCGCCACCACGGAACCCTGCGTCAGACGCAGCAGCTCTTTGATGGTCATTTTGGTGCGGCCCAGCTCAACGGTGAGCTTAACCGGGATATCCATAATCAGGTCGATATCCTGCAGCGAACCGGCAGCGGCGCTGCTCTCGAACGTTTTAAACACGTCGTCGCTCTGCGGCGCGCTGGTGGCGGCCTGCTCGTTCATCGCCTCAGCCCACAGATCGTCCGCAGAAATGTCGTCGGACGGTTTATTGCTGTCACTCATTGGGCTGTTCCTCATTCAGCGAATTCAAAATCGGGTTAATCAAATGCTCGACACGCAGGGCATACTGGCCGTTCATGGTGCCGTACTGACTGGTCAATACCGGTACGCCATCGACGTGCGCGATAATGCGCTCCGGTTTCTCGATTGGCAGCACATCGCCGGGCTTCAGCTGCAAAATACGCGACAGACGCAGCGAGGTTTCGGCAAAGTGCGCAATCAGCTCCAGTTCCGAATGCTGGACCTGTTTCACCAGGTTTTCGCGCCAGTGGTTATCCTCGGTACGGGAGTTTTCCAGCGGCGGGTTGACCAGCAGTTCGCGCAGCGGCTCAATCATCGAGAACGGAATACAGATGTTAAACTCGCCCACCAGGTTACCAATCTCGACCTGGAACGGCGTGTTGACCACGATATCGTTCGGCGAGGTGGTGATATTGGTGAACTTAACCTGCATCTCGGAGCGAACATATTCCACATCCAGCGGATAGATCGCCTTCCACGCGTCGCTGTAGCCTTCCAGCGCCAGTTTCAGCATGCGGCGGATAACGCGCTGTTCGGTGTGGGTAAACTCACGGCCTTCCACCTTAGTGGGGAAGCGACCGTCGCCGCCGAACAGGTTATCTACCGCGATAAACACCAGACTGGGCGAGAACACCACCAGCGCGGTTCCGCGCAGCGGTTTCAGGTGGATCAGATTCAGGTTGGTTGGCACCGGCAAATTGCGGGCGAACTCGTGGTACGGCTGAATCTTGATCGCACCGACGCTGATATCCGGGCTGCGGCGCAGCAGGTTAAACAGCGCCATACGGAAATGTCGGGCGAAACGCTCGTTAATAATCTCCAGCGCCTGAAGGCGCTCGCGCACCACGCGACGCTGGGTATTAGGGTCGTAAGGACGAATGTCGCCTTCCGGCCCGCTTTGACTCTTTTCATCTACCGCGCTGTCACTGTCGCCATTAAGCAGCGCGTCAATCTCAGCCTGGGAGAGAATGCTATCGCCCATTGATTTACCTCAATATGAAGGCGGTAAACAGCACGTCAGTTACCACCTGCGCAGGCTGTCCTTTCACCAGCGGAGGTGACAGCACCTGCTTAATCTGTTCAATCAGCGCCTGCTTACCTTGCTCCGACGCCAGTGTGGCGGCGCTCTGACGAGAGAGCAGCAGCAGCAGACGGCTGCGCACTTCCGGCAGATAATCATTCATCCGACGACGGGTATCCTCATCCGGCAGACGCAGGGTAAAGCCTACGTACAGCACGCGGTCAGGATCGTTGTCAGGATTGACCAGGTTGACCGTAAAGGTATCAAGCGCAAAAAAGACGGGAGCGGGCGGTGGTTCAACTTTCGCGGCTTCCGGTTTATCGCTATCGTGTTTATTCATCATTCGCCAGGCTGCATAACCTGCCACGCTACAAGCGGCCAGCGTTACAATCAGTAACACCGGAATTAAGAGTGAACGTTTGCGGCCTTTTGCTTTCGCGTTATCAGACATTTTTGCAGTAACTTCCTGTGAATTATTGGCAAACCTCTCGGTTTGCCTGGACAGATTATCCCGCGTCTTAAGTCAAACAATGGGAAGAAAAGACGCGGGTTTTACGCTTACCTTCAGCGTTTGTCGCTGTCAGGCAAAAGTATCGACAGCGCCGGTGCCGAGGATGCGCGCCTGTAAGGCGGCGGGAACGGCGATCGGCGTTATCTCGCTATCGTCATCCTGGGAGAGAGAGAAGGTGCCGTGTTGTCCGTCGCGGCGTGCCTCCTGTTGTTGTTGCTGGAAGCCCTGGCTCTGCGCGAAGCTGTCACTGCTTACCTGACTCTGTCCCAGGTTAATGCCGTTTTCCGCCAGCGCGGTACGCAGCTGCGGAAGGGCGGCTTCCAGCGCGGCCCTGACGTGGCTGTGGCTGGAGGCCATATTGATCTGCGCCTGGTCGTTATCCAGCTTTAAACTAATCTGGATCGCGCCAAGGTCTGCCGGATGCAGTCGCAGCTCGGCGTTTTGCTGGCCGTTGCGGCTGAACATCACGATTTGCTGGCTCAGCGCCTGCTGCCATTCGTCGCTGCCCAGCTGAGCGTTAAGCATCGGCGTCGATGGCGTATCGGTCGTGGCCGACGCGGTCTGCGTCATCAGCGGCGCGGTACTGCTGCTGAGCGGCGCGCTGGTCAGCGCGGTGCTGTCCGTTTGCGTCAGCGAGGCGCCTTTCTCATCCTGCTTGCTGAAGCTGCTCAATACCTGCTGAAAGCTGCTGTCCAGCGTGAGCGGCGCGGTGCTGGTCGCCGCGGTGCTCGCTGTCGCGCCTGACGTCGCCGTCAGGGCTGCCTGGCTGGCTTTCGCCTCGGCGTGTGCAGGTGTCGAAGCCTGCTGCGGCTGGCTTTGCGTCAGCGAACTGCTTAATGCCTGGCTCAGCGTAGAGAGCACCTTGTCAGAGACCGCGCTGCGGCGCGTTTCGCTGCCGGATGCCGCCGTCGCAGCCGTCGCAGTTGCCGCGACAGATGCGCTGCTCTGCGCAACAGGCGACACCGGCAGCATGGCGAACAGCGCCTGCATGGTTTGCGCATCGCTGCTGGTTAAGGTTTCTGCGCTCGCCTTATCCTTATCATCGGCGGATTTGGTGGCGGCTTTAATATTTTCCGGCGTCAATAGCGCGTCCAGACTGCCGGGTTTGTCAAAAGCGGTCAGCAGCGCGTTGAGCTGCTCCTTCGGCGCGGAAGCGTCCTGGCTTTCCTCTGCGCTTTCAGCAGATTGCGTCGCATTTCCCTGCTGTTTCGCCAGCGTCAGCAGGCGATTGCCCAGTTCAGTCAGAAAGTCCTGCGGCAGCGATTTGGCGCTGTGCAAAATGTCTGCAGAATCTGAACTGTTCAGGTCACCTTTTGCGCTGGCGGTGGTGACAATGTTTGGCAGCGTAATCATTCGCCTTTCCTCAATGCGGCCCGTTGGGCGTATTCATCCATCCGTTTCTGATCGAGACGGTTTTCTACTCGTAGTGCGTTGTCCGCCGCGCGGCTGATTAACGTCTGATAGGCGTTAAGGCGCTGCTGCTTTTCACGCCAGCTGGTTAGCGCCTGCTCCAGCCGCTGATTCCAGTGATTGAGCTGGGCGCGGTGCTGCTCAATCGCTTTTTCCAGCGTCTGAATAAACTGGTGATAGTTGGTCCAGCGGTTTGTGGCGATGCCGCCCGACATATCGTTGTTCAGTTTGTTGCGGTACTCATCCTGGTAGTCGAGCAGCATGTTCAGCTGCTCGTCCGCCTGGCGCACGCCGCGGCGCATATCACCGAGGTGGATCACGGCTTTCTCCAGATCCTGCTCGGCTAAATCACGCAGCGTGTCGATAGCACTGGCGCTTTTCATCGCTCACTCCTCGCGTTACGCCGCCGTTAGCCGAACAGCGCATGCAGATGCAGGCAGGCATCGTCGTAGTGGCTGCGTTCAAAAATGCCCTGTTGCAAAAAGGCTTCCATCTGCGGATAGAGGCGGATCGCCTTATCCAGCATCGGATCGCTGCCCGCGGCGTAGGCGCCAACGCTGACCAGGTCGCGGTTGCGCTGGAAGCTGGAAAGCAGCTGTTTAAACTGGCGCACCCGCGCATAGTGATCCTCATCGATCAGCGCGGTCATGGCGCGGCTGATGGAGGCCTCAATATCAATCGCCGGATAGTGACCCGCTTCGGCCAGCCGACGCGACAGCACGATATGGCCGTCAAGAATGGCGCGCGCCGAGTCGGCGATAGGATCCTGCTGATCGTCGCCTTCCGTCAGTACGGTATAGAAGGCGGTAATCGAGCCACCGCCGTGGGTGCCGTTGCCGGCGCGCTCGACCAGCGCAGGCAGTTTGGCGAACACCGAAGGCGGATAGCCTTTGGTGGCGGGCGGCTCGCCGATGGCCAGCGCAATTTCACGCTGCGCCATGGCGTAGCGCGTCAGGGAGTCCATGATCAGCAGCACATGCTGGCCGCGATCGCGGAAATCTTCTGCAATACGCGTGGCATAGGCGGCCCCCTGCATACGCAGCAGCGGCGAAACGTCGGCGGGCGCGGCGATAACGACCGAACGCGCCCGGCCTTCAGCGCCGAGAATATTTTCAATAAAGTCTTTTACTTCGCGGCCGCGCTCGCCAATCAGTCCTACCACGATGACATCGGCCTGGGTGTAGCGCGCCATCATGCCGAGCAGCACGCTTTTGCCGACGCCGGAACCCGCGAACAGGCCCATACGCTGACCGCGCCCGACGGTGAGCAGGGCGTTGATGGCGCGTACGCCGGTATCCAGCACGTCGGTAATCGGCGTGCGCTGTAACGGGTTGAAGGGCGGGGTGATCAGCGGCGCGCGGTAACCGGTATCAGGCGACGGCAGACCGTCGAGCGGCTTGCCGCTGCCGTCAAGCACGCGACCCAGCAGCTGCGGGCCGAGCAGCAGCTGTTTGCCGCTGTGTCCGCTGTCGCGCGCATAGACGCGCGCGCCGGGCAGAATGCCGTCAACCTCTTCCAGCGGCATCAGAAAAAGTTTCTGGCCGTTGAAGCCCACCACTTCGCTTTCGACTTCGGTCAGGGTTTTACCGTCGTTGCGCTCGATAACGCAGGTCGCGCCGAGGGGCAGCTGCAGGCCGGTTGCCTCCAGCACCAGACCGGTAGCGCGCGTCAGGCGGCCATAGCGGCGCACCGGCTGCACCTGCGCGATGCGGGTTTCAAAGGCGTCAAGCGCGCCCAGCCAGCGTGACAGTCGTGAGGTCATTAAAACTCTCCTGGCGCGGCGAGGCGACACAGCTCCTGCCAGCGCGTCGCCACGCTGGCGTCGAGATCGCCATCTTCGGCGCTCAGCTTGCAGCCGCCGGGATGCAGCGTACCGTCGGCCAGCAGACGCCAGCCGTGTAGATCCAGCGTCGGGCCAAGCGTCTGCTCAACGCGTTGCAGATCGTCGGGATGAACGCGCAGCTGCGGTTTGCCGCTGAACATTGGCTCCTGCTGCAGCAGCTGCTGGATTTGACGCAGCAGGGCGCTGCCGTCCACCGTGGTCGCCTGACCGATCACCTGACGTGCGGCTTCAAGCGCCAGCTGCATCAGGCGCGAAGCGATCACGCTGTCGAGCGCCTCCAGCGAATGCTGGAACTCGGTAACCAGCTGCTGCATACGCGCCTGAAGCGGCGCCTGCTGCTGCTGCGCGTCGGCCAGCCCCTGCTGGAAACCAGCATCGTAGCCCGCTTTCTGGCCTTCGGCGAAGCCCTGCTGATAACCTTCGTTATAACCCTGCGCCTGCGATTCTTTGCGCGCCTGCTGCTGCATGCGCTCGAACTGCTGCTGCTGTTCGTCGACTTCCGACTCAAACATCTCCGGCTCCGGCAGGATCTCCGGTTCCGGTTCGTTGCTGCGGCCTAAATCATCAGGCTGCCAGAGCTGCCATGGGCGAGCGGAGAAGGCATCAGACATAGGTTTCCTCGCCGCCGCCAATTACCATCTCGCCCGATTCCGCCAGACGACGGACGATAAGCAGGATGGCTTTCTGTTCGTTTTCCACCGCCGACATACGTACCGGTCCGCGGTTGGCAAGGTCGTCGCGCAGGATATCTGCGGCGCGCGCCGACATATTTTTGAGGAACTTCTCGCGCAGCGGCTGCTCCGATCCTTTCAATGCGACCAGCAGCTGCTCGGACTCCACTTCCTGCAGCAGACGCTGGATGCTGCGGTCGTCCACTTCCACCAGGTTCTCGAACAGGAACATTTCGTCGATAATTTTCTGCGCCAGTTCGCCGTCGAAGTCGCGGACTGCTTCGATAACCGCTTCTTCCTGCTGCGTTTTCATCAGGTTGATGATTTCCGCTGCGGTTCTCACGCCGCCCATCTTGGCGCGCTTGAGGTTGGTGCCGTCCAGCAGGTTGTTGAGCACTTCGGTCAGCTCCGCCAGCGCCGCTGGCTGTACGCCGCCAAAGGTGGCGATACGCAGCATAACGTCGTGACGCAGACGTTCGTCGAACAGCGCCAGAATATCCGCCGCCTGGCCACGCTTGAGGTGTACCAGGATGGTGGCGATGATCTGCGGATGCTCGTCGCGGATAAGATCGGCGGCGGCCTGCGGCTCCATAAAGTTGAGCGTCTCCATGCCGCTGGTGGTCTCGCGGGATTCGAGAATATCCTCCAGCAGGCTGGCAGCGCGCTCTTCGCCCAGCGCTTTGGTCAGCACCGAACGCAGGTACTCGTTGGAGTTGAGGCTGAGCGCCGCAAACTGTTCGGCGTCGGTCTCGAACTCACGCAGGATTTCAGTGAGCTGCTTGTGCGACACCTGGCGCATATTCGCCATCGCGCCGCTCAGATGCTGCACTTCACGCTGGTTAAGGTGCTTGAACACCTCGGCGGCGCGCTCTTCGCCGATGGTCATCATCAGGATGGCGCTTTTTTCAGTTCCGGTCAGACTCATAGTTCTTTACTCATCCATTCGCGGATAACCAGCGCGACGACGCGCGGATCGTTCTCGGACATATCGCGGATGCGCTGGCTCATCACCTCGGCGCTCATGCGGTTGTTAGACTTACGCTCAATATCCTGCTCATCTTTACTGAGCTGTACGCTGTAGGCTTCTTCCTGTTGCTCGTTGGCGGCGCGCTGAGCGGCAGCCTCCATGGCGGCTTTTTCCGCTTCGCGTTTACGCATCAGCTGCGGACGCACCATTTTGCGGTAGAGGATGAAGGCGACCAGCGCGATAAGCAGCCATTTGCCGATGTTCATCATCTGATCGAAGAAGCTCTGCTGCTGCCAGAAAGGCAGGTCGCCGCTGCTTGGATCGGTTGCGGTGAACTCGGAGTTAACCACGTTGACGCTGTCGCCGCGCGGCTGCGAGTAACCCATCGCTTCGCGGGTCAGATCTTCTACCTGCTTCAGCTGCTGTTCGTTAAGGGCGATCGCCTTGCCTTTGTCGTCGGTGCGATAGTTCACCACTACCGCGACCGAGAGGCGCTGCACGTCGCCGACGTTCATTTTGGTATGGCGGATAGTGCGGTCCAGCTCGTAGTTCACCGTATCGTCACGGCGCGAGTTGGTCGGCACGCTGCTGTTTGCCGTACTGGTGCTGCTGCCGTTACTGGCGTTGTTCTGCTGGCCGTTTTGGCCGTTTTGACCATTCTGCCCGTTAGGCGCGTTAACCGGCGCGGTGTTGGCTGGCGCTGGCTGGTTAGAGAGGGCACCCGGCACGCCGCCCGGATAAGGGCTGCCACTCTGGTCGCTGGTGCTGGTCTGGCGCGAACGGATCGCGGCGCTGCTCGGATTACCGTTGGGCTGATACTTCTCGTCGGTCTGCTCGCTCTTGTCGAAGTTAAGCTGCGCCGTTACCTGCGCGTGTACGTTGCCCTGGCCCAGAATCGGGTTCAGGATCGCTTCAATGCGCTGCTGGTAGCGTGCTTCCACTTCGGCGGTGTATTTAAGCTGCGCGTCGTTGAGATCGCGGCCTTCGCTGTCGGAACGCGTCAGCAGACGTCCGGTCTGATCGACCACGGTGACGTTGCCCGGCGGCAGGCCCGCCACGCTGCTGGAGACCATATGCACGATGGCCTGGATTTGGCCTTCATCCAGCGCGCGGCCCGGCTGCAGGTTCAGGGTTACCGAGGCGGAAGGGGATTTCTGCTCGCGCACGAACAGCGTCGGCTTCGGCATCGCCAGATGCACACGCGCGGTTTTCACCGGCCCTAGCGTTTCGATGGTGCGTGCCAGCTCGCCTTCCAGCGCGCGCTGGTAGTTCACCTGCTCGCTGAACTGGCTGATGCCGAACTTCTCCTGATCGAGCAGTTCAAAGCCCACAGAGCCGCCTTTCGGCAGACCCTGCTGCGCCAGACGCAGGCGCAGCTCGTGCACCTTTTCCGCCGGCACCATCAGCGCGCCGCCATTGTCGGCGAAGCGATAGGGGATGTTCATCTGCGTAAGCTGAGTAACAATCGCGCCGCCATCTTCATCAGAGAGATTGTTGTACAGCACACGGTAGTCGGGCGCTTTCGCCCACAGCACCAGCGCCATCACGATGGCGATCGCGGCGGCGGCGGCAACGATTAAGGGGATACGCGGATTAGCGCGCAGGCGAGCGATAAGGTCACTGAAGCCTTTTTTTGCTGAATCCTGTGTAGCGGCTGCACTCGCATTCATGACCGATTCCTGCCTGACATAATTGACCGGGTTTGTTGTGGTGACAAAACAGACTCCCTGACACTGCGTAAAAGAAACTCCACTTCAATGCATGGCATTATTTTCTTTATCGCAAAATTCGATGGGCGAAAAAGCCGGGTTTTTTGCGGTTATTTAGCGCCTTTGTCTCATTGACAATGTGCTAACTTTTTGAGCGTAGAAAAATCTAACCCTTTCGCTTAATGAGGTAACTGCATGTCCATTCAGGCAATTGACGGCGTTTTACAGCAGCTTCAGCTGACTTCGCTGCAGGCCAGTAACAAAAGCAGCGATGCGACGCAGCCGGTCGACTTCGCCGCCACGATGAAAGCGGCGCTGGATAAGATCAGCGACACCCAGAACACCGCTCGCGCTCATGCGCAGGATTTTGAAATGGGTAAACCCGGCATCGCGCTAAACGATGTGATGGTGGATATGCAGAAGTCCTCTATCTCAATGCAGATGGGCATTCAGGTCAGGAATAAGCTGGTGGCGGCTTATACTGATATTATGAATATGCAGGTCTAAGCGCGTAAAAGGCTGAAACTACTAAAAATTACTATACGGCCACTTTAGCGAAGCACGTATGTAGCACAAGATCGTTCATTTTCGTGTTGATGAGGGAAAGCTGATCCGTATTGTTCTCTGACATCCAGGCGCCATAAACCCGATACACCATCTGCGCATCCGAGTGACCCATTTGCGCGGCGACGTAGTTCGGGTTTGCGCCTGCCGACAATGCCCAGCATGCGAAAGTGTGCCTGGACTGATATGCCTTACGGTGGCGAAGACCTGCACGCCTTAGCGCACCGTTCCATATTTGCCCAAGTGAATCCGTTGAATAGTAAGCGCCTGACCTGCCGTTTACTGCATCGAGGCTGGCGTTGAATACGAATGTTTTCTGATCATCTATCCTTTCGCCATGCTCCCTGGTATGAAAGGTGAAGGGAGTCTGAGGAAACATTCTTGTCAGCTCGCGCTGATTGCGGAGAACTTCAGCTGCTGCATCAATCAGACAAATGACCCTGTTGCCTGCCTCGGTCTTAGGTGGGGTGAACAGGCCTTGCGGCGTCAGATTGCGCGTGACGGTAATGGTCTTCGCTTCAAAGTCTATATCCTCCCAGGCCAAAGCGCAGATTTCACCGTGACGTAATCCTGTGAGGATTGCCAGCGACCACATATTGGCATTCTGCCGGGTAGAGCATCCGGCGATGAGCCGTGTAAACTCTTCTCGTGTGATCGGGTCCGGTCGCTTGTTGGATTTTCTAAGAGGCTTGATGCCCGTCATCGGGTTCGCTTCTATATACCCGTTGCCGTGCGCAAAGGAGAAGATGGCTTTCAGATCCGCCATGCTGGAGTTTACCGTAGCGGCCGTCCTGCCTTTCTTCTCTATATTCATTTTCCTGCCGGTAAAGTAGCTTCCGTTCAGCAGCTCGATACGCAGGTTAAGCAGATCCTTCTGCATTATTGACCTTATGTCCCGGCTGTTCCCGATATTGTCGAGCGTGACCCTTACCCGCCGTTCTGTCGTCACATAAGAGCTATGCGCCCAGTCCGGCTTCTTGAGCTTCAGCCATAAGTCAGCGACATCTCTTATGGCGACCGGTTTTGATGCGCTTACCTCATTTTTAAAAAGAGGTGAGTCTGGGAACTGGCTGCGGTAATCAAACGTCCCTGTCTTGATGCGATACACGATATTGCTGCGTAATTCGCCAGCCATCTTCCTGTTTTTTGCCGTGTCGGGCACCCCGAGCGCCTCCCACCGTCTTTGCCCCTCATACATGAACCAGATCCGAAGGTGGTTCTTGTTAGGGGCCACGCCTGTTGGATATCCAGACATTTTTCTGTCTCCTGTTGAAAGGGATCTGCATTTAAGCAGATTTGCGCCGTGGAATCGCCGCCGGCTGATTCTCAATCCACTTCTCAACAGCCTTCCAGTCGTAGAAGCACATGCTGTTATCCATCGGCATGCCATCCGGCGAAATGTGTTTATACTCGCGCCCCTCCATCCAGCTCTTTTCCCTGGCGGTTTTGATCGTGTTTTTCTTCAGGCCGGTGATAGCCATGAGAACGGATTCTGAAACCCATTTGCTGGGAGCCAGCTGAATTACGTTTTCCATATCTACTCCTTTGGCGGCCATAGCCAGGCCAGCACGATACAAATAAAAAGGGCCAGATTAGTGATAATCCAGCCCATGTCGGCTTCTTTATAGTGACTGTCATGCGGCGCGCTCGTCGGCTGGCTCCCAATCGGACAATACCTTTCTTCCGATCGCCATCAGGGTGTCGCGCGAGATATACCCGGTTATGCCAAAATCTGAGGTGAACGGGTTCCAGATCAGCAGCATCGATCCCTTGTTGTTGCCGTTGACTGGCTTGCCGGTATCAGCGCGAATAAACGAGAGGCGGCCGTCGATAATGAAACGCACCTCGGTGCATGAACCGCGCGCCAGGCTAAACCAGCCGACAGACGTATCGGCGGGAACAAGCATCACGGTGCCGATCCCTTTACGGCATTCCTCCGCGGCTTTCGTCACCCATGGCGTGATGTCGCTGTAGGGTGGATTGCACCAGGCAAACCCGATCGGCAATTGCCCGGCCCAGTCCTGCGCCAGCGCATCATCCTGTTCGGTGAAGTAAACCGGCAGCAGGTGGTTTTGCGCGCTGGCGGCCACGTCAGCTACAAAGCAGAAATCACGGTTCAGCGCAGCGAAAATCTCCGGTGGCGTCTGCCAGCTGTCACGGTGTTCGGGTGGGGTGGTGCTACCGCCATAGTCATTATCGATATTCACTGACGTGTCTCCTTATCTACCTGCCGCACATAGAAGGACAGCCAGCGCTTTGCTGGAAATGTGCCTGGCGGGAGGCATTGAACGGTTTTGGCATGTTTGTCGAGAAGGATGGTTATGATGCGGTCGTGCTCAGATCGCGGCTTTCCTTTAGTCGCGAGCAATATGTCGGCGCGGCATTTGCGTGCCACCGAACGAAGTGCATTTTCTGCTTCAGGGCTCATGCGAACTCCGGTAAACGAGAAAGGTTGCGTGTACCAGTAATCACGGTCGCGGCCATGGTTGTGCGGCGGGTTATTACTTCAACCTGATAGAGTTTGCCGCGATAGGCGATGGAATAGGTGATGTGATGATGTTTGTTGCCCTCGCCATACCTGGCTTTATGCGCTTCCAGTGCCTTATTGGTGATTACGATGTGGGCTGGCTCCGTGTCACCATGGATGCGTTCTTTCATGAATTTTTGGCAATAAAAAACCTCGCCTGAGCGAGGTTGTCGTTACAATCATCTTTATTTTATTCGTGGAGGATTATTCATTAACCACTTAAGGGCATCTTCTAGGTGAAACAAAAAACTCAAAAAACCTACTACTGAAATAAAAGTAGCTAAGGCTAGAATGAATTTTTTTGATTGCACATAGGAAGTTTCTCCCTTCTTTACGACCTTCCATTCTGTGCTTAGTATGCAAGAAGTTTGGTAATAAATTTCTTTTGATAATCTTTCAGATTCATTTAACTCTTTGTTTTTTAGTAGCTTATCCAGAAGGCTGTCAACTTCGTTTTCATGTATGCTTCTTCTGCTTGGGTCAGAGTTTAAGCGCAGCTTTATTTTTCCAATATATCTTTCAATCTCCCCTTTGGACTGGCTTTCAATCTCCATAAGCAACTTAGACCTTTCAGTAAAGTTTCTGATTGAAATTTCATCAGTTAAGTAGTGGTGATTAATCGAGAGCTGAATTGAATAATGCTTTTCATTATCAATCCACCTTTTGTAAGCCTCAATTAAATAAGAAACCTCTTCACGGAACTCATTGATCCATGCTTGTCTGAATTCTGAAACCTTATTTTCTTTGGTGATTATCATTCCTATGAAAGCTATAAATCCCGCGATCATAGCTGCGATTATTGGGCCCCATGGATTCATTTTTCCTCCTTGTGGTAAACCGGGTCAGTGCCGCGCGGGTACTGCAGCGCAACGTTTCTGTAATGCTGTAACCGCTCCCGGAAATATTCCCTGAGCGCTTCCGGCTGCTGCAATTCGACTTCCATCGGGATAACCGGCTTGTTCATGCGCTCCTTGTATGCGACTCCTGACGCGTCTAAATCCACGTTGATCCTGTCGCGTTCTTCTCTGCTGCGTGCTGCTAAGTTGTAGCTCAATGTATCACCCCTCCAGCATTGTTATGAGCATCAATAGCTGAAAGCATCTCTGTTGCATGAGCTCTGTCAAACCACTCAAACGTTGTGCATAGATAATGAATCCAGTAATTAAGCCCGGGCGGTCCGTTCACTTCGCACAGCTCAAGACAGATGTTCCCCTGACTTTTAAATTTGACGAGTCCGTCAGTTATTTCAACTAGTTGCGAGCGTGGAGTGTACATAAAAACCTCATGTTGTGGGCCTAATTCAAAAGTGCACAACATTCACAATTTGGTCAACAGATAATTATATTTTCTTAAGCTAAAGCACCATAAATGAGCAGTTGGCTCTCCTTATCTCTTACCCCTTATGCCGATGTCAGGCTCAATGCCGCGGCGAAAATAGTTAGATAACAGGCAACAAAAAACCGCCCGAAGGCGGCTTATAATATTAATCAGATCAATCATCGTAACCGGCAACCTGACGCAGCGTCCGCTTAGGCGAATCGCCAGGTCGGCGGGGATGGTTTTCATGATTGCTGCTTCGGATGGATGCAACAACCTGCAGAGTTAAGCGTAGGGTTTCCGCTTTTTCAATCGAAAGAGGACCAAGCTCACCTTTTTCAATCATGTTGCTGATATCTTTCAGCATATCCTCTGCATAACTGAGGTAATCGTCTTCTTCGATGACCTTCTGGTGGAAAACTTCATCCAGGTTAGTTAGGTTTTCGTTCAGCAAGTCTATCTCTGAAGTGAGGCGGGTATTTTCTTCATACAGCTCTTCATACGCTGCCTGGTTTTGTACTGCCTGATCAGCCATTTCCTTCAGCTGGTTTACGCTATCGATAGCCTGTTGTGCTAATTGAGTTGTATCAGCCATATTTGATTCCTTTTATAGAAATTGCCAAATTGATTTCTACTGACCTGCAACACTTAAAATCATTTAGTGTCAGCAGGTTATGAGCTTGCCTTACATAGACACATTACGCTCTAACAAAGATAATTAACAGCTAAATACTGTTTTTATGTACAGTATTCTTGTGTCATAAATTTGGCTTAGTGCCGGTGATAACTTTGCTTCGCTCTTCCAGAAAACGTATACGGCTGCGGCTGGCCCGCTGGCGTACAGATTCGTATGAGCGGTTAAGCTTCCGGGCTATAACTTTGGGTGGGGTGGTTGCTGCAAGCTCTTTCAGTTGCTGTAACTCGTCTACTGTCCAGCGACGGCCGAGGCTGATTTGGTTACCCCGGCGCTTATAGTCAGATGTTTGCATACTCTTCCCAGATTCAGACTGCCGCCTCGTCCAGCTCAGCTTTGCGCAGCAGGTAAACATCAGTGGCTTTTTCGAGCGTGTCAGCCTCGTTCGCCAGCATGCGTGCCGCGTATTTGTAGCAGCGGTCCAGACCGGCAACGTTTTCCGCTTCAGCTGCAGCAGTGGTGAAATCGGCAAGCAGCTCGTCCGGCGTGCGCGCTGGCGCACTGGTGTTCGTCGCCGGGTTAATTTCGCGCTCGGGCTGCTGCGTTTCGGGCTTGCTGTTGATCAGGTTGTTCAGGTCTGCCCGGCTGCGCGCCGGGGTGACGTCGCGTTCCGCGCGCTGCTCCGGTTCGAACTCATCCGGGGTGTAAACGCCGAGAATCACGTCAGGGCAGTAGAGGCGCGCCCAGTATTTGACGGCCAGATAAGCCAGTTGCTGCTGCGGCGCCGTCTTCCATAGCGGGGAGTTACGCGTGGTGACGTACTCCATAAATAGCGGTTCGCCCCAGGTAATTTCCGTTTCGCCGCGCAGCACTGCGCCGACGCGAACAAACAGACCGCGCTCGTTGGCCGCATTCGCTGCACCAGGCTTGAATTTCCCCCAGTCACCGCCGTATTCGTATTTAAAACGCCCCTGAACGGCTGTTGAGCTGGTGATGACTGCGTTAACCAGTTGCGCCTCATAACCCAGCGTTCCGTTAACGAGATGCGTTTTTTGCGCCACCGCATATGGATTCATTCCCCACTGGGCCGCCTGTAACGCAATTGCCAGGCAATCAGCAGGTTTCCCTGCCAGGTGGGCTGGCACTGTTGCACGACCTTCAGCCATGACGTTGGCGAAAGCCTGTAACTTTTGCAGGCCGCTCGGGCTGAAGATTGCCGCTTTGGTGTCGGCCTCGTTGACCGGCGCGTGCGTAATTTCGTTGCTCATGCGTAATCCTTCCTTTTGGCCCAGTCCGGGCGCGTGATTTCTTCAATGCCGCCCCAGTTACCGGTCAGCATGCATTCGTGATAGGTGGTCAGGTCGCGGCGGAACAGGTCGTAGCCCACGGCAACATCGTCCTCCTGCAGCTGAAAAGTGCGCACCGGATACCGGCCGCAGTCGATCGACTCGCTGACGGCGATGAACACGAAAAGCGGGTACTCGCCGAAGTGCTTACTGAAGCCCTCGCGGTAGTAGGCGTCCTGAACGTGATAGCGGAACTCTTCAACGTGGCGGGCAAAGCGGGTCATATCCGCTACTTTCTTCACGTCGACAATGACGGGCTGGCCGGACAGGAACTTGTCTGGCCTGATCCGGCAAAGCTTGCCGGTTTGCTCGTCATTCCAGTAGATTGATGCTTCCTGATGGCCTTCAGCTTCCAGCAGCCAGCGTGCAGCCGGATGGGCGAGGGCGCTGGTGCGCATAAGCTTCAGCTTGCGGCCTTCCTCGGCGTCCATCACCGTCATGCCCAGCCCGGCGCAGTCCTTCAGAAAGGCTTTCTCGTTCGCCTTTCCCTCGTTGGTGCGCCGGTTAAATTCAGGCGCCACGATGAATCGGTTGTCGAATTCTTCGGGTTCCAGCAGCAGGCAGTGCAGGGCAGTTCCCATATCCAGCGCGGCTTTTTTCTCTTCGTCCTCGGGCGCTTCTTTGCGCCACTGGAAGATGGCCGGGTTGATCGCGATGTCGTCCAGCTGCGATTTGCTGATGCCGGGGCCGCGGTGGTAGTCCTCGTTGCTGATGTCGTAATAGATGCCAGGTTCCATCAGGCGGCCTCCATATTCCCGTGTCGCTGACAGTAAATCCCGATCGCCATTTCCCGCTTAGCCACTTTCACCAGCGCATCACGCAGGAAATGTTCTGCGGCTTCATACTGCTCGTCGTCTTCGTCAACCAGCTCGACAGCCGGGTAATCGAAATGCTTCGGCAGGAATGAGCACAGCGCGGTCATCAGCGGGTTAATCTTGTGCTGGTCCATCATCGCGTCGACTTCATCACCGATGCGCTCTAAATCGATCTCAGAGAGGTTTTTCATGATCTCTTCGACTTCCTGTTTGGCTCGCCATGAAAGTTTCACTGGTGCGCTCTCCGTAACAGCAGCATTGCCATAGCCCACTTGGCGCTATCGCCGAACAGATGGGCCTCTCGTGAAAGCTCCTGCGCTTTCTGGAAGTAGCGAATCTTCATGGCTGGCCTCTTTGATTCAGGGTGTCGATAACAGAGCGCAGCCCGGCGCGCAGGCGGCGGATCAGGCGATCAAGCTGGGATTCATGAAAGTAAGCGGCGCCCACGACGGCACCGCCCGCGATGGCATAGTTCATCGTGGGGTCCTTAATTCGATTAAGTGAGTTAAAAAAATGGCCCCTGCATTCCTGCAGGAGCCAAAAGCGCAAATCTCTCGTAACGTCATTACGCGTCTGGTGCGAATGCACCGTCATGACCTGTCGCAACAGGCCATTGCGGTGTCACTGCTGTGAATAATGGGCGTAAAAAAAGCCGCTTATGCGGCTTCTGGCGACTGCTTTTAACCACATCAGGCGAGGTGGTTCTCGCTATACCCCTATAGTGAGAAATCGGATAAAAT
Organism: Pantoea sp. ACRSB; assembly: GCF_022346905.1. NCBI lineage: Bacteria > Pseudomonadati > Pseudomonadota > Gammaproteobacteria > Enterobacterales > Erwiniaceae > Pantoea > Pantoea sp. ACRSB. The sequence continues at coordinate 207,184 of NZ_JAKRNL010000002.1, read as the reverse complement.
CAATTCACCCCTACAGTTTGAGAGTGACTGATATGCCAGAAGAAAAAGGACTGGTTCGGCGTATTACTGAAGCTGCCACCAGTGCTGGCGGTGCGCTGAAAGGTGCTGTTGATTTAGCGAAAGAAGTTAATGCATTGCAGGTGGATTACAACGTTAAAAGCAAAACTATTGACCTGCTTGATAAGCTTATTGATGCTCGTACCGGGCAATACGCATTAACGGAGCTTCTGGGCGAAGCTAAGCAGCGCATCGTTGAGCTCGAATCCCTTCTGGAAAAGAAACAGAATTGGGATAATGAGAAGCTGAACTATGAAATGTATCACCCGATTACTAACACGGTGGTCTATGCACTGAAGCCGACGGACGATCCGGAGTTCAAGCCTCATTATCTTTGTACTACATGCTATGAGTCGGGAGAGAAGTCCATTCTTCAGTATGATACTTCCAGCATTGCTTATAAAACTCTCAAGTGCCATAGATGCTCGGCTGAATATAAATTTCCTAAAAATACAGAGGTCAGTGGAGCAATCCCAGCGCCGTTGCGCCCCGCCAAATGATTATATGGTGATACTGAAGTCGGTACGGGAGTGCCCTCCTCTCAGTTGTCTTATAGCGCCGCAGGACGCTTGATAAGTTCAATTTCCCCGGATTGCCGACATCCTAAATTAGCGGGATGCTCTTCCCGCGCATCTTCTGCACCGCGTGAATCTGGCGCCCGGCTTCGTTACTGACCTTCTGGTATTTGGTACTAACGCATAGCGCTACTTCTTCGTGCTTTTCGCGAATGCTCGGCGCCGATACAGCACGCGAAACGCGCTGGGCACTGACATCAACGCGGGCTTTACCTTCTGCCGCTTCTGCACGGCGTTTTGCGATCAGTTCGCCACGCTTGAGGTAGCGACGGCTGACGCTGTTGTTAGCTGCAAACATATTTACCTCCGGTAATTGGCTTAGGTGGCATGCTGGGCTATTGCTTTCCGCACTCGAACGGCTTAGTGAGCCTTTCTTGCATCCGTTAATTGCCAAACGCGCTCACAGCGTTACTCAGGTGGTTTTGCTTGCATCTCGTATCGCTCACCCAGCCACACCCCAAAGCCAACTGCTCTTTGGTCTCCCACAAGGGCGGGAGAAATAAACCCCATCAATGTTAAAGAGCGATCCAACGTCGTGTTGGGTACGTCGTCCTGCTGATAGGATTGATGTTCACATATTGTGATTTAATGGTCAATCACGTTTTGTGTATAAATTGAATGTAACACGTTATGTGTATGATTTTGGTGTGATTTTATTTTTGGCGGTGATCTTGAGGCACAAAAAAGCCCGCTCAGTGGCGGGCTAGTAGTGCAGATGTTTGGCTTTACGAAAGATATAAGTAAGACTGTGGAGGTTTTATACCCACTCCTAAACTGGAAATCGGTTGTGGTGCCGAGAACCTCTCAACATGTCCGATTTTAATAGCGAATGCCTTATCTCTACCTTGATAATAAGAGTCGTAAAAAGTCTTTGATATGCCAGCATAACGCTTCGTCTTGCTCCAAAGTGACTCAGGGTTATCACTTAATACATCATCGATCTGAAATTGCCCAACCACCTTGCCAACAGGCATGGTTGCATAGATAACAACAGTTGTGATTTTACTGTTTTTAAATATACCCTTTCTGAATTCGAATTTTTTGCTTCCATCTAATATCTTTTCAGCGAATTCGGGTTTAATTGACAATAAAACTTTCATCTATTTTACCTAGCTCTAGTATTTTTGCGAATTGATCATTACTCAATTCAAAGTGGCTCCAGCGGAAGCCCCTAGTACCATTTAGTCCAACCTGATCTATTAGGCTAGCACGATTCGGCCGCTTTGGTAAAGCTAAGTTGTAGGTAAATCTGACAATATAAGGGTATGTTCTTTCTTTATAGTATTTACGCAACTCTTCTTCAGAAAAAACGCTAAATTTAGAGCAATATTTAATGAAAGATTCAACATCTGGGAAATCATCCATGTGTCTTACTTTTTCAACAACACAAACAGAGCTTGCAACGGCACGATAATAAGCGGGACCTTTGCCATCGCCCGTTCTGTATATGACGATTATATCCCCGGGCTTCATACTGGCAACGCTTCTCATACCACATATATAGATTTTATGAATGCTGTTCGCATGTGATACGTCTTGAAGCATGTCAGGTGAGTCTGTTATCAACTTAGAGTCAGGAAAAAGTCGGGTATGAAATTCAGGGTAGATTGCTAGTAGAAACTTCCTTGCTCTTGCTGGGAGAACAAGAGGGTAATCAAGTAAAACGTCTCCATTAACCTCTGTCATTGAGCGTGCGTATACGAACTCCTTTCCGTTTACAGTTTCTTTCTCACCATGTTTGTAAAAACCATAAGCTTGGAAAAGCTTTATCAGGTGGTCATGCTTTTCGAAAATCGTAACGTAAATATCATCTGAGCGAGATGCTATTGCGTGGTCAAAGGCTTTCTTTAGGAATCTCTGCCCCCTCAAAGTACCCTTGGATTCAAATTTAAATGTGCCTATTTTTAAATGATTACCTGGAGGAAGATTGGGAGAGATATCTGAAGCATCATCGTTTTCCTTCAAGTACATAAACCCTTCGATATTATGAGCTTCATCATACAAAACGTATGCAAACTCGCCTGCATCAGCTTTCTTATTTAGCCATGCGGGGAATTCTTGATAATCGGCTTTTAACGAATCGAAAAACTTATCTTCATGTGAGAATTCGCTGAATCTTTGATGCTTTAAGCTATCCATCCTTGCCCTCCATTATATTAATTATTAAAGCAGCCTTATTTAATGTTCAATAATCAGGTTAATTATCTTGTAGTTACCTTTTCCTTTTACGCAAACGTCTCTTCCGGCCACTGAGCTTTAACTACCTTGCCGATGATGCGGATGCTGTGATCGCAGTCCAGAATCCTGTAAGCAGGGTTCAGAGGCACCAGGTAACTTACGCCACCATCCAGCTCGTACTTCTTGAAGGTTGCCTCTGAATCACCGTTCGCGGAAGCGACACAGAAGTCTCCTGTCTCAACCGGCTCCGCAGGATCGACCAGAATCAGCATCCCTTCAGGGAAGCTCGGACGAACGCCTTGCGGCGCGGTCATAGAGTGACCTTTTACCTCAAGCCAGAAAGCTTTCTCACTGGCTTTCTTGGTAGTTGCTACCCATGCCTTTGCATCACTCGCGGTATAACTGCCAACTTCTGAGAAGGGTCCAGCCTGGACATAAGCGAACAATGGGTATTCATATTGTCTGAAAACAGAATCAGCATCATCACCAAACATGATTTTGGCAGGTGACACTCCAAGGGCTGAACCAAGGATTACCGCGTCGTCAGCACTTACCTTACGCGTGCCTAACTCATAATTCCCCAGACGAGACGGAGCTGCCCAACCGCAAAGTTTGGCTAGCTGTACTTGGCTAAGTCCTTTTGCTTCACGTAGGGATTTGATCCTTTCCCCAATTAACTCATGCATTGTTTTCATCCAGTAAATTTACCACGGTTCGTGATTGCACTCCGTACACGAATTGAGGTTGACTGTTAATCACATTTTGTGTGTAATGCTTCAGTGTTTAATGTTATGGAGGCTGCAATGAACAACATTGCACAGCAGCGAAAGAAAATCGGAGTTTCGCAAGCTGTCTTGGCTTCAGCTATTGGTTGGGGCCAATCCCGCATCGCCAACTATGAACTGAACATCCGTACTCCAAGCCTTAATGACTGCCGAGCAATCATTGAAGGCTTAAAAAAACTGGGCTGCAAGTGCTCGCTAGATGAAGTCTTCCCACCGTCCAAAGATAAAGCAGCTTAAGCAACATCGTTCTTTAACACTCTGAAACCTGCCCCCGCCCGTGTGGGGAAACCTCAAGTGACGTGCTCACTGCAATGTCACGCAACCAATTAACCAACAAAGGAATTATCCAAGATGGAACATGCAACTCAAAGCAAGAACGCGCGCCGCATTGAATCGGCGTTGTTGAACAAGCTGGCGTCTATCAGTCAGAAGACGTTCGCAGAAAAGTTGGGGATTGCGGAGTACCAGGTAAGCCGCATGAAGAAGAATTTTTTCCGCCAAATGTCTATGGCTATCGACATCCTGGAGTACGGGATTGTTGATGACGACGCGGCCCAGCTGGCTAAAGCGGTAGCGAAGGAAGTAGCCCTGATTCTGGGCAAAGAAAAGGCCCCGAGCTGCGGGAACAGCTTCGAGGCCTGATGCGAAAAGACTGGATCAATTCACAGGAGTAATTATGAAGCAACCAATCAACGTTTTCAATCTTAGAGGCGCCAATGGCTAAGAACTCAATCGACGCTTACGGCGCCAGCGGTAAAAGCAACGTGCTGTTTTTCGAGCCGGCCGCACTACATCTGGTAACTGACCCATCACACCCGCTTTATGACGAGCGTATTCATCTGCCTATCGACGAAGCGATGGTGCTGAACATCATGGATCAAGGCGTTCTGGAGCCGGTGCTGTGCTGGAAGGATCCTGAATCCGGTAAGGTCTGTGTGGTAGACGGCCGTCAGCGTGTCAGGCATAGCCTGGAGGCAAATGCTCGACTGACGGCAGAAGGTAAAGAACCAGTACTGGTACCAGCAATCGCCAAGCGGGGATCCGCAGTGCGCATGTCCCAGTATCTGGTCAGCGCGAACGAAATCCGGCGCGCCGATACACCGCTGGGTCGGGCGAAGAAGATGGCGGCGATGATTGAACGCGGCCACGATGAGCAGGATTTAGGGCTCCTTTTCGGCTGCAGCCTTCAGACCGTAAAAGCTACTCTGGCGCTGCTGGACTGCACGCAGGCAGTGCAGGACGCAGTAGAGGGCGGACAGGTGACACTCACTCACGCCCGCCAGCTTTCAGCTATGACCCCTGATGAGCAGCGCGCCAAAGTAAAAGAGCTGGCGCAGGTCGTGACTGAAGTGAAAGGCCACGAACGCGCCCGCCGCCAGCGCGCGGTGATGGGTGAAAGCAAACCCCGCATTAAATCCCGCAAAGAAATCTCTCAGGCACTCACTGAAGCGACCGGCGACTACGCTGCGGCGCTGCGATGGGTGCTGGGTGAGGAAACCTCGCATGGGGAGGCAACATGAGCCTCGCTCTTGCAAATGTAACACCAATCAGGCCCGAACTCCGGGCCGTGGAGCAACGTGTGGCAGACACAGACGACGGATATACGCGTCTGGCAAACGAGCTGTACGAAGAGCTGATAGGGGCCAACCTGACCAGGAATCAGGCGAAGGTGGCGCATGCTGTTTGCCGGAAAACATACGGCTTCAACAAAAAGATGGATCGCATTGCTGACAGCCAGATAAGCCAGCTCACCAGACTGCCGAGGCAGAAGGTGAACAAGGCGAAAAACGAGCTAATTCAGATGGGTGTTTTGGTCCGGGAAGGCATGCTAATTGGGCCTAATAAGAACCTCGCTGCGTGGCAAATTCCAGAGTGTCACCAAGATGGTGTCACTGTCACCAAAACAGTGACAAAAGGTGTCACCAAAACGGTGACAGCGTTGTCACCAAAACAGGGACACACAAAAGACACTATTACAAAAGACAAAAAAGACATTAAACATACGTCCGAGAATTCTGGCGAATCCTCTGACGAGCGTCTGAAAAGTCTTCCTGTTGTCCGGCCTGATGCAGCGGTTCATTCACCGAGGGGCGACAAGTGGGGAACCGCTGATGACCTTCTGGCTGCTCAGTGGATTTTTAGCCGGGTTCAGGTGATCACCCCGACAGCGCAGCAACCCAACTGGCCCGCCTGGGCAAACGATATCCGCCTGATGCGCGAATCCCTGACTGTCAGCCACCGGGAAATCTGCGAGGTCTTCACCTGGGCGAACGGCAATCAGTTCTGGCAGACAAATATCCTCAGCCCGTCGAAGCTGCGCAAGCAGTGGGCGACCCTTAAAGCGCAGATGAGCCAGCCAGCTCGCAATGCGCCATCCAGTTCACAGCAGCAGGTTCCGCACTGGAACGACCGCAGAGAGTGGGAGGAAAATTTCATATGAGAAATCTCGTAGCCGCAATAAACAATCGCGACAGCAGCGCGCTGGCCCGCATGGCTGGTGACGGCCCGCAGCCGGTAGACCGTGGCGTTAACGAAACCGTTGAGCGTCTGGTCGACATGCTGTTCATGAGCCTCAAGCAGGTTTTTCCCGCATCAGTCAGCACAGCGCTGAAAGACCCGCGAGACGAGGCCTCGGCAAAGCGCCAGTGGATCGCCGCCTTCGCCGAAAACGACATCAGCACGAAGCAGCAGCTGTCGGCCGGCATGAAGCACGCCCGCGCCAGCGCATCGCCGTTCTGGCCGTCACCTGGACAGTTTATCGAATGGTGCAAGCAGGGCGAACTTCGCTCCGCTGGTCTGCCGGACGAAGACGGGCTGTATGACATGGTGATGAAATACTCCGCCCGCCGCGGTCTGATCGACAGCCCCGAAGCTTATCCGTGGGAAAGCAACGCCGCATACTGGATGGTCACCGGCCTGTACAGCACTATGCGCGCCAACAACCTCTCTGAGTCTGAGCTGCGCGCCAAATGCCGCGCCGAGCTTCGAAGGATGGCATCGCGTATCGAGTCGGGCGAAGAAATTCCGCCACCCCGCGCGCAGCTGGAAAAGCTCTACATGCCGACAGCCAGCGAAAAGGCCCTAGACAACATTGCCCGGTTGAAAGCGCTTGTCAGGCAAGGGAGACCATCATGAGCGACAGCATCCGCAGCAGCTTCGAACGTTTTTATCAAAGCGTTCACGGCGACAGGCACAGCATGACACGCTCGCACCTCGGCTATCAGGATGAGGCTGTCGATCGCGCGTTTTTCTTCTGGCTGGCCGGACGGGAAGGAGCGAGAGCATGACGCAGGTTACGCAGCTGATTATCAGACCCTCGCATGACCAGACCCGCAACCTGCTGCTGGCAATCATCGACGTCGCCCGTAAGCAACCGCCTTCACACGAAACGCTGACGCATATCCGCACGCTGGCAGCTGAGGCGCTGGACATGATGAGCGATTCGCGTTCCGACAAAGACGGTAAGAAAAAGGTCAGGAGTGAATTTTGAAAGAGAAGATTAAAAGGCCTTGCTAACAAGCGAGAGGTGAATAGCTCTTCAATTAGCGAAGAACGTTATTTGGAAGCCCTCAAAGGTGCGTAACCAGTTCTCAATCGGCAAAAAAATGAGAACTAGCGAATAAAGTCTAAAATAAAATTAATATTTCTAATCAAAAATGGGATACCAATGCCTTATTCAGCAGCCTCATTGTCAATCCTCCGTTCTATGCGAGAAAAAGCAAAATACATGTTGAGAGGTGATAAAAGCCATGGTTTTCAGATCCGCTACAACTCTGTTACCAAGAAACGAGAAGACAGAACAGCCTTGAGCCTAATCCCACTGGAAAAGGAAGGTTTAATAAAATTTGAGTCTGAACCCTTAAACCCCCTGAAATATTACAAAGTTGTTATAACGGTGAAAGGTACAAAGCTTTTGGAAGAGAACGACGTTTAAGTTCATTAAATCTCAAACCAGAGGCAATGATTACCGTGAAAGTAGCGCGGAGAAAATCTGATGAACAACTCAATTCCCTTCAAGCACTCTGAGCACGTCATATCTGACGATGAGTTTGAATCACTGGTAACTGAAGTGACCACATACGCTCGCAAATACCATGACTATCAATCCTTGCCGAGTGTAATGCGCAAGGTGCTAAGCGACGCACTAAAGAGAGACAAGCGCGATGGAAATAGCGAAGGACGGCATACGCCTTCATAAATCGAACTTCAGCGCCATCGGGCAACAAATCCTCCCCATGCTCGACTCTGGCGAAACCTACCGGCTGATCATCAAGCCGTGGCGCGAGAAGCGCAGCCTCAACCAGAACGCCTTATCCCACATGTGGTACAGCGAAATCAGCGACTGGCTCATCCGGCGCGGCAAAGACTTTGCCTCTCCTGAGTGGGTAAAAGACGCGATGAAGCACACCTATCTCGGCTACGTGGAGCGGGAAATGATCGATGTGGTGACAGGGGAAACAACAGTCATCCGATCGCTGAAGCACACCTCAGACCTCGATACCGGCGACATGCATTTCTACCTCACGCAGGTAGAAGGCTGGGCGCTGAACTTAGGGTGCAGGCTGACGGTCCCGGCTGACAGCGAATACATGAAACTGAAGGACAAACAAAATGGGTAGAAAAAGCACCTGGACACAGCAGGAACTTGAGTACGTTGAGCGCGTGGCCGGGAAGGTTCCGCCAGAGGTTATTGCCAGTGCGATCAACAAGCCGCTCAGCACGCTGAGAACCAAAGCCAACGTTATAGGGCTCGGCTTACGCGTCCCGAAACGCATACTCGAAAAGCACTGGCCTGAGTATCTGAAAAAGAACGGGGGCAGCCATGCGGCAAACGTGGTTCACTCATGACCCTGTAGATACCGATACCGCCAACGAACTCCTTTCACGCTACGCCGCCCGCAACATCCAGACCAAAAAGACACTCGCCCTCGACCCACGCCTCTGGCTGGTCAGCGCGCTGCTGCCTGAAGGAAACCGCGAACCACGGAGAGACTCGACTTATGAGCACAAATGCTGGCATTAAGCGCTGCTGCAGCTGCACCACCGTGCTGACCAGTGAGGACAAATACCGATTCGGGGTTAACTGTGAAATCTGCGAAGAAGACGCCTGGTATTACGAGCACCTCGATTATCTCCCGTTCCACGCCGCCGGGCGATATGTCCGCTATCAGCTGCGCTGGTTGTGGTACGCCTCTGCCGCCGGGATGGGTATATGCCTGCGCCCGCTGCTGCGCTGGCTGGATGCAAGACGTAAACTTTCGAATGCACGGAGAGAGCGATGAGTGACATCACAGCTGACGAGCTTAAAAGACTGTTTGAATACAATCCTGACACAGGTGTTTTCATACGCAGAAAATCGCTAGGTCCGTGCGCAGCAGGGGCGATAGTAAGGACTAAGGCCCTGAATGGTTACCTTTCAGTGATGGTCAATGGAAAAGGCTATCTCCTGCACAGGCTTGCTTGGCTCATAACTACAGGCGGCTGGCCTATTGGGCAGATTGACCATGTGGACGGGAACCGCTCGAACAATGCGATAAGTAATCTGCGCGACGCTTCAGGCTCTCAAAATCAATACAACAAGAAGAGGCAAGGTAACAACACGTCTGGCTTCAAGGGTGTCAGCTATCACAAAAAAACGAGGCGTTTTCGGGCGTCGATTAACGTCAATGGAAAGCAAATAAGCCTTGGATATTTTGATACAGCTCAGCGCGCTCATCAGGCATACGTTGATAAGGCTCGTGAAATAGCAGGAGGATTTGCTAATGCCGGTTGAAAAGATGCCTCGGCGAAAATGCAAGATATGCCGTGAGTGGTTTCACCCCAAATTCAGTAACGAGTGGTGGTGTTGCCCGGAACACGGTTATCAGTACAGCCAGCTACTTCTTGTGAAGAAGAAACTGGAAGCCGAACGACGACGAAGAGAACAAACCCAGCAGGAAAAGCGCCACACCAAAATCCGCAAGTTAGCAGTACAGCCCCTCAGTTACTTCCATAAGCAAGCCCAGTCCGCCTTCAACGAATATATCCGCACCCGTGATGCCTCCGAACCATGCATCAGCTGCGGACGCTTCCATGAAGGGAAATATGACGCCGGGCACTACCGCACTCGCGGCGCATCACCGGCCACGCGTTACGACGAAACCAACTGCCATAAGCAATGCGTTCCGTGTAACCAGCACCTGTCCGGCAACATCGAAAACTACACGCCAAACCTGATTAAAAAAATCGGGCAGGCCGCTTTCGATCGTCTCATGGGGCCGCACCCGGTGAAGAAGTGGACGCGGGAAGAGTTGCAGGAACTGGCTGCGCACTACCGGCAGAAAACCAGAGAGCTGATTAAGCAAAGGAGCGAAGCAGCATGAGCCTTGAAGCAACTATTATCGGGGAGTTAGCAGAACACCCATTGACCTTACATTATCACTTGATTTTTGAATATAAGGATGGGGAATTGTATTGGAAAGATAGCCCAAACAACAAGGTGAAAAAGGGTTCGCTTGCTGGCTCCGTTGACGTCAAGGGATACCTGCGTGTGAGAGTGAATGGGAAGTGGTTAATGCAGCACCGGGTTGTTTGGGTGATGCACCATGGAGATATACCTCATGGCATGCAGATAGATCATATAAACCACAATCGAACAGACAACAGGATTGATAACCTTCGCGTTGTTGACGGTATCGGCAATGGAAGAAACCGTACGCAGCATAAAAATAACTCATCAGGCGCAACAGGGGTTTATTTCAAGCCATCACATAGGAAATGGGGTGCGCAGATAAGGGTAAAAGGTAAAAACAAGCACCTGGGTTATTTCGCAAGCATTGAGGATGCCATCGCGTCAAGGAAAGCGGCTGAAGTTGAATACAACTTTCATGAAAATCATGGGGCTATCAAATGAATCTTGAGAATGCAGTTAAGTTTTTCTCACCTAAAAGCACCTCTATCAGCGATACGTCCTCATCAACCTCTCCGGATAGGCTTACTTCATCAGATATCATGATGGGGTTCGGGTTTGCCCAAAGCCGCGCGCCGCTGGGTTACGCTGCTTTCATGGGGAAAGTGGGAGTAAGTGAGAACGACGCCGCACGCGCCGTATCCCTGTTAACTGAATTTGCACTACAGACCTGCGACCGGGTTGCCGCCCTTCGCAAGCTCGATACAGATATTAAAACAGCAGTGATGCAAGTGCTCGCAACTTACGCGTACATGGATTATTGCCGCAGCGCCGCCAGCGTGAAGCCTTGCGAATGTTGCCAGGCGATGGGTTTTATCGAGGCGAACGTGTTTTCGATGAAATCACCACTTTCCGGCGGGCATACCAGAAACGTTAAAGAGACCGTACGCGTGCTGTGCAAGCAGTGCGGCGGGAAGGGTATCGTTTCGTCGGCGTGCCGGGACTGCAACGGGCGAGGGCGCGCGGTGATGCGCAAAGAGACGGAGCTGCAGGGCGTGCCGGTCATGGGTGACTGCAAGCGCTGCTGCGGGCGAGGGTACGAGCGCATCCCGTCAACTCAGGCCCATGAGGCAGTATGCGGAATCACTGATGTTATTAGCCTAGACACATGGAAGAAGAGCGTAAAGCTGTTTTATGAAACCCTGATTGGCAAACTGGAAATTGAGGAGTCTTGGGCAAACGCAGCCCTGAATAAGGTCACTGCATAGCGCGGCATGAAATAGCCCATTATTTTTTAGTGGGCTATTTACTTTTCCCGAAACTGGGGATACGATTCCTAACAGTGAAAGCTACGTCTTGTTGTTGAGCGGCAACATAGAAAATCAGTCCACGGCTTCAAAGTGGGTACTAAAGCCCTGCGGATATAGGCCGTGGGGCTTTTTTTTGGCCTGAATTCTTGCAGCCAGCAGGAACGCCTCGACTCTGAATTGAAAGGGCGGGAACCAAAGCCGCTGGTGGATCATGAATACATGGCTGAACCAGCCGAGAGAATAACCTGTGTACAGCAACAAGAGGCTGTATTGCTTAGGATTATTCTTAGGGCTTATAATGCGCTTAATGCGGTGAATCCCCCTATGCGGAGGGGTGGAATCCGAATAAGCATAAAGCTTGATATGTCGCACGGGATGGACTTTTTCGGGTTTGCTATCTCACCGGGAGGCACCCGGCACCGCAGAAAATAGATTAACAAGGCACTGCTTCGGCGGTGCCTTTTTCGTTTTCGCCCCTGCCCATCACTGCACACTTCGAATCTAGCGATTTGGGGCAGAGGGCGATTTTTACCCATAAAAAAATCCGCACTCAGGCGGATTCTTCAATGTTGACTACGCAACGGCAAGCGGGGCTTTTTCTCTCGGCAATATTAAAGCTAACCGGGCTTGCTCAGTTCAGAAAGTAGACAATTCCTAATTGAGCCAGCTCCCTCAACACAGAGGGGGTCACATGAGTATCGATATGAGCAAACTGGCTTCGGGCGCAGCGTATGGCGCGTCTGCCGGGACAATTGCCAACGGTCTTCTGACAAGGCTGAGTCCCGATGAATGGAGCGCCGTAGGTGTCCTGGCCGGTATTGTGGTCGCCCTGCTAACGCTCGGCATCAACTGGTATTACAAACGCAAAGCCACACTGGCGCAGATCAAAGCTCTGCAACGCTGGCCTACCGCGCCCGACCTCAACGAGGAATAACCCATGGCAATGTCAAACTCACTGCGGAACAAGCTGATCACTGCCGCAGGTGGCGGAGCCATGCTTATCGCTACGGTATTCCTCGGTGGCAAGGATGGCGTGGAAGGGCGCGTGTACGATCCGTATAAGGACGTAGCTGGAGTCTGGACGGTCTGTGATGGTCATACAGGCACCGACATCATCAAAGGCAAGAAGTACACCGACCGGGAATGCGACCGTCTGCTGTGGAACGACCTGCAGCCGGTAAAGAAGACGGTCGATAGCTTGGTCAAAGTGCCGCTGAATGAATATCAGCGCGCTGCGCTTTACAGCTTCACCTACAACGTCGGTTCCGGCGCATTCTCTAAATCAACGTTACTTAAGAAGCTGAACGCTGGCGATCAGGATGGTGCGTGTGAAGAGCTACGCCGCTGGGTCTATGCCGGTGGCATGAAGTTTCGCGGCCTAATGAATCGCCGCGACATGGAGCGTTCAATGTGCCTGGCGGAGAGTCCAGATGATCTGGCTGGCAAATAACTGGCGTTTTCTGGTTGCCATACTGCTGAGCCTATGTCTTTGTTTGTTTGCCTTACTGGCTGACAGCTATAGGGATAAATACCAGGCAGCAAAGAACCTGGCAGAAGCGCAGCAGGAAACAATCAACGACCTGCAGCGCCGACAGCAAAGCGTTGCCGCTCTCGATGTCAAATACACGAAGGAGCTAGCCGATGCTCAGGCGACTATCGATCAGCTGCATGATGACGTTGCTTCTGGCAAGCGCCGGTTGCAGCTCAACGCCACCTGCACGAAGCAATCCGCCTCCGGCGCCGCCGGCATGGATGATGCAGCCAGCCCCGGACTTACTGACTCCGCTGAACGGGATTATTTCACCCTCAGAAGTCGAATCGAACTCGCCGGAAAGCAAATAGCCGGCCTGCAGCAGTACATAAGAGAGCAATGTCTGAAGTGAACATCACAGGGCGCGTTAAAGCATTGCGCTCGATGATGGCTGCATGAGCATATCCTGCATGTAGCAGATAGTGACGATGAGAAACGGCGCAAAAATGATTTTTCTTTCTCAAGAATTACCGCCCTTGTACGATACTCCTTTTTAGAAAAGGAGGTTGCATGGTTAGTACTTGGGGTACCGTTTGCGTCGGAATCATCTCTTCATTATCTGCGCTAATAGCTTGCTGGATGGCTAACAAATCCGCAGAGAAAAGACTTGATAAACAAATTGAGTTGGAAAGGCAAAGGGAATGGCAAAAGGTAAGAATAGGTAAAGCTGAAGAGATATATGCATCCTTAATAAAGTTTAACTCCTTAATTTTTTCTACGCATATGCAGTGGGTATCATTTGCTAGAAAGGAAACCACTCTAGACAAAATGGTAGAAAACATTGAGGCTCAGCCGAAAAACGATGCTCCCTTGATGAAAGCTAGAATTGGTGTTTACTTTCCCGAGTTGTTGCCAGATTTTATAGAGATAAAAAATCTAACCGAACCAGCTAACAAATGTTATTTTTCCATGGTTTCAGGGAAAAATATTGATGATGCAGAACGTAGAGAATTTATAAAAATTATATTTGAATCAAATGAAAGGTTTATTGCTGGGATTGATTCTTTACTTGCAAAGCTTAGCAACAAGATATCCGAACAGTAACCGCCTCCGGGCGGTTTTTTATTGGGGACAACATGGCGAAGCTACGCATCACAGTAAACGGGCATGATGATGGCTGCCATACCATCTCCTGTGTCACGATTAGCCTCGCTGGGAAATGTCTCGAAGCTGGAGCTAATGGGACTTAGGATAAGATGAAATTATCTGCAAGTTAATCAATTTCCTTGGATTAACGGTCACCTCATCCTCTTCGAGATAGCGGCTGTGCTCGTTTGGCACTGAAAAAATAGCATTAGATGGGGCGTAAGCTTCTAAGAGAAGACCATTACCTTTACATGCATTGAGTCCGCGGGCAAAACGCTCAGCAATTTCACGATTAGCTGTCCAGCAAAACCCTATTAAACCTGACTTAAATCTTATTTCGTTCTCACCGCGAAATACGGTCATCCCCTCCCCACTATATGGGGGCATAAGCTTAGAAAGTAAGAACGCCACGGCTTCGTCATCATTTATTTGATTGCGAATGATGTGTCCACTTTCAACCCATGTAATGTGAAAAGCATTCTGAAGAGCAGCAGTTATCAAACCCGAATCTGACATGCGCTGCACAAATGGCAACCAATCAGAGTTATCGTGCACGGATTGGAGCAGCAACTTTTCTTCAGATGGTTTTTTTCTGTATAGGAAGTATTGAGATAAATCTTCTGGTTCCATAAATCACCCGGACAAAACTATGGCACTCACCGACAAACAAGAGATGTTCTGTCGCGAGTACCTCCTCGATTTGAACGCCACGCAAGCAGCCATTCGGGCGGGGTACAGCGAAAAGACCGCCAACGAACAGGGCGCGCAGAACTTAGCGAAACTTAGTATCGCGCAACGCATTATTGAACTTAAAGCAGAGCGTAACGAAAGGGTAGAGGTAAACGCAGATTACGTGCTGCGTCGCTTGGTCGAGATTGACGAAATGGATGTGCTCGACATCCTGAAGGATGACGGAGGCCTGAAGATGGTCCACGAATGGCCGAAGGTATGGCGCACCACATTAAGTGGCCTGGACATTCTCACCACCGTTACCAACTTCGACGAAACGACCATGGAGAACATCCTCAAAAAAATTAAATGGCCGGATAAGGTGAAAAACCTTGAGCTGCTTGGTAAGCACATCAGCGTAATGGCTTTTAAAGAGCAGGCGGCACACGAGCATACCGGCAAGAACGGCGGGCCGATTGAAGTGGCCACGCTGACGAAAGACGAATACAAGGCTGTACGGCGGGAGATGCTGGAGGATGACGACTGCTGAGCAGAAGACATACGCCCGTAAGATAGAGTGCGAGGAGGACGGTCTTTACTTCTCACGCTACTTCTTCAAACAGCGTACCGGCGGCAAGATGATCGTCGCGCCTCATCACCGGGTGATACAGCAGACGCTGGACCGGGTAATCGACGGTGAAATAAAACGTCTGATCATCAACGTTCCGCCTGGCTACACCAAAACCGAACTGGCAACCATCAACATGATGGGCCGCGGGCTGGCCCTGAACAGCCGCGCCCGCTTCATGCACCTGTCCTATTCGCATAACCTCGCGCTGCTGAATTCCTCAACTGCCCGCACCATGATTAAGTCGAAGGCTTATCAAGCGATGTGGCCCATGGAGCTGCGCGACGATGCTGACAGTAAGGCGATGTGGTGGAACGAGCTCGGGGGCGGGGTTTATGCGTCGTCGGCTGCTGGTCAGGTTACTGGCTTTCGTGCCGGGCATATGGAACCAGGCTGGCAGGGCGCGCTGCTGATTGATGACCCGGTTAAACCTGACGATGCTTACAGCGAAACTGTTCGCGGTGGCGTAAACAACCGGTTTAACGAAACCATCAAATCCCGTCTGGCCGTTGAAACTACGCCGATGATTGTGATTATGCAGCGCATCCACTATCACGACCTGAGTGGCTACCTGCTGCGGGGTGGCAGCGGGGAAATGTGGCATCACCTCAATCTGCCGGTCATCATCGACAACAGCCAGTCTTATGCTGAGCAGTACCCGGACAACACCCACGCAATCCCGATTGAACACGGCCTGCCTGATGGCTGGCTGTGGCCGTTCAAACACAACGAATCGCATCGTGTCTCGCTGTTCTCTCACCGGCGCACCGCTGAAGCTCAGTACATGCAGAATCCCAAACGTTTCAACGCCGAGGGCGCGCTGTGGGACGAGGAGATGATCAGCGCTGCTCATGAAATGCGTATCACCAAAGAACTGACGCGTACCGTGGTTGCAGTCGATCCGCAGGCTACGAACAGTGAAGAGAGCGACGAGTCAGGCATTGTGGTTGCCAGCGTATACGGGAACGGCGATGAGAGGCAGTACAGCACCGACGCCGACTACAGCGGCAAGTATTCCCCTAATGGCTGGGCAACACGGGCAATGCAGGCCTATCACGAGCATAAGGCTGACGCGATCGTGATTGAAACCAACCAGGGTGGCGATATGGCTGAAGATACTCTGGTGAACGCCGGGTTTACCGGCAGGGTCATCCGCGTGCATGCCAGTAAGGGCAAATACGCCAGAGCTGAGCCTATATCAGCCCTGTATGCGCAGGGCCGCGTAGCGCATCGCGGCAGCCTCTACACGCTGGAAAATCAGCTGATGGAATATGTGCCGACCACCGCAAAGAAATCACCCGACAGGCTGGACGCAATGGTCTATGCCCTGACCGAATTAAGAGAGCCGCAAATCACCGGCATGTTGGTGCGTAAGCGCTGACGGAGGACAACGTGACACCAGTTAAATTGAATGCGCTGTCCGTGGCAATTAACAGCCTGGCGGAGGGGCGCGCTCGTGCACTGTACGGGCAGTATGTTGGCAAATCGGGGAATACCAAGCGCCAGCGCATCTATCAGGAGTTTGGCTACCCAAACCATCTGACCTTCGACGACTTCTACAACGCCTACGAGCGCAACGCTATTGCGGGCGCCGCAGTCAAGCGCATGGCAGATGGCTGCTGGGAAGATTACCCGGAGGTGTTTGAGGGGGAGAAGTCGAAGGATGCCGAAGCCGAGTCTGAGTGGGATAAAAAGTTAAAGCGCCTGCTCAAGCGATGCTGGAAGCAAATTAAGGATGCCGATCGCCGTAACATGGTTGGCCGATATTCAGCGCTGCTTATCCAGCTGCGGGATAGCGGGCGATGGAGTGAACCGGCCAATAAAACAGTTATTGGCAGAACGGCAGATAAGGCTCTGGTTAAGCTGATCCCGGTATGGGAATCGCAGCTGGATGTCAGCGAGTGGGATAACGACCCCGACAGCGAAAGCTTCGGGCAGCCGAAGATGTACAGCTTCACCGAACTTCCGGTTGAAGGGCAGCAGGGTGGCGCACCGGCGCGACAAATTAGCATCCATCCTGATCGCGTGATTATCCTCGCTGAAGGTGCTGATGATGGTCTGCTGACGTCTGGTGTTCCTCTGCTGCGGCCCGGCTATAACAAGTTGCTGGACATTGAGAAGGTATCAGGTGGCAGCTCCGAGGGATTTCTGAAGAATGCCAGCCGTCAGCTTAACTTTGCCTTCAGCGAGAAAACCGACTTTCGCGCGCTGGCTGCAGCTCTTGGCGTTGCGGATGGCGATCTGGCGGACGCGCTTAATGAACAGGTAGTCCGTCTTAACCAGAGTACTGACGCAGCAACATTCATGCAGGCTGGTTCGGCTGAAGTTTTATCCGTTGCCGCCGCTGACCCAGAACCCACCTGGCGCACTTCACTCAGCGAATTCTGCGCAACGATACCGATGCCGGTGAAGATACTCATTGGTCAGGTAACGGGTGAGCGTGCATCCTCTGAGGATATGAAGGACTGGGCGAAAACCCGCATGTCACGCCGCAATGGTTTCCTTTCTGAAGTAATTGAGACGCTGGTGCGCCGATTCTGGGCTATCGGGCTAATCGCCCCGGCGGCAAACGAAGAGATAACCGTCTCATGGTCCGATCTGCTGGCACCGTCGCAGGCTGACCGAATCGACAATATGGCGAAGATGGCCGATGTTGCCCAGAAAACTCAGCAGGCCTTTGGCCGCGCCGCAGTGAAAGAAAACGAGATTCGCGCAGTGGGTGAACTGCAGACGCTTCCCGAGTATGAGCCGGAGCAACCGCCCGATCTGAATAAAAAACCACCCGGAAAGGACCCGCTGACAGATGACAAACCAACAGCTGATCCGAACGCCGGTAATTCCCCGCAATAAAGCAGACCCGACACAGTCAGCCCGTCCGGTTAACCGGATGTTCCGTGACATCGAAGGCCGTTATCTCCGCATAAAAGTGGCGCTTAAACAGTTATTCGATGAGCGCATGACCGGGCGCGAACGTGCTTCAAACCAGAAATCTCATGCTGTGCATGGCAATGTCATCTATCAGGTGAACGCCGGAGCGTATATCTACGACATGACGGCTGCGCAACTGGCAGATCTGCTGCAGCGCGTGCAAATCATCCTGGACGATGCATTACTTGAGGGCGGGAGCAACAACCTGTGGGCACTGAGCTACGTCGCTGACGAGTATGAGCGCGGCACGCATCAGGCATTCACTAACCTGTCTGTTCAGTCGCCGATATACGAGCAGCAAACCACGCTCCAGCAGCTACTCAGTTCTCCGGCTTACCAGAATCAGGTCGCGGCTGCTTACGTCTCCACTTACAGCGACTGGCGCCTCGAGTCGGACAGGGCGCGCGGCGATCTGGCAAATGTAATTTCCGGTGCGGTAGGCAGAGGTATCAATCCGCGAGAGACAGCGCGGATCGTCAGTCAGCGCCTTGATGTGTCGATGGTCAGAGCCAAGAACATGGCGCAGACAGAGCAGGTAGGGGCGTTGCGGGAGGCGCAGTGGAATGAAACCGAATGGTCAAAAGAGCGGCTTGGCCTAAACACGTCTCTGTTGCACCTTTCAGCACTAAAGCCAACCACGCGAACCAGCCACGCTTTCTGGCATGGGAAGACGCGCACGGTTGAGGAAGTTCGTGAATGGTACAGCCGTGATGGCAACCGCTTTCACTGCTACTGCAGCCAGATACCGGTCATACTTGGTGACGATGGCAAAATAGTTAATGAAGGGCTTATTGAAAGGCTGGATAAGGAAAAGAAAGAATGGCAGCATTAAAGGCGTAATCATAACAACTAATGAGTTCGTCTTTGTAAAAAGGATCTTTATGCGCTGTCGCTCATCTATAAAAGCCTTTGTGGCCGTAATGCTCGTGTCTCTTACTTCCGTACAAGCTAATGAATCGAAAGTCATGCAAGCTCAATTTGAATTGGGTACTGCTTTAACTAAGTTAGGTTTATTAACTAATTCATTTACAGAAAAAGGCATGCAGTCTCCAAGTATCGCTGGAGCCAATGCAGCTCAAGACATGACTTCATCCCTGGATAAAATCATTGTTGATGGTTTGCAGCATAATGCTTCATGCGATCGCATTCAGGAAGTGATGAATAGCAAAATTGCTAATATGTATGATGATAAAGAAGGTGAGCTTGGTGATGCTGCAAAAAAAGCAGCGAATGGCGTTAAAGTGGCTCTCAGAAATTACGTAGAAGTACAATGTGCCAATCTAACCGAATAATTAACTCAAAATTTATAGAAACCCGCTACGGCGGGTTTTTTATTGCCTTTAATTTACCTACGAGGAACCAGCATGAAACGCAATCGCGTTAACGTGCTGACCGTCGTCAACTCCGCTTCAAACATCATTACCGAAATCATCGACGGCAAGCCACATATCGTGGTTCGCGGCATCACGCCTGTTGTTGATGATATCGTGATGAATCGGAAGTTGTACCCGGCAGCAGAAATTGGCAAGGCGTATAACACGCTGGAGCGAAACCCGATGCCGCTGGGTCACCCCAAGGTTGACGGCAGGCATGTCTCAGCGCGCGATGTTCGCGCAGTCAACAACTACCACGTTGGTGCCTGGCTTCAGAACGTCAGCCATGCAGACGGAAAGGTAACGGGCGACATGTACGTTGACCGCCGCTATGCCGAATCCAGCGAGAAGGGTAAACGCCTGATTAACCGCCTGGATGAAATGGCAGCCGGCACCAACTCCGAACCGATCCATATCTCTACCGGCCTACTTTATTCGGGCATTGCCGCTAACGGCGAGTCAAAGGGCAAAAAGTACAACGAGATCGCCACCAACATGATGTTTGACCATGTTGCGGTTCTGCTTGATGAGCCGGGCGCCGGCACGCCAGATGAAGGCGTAGGCATCTTCGTTAACTCTGAGGGCGAAGAGCAGGAGTTAGAAGTAGTCAACCTGGCAGAATCCGAGACGCCCGATCCGGCTTTACCCCAAGACCCCGCACTTAAAACACTATTCAACCAGCTAAAGGCGTTCTTCAGCGCCAACAGCAATTCCGTCAAAGAGGAAACAAACCCGATGAAAGAACTCATCACCAATGCGCTGAAAGCGAAAGGCATCGACGTTGTAGGTAAGTCTGATGCTGAGCTGATGGACGCTTATAACCAGATGGCAGCTGATGACGCTAAAGCGAAAGCTGAAGCCGATGAAAAGGCCAGGAAAGAGAAGGAAGAGGCTGAGAAGAAGGCCAAGGAGACGGCAACGAACAGCGAGCAGGCCCCGGCGTGGTTTAAGCCGTTTGCCGACAAACTGACCACCATTGAAAGCGGCCTCGCAGTTAACGCCGATAAAGAAAAGGGCGAAAAGCGCAATGCCGTGAAAGCCAAGTTTGGCCTGGACGATCTGGCCGCCAACGCCCTCGATGGTGCAGCACTGGATGGCCTGTATGCACAGTGCCAGACCACTACCGGCCTCAACGGTTCTTTCCGTCAGGTCAACTCTAACCAGTCCCTCAGCGAAATGCCGGAGTAAAAAATGGCGAAAGATGGAAAGCATGTAATTCACGCTGGCGGCGTGTTCCCTAATCCGCTGCTTAATCGCGAAGGTGCAGCAGCTGCGGCCACTGCGCCGGGCACTATCGGCTTCTTCGACGCGGGCAAATTTACTGCGTCTGTAGCAGGCGCTGAAAATGCCATCTTGTACGTGGCGAATATGGATTATCTGCGCTGCATGGGCGTGGATGACACCATCGCCGCTGGCGAAAACTTAGTGGCTATTCAGCCGCTTCCGGGCCTGTTTCTGAACGTCCGCGCAGCTGCCGGCACCTATAAGAAAGGCCAGCCCGTCGCCGTTGCTGCTGGCCGCATTACTGCAGTTGCGGATGACGCCGCTGTATTCGCTTACGTCGAAGAAGACCGCGCTGTCACCGCAGCAGCTGGCGATCTTATTCGTGTCGTGTTCAAGTAAGGAGCACCTGAATGTTCGTATTTTCCCGTTCCATTGGCGAGCGCACTGGCAACCTTGAGGTTAACCAGGCGCAGTTTGCCGAACTGCAAATGGCGCGCAATGAAGGCGCTCAGGCTGCCGCCGACTTCCTCGGTCGTGTACGCGGTATCCGTGAAGATGCCGGTCGTCTGGATGCCGTAAACGCAGTTGATGACATCCGCCGCCTTTACCGCGCGTTTGATACCACCGTGCTGGCGCAGTTCGAGCCAAACACCCAGTTCACCCTGCTGAACGATCTGATGCCGCTGTCGCGCTCAGTGCGCATCGAACAGTCCCGCTACGACTATGCGCGCACCGGCGGCCGTGGCTGGGCGCACACATCCATGAGCGGCCAGATTGGCGCGGCTCTCGATGCGAAGTCTTACACCTTCGACGGCACCATGGTCCCGATCCACGATTCAGGCTTTAAGTTCACCTGGCGCGACCCGATCTTCAACAGCCCGTCAGCGCTTCAGTCACAGGCCGATGCACAGCGCGGTTCTGTTGAGGACGTGCAGCGCCAGTACGTTGACTACATGTTCAACGGCTTCCGCGACTCTGAAGGAAACTTCGTGCAGTTTGACGGTTTGACGTGGAAAGGCCTTAAAAATGACGAGCGCGTTGCGCAGGTCACGCTGACCTTCAACTTCGCAACCAGCACCGATCCGGTAGACTTGCGCACCAACGCCATCGCCCTGCGCGATGTGGTTCGCGTAACCAACAGCCAGTATGCGCCGCAGACCTGGTATGTCTCTGCCGAGATCATGTCCAACCTCGAGCGTTATTTCGACGTGAACGCCACCCGCACCGTGCTGGAAGAGCTGCTGAAGCTGTCCGGTATCGACGCCATCAAAGAAGATGCGCAGTTGTCTGGCAACGAAATCCTGATCGTCCCGCTGACCGCAGGCGTTATCGCGCCGGTTGTTGGTCAGGCGATTGGCACCGTTGCCGACCCGCGCCAGTTCTACAACAGCGATTACGTGTGGCGCACCTGGGGTGCAATGGGTCTGATGGTCAAGCAGGACATCAACAACAAGTTCTCCGTCATCCACGCCTCTTAAGGAGCAGCTAATGGCACTCGTGAAAATCCTGAGCTCTAACCTTTTCGCCGGTGCCGGTTTCCAGAAGCTGGAGGCCGGTAAGGTTTATGACGTTGATAAAGCGATCGCTGAAAAGTGGGTTGCGGACGGTAAAGCTGAAGCATCCAAAGAGAAGGGGGAGGCGCTGCAGTTCGAAGTGGCAACTCCTTCTGCGCCTGTTTCCGCTGATACCTCAGCGCTGCAGACGCAGCTCAATGACGCGCTGGGGCAGCTGAAGCAGGCTCAGTCCGACGCCGATACCAAAGACAAAGAGCACGCCGACGCGCTGGAGCAGTTGAAGCTGGCGCACGCTGAAGAGCTGCAAACGGCAACGAAGCGCGCAGATGATGCTGAAGCCGCGCTGGCAGAAGCAATCAAGAAGGCGAAATAACCATGGCAGCCCAAATCACGCTGGAAGACGTAAAGCCGCTGATAGCTGAGCTGGGCTTCACGGTTCCTGATGCAGTGCTTCAGTTGCTGATCGAGCAGGTCAGCGCAGCGTCTGCCTGCATGGACGGGGCGGGCTACTCCGAAAGCCTGCAAAAGCTGTTGCTCATCTATGCAGCCACGCGACTGGCCGCCCTGTCCGGTGCCCGGAGAATTTCATCACAGTCAGCTCCATCTGGCGCCTCGCGGTCGTTTACCTATGATTCGGCGGGAACAGATTATCTGTACACGCAGATCCTCGACTGGGATAAAAACGGCTGTCTGTCCGGGCTTCCTCTTTCAGGAGCAAAGGTCGGGCTGTTCATGGTTGTGGGGGGCTGCTGATGTTATGGATTCCTGTGACACAGCGGCTGCCTAAGCCATTTAACCGCGTCTGGCTAAAAACCTCATGCGGTCGGCAGACAACCGGCTACGTTAACAGCGGCGGCGAGTGGGTGATTAACTGCCCGCGCATTGCCGCCGAAAAGCCCACTGTAATGAGCTGGAGAGAGTAGCGATGTCCGAAGTAGCACGCTGGTCTTATACCGGCAAAGCGACGTTCTGGAAGCGGCTGGTGGGCCAGAATGAGATGGGCGACCCGTTAGGCTTCGCCGCGCCAGTGGTAATTGATTGCGGCTATCAGGGTGGCCTGAGCAAGCGCCTGGGCAGTATCGGAGCGGAGCGTGTCGTAAAAAACACGGTCTGGACTGAGTTCGCTGGTGTCGATACCGGCGATTACATTCTGATTGGCGTCTCTGCCGAGCCTGACCCGTTGAAGGCGGGAGCCGATGAGGTGATGCAGGCTGTGCGCTTCGAAGACACTTTCGACCGCCTGGCGGATGACTTCGCGATCATTACGGGGGCATAGCATGGGCGTTAAGGTAAAGGGTATCCGGCAGGCCCAGCAAAAACTAAGCGCGCTGATTGATGATATTCAGGGTCGCAAGGCAGTCCGGGCCTTGCAGAGCGCGCTGATCATCGGTTCATCTCAGGCGGCGCTTTACACGCCTATCGACACGAACACGCTCATCAACAGCCAGTACCGCGAACTGAGCGTAAACGGAAGCAGGTTAACCGGGCGTGTGGGCTACTCAGCCAACTATGCGGTTTACGTCCATGACCCGAATATTCCGCAAAACTTCCGGCGTGCCACGGCGCAGAAAGAGTTCCTGTCGAAGGGGTTCGAAGATACACGCGAACTAATCGACAGGACGATCAAGAAGGAGATGGCCCTATGACACCTCCAATGCATACGCGGGTGCGCAACCTCTTCGCCAGTGCCGGGTTAGCTGAAGGCTTCACAATTCAGCAGCTGGTCTGGTCTGACAGTGGAAACCTTTCCGATGCGTTCCTAGTATTCCGGCCTAATGGCGGATCTGCTGTGAGGAAAGACCTTGGCTCAGAGTATTACGTGATGGTCGACGTGATCGGCGCGAAGGGCGGTAATGGAGCAGCTGATAGCGCAGTGCAGAACATCATTGACTACGTGCAACAGCACCCCATGGCTGATGAGTGCGTCGGCTACCTCGAAAACCTCGGCGGCATCCCCGCTCCCGTTCTAACTACCGAAGGCCGCCTGGTCTATCGGCTCCAGTTTGTCGCCACATTCGGCGCTTAACTAAACGTCCAAGAGGATAGAAATATGGCAGATTGCCAGAACAGCAACGAACGTTTGTTCGGTGGCGCCGTTGTGCTTGAAGTAGCTGACGGCTGCAGCGATGCGCTCCCGCAAGAGTCTGAGTGGAAAGCGCTCGCCGCCGGCACAAGCAAAGGTTTCGACTTTAGCCCTAACAGCGTCACCAGTGATGCAGACGATGGTAAAGGCTATGTTGAGACGATCGTAACCAACTCGGATTTCACCATCAGCTTTGAAGGTGAAGTGCGTAAGAAAGACAAGCTGGACCAGTACGGTATTGGCCGCTTCATCAAGTATTACCATACCGAAATCAGCAACCGTCGTCAGCCTGGCATCTGGGTGCGCCTCGAATATGGCCCGGTCACTTTTATCGGCTACATGAACATCACCGCACTCAGCTCAGACGGCGGCACAAACGACATCGTGTCACTGACCACTGAGTTCAAAGTGGGCGATGCAAGCACCATTCAGGTTATCGATACCGATGAGACAGTAGCGGCCACTGGCGTGACCGTTACCCCGGCGACAGCAAGCCTGGCTGTTGGCGCATCCCGTCAGCTTACCGGCGCAGTACAGCCGACTGACGCTACCGATCGCACCGGCACCTGGACGACGTCTGATGCTTCGAAGGCCACCGTCAGCAGCACCGGTCTCGTTACCGCACTGGCGGCAGGCTCTGCAACGATCACATTCAAATCCAATGACGGCAACTTCACCGGCACCTGTGCGGTTACTATCACCGCTTCGTAACCATTCCAAGGGGCGGCGTGCTGCCCCTGATAATGCTTATGGAGAGCGTATGACCCCTTACAAAGAAATTGGCGAGTGCCTGATATCGCTGGGTGAACGTGACTACTTTTTCCGGCCGTCATTCGCAAACATGATGCGAATTGGTGATCCTGCTGAGATTGTCCAGGCGTTTTATGACCTTCACAATGATGAATATGCTTCGTTGATTAAGCGCTCGGTAGCAGCTTACGGGGGCGTTCCGCAGTGGTTGATGAGCTACATTGCTCGGCCGCAGTTCAATAAGAATATGGTCTACTCAGCGATGAATGTGCTGTCAGCCTGCTGCGATGAAAACATCACTGATCTGGTCGGAGAGTTACGCCCCGGCAAGTCTGGAAAGTGGCTATTTGTTTACCGGAAAGGCGCTATGCCAGTTAGTGACATGGTGCTGATAGCGCAGTCGCTCATGCAACATGGCATCATCGGCAAAGCGAAAGTAAGACGACTGCAAAAACACGAAGGGACCAGCACATCATCGGAGTTCAATGCCTTCGAGTACATCAACGCCGCCCGTACACACCTTGGTATGAGCCGCGAAGAGGCTGAGCGCCTTACGATGACCGAATTTCAGATGCTGTTGGCTGCGAAGTTCCCGGAGCAGAAGGGCTTCACGAAAGAAGAGTATGACGCTGTGGCTGATGATTATATGGCTAGGAAGGCGAAGAGGATGGCTAAGGGCTAATTAAAGGGCGCAGGAGTATATCCCTCACCGAGGATTTGTGTCACTCATTGCCATGCAAAGTGCTTGTGCAAAAAGTGCTAAAATTGCGTGCGGCGCAATTTTATGAAGACTCATGCTATGGTTAGATGATGACGGCATCGTCAGTTACGGGATGGGTATAATGTCGCTAAAATCCTCGAACGTGCAAAGCCGCATTTAAAAACGTCGCCGAACATGCTTCGATCTTGGCTGTGGCGGTATTGCTCATTTATGAGTAACGGTATTAGACTCCTTATCACAACCTGGGTTGTATTTGCCATTAGCGTAAGCTGTGGCTTGCTTACACGTTTTACTAAGGGGTCTATCCATGGGTCACGCACAGAAAAAGGCAGAGAGATTGTACATCCCGCCTCGTGACAAGAGCATCGTAGCAGCTCCGCGAGCGGCAATGAGTGATGCCACTACGCATCATGACCAAGTTCAAAATGCTTTTGGCTTTGGTTTCGCACGTTACGAAAAAGCGATGGAAGACCTGTCTAAGGTGTAAGTGAATACGCATGGCAGAGCATGTTGATGGAGTTAACTACCTGTCCGTAGATGACCTTTGTTTTATCAACAGGTCACTAATCGAGGCTCAAACCCCTAATGAGCCTATCGACGTCCTAAACCCCAACGGATTGGGTTCGTCTCAAGCAAGACCAAGCCAAATAAGATACTACGAGCAGACAGATGACATGTTTCATCTGGCTGCTGCGCTTATTGAAAGCCTCATACAAAATCATCCTTTCGCGAATGCCAACAAACGTACCGCGATGATGTCTGGCTACATCTTCTTACTGATGAATGGTTACGAACTGACAGCCCCAGATCATGAGGTGGTCACAATTGCCGAGGGGATGGCAATGAAAGAGTACGATGCTGAGGATATGGAAAATTGGCTTTGCCATTGGTCACGCGCTTATGACTCACGGGCTTTATGTGTGACGGCTATGGTTAGCATTTGTGAGATTGTTAATTTAAGTATTCCTCGCCCTGCATAAAACTACCTGCCATACCTTGCTTCCCGTTACTTCACATCCTGACAGATGATCAGTGCTTTTGGTTCAGGTGCGCATGCTCTACGTTTCAGGCCGGGGGCTACGTACTATCTTTGTTTAGCATTACCCTACGCTCTTCCCGTGATAGCATCTTTTGAGGATCAGCTATGGAGAGCGTTATGAAATATCGTATTGAACTAGCCTGTGAAGCATACCCACTAGACAAAATGTGGATTGATGTGAAGCTGGACCAAAAAAAGTTTATAGATGTAACCGAAGAACACTTTGGCACTGGAGCCATAACGTACTCAGGGGATGCGCGCGACTATAGATTTTCCCTTTATGAGATCTCGGAAGGAGTTGCCGGAATCGACTGGGAAGACAAAAGGTTTCCAGCGGGTGAATTGCACATACTGAAGAAGCGTGTAGTGAAGGGAAGTGTTCATAAATTTTTAGACAGCCGTGAGCGTTCTCATTACAAGGTAACAAAAATCATCCCATTCACTTAACCCGTTCCGGCGGGTTTCTTGCTTCCCATTGCACCGCATCCCCGCTAGGATTTATCCCACGTTACTTATGGGGATAGGGATATGGAACTTCAGGGTTTTGCTCCTCAAAAGGTCGCATGGTTCAGAGATTGGGTGCTGAAAAAGAACTTCTTAGAAGTCGTCGATTTGCACTTTACCCTAACCGGGGCTATTAAAACGCATTACCGACTGCGTAGCGATGATAAGCATCTAAGGATTGCAATCAGTGCCTGTGAATACATGGTCAGCATTTCGGACATCGTGATGGATGCTTTGATTGCACAGGCCCATTACCAGATTTACGAATACGAGCAGATCATTGGCCCGTATCCTTATCCAAGAACTTTCGTCAGACCAACGAATGTAGGCTATGACCAATTAGGTGTTCTACTACGGCGTTATAAACAGGCGGAAAGAGATGCTACCCTGAAAGAGAAAATGCTCTCTGAAGGTTGGAAGGGAGGGACGATAAACCTTTCCGAAGTCAAAGGTCGATACTTCTTACATCAAAAAGGATAAGGGTATGAAGAAACTGATTTTGGGTGCAGTGGCCTTAGTTGCGGTTACTACGGCGGCAAACAAGCCGCCTTACAAGTTGTACGTACCGTCAGATCTCAATGCGACCTATACCGTGCTGGAAATAGGAACCAAAGGCAATCTCGCCACAATCATTACCAAGCGAGATGGCAAATCGGGTACAACTTATTCGCAACGCGCCTACGATTGCAGCGCAAAAAAGGTGATGTATTTGGGTTCTGGCGAGACTTTAGAAGACATGCATTCATCTAAACCAGATGACCACCTGTCACCAATAGTTGGTGGCTCAATTGCTGATTATGTTGGCAGTGAAGCCTGCAGCTAAACCTTAATCATTTATATATCAACCCGCTTCGGCGGGTTTTTTATTGCCCGGAGATCGTAATGTCAGAGAAAGTTGGAGAAATTTACTACGATGTTGGCGCTGACATTGCTCCATTGCTGCAAGGTTCAACGCAAGCCAAAGCGGCACTTGACTCTATGGGTAAAGGTGCAGATAAGGCTTCAAATAGTATGGATGGCCTTGAGCGTTCTGCGCAGAAAACCGGAAAAGCGGTCGCGAGATCTGCCAATGACGCCAGCCAGGCTTCTAAGGTTATGGAGTCACTTGGAAACCAAGTAGCAATACTCGAGGAAAAGCAGCAAAACGGCGCAAGGGCCGCAGTTGTTTTGGCAGCAGAGCTTCAAGCAGGATCTCAGGCTACTGCATCACAAAGAAAAGAGATTGCATCGTTAGCTGGTCAGCTTTATGACCTTAAGAGCGCTCAAGATGCAGCTTCTTCATCAACTGAGAAGGCGACCGCTTCATCCGGCAGGATGGAGATGATGATGAACAGAGTTGGTTTGGCAATAGCAGGTGCTTTTACGTTGCAAGCTGCCGGTCGCATCATTTCTATAGCGGATCAGATGTCCATTCTTCAGGCTAGGGTTGAACGGCTTTCTCCTTCAATTGAAGTTGCAAAGAGTACCATGGCCAGTTTAAGCGCTATCGCAGCTCAAACGGGCAGCAGCCTCGATGATACGGAAAGGCTATGGGAAAAATTAACTCAGTCATTGAAATCTGCTGGCGTATCGAATTCTCAAATCCTCGCCCTTACAGAAACACTCCAAAAAATAGGTACAGTTGGCGGTTCATCCAGTGAAGAGATGAGCTTAGCCCTACGGCAATTTGGGCAGTCTCTGGATGGCGGAATTATCCGGGCAGAGGAATTTAACTCGATTATTGAGCAGATGCCGGAACTGGCGCGCCAGATGGCAGCCGGTTTAGGCATATCTGTTGGTGATTTACGCAAGAGAATGCTGGAGGGCAAGCTAACAGCAGAGGATGCGCTGAATGCCATAAGATCCCAGGCTGGGAAGGTTAGTGAAGAATTCGACAAAATGCCTTCAAGCGTCGAACGCGCTAAAAACTCATTGGATGTTGCATTTAAAAACGTGATTTCAGATTTGAATGAATCCATTGGGCTGACCAGGTCTCTGGCCGGTGCCATGACCCAGCTTTCAAACAACCTGAATTACTTCAACAAGAATGCCGGGGACGCTGGAAGGCTTCCTAAGTTACTTGAACTGCAAAAGCAATACACAAGCGAGGTTCAGGAAGGACAAAAGTGGTGGGAGACGCAGTCTGTTTACCAGCAGCGAGTTGGTCAGGCGACGTTTAATCTAAAAAATACGGAAGCTGAGATCAGAAGCATTCGTGCTGCCTCCACAAAGGAACTCGAAAGCCAGTCGAAGATCGTAATCCCAAAATCCACGACTGACAGCAAAGAAGCCAAGGATCTGGAGAAGAAGTCTCAACGACGCCTGGAACTATCGAAACTGGAAGGTCAAGCTAAGGCAAGACTGCAAGCTCAATATGATGCTGAAGATGCTGGTATAACTGACAGTAAGCGCGTGAAGGCACTGCAGGATGAGTATGCGGCCACTGAGAAAAATACATCTGCAACCAAAGCTGGAAATGCAGAAGCGAGAAAGTCTGCGTCACAAGCAGAATCGGTAACGCAGAAACTGGAGGCGCTCAGAGCAAAGTCAGAGCAGGTAGGTGATACGACTAAAGAACTATCGCGAGCTCAAGCCATTCTGGCTGCGGAGCAGTCGCTGGGCAAAGGCGCTACCGATACTCAGATAGAGCAGGCAGGAAAGTATGCGGCAAAAATCTGGGATCAAAACAACGCCCTCAAGCAACAGGCCCAAATTAAGCAGGGCATGAAGTTCGCTCAGCAGGAAATTGCTGCATCCGAGGTTATGCCAGATGCTAGATCGGGCGCGGTTCAGAATCCAACAGCTCAGATTGACCTACAGGAAAAGCAGAAGCTCGAGGCGTTAGCCAAATATCAGGCCTTGGATGTTCAGAACGCCCAGCTCTATGAGGATGCCAAAACTGCCATTCAGCGACAGGCAGCCAATGCTCGCCAACAGATTGCAGAGAACGAAGCGAACATGCAGTCGCAGGCGATCTCTTCGATCATTGGTTCTGTGTCACAGGGTCTCGATGGACTCGCCAATCTGGCAGCTGGTGCTGCAGGTAAAAGCAGTGGCGCTTATCAGGCTATGTTCGCCCTTAGCAAAGGCTTTGCAGTGGCTCAGGCTGCTTTAAACCTGCAGCTTGCCATCTCACAGGCAATGGCTGACCCAACAGCCTTAACTCCGGCGCAGAAGTTCGCCAACTATGCGGCGATCGCTAGTGCTGGTGCGTCTCTTCTTTCCAGTATCGGTAGCATCTCATACGGTGGAGGGCGTGAACACGGCGGCCCCGTTAACGCCAATAGCATGTACCGTGTAGGCGAGGGCGGTAAGCCTGAAATTTTCAAAGCCAGCAATGGTAGCCAGTACATGATACCAGGCGATAGCGGTAGGGTGATTAGCAATCGGGATCTAGGTGGTTCTGGCGTTGGCAATGGAGGTATATCAATGACATTCCAGTTCGACATTCAGACCACTGGTGGAATCGACGAGGCGACGCAGAAGCAGATGGCCCAGATGATGCAAACAGTAGCGATACGCACCATCAAAGACCAACAGCGCCCAAGAGGGCTACTCGCACCATCCAAATGAGTTAATTAGATAGGAAGCCCACTCAGGTGGGCTTTTTCTTCATGGATTTCAGATCGTATTCCGCCAAAACTTCTTTCATTGAGCTTTCTAGAACTTCATCTATCAGCTCCCTTAGTTCCGATTTTTTCATGATTAGAGTTGCATCTTCTGCTTGCGGGTAAGGGTCTTTATCGGCATTTACCCATGCCTCTATAGCTGCAACCATCTCTGCATTAGCGGATCGTTTATTCCGTTCTGCCATCAAAGCTATGTGCTCCTTAAGCTCTTCAGGCAATCGAAGGTTAACTTGCGGATTTTTATACCTTCTCTCTGACATCTTAACTCCTTCGCCAAAGCGGGCGCTGCGCATATGAGTAAATAGTACGTACATACCTATTGACTAGCAATACGTACCTAAATACTATGTATGCATACCTAATACATATGGAGATAAAAATGAAAGTAAAAACACTGCGCATGCCGGATTGGTTGGAAAAGGTAATGGAAGACTTGGCGCAAAAGGATGATCGCTCTTTTAGCAAGGAAGCTGTTCGGGCAATGAGAGAGTATGCAGAACGTCAGGGTGTGAAGTGTCCAGAATGACAGAAGCCCAACGGTGGTCAGACCGTCAGGCTTCATTAACCGAAAATCCCCAGCAAGGAATTAACGATATGAACATTGTAGCCAAATCAGAATTTAACTTCCAGGGCAACGCTATCGTTCCGGTGGCTAACTTGAGCGGAATCTGGTTGACCTCTACAGACATTGCCAACGCGCTGCATTACAAAAGCTCAAAGTCGATTACGAACCTTTTCAACCAAAACTCTGATGAGTTTACCAGTGGTATGACTCAGGTCATCGAATCAGTGACCTCAGGCAATTACCGCAAAAAGGTCCGAGTTTTCAGTCTTCGCGGTGCTCACTTGATAGCGATGTTTGCTCGCACTGATGTAGCTAAAGAGTTCCGCCGCTGGGTTCTCGACATTCTGGATCGCGAGGTCGCTCATTCACCTATCGCTAAGCAATTCAGCGATGCTGATTTATGCCACTTGGCGTGGATGTGGGATGTCAGCAACCGCATGCAGGACTTCGCAAAAGAACTTGCCCCGGCCATGTACTCGATGAAGTCAGCGCACGCTGGCAAGTTCCACGATTTCGGTAAAGAGTTTCGTTGGACATTTGAAGAAGCGCGCAAGGCCATAGAGAACGCTACGCAGCACATTCCATATCAGCCAGAGCGTGATGATAACTGGGCACGTGTTCTGCCACGCTTGAGAAAGGAGCTTCATTGATAGGCGTCACGGATGGCGCAAAAAGAAAAACCGCCAGTGTGCAGCTGGCGGCTTACTGTCAAACCCAACTAAGCAAAGAAGGATTTCTAAATGACTGAAGTTACTTTAGCAGTAGCGGGATCTGTTGTCACGGAGAAAACTATTGATAGCCAGTCTCTGCTTGCAATGGTTAACGATGCGCGGAGGAAGTGCGGTGAACCGGCGATCAGGAATAACAAGCTCATTGAAAAAATTGAAGATGAGCTTGAGGGAGAGACCTACACAAAAAGTGTAGGTCGTAAGAATGGTGCTGATATCGACATCATCAGCATGGGGATTAAGCAGGCGCTAAGAGTTGCAGCGCGCGAGTCTAAGGCAGTACGTCGAGCACTCGTAGATAAGTTGGAATCAATGCAGGAAGCCCACCTGACCAGAGGTAAGTCAGCAAGCGGTCTGGTTGAGTATCGGCAAGCCAGAACTCTTAAGATGACGGTTGAGGCAGTAACTAACCTGTTTGACCTGATGCCGAATCTTGCCCCTGAAGCCAAGCAGTGTGCGGCTGCTAGCATTATCAACCCGATTGTCGGCTTTAACGCAATTCCTCTGCCGGTCATTGAAGAGCATTACATGACAGCAGGAGAGGTTGCCGAGCAGATTGGAAGCACGGCCAATAAGGTAGGCCGAGTTGCTAACGCGAATGGACTCAAGACGGAAAAATACGGTAAGTTTTTTATCGACAAATCGAAACACTCAGACAAGCAAGTCGAGGCGTTCCGCTACAACGCTGAAGGCGTCAATGCTCTGCGCCACCTGATTCATGGTGCTAACGTCGCATGATTTCATGAGTGTCGGTTAAACCTACCGACGCCATATGTTGAACATAGACCGTAAATCCCAACCCGCTTCGGCGGGTTTTTTATTTGGAGCCCCTATGCCAGAAACTTTCACATGGAGCCCTCAAAAGGGCTTCACGGGCGAGCGTACGCCTGATGTAGCCGTAGTGAAGTTAGGTGATAGCTACGAACAGCGCCAGGTGAAGGGTATCAATCCGCTTATGGGGAAATACCCGCTAACGTTTATTGGTTACGACGATACGAAATGCGCGAGGCAAAACGTGGCGAAAGCTGCTGACACGTTTCTGACGGCGCGTATGGCGGTAGAATCCTTTTACTGGACGCCACCTGACACTGGCGTTCAGGGGCTGTATGTGTGCCGATCATGGTCGCTGCAGAAAACGGGGAGTGTTTATCAGTTAACCGCGACGTTTGAACAGGTGCCGCGGTGATAAACTCTAATTACTCAAAGTGATTCTACTTTTTTCAGCTGAGCAGTATGACCTTTCCATATAGCCTTAGCCTGAACCTTTGATGTTGCAATCTGGATAGCACTGGATTCGCTATTAGCTTCTACAGTTTCGCTAGCGCTTCCAACACCCTGCCCGCCGCCAGCCATTTGGCGCACCATCTCGAAGTGAATTTTGTATTTTGGCATTTTATTTTCCTTATCAAATTATGTAATCCATTGAAAAACATCGGCTAAAAATGCGTTAGCTTTAGACTTATGCATATTTTATTTAAATTGTGGATAAATATGAGAGACATACCAGCAGAAATCATCATCGAAAGCGTCGATGCCGGGGTCGGCGCGATGCTCGACTTGTTTGAAGTCGACCTGCAGTCGTTCGGCGGTGATGTTATCCGCTTTCATGCCGGAACCAACGGTTATTACAATGATGTGATTTGGCAGGGGCGCGCCTATTCGGCCTATCCGATTGCCGTCGAAGGCTTCGAAACCAAGTCAGAAGGCACGTATTCCCGGCCGACAATGAAGGTGGCGAATATCACCGGCCTGATCACAGGCATCAACCACGATTTCGACGACGCGCTGGGCGCCGTGGTGACCCGCCGGCAGGTGCTGGTAAAGCATCTCGACGCGGTAAATTTCCCGAACGGTAATGCCGATGCCGACCCGACAATGGAGGCCGTATCGCGCTACGTCATTGAGGAGATGGCTGAAGAAACCTTCGAGACGGTGACGTATAACCTTGCCACGCCGGTCGACTGTGACAATGCCATTATCCCGGCGCGCACGATTCTGGCGGACGTCTGTCAGTGGGTTTACCGCGGCGACGGTTGCGGCTATTCCGGCCCGGCGGTTGCCGACGAGAAAGACAACCCAACATCCGACATGTCGAAAGACAAATGCTCAAAGCACCTGAGCGGCTGCGAGTTCCGTTATCCGAAGCCGAATGCGAAGCCTTACGGCGGCTATCCCGGATCAGCGAAGGTATCATGATGATTGACAGTGAGTGCCTGAATTACGCCGCCTCATCTGCAGAAGAGGTTTGCGGACTGATAATCGACAATCAGCGGTTATGGCTTTGTCGCAATGCGCATCCCGATCCGCATCGAAACTTCCGAATTGACGAAGCAGACTGGCTTAACGCAGAGGCGGCGGGAGAAATCACCGCCGTTTTTCATTCTCACCCTGAGCCGAAACTGGTTCTGTCTGCTGCCGATCGCAGCGCGCAGCTGGCTACTGGCATCGACTGGTGGTTAGCCAGTGATGGCCGCCTTCGCAAATTCCGTCCGGTGCCGCATTTGCTGGGAAGAAGGTTCGAACATGGCGTGACGGACTGCTACACGCTTTTTCGCGACGCCTATCATCTCTGCGGCATAGATCTTCCTGACTTCGAACGAAGCAACGGCTGGTGGGTGCGCGGCGAAAACCTTTACCTGAAGAACATGGCAGCCAACGGCTTCAGTGAAGTCGCTCTTGGTGCCATCCGGCCCGGCGACGTAATCATCAGGCGCGCGTTTCCTGAATGCGACCCATGCCACGCAATGATCTGGCTGGGTGACAACACTATCCTCCATCACGAAGTGCATGGCCGGTTAAGCCGCCGCGAGCCACTTCGTCAGCTTCACGTTCCTCTTATTCACTCCATCTGGAGACACGAACGATGCTCACTTTTGGATTTGCGGGGAATTTACGACGACATTTCCGCCAGATCGATTTGAACGTAGACACTCCGGCGCAGGGGCTTCGGCTGTTACTGGCTCAGTGCCCGGACTTTAAGCGTGACTTTTACCAGACCCGTCTGCGTATGCGCATCGACGGCAGCGATATCTCCGACGACAACTTGGAATTTCACATGAACCGCCACTTAAAAGACGGCGCCAGGGTGCTTTTCGTCCCTGTAATAGAAGGCTCAATTTCCGCCGTGGCTGCAGCGTGGATCATGGTTGCAGTAACCGTCGCATCAGTGGCCTATTCGCTTTACATGACTTCGCATATGAAGACGAAGACGTCAGCCGATCAGGATACTAATTCCATTACCAACAACTCATTTACCAGCGCAGAGAACCGGGTCGGGCAAGGCCGGCCTGTGCCGATTCTGCTTGGCGAAATGGTGGTCGGAAGCAACGTTATCAGCCTTGGTATTGACACCACAAACAATCAGGACTGGGACATTTCAATAAGCTAAGGTGACAGCATGAGTTCAGGCGGCGGTGGCGGCAGCACTCCTAAATTAATCGACGACAACCTCAAATCTAAGCAATTCCTTCGCGTTCTGGACCTCATTTCTGAAGGTCCGATTTATGGTCCGGTAGACCAGAGTCACCTTTCTTCCTTCATGCTGAATGACACGCCTGTAACCGATTCTGCGGGCGGCGTCACTATCAACGGCGTGAGTGTCGCCTGGCGACCGGGTACGGCTTCGCAGTTGCCTATCAGCGGCTTCAACACGGTAGAGGCAACGACGGTTGTTAATACAGCAGTTAAGCAGGCGACGCCACTGGTGCGCACCGTAACGGATACTGATGTTGACCGCATTCGCATGAATATCGGCGTTTCTGGGCTGGTGGAGCAGGACACAAAGGGAAATCAGCACGAAACGTCAGTGACCATGGTGATTGAAACCCGCAACGGTGCCGGGTCATGGCAGATTCAGAAGACTGTCACCATCAGCGGCAAGCAGTCAGGTGAATATCTTGAGGCGCACCTGTTTGACGCACCGCAAACCAAACCATTCGACATCCGGCTTCGCCGTGTAACACCTGACAGTTCCAGTGATCTGCTGACTAATGGAACCATCTGGAACAGCTATACAGAAATCACTGATGACAATCTCTCTTATCCCTACGCAGCCATCGCTGGCTGCGTTGTTGACCGTGACCAGTACGCTGACACTCCAACGCGCACTTATCATCTTCGCGGGCTGATTGTCGATGTACCTGATAATTACGACCCGATCGCGCGCACCTACACTGGCATCTGGACGGGCGGCTTTAAGTCAGCCTGGACGAATAACCCGGCCTGGATATTTCGCGCGCTGGTGAAAAATACCCGTTATGGCCTGGCTCGTCGGGCCGGTTATATCGACGTCGATGACGGCAGCCTGTATGTGCTGTCGCAGTTCTGCGATCAGCTGGTTGATGATGGCTACGGCGGGAAAGAACCTCGCTTTACGCTCAACGCCTACATCACCGAGCAGAAGAGCGCGCGCGAGCTGCTTGACGATATCGCCGGGATGTTCCGTGGCATTGCCCTGTGGGACGGCATGCGCTTTTCCATCATGCTGGATAATCCGCAGGACCCTGTTGCCTCGATCACCAATGCAAACGTCGTAGACGGCCTGTTCACCTACAGCGCGATGAAGCGCTCAGAGCGTTACAATGCTGTCATCGTATCCTGGACCGACCCGAACAACGGCTGGTCGCAGGTAAAAGAGTACGTTTCCGACGATGCGCTCATTGACCGCTACGGCTATAACGAAACAACCATAGAGGCCTTTGGCTGTACGTCGCGTGGCCAGGCGTTTCGTACAGGGAAATGGCTGATAGAGACGGCCAAGCGCGAAACCAAGAAAACCACGTTCAGGATGGCGCGCGAAGCTATTCGCTTTATCCCCGGCGATGTTGTCGAGGTTCTCGATAACAACTATGCGGCAACGCGTCTGGGTGGGCGGATCATTTCCCACGCGGGCGCGTCCATCACGGTAGACGCGGACGTTTCTGAGCTGGCTGGCTCTGGCGACACCATGTCTCTGATGGGGGCTGACGGGAAGTTTACCAAGTACGCTATTGCCAGCGTCGCAGGCCGCATAATCACGCTGAAATCTGCCCCTGCATGGGTAAAAGATGGGACGGTGTTCGTCATCTCAACGGGTGAAGTTGCACCGCGCCTTTTCCGCATCATGGGCATCTCCGAGGATGACAACAACTCGGTGTACAGCATCACGGCTACGCTGCATGACCCGAACAAGCAGGCAGTGGTCGATGATGGCGCCGTGTTCGAAATGCCTAACGATACGCTAAACGGGTATCGCGTTCCGAACATCGAAAATCTGCGGATCATCAATACGAACAGCGAAACCGTCCAGGTAACAGCAACGTGGGAGACGGCAACGCTCACGAAGAAAATCATGTTCGAGCTCTACGTTTACACCACTGACGGCAGGGTGGTAGCGCAGTATGAAACAGATCAGTTCCGATATGATTTTTACGGGCTGGATGCTGGAAACTACACACTGGGCGTGCGCGGCCGCAATGAGAACGGCATGAAGGGAGCAGAAACGCAGGTCAGCCTGGTTATCGGGGCGCCAGCGGCCCCCACCTTTGTACAGTGGAACCCCGGCATCTTTTCTGCAGACATCGTTCCAGTGATGAGCGTCAGCGCAACGACTGATACGACTTTTGAGTTCTGGTACACCGGTGAGGTTCCGGCAAGCAGCATCGGCAATGTCGAAAACGAGGCTCAGTTTCTGGGGCGCGCTTCGCAGTGGACACGGCACGGGCTCAAGGCTGACAAAACCTATTATATGTACGTGCGCACCAAAAATGCGTTTGGTGTTTCGGCTTTCGTGCAAGTATCAGGGCAGGCGTCGTCAGATATACCGGGAATGATTGATTATATCGATGAGCAGATCCGTAAGTCCGAGGCGTTTGAGCGGCTCTCTTCGAATATCGACACGAATATAGAAGGGATATTGCAGAACGCGCTTAACCTGGACGCTTCCGTAGACCATCAGTTCGAAGCTTACGGGCGCAACCGCGCTGATATCATCAGCGTCAGGCAGACCATCGCGACGAATGATTCGGCCTACGCCCAGCGCATGGATCAGATTCAGGCGCAGTCTGACAAGAACACCTCATCAGTACAGCAAGTATCCAGCGCTTACGCTGATCTGAGCGGGAAATTGTCTGCTCAGTGGGGCGTAAAAGTCCAGATTGACAAGAATGGCACGAAATATGTGGCCGGTATGCAGCTGGGCATTGAAGGGAATGGCGGATCTACGCAGTCTTTTGCCTTATTCAGTGCAGACACATTTGCGATTTACAACACAACTAACCAGAGCTACCAGCTGGCGTTTACTGCTGTTAATGGTCAGGTGTTTATCAATGATGCGCTTATCAACTACGCCTCGATTACGCTCGCTAAAGTGGGGTCGTGGTACTCAGCAAATTACGTTGCCGGGAAATCGGGAACGATTATGCGAAACGACGGCACCTTTGAACTATATGGAGGCTCAGGTACATCCGGAGGGAGCGTACTTAATGAAACGGGGCTGGCTGTTTATGACGCAAACGGCGTGGAGAGGTTTAAAGCGGGGAAACTTAACTGATGGCGGATATTTACGGAGTGAGAATCACGCCAGATGATGGCGGCAAGCAAATAATACTCGATGCCTCAATGCGGTACGCATCTTATCTCGGCAGCGCATCAATGATGGCAAATGCAGGCTCTGCTGGCGGTTTTAAGCAGCAGCCTGCGGGCAGCCGGGCGCTGATTGTGCCGCGTAATCTGGTAAGGGTTTATGAGGGAACAAACCCCGCAGGGCCGCCGATGACCTATATAAAAAGCCTTTCATTTGACGGAAGCTCATTAATCTATAGCGCGAAATATATTAGCCCCAATGGAAATACACCATCTGCAGTTGAGTCCGGGTATGCAGACGTTTTTTCTGTGTCTTATGCAGCTAACCCCGCCGTTCAGTATGGAGTTCGAATCACCAATGGCTCCAACTTTATGGAAATAGGGGATGTTTCATATCTTGGATTTGTAACTTATCGGGCTACAGTTAATGTCAACGGAGAATGGTTTATTCCGTCTGACGTGCTGAACCTCGGGAATTATATTGTTTTTGCCAGGTGGTCAAATACCGATACGCCGCTATACCTTGACAGGGCAACCAATGCCATAAGGACTTATACGTCATTTGGCAGTATTGACGGTTCGGTGCAGGGCGGGTCAGTAAGCAATGTTCAGATTGTCATTGTTTCCTGTGGGTTCTCGCCATCGCTCCCTGTTTCGGGCTACGGCATGGTTATCAGGAATGCCGCCAACCAGATAACCTACTCCAGTAAATACCCGCCCGTCATGTGGACCGATGCTTATTATGACATGGGCGCTTATGAAAATTTCGACGGCTCGACTGGCGAAGTTCTTTCATGGGTAAACCCGACCGGTTCTGTTTCGCAGCCTATGGTGCCTTTATGCAGTCTCGGCGTTCAGAGGGGCGATTACTCCAGGAACAACAGCATTTACAGCTTCAGGAAATGCCTTGAGTCCGGCATGAAAATGAACGGCAACGCAATTTCCACTGCCCGGGCTAAATCTACAGGCAGGGAAATCGCTGTTTATCAGTACCCAAAAGCTGTTCAGGCTGCCTGTCAGCTTCCATGTATTGAAGCCAGCTACTACTTCTGATTAATCCCTTAAACGAATATAACCCGGCCACTGCGCCGGGTTTTTTATTGCCCGGAGAAAAATATGCCAGCAGGCACTATCACACTCACGAATAATTCGACCTCAGCTGTCGGGTCAGGCACAAGCTTCATTACAGAGTTAAAGGCGAATGACTTTATTGTCGCTATTGTCGGCGGCGTGACATATACGCTTGGCGTTAAGTCTGTAGATTCAGCAACCGGCGTAACGCTCATCACAGCCTATAACGGACCGACTGCTTCTGGTCTTTCGTGGACAGCCGTTCCGAATAATGCTCTTGTTGGTATTACCGCTCAGGTGGCCGCTGATGTAGCAAAAGCCATTCGCGGCCTGAATCTCGATAAGGCCAACTGGCAGCAGGTATATAGTGCATCAGGGAATATCACGGTCACGCTTCCAGATGGCACTCAATACCCCGGGCCTTCCTGGCTTTCCCTTTCAAACTCACTAGGCAGCAAAGCTGCTTCTGGCGCCAATAACGATATTACTGCGCTCAATGCACTGACAAGCAATATAGAGGTAGTTGGCCCGGCTAATCCATCTGGTTCGAATGGGTCGTATAACAATGCGCCAGCGCTGCGCTCAGTTATGAAAGGCCGGGGGGCAAACACTTCAACCAAAGGTGGCTTTGCTTCGCTGAGTTGTGGCGAGGCCATTGGTGCAACAGGAGGAAACGGCGTTTATGGGTTAATTACTCTCGATTGGGCGGGCTACGGCTCTAAATACTGGAACTTTTACGTTTCTG
The DNA here is from genome assembly GCF_022346905.1 of Pantoea sp. ACRSB. Classification (NCBI taxonomy): domain Bacteria; kingdom Pseudomonadati; phylum Pseudomonadota; class Gammaproteobacteria; order Enterobacterales; family Erwiniaceae; genus Pantoea; species Pantoea sp. ACRSB. Next base: position 166,563 of record NZ_JAKRNL010000002.1, on the reverse strand, counting down.
GTAACGCCAATGCCCCTGGATCATGGGTTAATGGATCGGATGAAAGGCACAAAAGTAATATCGAATGCGTGAAGAACCCTCTCACTGCGGTTCTTTCATGGCGTGGTTGTACTTACGATAAGCTGGACGGAGATTCTGAGGTAGGTCTAATCGCCCAGGACGTAGAGTCATTCTGCCCTAAAGCGGTAATCAATATTGGTCGTAGAGAGTTTTCGGACGGAAAAGTTATTGAAGACTTCAAGTCACTCAATACAGCAGGCGTCGCCGCCGCTTACCATACCGAAGCGATCAAGGCGCTTTTCAGCCTGGTAGAATTAGCTCTGACTGAGCCGGACACTGCTCTGAAGCACATAGACGAAATCAAAGCCGCAATACTGATTCCCGGCGCGTGATAAAAAAGCCCCGGCGACGGGGCTATCTTCCTTAACAGAAAACCTCTGTTAATCGCGCGGATTCCTATTGCTAACGCTGACCTTTAATTTTCTGTCAGTTGACTTAGATATTATAAGTAAGCTTATAACAAGCGCCAGAGCGAATATTATAAATAGGGAGATTATTCCGGCGGCTAAGTACGTGTTTTGATTAGTATACTGCCATTGCAGCAATAGCGATTTAACCGGGTCGAAAAGGGCCGCTAAAAGTGGGCAAATGGTGAGCATTAGGCTTGCGTATTTAGATAATGTAGCCTCTGAATTAAGGAGGCCTCTTCTGTCAAATCGAAATAGGTGGAGGAGAGCAACAACACAGTATGCAATATTTATCACAAAAAGCACAAAACTCCACAGCGCCTTATCATCTGCATACATTAAATCTGTATTTGAAAGAAGACCGACTAACGAAAATCCGACAACATAAAAATAAGATATTCCAATTACGAATAGCAACCATACTTTAACGCGATTAATAGCCATGGTGAGTCCTTTCAGTAAAAGAATGAGTGAATTAAAGTAACACGGCATCAAGATTGAACAACGTGAAAAAAATTCACAACAGCAGAACGACAAGAGCGCTACTGAATTTATAGTAAAATCGATACATTCTCAGCGATTGAGCTGCTACGTATCGCGCCTGTTTCAGCAAGCTACGGGGTGGGTGAATACAGTTTAGCCACTCACGCCGACACCTTCAGAAAAAATCCCTTTCGCATCATGCTCATTACGAAAGCCCTAAACGTAGCGGCTTGCCAAAAATAACGCCCGGCATTACTGTATTTATATACAGTAATTTTAGCGGGAGAAAATCATGGCGCGTGGATACGAAGTCGGATGGGCATTTCGGGACGCAATCAAACTGGACAGTCGTAGCAGGCGGATAGTGACAACGAACGAGTTCCGCCTGGCGCTGGCAAAGTACAACCATCACTGGACGCTTGAGCAGTGCAACGAGTATATCCTGCGCTATCAAAGCAACTTCCTTGAGATAGACGCTGTGAAGGAAAACAAGACGTGGGCGCTTCGCAATATGGGGTACGTGATGTGACAGCCTCATTTGAGCCGTACAACCTAAACCAGGCGAAACCGGATTACACTCCTTTCACATCGAGCAGCTTTCGCATCGAGACGCAAGATGGCTTTGTCATCGTTGACGGCGCGAAACGGGCAAAGCCTGGTGACGAGGTGGCATTTCAGTACGATGGCTATCCGATGATAGGAATTCTGTTCGCGTCCGGGCTAATCACACCAGATGGCGAAACGCTTGAAGGGGAGGTGATGGAAAGGATTATCGTGTTGGGAAAAGTGACGGCTACGATTTTCGACGATGATGAACCGTACAGGCCTACGATCTAAAAGTCTGCTTCTGAATCGCGTAGCACACATGTAGCACAAAAAAATACCGCAAAGCACCTCATATTCACCGGACAGATGAAATGTGCCTTGCGGTATGCTTCTGATAAACCTCGAATCCACCTACACCAACTCAAGCCTGCAAAACTGCTAAGTGAAATTATGAATATGCAGATGTAGATAAGTTAACTAACTAGTAAATATAAAATTAAAGGCTAGATCGCTTTGGTGTGGGGCATGGATGGGACAACCTCTTTCAGTTTTTCGTTGAGGATGCCCCTTTATGCTTCGTCATTTTCTTTTATCCAGGATCCGTATACCTGATACACCCTCTGCGCATTTGCATGCCCCATCTGACTGGCGATGAAGTTGGGGTTTGCTCCGGCAGAAAGTGACCAGCATGCATATGTGTGCCTGGACTGGTAGGGTTTGCGATAAGTGATACCGGCGCGCCTGATTGCAGAACGCCATGTCTGTGGAATAGAGGCTACGGTGTAGTAATCGTCACTGGCTTTGTTCACGGCTGTGACTTTGGGATTAAAATGAACGTTATTTCCCATCTCAGCGCGTAGAGTTCGCCGTGACGCATGCCACTGTAGACAGCCAGCGACCAGAAGTTTATTAGCTGGCGAGACTGGCATGCATCTATCAGCCAAGTGAACTCATCACGAATTAGCGAGTCGGGCTGCGGCTTGTCCTTTTTAACAGGTGAAAGGGTAACCGCAACGCAGGTTCTAGTGTGATATGGCTAATTCTGCGGAAATAAGCAACACGAAGGCCGCAAGGTTAAATCCTTAGGGCTTATTTGAGATAAACATCTCCTGTTATGCCGTTAAGGTTTATCCGGGCTGGCCTGTGCCTAATGTGTTTCAGTAGGCCATTAGTGAAAACGGCACGCATGTTCCTATCTGGCCGTTTCCCTCCAAATTAAAGATATGCAGCAAGCGAGGCAAGCCGTATCGCATGGATGAGAAGGCGAGCCGGCGATGATCGCTATCTCTACCCTCTACTCAGCAGCGTTCATCCTGACAGTACTGACTACTGCAGAGCAGAGGTGGCCTGTAGCAAAGTAGATTCAAAGGCGACGGTATACTCAATTCTTCTGTCGCTTATAGAGTCCTATAGATCGCTGAAACAGCATAGAATGCGGTTCGTTCTAACATTTGCACCATTACTCTGAAGTCTGGTATGGCAGCAAGAAGAGGCACATAAACTACGCCTGTAGTTGATATTGGTTATATCAGGGCATCATTTATTATGGTTGCAAAGGTGGTCATGACAACTACCTTTGCAAATATATCGGTAGCCCACAATGCACCTTTCATACACACAACTGTTTTTTTCAGTTATTTAACAGCTTGCAATAACCTATATTGCATCTTATCTGCTAAAGCTGCCGACTCTTGACGAGGGCATGGGAGTAACGCTCAAGGCGGAACAGCTAACACAGGCCTATCAATGCTGGCAGTCTATGAAGATTTTATTTATTCGGCCTACTCCCAAGCTTATCAGGCGCTTCAAGCTAATAAGATAATTACTAATGGGATCATTAAAGTTGAATACAACATCTCATTTACAGCTTGAGTTCTGTTAGTAACAATAGCGGCGCACTTACTGTCGCACCAGCGCATCAGGATTTCCCTTCCATTCAGTTAGTAGAGGCTAATGGTCGCCTATTAAATGTTATAATTTACATAACTAGAGGCCCCTGCATTCGAAAAACAGAAAATAATTCAATTAGCCTCAAAACCGCAGCTGGAAGTGGTGGCGCGCCATCTACATAATCCGTCTGAACGGTGGGTAGCCAGTCAAGACTCTATTCTCAATATAAAGATGTCATGGCTCCTGTCTTAGATTTATTCTCTACGACGCCTATAACTTTGGCAGCAGAAGGAACTAGTGGGTTGCAGGCTCTGATTCTGTTTACTGTGGTGGCCATATAGTTTTATTTCTATTTTATGCTTAGTGCCGGCGGAGCGTTAGGCGCAAGATAATGGGTGTAACATCTGCCAGTCAATGCAGTCAGCTAACAGCCAAAACCGCTCTTAAATTTACATTCTCTCTATTCCTTATCGAAGACTATTATTATAGTCGTGGAGGAGAGGTGAAATATATTGCGGATAGCGGCTCTTTATTTGTAAGTGTTGCAGGTAAACCGATTATAATTGTTGTTGAGGAATATGCATAATGACAAGATAAGAGTAAGCGATAAAATATATTTTTGATAATTAAAGTAATAATATGGTTTCGGGAAATTGACTGAAAAAAGAAGGGGTGTGATAATAACGATTATAACTTATGAGCAGGTGGAAACACGGGCTGTCAAATTAGCGGAAAGTAAATGAATGGAATTTTCTTGACAGCCTCTCAGCCTCAAATAAAATAAGAAAGAATGTTGTTATAGGGAAATGGCACTATGAGCAAGCTCAGGGAGGAAAGATTGCAGAAGATATTTGTGATTTATTTTTAAAGGTGTGGTTCTGAATATAGCGGAAGACGATGAGGAAAAGCAATATATTCTTTGGGAAGAATTTTTTGCTAATGAACGGTTTGTTACTTCAGTTATTTCTAATATTAAATTGCCAATAAATCGTGATTGCGTCAATGCAAAACGGGCTATTCAAAAGCCCGTTTTGCAAATTTTATCTAACAAAGCGTTTTAACTTATTAGACAGTTTTCGTAAAAAACTATCATTACTTTTATTTAAATCATTCATTTTACGAAATAACGCTTCGAATCTGTCATGCGCCCACCCTTCTCTTTGTTGAGAAGTCAGATGGTCCAGTTTGGTATGAAGAACATTAAATCGGTCGTGAGCCCAGCCATCTCTTTGTTGAGAGATTAAAAAATCAACTTTACTGCTAATATGGTTGAGCTGATTACTAACAGATCCTATTCCATTAGCACTTTTTAATCGCTGGTTTTCATCTTCAAGTAATTTAATTTTCTCCATATATGATGGAATGAGGCTTATGCTATAATTGTACTTTACATGCTCAGCTAAAAAAGGGCGTAAGCTTCTATAGTTATTTTTTTGCTTATTTCCACTTAAAAGCATTCCTGTATTTGAAACCCTATACCAGAAAAGGGGTTCTGGAACAACTTGCAGTTTATAGCCTGCTAATGACGCCTTAAGGAAAAACTCCCAATCTTCATGGCCTAATCCGTAATCCTCAGTGAATCCACCGATTTTATCAAATACTTCTTTTTTAACCATTGCATTAGCATCACCAAAGCAATTATTAAATCCAGCAATGTTTAAGTCTGGGCCCAGCGGAAGCCAGCAATTTGTCATTTTCCTGAATGGAGAAGGGAATTCGTCCCCGAATATAAGATCGCTTGGTGTTGTTAGTATATCTGCATCAGTATTTATGGCAGAATTGACAAATGTTTCAATTTCGAAAGGTTTCGCAACATTATCATCATCCATGAAAATTAAATATTCACCATTAGCATGTCTCGCAGCCAAATTTCTCGCAGCGCCAAGATAATTATTAGAGCTTTTGATAACCTTCCAATTTCTTAACGAAAAATCATGTTCAATCAGATTAAGGTAACGCTGTGAATCTTCCTGTGAGCTGCCATCATCCACAAGGATGACTTCAAAGTTCTTATAAGTCTGTGTTTTTAAGGATGCGATAGCTTGTTGTAATAAATGAGGCCTGTCATGATGGACAAGGCAAACACTTACTAAAGGTAGTTCAATATCGTCTGTTTTCTTAAAGAATTTTGTAGGACGTGTTTCTACAGATTTCATCCAAGAAGATGATATTAATTGTTGGTCCGAAACCAAACCAGGATAACAATTAAAGTTATTTAGGCGAAGATGTATTTTACCATGTAAGTCAACAGGGTTAGGAGAAAAAAGGATGTCAACGTGCTTTTCTTTTGGAATTAACTCTGGAATTCCTCCGACATTTGATGAAATAAAGTTAATATTATTTATAAGGCATTCATAAACTGTATATGGTGAGTTTTCAACTAAAGAAGGGATAACTGCTAATATATTACTTCTTTTTAGGTATGCATTAGCACTTGTTCTGTCAAGATCATTAATTATATGTACTGGCGCCTTAATGGATCTTGTGCTATTTTTAATAATAATATTTGAGTTAATGCCTGAAAGATTAATATCCTTGCCAATAAAGGTTATTCCACTTAGCTTATCAATATCAGATTGGTCAAGTTTATTTATTGCCCTTAAAAAAATATCCAAACCTTTTCTTGTCTCTAAGCGACCAAAGAAAACAAGTTCAACACCTTTCAGTTCGTTGGTATTTGTTGAAGAATTTGAGTTTTTATTTATGAAACCATTAAATGGAGCGCAGTTTAGAATGACTCGATTGTTTTCAGGTAATTGCCAACCTTTCTCCTGCATCCATGTTAAGAGATATTGAGATGGACTGACGACTTCATCAGCCATTTCGACAACACATTTTTCCATGTAATATAATTCTAAGTGGTTTTGATCTTCAGGAAGTTGATAGTTTCCCTCATCGGCCCACAATGTTGAACCATGAGTATTTACAATAAACTTGATCTTTTCAAAGTTAATGCCATTATTTTTGCTCAATAAGGAGTAGTATAAGTCTGCCTGCCATTCACAAGCGATAACTGTGTCATATGCTTGATTTCCAAGAAGCCATGTAAAGAGTGCATAGCTTTTCCTTCTGAAGTAAGGAGCGTCAATATTGAATTCCAAGTTCAAATCTAACTTAAACAAATTCACGCCAAATTTACTATAAATTTGAGTCCATTCAGAGAATGATTCGGCAGATTCAGAATAGTCACCACTAGTATAGAGTATATCTACCTCTAGATCTTTAGTAGCTAAAGTTGTAGCAAGCGCTGTGAATGCCGTTCCTATACCGCCATTTCTAACTGGACCTTCAATGTCCGGAGTGATTATGAGAACTTTCTTCATTGTGTTTCTTCCTTATTAACATAGAATGTAACATAACGGTTATAATGACGATGGCTAATTTATCTTCACTGAGCTAGGTGGGCAATATGAGCTATAACAGTATAAATATAAAGTCTTTACTCGAATCATATCATTCAAAGTACAATCTTGTCTACAAAGCAAACCCAGGAAATGCTGGAGATGGAGTAATTGCATCTGCTACTTATGATTTTTTTGCTAAAAATGAAATAACCTTTTCAAACTACAGGGAGGAAAAGAAATATTTATCAAGTACTCATGTATTGGTGTTTGGGGGAGGTGGGAACCTCATCGAAGGCCTCTATAGTGAAGGAAAGGATTTTATTGAAGAAAAACTTAATGATTTCTATCGAATAATAATCATGCCATCAACAATTAAAGGTTATGAGGAATTTTTCCGAGGAAATATCAATAAATTAATTATTCTTTGTAGGGAAGAAATCACTTTTGAATATATTCAGTCACTTGGTTATGAAAAAGGGAAGAATGTTTTATTAACCGACGATATGGCATTCTATCTTGATCTCAGCAACTATATGTCATTCGTAGAACCTTTGAAAAATATTGCAAATTGTTTTAGAACCGATTCCGAGTCTTTAACAGGTGAATGGAAAGCCAACAATCATGATATCTCACTTACTTGGAACGGTGATTATTGGGATAATATTAATCTAGCAAGGAACTCAACAAGATGTATGATAAATTTTTTGGAAGAGTATATTACAGTCAATACAGACAGGTTACATGTTGCTATCCTTGCATCGCTTCTTGGAAAAGAAGTCAACTTTCATCCTAATTCATATTATAAAAATGAAGCGGTTTATAATTATTCATTGTTAGATCATTACCCTAAAACAGTATTTATAAAAAACTAAACCAAAATTAAGCAGCGCTTCGCGCTGCTTAATTATCACATATGTTGTAATGCACTATTGACTACATTATCCCACCCACATTTAGATAGATCGTCAGCACTGCTATATTCTGCAAACCTGTCAATGTAAGCAAGAAACAAATTTTTTGATTTTTGTTCTACTGAATTATTCTTTAGGGTAAATGCAAATTTATCACTCTTGACGTGCAATAGTTTCGCATCGCCATGTTGCTTATTTCCTTTGCCAATTCGTATGCGAAATCATCAAGGTTATTAGCGTTGCTTTTTAATTCAAAAAATTCGATCTTTGTTTTTTAGGCTTGATTTAAATTTAGATACTAAGTATTTTATTTTATTCATCTCTTCTAAATAAATTTCATGTAACTCTTCTTTGTTTTGTTTCCAAATCCATTCCCCATCGACATTTTCGCTATACATTTTTGTATGAAAGCATAGGTCATATTTAGTATCAAGGACCATGTCTTGCCAGGATAGTTTTAAGTTGTCAAAATCAAATAAACCTTGGAAATCAGACTGTAACAAATTCAAAAGCGACCAATAGTTTTTTACTAAGGTCCAGCGGAATAAACTTCCCTCTTCGACACCTGAAGAGCGTAAGAAGAATGCAAATTCACAGTTATCACCTAAGTTCTCGAAGCGTTCAATCTGACTGAGCATGTAAAAATCTCCTATAAGTTTATCAATATTTTATCTGAGGCTCCATGACAGTGTCGAGAAGAAAGCGAACAATACGCAAACTTAAATGCTAAGTTGTAATCGGCTGGCTTAAAAATTCATTAAAAATAAGATGGTTATATATAAATGATTTATAGGCGTTAGCACCGTCACGACTCTTCAATACCCAGTCACTTCTCAGAAATTAGGGTCAAGGTTTCTTCTTTATAAATGGTAATATTAACAGAAAAAAATATGACACCCAAATACAGAGCTGGCGGAGCGTTTAGATAGGCCATCAAACTTGATAGCCGTGACGGATGGTGATAATGATCGGCTTGTTCCTAACAAGCTGTAGGAAAGATTCATCTTGTTGCGAGTTTTACTACTTAGATGAGTAATATAAAATTTAATTAACGGACATATGTTCACAGGCGCGGCAGAGACAAATTGGTCTAGGTCTTTTAAGCTTACCCCCGGTCAAGCCGGGGGAATGCTTAGCATTTAGTATTTTTGAAATCTATGAGTAGAATATCATTATAAGCATAAAGAGAATAAAGACCCCCTTTGGATATTTTATCACCTTTACAAATAAAATCTTGTTGCTCTTTAGTAAGGACTTTATATTGAAGGTTCATCCCATAATGATTAAGTAATTCTGCTCCCCATAGCCAGTCATAATTAAGATAAATTGGAATGAGCTTTGACATTAAAGGAAATTTAGATATAGAAATTTTTAGTTGGCTTGCGTTTGGCATTACTCCATTAACATTGACGTATTTAAAGTCTCTTCCATAATGAGTGACTTCCTGAAATATGGATGATGAGATGAGGGTATCTAAAGAAGCCTGGCTTTTAGATGAAGTTGAATAAGCATAGCTATAAACCATGCTAAGCCATATAACGGGAATGAAAATAATTGACTGGATATATGGTGATTTCAAATTTTTTAATATCAAGTATGTATATAGTATTATAACTCCAGATAAGGCCAAAAGAACTCTCGGAGCAAACACTGGATTTTTTAGCATAACCAACGGAGCTAAAGCTAAAAATACAACTAATACAGGCGAGCTCAAAGTTATTAGAATGGATAGTAAGTTGTTTTTAACGCTTGATTTGCACAATGCCGTGCAATCGCTTATTAATGAATATGAGATTGCACAAGAAACAATAATTTTTAAGAAAAGAGGCACTGTAACTAAGTATGCATTCAAAAACCAATAAACTTGAATAATGTTATCTTTAACGATATGAATAGAATCCTGAGACAAAGGGATGGTCTGAGAATGTACTAAATTATATTCACCCTCGACAAAATTGGGAGCAATTAAAATTTTATATAATATGAACCCAATAATAAGCTGCATTGTCCTGTTAGCAATAGATAGAAATACTTTTTTATTACCATTTTCGATATTATTAGCTATAATCTCTATAACTGTTAATATCGCAAATAAGCCTATTGATGCCTGATAAAAGGAGAGGGACGCAAAAACAAATGCAATTGATAAAATCTTGCTAGCGTAATGCTCATTTTTAATAATGAAAGGTAATATAAGCATTACCATACTCAAAGCCATTGGCAAGGAATCATATTTATAAGAGATGTTCTCAATATAATATGGATTTGCTAAAAATAAAAATATTGTGATGAAAATCCCCGCAGTGTTTATATTCTTAAAGTTTTTTAGACAGTAAAAATATAAAGTTAAGCATATTAATACGATGCCGAGCATTTGATTTAAGGGGGACAAATCTAGTAAAAGCCCACCAAAACTCATAACCTGCATAACGATGTCACTTAAAGGCCTACCATTTGCCCCCCAGCCCGTATAACCATATAAAGTTCTTCCTAAGTCATCTATATATGGCCTGTCCGTAAGTACAATCGGAAGTGAATAAAGAGCCATTAACAATGTGAAAAAAAATACAGTAATTCTATTTGATAGGTTACTATTAAGATAAAACATGTTTTTAATTATTCCTTCGGTTTAATAATGAATCTAGGCCTGTTTTTGACTTCAATATAAATCCTTCCGACATATTCACCTAAGACACCTATCCCTATCAATTGAACTCCACCCAAAAATAACAATGAAACCATTATAGATGAATAGCCTCTGACTGGATTACCAAATATTAGTGTATTAACGAGTAGATACGCTCCATAAAAAAAAGAGCATCCTGCAACAAGCAAACCAATATAAGACCAAACTCGTAATGGAATGGTTGAAAAGCTAGTAATTCCTTCAAGAGCTAGGTTCCAGAGTTTCCAACCATTAAATTTTGATTTCCCTGCTACACGCTCGGCTCGACAATACTCTACTACTCCTACCTCCCCCCCTACCCAGGAGAGAATTCCTTTCATAAACAAATTACGTTCTGGCAACCGCTTAATATGTTCAACCGTATCACGCGACATCAAACGAAAATCACCGACATTTTCTTCAATTTTAGGTGAACTAATTTTGTTATGCAGTCGGTAAAACCACTCAGCGCTTTTGCGCTTGAGATGACCATCGGTACTTCTGTCTATTCGTTTTGCCAATACAACATCACATCCTGATTTCCAGCGCTCAATAAGTTTCGGTATAACTTCTATAGGATCTTGTAAGTCTACATCAATAGGTATAATTGCTGCACCCGTTGCGTGTTCAAGGCCAGCAAACATGGCTGGCTCTTTACCAAAGTTCCGAGTAAATGATACAGCTTTTACAAGCGTATCTACATTGGACAGATTGTTAATTATTTCTTCAGTTCTGTCTTTACTGCCATCATTAATGAATACTATTTCAACTTCTATATCTGTAAGTTTTTCTCTTACAGATGTATAGAAAAGTGGTATTGCATCTTCTTCATTGAAGACAGGAACAACTAAAGATATTTTCATTTCCTTTCCTTGAAGATAATATATTTAGAGTAAATAAATCCGCATAATAAGCTGGTTGCGGAAAAAACCACAAGTGTGACCACCGGTGAGACTCTCAATCTGTCAGCATAAGATCCAATCATGACGGCAACCATACCCATAAAGAATACATACATGATATAGCGAATCGTTGTTGCTTCTGAGTTAAAAGTCCAGCGTGCATTTGCAAAAAAAGAGAAGGTTACAGCTACACAGAACGCTATGAAGTTAGATAAAGACTGGGCTAGACCATTCTCAAAGCAAATAGCAAATGTTATCCAGTGTATAAGGGTATTTATGACGCCGACGGTCATATAACGCGCGAAAACTTTAACCATTATAATGTCCAGTTGAGAGATTAGCCGATTTTGTCATTGTGGTGGACTCCAATCAAGATGGAGAGCCAAAAAAGTGGGAATTTCTCTATAATTAGTAATTATGAAATAGAAGCTGATATCGCTGAGGTACACTGTCAACTAGAGAGAAATCAAAGGCTCCCGTAAAAGCCATTTGTACACAAAGCAAACAACAATCCCCCAAAACACTGCCTGTTCGCCAGATTGATGAAACAGGCCTCGCAGTATGCTTCTGCTAAACCGGACTTAACTTGCTTCCATCTGGCACCCCATATCTCAGTGCGAAAAATTACACAGGCAGGTTTACGTCCCTCACTCCAGGCACAGCGAAGCAGAACCATAATGAAAAAATTAGTTTTAATAACAGTCGTGCTGCTGCTTGCCGCATGCGCGACCAAACAGTATCCACAGGCGCCAGCGGTTACGAATGAGGAAGCGGTGGCGCTGGATTGTCAGGCGCTGGAGCGAGAGATCGCTAAAACACAGGGGATTCAGCAGGAGATCAAACAGACCAGCGACTTTGACTTTCGTACAGTGTTGGGCTTTCTGGGCGACTTCGGGATCGGCAACGGGATTGCGCGCCATAATGCCAGCGAAAAAGCGAAATCGCGGCTGTCGGAGTTGCAGGCGTTGCGCGACGTAAAATGCCGCTCCCGCTAAGGGCGATAGCATCGTTGCCATTCACTCTGAAAACGCATTAGCCCACAAAGCTTGTTTTGTGAAACGTTATATCATAACATTTTACACTCTTTCACTCATGGAGGGTAAAATGATGGCGAAAAAACAGGCTTTAGCACTATTCTTGATGCTGGCGATCAGCGGGCAGGTTATAGCCCACGGGCATCACTCACACGGCCCGGCCCTGTCGCAAATGGAGCAGAAAGCAGCTGAAGGCATCTTTGATGATAAAGAGGTTAAAGACCGCACGCTGGCTGACTGGGATGGGGTATGGGAATCGGTTTATCCGCTGTTACAGCAGGGAAAACTTGATCCGGTCTTTGAAATGAAAGCGCAAAAGGATGGGCATAAGAGTCCAGAGCAATACAAAGCCTATTATCGTAAAGGCTATGCTACCGATATCGATCGCCTGGGCATCGAAAATGGGGTTATTGAGTTCCACCGTGGCGACAGCGTGTCATCCTGCCGCTACAGCTATGCCGGGCACAAAATCCTGAATTATGCTTCAGGTAAGAAAGGCGTTCGCTATCTGTTTGAATGTCATGATGCGCACAGTGCCGCACCTAAATATGTTCAGTTTAGCGATCATATAATTACACCGCGCAAGTCGAGCCATTTCCATATATTTACCGGCAATGTTTCTCAACAAGCACTGCTGCAGGAAATGGATAACTGGCCAACCTATTATCCGTATCAGTTAACGCAACAGCAGGTCGTAGAAGAAATGCTGCATCATTAACACCAGTTCAAATAATCAAGCAGGACAAGCTTTAAAGCGAAAATGCCATATATTCAGGCAGATACAGTCTGTCTGCAGGGTAGTAACTGACTACAACCTCGTCGCAGGTCAGATCATATACGGATCTGCGATGAAGCCAGGCTTCAGAACGCTATTACCAGGCGTCAGGGATATGTATTCATATATTACCCTTACGTGACCATTATCCTAGCCGATTAAATATATCCCGGCGACAATAGCGCTGACAGAGATGATATGCAGTAATTCAGTCATAATATGTACCTCCCTTGTTGACCTCTATTTCATTCAAGAAGCTATAAAGCGATCCGTCAAATAATGAGGATGAATTTATCAGATAAAAATGAAATGAGATGAGTTGATACAACAAGCGGAACATGGCTTTACAAAAAGCCAAACGGCAAAGCGGTAATGTTTTACCTTTTACGCTTCGTTCACGTTTCGGTAATTTGATACGCATGATAAATAGTCACAGCGCTAAACTTGATAGACCCAATAAGGGTAAATGGAGGTGCGTATGTCAGAACGTCCCGATGATATTGATCCAATCCCCGGCGATGGCCAGGTGCCAGGCAGCGTTGAAGATATCCCGGGTGGGGATGAGGATGAGATACCAGAAGATGACGAGTATCAGGAAGATGACGGCGAGGATGAAGAAGAGGATGAAAATCTTAATCCCTGAATGCTAAAGCCGTCTGCGGACGGCTTTGTTTATTACCGCGCGCGTAAAAAATTGCCCGCATAAGGCGGGCAAGCCCATTCAAGCAGAACTCTCGTTTACATTACGTAAAAGCGATGCGCATAGCGCCTGGTTATCTTCTCACCGGGCCGAAAATAAGGAAATGGACAGGCATGCAATCTGTCACAGGAAATTCTTATAGCGAAAAAAAACCCGCTCAAGGCGGGTGAAAATCGTTACATGGAATAATCCACATATTAAGTCAGACGCTAATCCGTAACGAAAGTTCGAGCGAAGCGGTAAATTTTCTCCCACGCTCTCTTCTTCTGCGCTGTTATTGCTGTGTGTCACGATAGCGTCGCCATTCAACCAGGGTTCCCAACACCGAAAGCGCCTGTTCAGACGAGCGCAACAGGGGGTAATCCTCATTAAGCGGCGCCAGTTCAAAGCTGTCCTGACTGCGCGCGCGATATTTGCCTGCCACATAATCGCTGTCGCCATTAAGCGCGAGCACCAGATCTCCGGGCTGCGGCGCTAGTTCTGGATCGATAATCAGCAGATCGCCGCGCAGGCATTGCGGCGATAGCGCGTTGTCCCAAAGCAGCACAGCAAAGCTGGCGGTAGAGTAGTCGCGATCCGTTTGCACACGCCTGGCAATTTCAACCTGGTTCGCCTCTGACAGCCATAGCGAAATTTGCTCCCTTTCCAGTATGGGCAGACCGGTTTGCGTCTGATTTTGTACAGTAAAAACCGGTCCATCGCCGTCAACCAGCCATGCAGGCGCGCAGCCCAGCGCCTCTGCGAGCCGCAGCAGATTTTCGCCGCGCGGCAGCGTCTCCTCTTTTTCCCACTGTGATATCGCCACATGGGAAACCGAAATTTTTTCCGCTACTGCTTTTTGCGTCAAATTCAAGGCCTTACGTCGGAAGCGGATACGTTCACCTGTTGTTTCTTTTTCCATCGTCTTGACATCTCCTGAGAGCCAGACTTAAGTATACTTAAGCTGTGAATTTAAGCAATCTTAAGTTGCAGCGAGGGAGGCGCTTTGCGTTGTACGCCTGACGTCAGCAGCCGTTACCCGTCGAGGCACAGAGGTGAGGCATGGAAAGTAGTCTGATTACCAGTGTTGGCGCATTAGTTCTTGGGGGCGGAGCGGCCGCGCTTTTCTGGAAGCCGCTCATTGCAGGCATTGCCTCTATTGTCACCAGCAATCGTGCCGGTGGAGAAATCATTACCAGCTACAAAGAGCAGGTGCTGTTGCTTAAGGAGAGTAACGCGCTGCTCCGTCAGGAGAATGATGATTTGCGAGTACGGCACGACACCAATTTGCGGCGGATATCCACCCTTGAGACCGATCTGCGTCTGATAAAAAACGCGCTCGGCATCCTGGTGGCAATGACCGATGCCGATCAAAACAGCAAGTTCCGCAATGAAATCGACAGGCTAATTTCCACTCTGGAGGATCGTAACGATGGCAGAGATACACAGTGAAATAAGACCGGTAACCCACAAACGTAAACTTATGCTGGGCGTGCTGATGCTGGGCATGTCGATGGTCTGCGTTGTGATGACCATTCTTTTTTTATACGTCAGCAGTACTGCCAATCGGCGCGTTGAAGAGATTCGGCAGGAGTCCCGCGAATCCGCCGCCAGACGCGAAGCCAAAGTTGATCAGCTGTCGAAGCAGGTGTCCGCACTCCAGCGAAAGCTGGACGCGCTGCCCGATCGGACCGCTGCCCAGACGGCCGACAAGGTGAAGCAGGTCGTAATACAGGATGAATCCTCTGCAAAGCCGTAACAGGAGAACCCTATGCGAATTTTTAACCTGATTGGGGAAGGTGTTCACGCCCTCCGATCGTTTATTATCACGAAGGAGTCTGCTATGACTGATACCAGCACCACTAACTCAACCGCTCAAAACAGTGACGCCGCACTGCCGCAGTTTGCCGTACCGGACGCCAATGTGCCCACCGATCCGCAGCTGCAGCGCTTAACCTCGCCCTCAACGGTCGCGCCAGCGACTTCAGAGGAGACCCCGGGAGAAACGCATGTGGCGCCTGACGCAACGGCGCAGCACACCCCGCCGGCGCAGTCCGCGGATCAGAGCGCAACCCCAGATGCTGCATCTTCCGCGCAGTCTGCGGATCAGGGCGCAGCCCAGGATGCCGCATCTTCCACGCAGTCCGCGGATCAGAGCGCAGCCCAGGATGCCGCATCTTCCGCGCAGTCCACGGATCAGAGCGCAGTCCAGAATACCGCATCTTCCGCGCAGTCTGCGGATCAGAGCGCAGCCGCGGACGCTTCCACATCCGCGCAGTCTGCGGATCAGAGCACAGCCTCGGACGCTTCCGCATCCGCGCAGTCTGCGGATCAGAACGCAGCTCCGGATGCTGCCGCCTCTGCGCAGCCAGCCGATCAGAGCACGCCCTCGACCGCTGCTGCTCAGTCCGCCGATCAGCCAGCGGCGGCCGATGCTTCTGCTAACGCGCAGCCCCAGGCGCAGGCATCCGTGGCGGATGCCGCTGCCGGGCAGACCAGTTCGCAGGCTGGCAGCGTCTCTGAACAGGCAACAGCGGCCGCAGCCGCATCTACTGAGCAGGCATCTGCGCAGCCGACGGCGCAAACCGGGCAAGACGACTTTAGCGCAGGCGTAAAAGATTTCAGCGCCGCGTTTGATTTTGTCCAGCAGGGTATCGAGCGTCTTGGCTCGGCTGCCAGGAAGGAGCTGTTTGAGCTGGCGCGTAAATATCTGTAATAAATGAGCGTAAGCGACATACAAAGGGGACAGCGGGTCCCCTGTTTTTTTCACAGATAATTGCGCTTCTGGCTGGATTGACGTCCCGGCTGGCAGATGCCTGTGAGTAACCTCAGAGGCAAGTTGCGAACATTCTTAAGGCGGCTTCGTTATAATCCACTACCTTTAATCATTCACGCGAAATATTTATTGGTTAAAACAGCAAAAGGAAAAACAGCATGAGTGATTCAGTGGAAACGAAAAGCAAAACTGACTACCTGCGCGATGTGACCTCGCAGCTGAAAGAGATGCGCCACTATGCGCAAACCAATACCGAAACGCTCTCCAGCCACTGGCTCGCATTTGACGCTGGCGAATATAAAGATAAAGAGTTTGCCGGACGCATTGATGCGCTGCTGAACAAACAGGGCACGCTGCTGGATGATTTAGACGCCGTAATCCAGGATATGGAGATTGCGGTTAACCACAGCGAGCAGGAGAAGTAACCCTGCTCCAGCCGGTGGTCGTCGCGCTTAGTCGGCCACCAGCCACATTTCCGCTTCTTCAAACATCTCTTCAATAATGCGCGCAAGCGTCGCTTTATCGTTTTTGCTCATATCGGTTTCGATCGCGTTGCGCTCCATCGGCTTTACGCGCACCTCAATCTCCGGAAAGACGCGCTGCACGCGCTTTTCCAGCTCACGTAAAATCATTTCGCGCGCGCCTGGCAGGCCGGCTACGTTACGCTTATCGTAAATCAATTCCACAAACATACTGGTATTCCATACAGGGAAGACATTCGCTGGCACATCATACTGTAAATCCAACCAGTGACAAGCATCTCAGGGGGCGTCTGACGGTTTTTTTTAGCGTGATACGCAAATTTACGGCAGGTGCTAATCAAAGGACAGAGAGAAAGAAAACGGCGGCAGGGTAAAAAATTGAACCTCTGGAGGTGGAAATCCAGCAACACCTCCAGAGGCGGTGCAAGCGCACCATTCGTTCAAGGACAATCACGACCGAAGTCGTGAAGTAAACTTATACAAGTTTTACTAGCTTGTACAATTTAATTCTGAATTATTTTACTGGTTGGAGGTGTTGCCGTTCTCGGCAGGTCAGAGTTCGTTCTTAATGCAGAACTCTTCCCAGGTCATACCCAGCGATTCCGCATGAGACTTAAGGTAGGTTTCAATCGCTTCCGCGGCTACGGCCTTATCCGGCTCGGCAAGCTGGATAGAAAATATCATGCCATCAAGATTCTTTTGACGCAAAAAGGCGGCGTAAATGCGTTCGGCATGCCATTCGCGCAGCTGGCGCAGCGACATATTGGCATGGCGCGCGTCGCTTTCTGTCAGCTCATCAAGCGCGGCCTTAAAATCGGCGTGGGCGGTAAAGAACATCTCGCGCGCCTGCGCGTAATAGGCTTCTGGCGTTTTCATAAGGTTTCCTGAAAAATTATTGTGGTGCAGCGCGCCAGTGTAACTCACCGACCTGGCCTTGTCAGGACGCTGTTCCGGAGAAGAGGGGAAGAAAAAAATGCGGCGCGAGGCGCGAAGCAGAGCCGGGATTGCTTGCGGAAAGCAGGCGAAAAATTATAACTTAGCCGCCATTGAAGCGATCTCAGGGATTAACGATGAAAAAGTGGATGCTGACGGCCGCGCTGGCGCTGGCCGGTTGTGCGCAAATTAACAGCTATGAGGATGCGGTGCAGACGCCGGCCCCCGCCAGCCTGCAGGGCAACTGGCAAACCTTCGGCCCGCAAAGCGGCTTACGCAGCGATCAGGCGCTAGGCAGTCTGATTGTAAATGCGGACGGCAGCACGCTGGACTGCCGTCAGTGGATGCGTGTTATCGCCAAACCAGGCAAACTTTCGCGCCTCAGCGGCGATTACGTAAACGTCAACCGCCAGTCGCGCGTCATGCCTTTAGTGCTGGATGGGAGCGAACTACACTATGACGGTCTGACGCTGCGCCGGGTCGAAAAACCGACGGTGGAATGCCAGCAGGCGCTGGCTGAAGTGGCCCGTCAGCCGAAGGCGGCGGTAATACAGAATATCGAGCCGGAAATCCTGAAGTCCGACATTACGCGGGCGAACGAAAAAAAACAGTAATTGCACCACGCCTTATTTCGTCAGACGCGACGGAATAAGGCGCTTAAGTTACTCCGCCAGCACCCAGACGCTGACGCTGCCGCCGTTGCAGCGCACCACGACGTTACCCTGTTCATCAGCGGTAATCATCTCTTGGCGATGGCCCAAATAGTCGCGCCAGGCTTTACCGGCAAAGCCTTCACCCATCGCTACGCGTTTTTCGCCTTCATCGCCATTCGACATAATCACGATGCATCCCGGCTGCTCAGCGGTGCCGCTGCGGCTGAACGCCACGCAGTTGGGATGATCGAAGTAATCCGCCTGCGCGCCCCAGGCGTAAAGCTGACGAGCCCGAATCAGCGGCTCCAGCTCTGGGATAACAGGCATTTCGACGCGATGCGTCCCGCCGTCGCCCCCTTCATCTTCATAGCTGGCGCCAAACAGATCGGGATAAAACACCGTTGGCACCCCCTGTTCACGCAGCAGGATTAAGGCATAGGCGAGGGGCTTAAACCAGGCTTCTACCGGCGCTTCCAGCGACTGCAGCGCCTGAGTGTCGTGGTTGGCGACCAGCGTGACCGCATGCCAGGGATCGGCCTGGACCAGTGAATTAGCGAAAACCTGGCTGAGATCGTAGTCGCTGCCCTGCGTTGACGCCTGATGGAAATTCAGATGCAGCGGCGCGTCGAACAGCAGGGTTTTGCCCTCTACCTGCTGGATATATTCCAGCAGCTTGTCAGTCTCGAACGACCAGTATTCGGCGACGATAAACATCGGCTCGTCGGCGACCTCCTGAATATGTTCGATCCACTCTTTATAGAACCAGGCGGGAATATGTTTCACCGCATCAAGACGAAACCCGGTGCAGGGCACCTGTTGCATCACCCAGCGCGCCCAGTACTTCAGCTCTTCGCGTACGGCGTTGTTGCGAAAATCGATATTCGCGCCCATCAGATAGTCGAAATTGCCCAGCTCGCTGTCTACCTGATTGTTCCAGCCGTCGGCGGTGTAGTCATTAACTATCTTGAAAACGCCGTTCTCATCCGGATTTTCGATATGGTCGACGCCGCTAAAGCACTTATAGTCCCAGACGAATTTTGAATATTTACCCGCTCGCGCCGGAAAGCTGAACCGCGTCCAGGCTTCGCACTCGATCACCTCATCGCTGATGTCGTCGCGATTATCGGGATTGACGCGGTTGACGCGCACGCGCTCTTTCTCATCGGCGCCCATTTTATGGTTGACCACCACATCCAGCAGGACGCCGAGATTGTGCGTGCGAAGGGCATCCGCCGCAGCCAGCAGCAGCTGCTTGTCGCCATATTTGGTGGCAACGCTGCCTTTCTGCTCAAATTCGCCCAGGTCGAAAAGATCGTAGCTGTCGTAGCCGACGGAATAGCCACCCGATTCGCCTTTACAGGCAGGCGGCAGCCAGGCCATGGTAATGCCGATCTCGCTCAGCCAGGCGGCCTTTTCAGCGACTTCAGGCCAAAGCTGGCCGCCGTCCGGGTAATACCAGTGGAAAAATTGCAATAACGTCGGGTTGTGCATCTGCTGCGCTCCAGCGGGAAGGAAAAGCAAGTATGGAGCACGACGAAAAAAAGACGCACCGGCAGAACAACTCTTTTGTTCTCCGCGGTGCGTTTCAGAATCAGGAGAGGGGCTGGTTTTCCATCGGCACCATCACGCTGCCCTGTTTGCCATAGGCGTTGAGCACCGATTTCTGGCGGGTATTCTGGTTAACCAGCGTCGAAAGCTCGTTCATGCGATCCTGCAGCAGGCGCTTCACTTCACTTTCATTATCAAGGATATGGCGCAGCACCGGACGCAGCTGCTCCTGCGCCTGCGCAGAAGGCGAAGCGGCCTCGGTCGATCGCGCCAGCCGTTGCACCGCGCTGACGTAATCAACTTCCTTTTTGATCAAATCATCCCATTCGCCCTCGGCCGCAAGACGCAGCATTTGCTGGCTGAGATCGAGTAACTGTTGGTAAATGGTAATCAGTTGCGGTGCTAGTATCATTAAACGGCGTCCTGAATCAGAGGTTGAGGCTGGGCAACTTCCTTCCAGGCATCAGCAATATTACGCAGCAGCGCTTCGACCTCAACAATGGCCTCCACGTCATTACGTAAATTCGCCTGAAGGAGGCGCCGCACCATATAGGCGTAAAGCGAAAGCAGGTTGGTGGTGAGCTCATCGGCGCTCTCTTCTGCGAGACCCTGCCTGAGCCCGTTTTCAATAATGTTGATGGCTTTAGAGAGGGAAAGACCTTTTCCCTCAATGTTGCCGTCCTGCAGGAACAGACGGGCGCGAACCAGCGCGCTGAGCGCGCCTTCGAACAGCATATTCACCAGCTGGTGCTGGCTGGCGCTCATCACGGCGCTTTCGACGCCGATTTTTGCATAGGCCTGAGTGCCGTTTGCGGTGTACATGATCACTCCTTAGTAAAATCAGCTCTTGGAGCTGGAGCTGCTTGACGTATCGAACTGCTGCGTCAGATAGCTGCTGGTCTGGTTTAGCGAGCTCATGACCACGTCGAGCTGGGTAAACTGGGTTTTTAAGCGCGCAATGGTGTCAGTAATGCGGTCGTTTACCTTGTTGTACTGCGCGGTCAGATCGTTCAGCGTCTTGCTGACACCGTCGGTCGCCGACTGCACAATGCCAGTGCTGGAAAGCCAGCTGGTCAGGTTGCTGGCGACGGTAGTGGCGACGCCGGTGGTCTTGCCGTCACCGATAATCATCTCTTTCACACCCGCCATATTCGTGGTGAGGCTGGTGTTCAGCTTGCTGGAGTCCAGATCCAGCTGACCGGTGGTGGGATCGGTCGTCACGCCGATCTGCGCCAGGGTTTTAAAAGTGGAAGAGCTGGAGGCGTTGGTCAGCAGGCTCTTCAGCTGGCTCTGGATAGTGCGCAGCGTACTGTCGCCCAGCAGCGCGCCATTACTGCTGTCCTGCGAGCTGGCACCTACGTCAACGGCGGTATATTTGGTCAGGCTGGAGAAGCTGTCCTGCAGCGTGTTATAGGCCGACACCCAGCTGGTGATGGCGTTGCTGGCTTTTGAGGTGTCGGTGGCGACGGTCAGCGTCTGATTGCCGCTGGTGGTATCGCTCAGATTCAGCGTAATGCCTTCCAGCGCGTCGCTGATAGTGTTACTGCTGTTTTCGATAGCGATATTGTTAACGGTCAGCTTGGCGTTCTGCGCCGTCACGCTTTCCGTCATCGCATTGCTGCTGGCGCTGGCGTCATAGCCGACAATGCCCTGCAGCGTACTGTCGCCGGTAACTTTAATGCTGCTGACGGCATTATCCGAACCGGTTTTATCAGAGGTGACGGAGAGGCGGTAGCTGCCGTCCGCGACTTTGATAATGCTGGCGGTAACGCCTGCGTCGGCGCCGTTAATGGCGTCACGCATACCGGTCAGCGAGGTCTGATCGCTGGTCAGCGTAATGTCTTTGCTCGAGCCGTCCGCCAGCGCAATGCTCAGCGTGCGGCTGCTGACCGAGCTGTCGCCCAGCGCCGTGGTGTTGCTGCTCTGTACTGCTGAGGTCAGCGTCTGCGCCTGCGCCAGCTGCGACACGCTAATAGTGTATTTACCCGCCACGGTGCTGCCAGAGGTAGTGGCGCTAAAAGCACTGGAGCTGCTGGTCGCCGTCGTGGCAGTGAACAGGTTCGCGTTATTAAGCGTGGTGTTCGCCGTCTGGAAGGTGGTCAGGGCGCTTTTCAGCGTCGCGTAGGCGCTCAGCTTGGCGGTATAAGAAGACTGTTGGTTAGAGATCGGCGTCAGAGCGGCTTTTTCCGCCGTCTGCATGCTGTCGAGAATACTGCTTAAATCCAGGCCTGAACCGACACCCAGGGTAGAGATACTTGCCATGCTTGTTTCCTTATCATGTCGACACGGAGAGTGAATACCGGGGTTATCGGCGGCGAATGGGGAAAGTTTAAAGTTATTCCTGCCGGCGCGATAAAGCGAATAGCGCATATAGAGAAGGGTATTTCTAAGGCTAGAAAAAGGGCGATTTTTTTCTAAAGAAGTCGCAGGCGAGGGCGATAAAGATAAGCGTGACAGGTTGAAGGAAAAAAATTTCACCTGGTACTAAAAAAATTCTAAAGGTTGTTTAAGGGCAGACGATAACAACTTTGACGGCGCTGAAGCCGGCGGGTTGAAGCCCACACCTTAACCGAAAGACTTGATTAACAGGAATATTTATCATGGCCCAAGTCATTAATACCAACAGCCTCTCGCTGATCACTCAGAACAACATCAACAAGAACCAGTCCGCTCTGTCTACCTCTATCGAGCGTCTGTCTTCTGGTCTTCGCATCAACAGCGCTAAAGATGACGCTGCTGGTCAGGCGATTGCCAACCGCTTTACTTCTAACATCAACGGCCTGACTCAGGCTTCACGTAACGCCAACGACGGTATCTCTGCTGCGCAGACTACTGAAGGCGCGCTGTCAGAAATCAACAACAACCTGCAGCGTGTACGTGAACTGACCGTACAGGCACAGAACGGCACCAACTCTGACTCCGACCTGTCTTCAATCCAGGACGAAATCAAATCACGTCTGGACGAGATTGACCGCGTATCTGGTCAGACTCAGTTCAACGGCGTGAACGTACTGGCTAAAGATGGCAAAATGTCTATCCAGGTTGGCGCTAACGATGGCCAGACTATTTCCATCGACCTGAAAAAAATTGACTCATCTACTCTGGGACTGAGCGGTTTCTCTGTATCAAAAAACACGCTGGAAACTGGCGAAGCTATCACTCAGCTGCCAAACGGCTCTAACGCTCCAATCGCTGTCAAAATGGATTCAAGTGTAGCGACTGATCTGGGTATTACTGATACCTCTGCTCTGTCTCTGCACAACGTAACCAAAAATGGTACCGCAACTTCTACTTATGTTGTTCAATATGGCGATAAGAGCTATGCCGCTTCTGTTGCTCAGGATGGTACCGTTAAGCTGAACAAAGCAGACGTGACCTATAATGACAAAGCGAACGGTGTTGCAAATGCTACGCAAACTAATAGCCTGGTGCAGGTTGGTGCAGACTCTAACGGTGATGCTGTTGGTTTCGTAACTGTTCAGGGTAAAAACTATGCGGCTACCGGCTCTCTGGCTAACGCCAACGTTACTGATAACACTGGCGCTGCAACTAAAGTAACGATTGATGGTACAGGAACTAACCAGGCTAAAATCGAACTGAGCCAGAATGGTACTACAGCAGCGACCGATCAGTTCGCTGGTGCATCAACCAATAACCCGCTGGCGCTGCTGGACAAAGCTATCTCTACTGTTGATACCTTCCGTTCAAGCCTGGGTGCGGTGCAGAACCGTCTGGACTCTGCTATCACTAACCTGAACAACACCACGACTAACCTGTCTGAAGCACAGTCTCGTATTCAGGATGCTGACTACGCGACCGAAGTTTCAAACATGTCTAAAGCGCAGATCATCCAGCAGGCTGGTAACTCAGTGTTGGCGAAAGCTAACCAGGTTCCGCAGCAGGTTCTGTCTCTGCTGCAGGGCTAATCGCCCTCTGGTAAACGACCTTAAACCCCGCTTCGGCGGGGTTTTTTTATGGCTGAAAAACAGCGAATTAGTCACCATTACGTTACAGATCCTCGCCATTCTGCCGATAACTCCCTACAGAACATCACACCTTTTTTAGCCCGATTTTTCTTTTTCTGGAGTGTCTATGCGCTTCAATTATGACTTGTTACCTGGCGAGCAGCTTACCTTCGAGGAGATTGCGCTGCGTTACGCGCAGCAGCATCCCGATGAAAGGGCGCTTACCGTACGCGGGTTGCTGAGCCCGTCCACCAGTCATCGCACTTTACGCATTCGCGCGATCTTCGCCGGTGAAGAGAGCAACAGTCCGCTGGAAGATCTGCTGTTTATCTCTGACGATAACGAACGCAAAAACTACCTGCGCCGTTTCGAGCACTACCTGAAGTCGCAGGAGCCATTCGCCTATTTCCGCCGCAGTGAGGCGCAGCGCGACAATCTTTGGCAGGTTATGGGTGAAAGCCGGGTCTACGCCATGATCGATCCTCACGCCGCCGCCGCGCAGAACCTGCTCGCCAGCCGCGGCTATCAGCTGGTGTTGATGCGCGAGGATGAGAACGAGGCGTACTGGCAGCTCTTCGATCCCCAGTCGCACCCCTGTTTTCCGCTTTCGCGCCGCATCCAGTTTATTGTGGTGCTGAGTACGCCGCAGCATAAGGTACCAACGGCAGTGATGGCGGGCATGGAAGTCGGCCGGCGCGTCAAAGCCAGCGTATTGCAGCGCGCCAGCCAGGCGGAGTTTCTGGCAGCGGTAAAAGCGCGCTACGGCGGCTGCGTAATGACCGGCACGCGCCTGACCGATCGTCACAGCTGGCCCTGGGTAGAGGCGTGCCATATCGACAGGCGGGAAAATGAGGAGGGGGGGCTGGCGGACAACAGCGTCGATAATGGCCTGTTCCTGCGCAGCGATCTGCAGCGCCTGTTTATCAATAAAATGATAAGCATTGATGGTGATTCAGGGCAGATACGCTTCCATCCTGACGCAGAAATCCAGCAAAGCATAAGCCCTTATTACCAGGCGCTGGAGGGGCAGGTCTGCGCCCTGTGGGAGGCGGTTCCGCTCGCCACGCGGCAGCGGCTGGGCGCGTTGGGTTAAGCGCCCTTATGAGAGCGGATCAATCCGCTCTCTGACATAACAAAAATGAAATAACCTCGCTTTTGCCCGCCTATTCACCCAATCAATCCCCCCTACAGAACTGGATAATCCTGCCGATAACTTCATTAACGCAGGGTAGTCAACGTGAACGATTTCTATACCGCCGAAGGCGTGATGGATAAACATTCGCTCTGGCAGCGCTACGTCCCGCTGGTGCGCCATGAAGCATTGCGTCTGCAGGTTCGTCTGCCAGCCAGCGTTGAGCTAGACGATCTGCTGCAGGCCGGTGGCATTGGCTTGCTGAATGCTGTGGAGCGTTACGACGCACTGCAGGGGACAGCATTCACCACCTACGCCGTGCAGCGCATCCGTGGCGCAATGCTGGATGAGCTTCGCAGCCGTGACTGGGCGCCGCGCAGCGTGCGACGTAACGCACGCGAAGTGGCGGGCGCGATGCATCAGGTCGAGCAGATGATGGGGCGTGCAGCCACCGAGCAGGAAGTAGCCGATCGGCTGAATGTTTCGATGGAAGAATACCGGCAAATTTTGCTGGATACCAATAACAGCCAGCTCTTCTCCTACGACGAGTATCGAGAAGAACACGGCGACAGCGCGGAGCTGGTCACGGAAGGGCATGAAGAGGCCAACCCGTTGCATCAGTTACTTGAAGGGAATCTGCGTGAACGCGTCATTGAAGCGATCGAAGCTTTACCCGATCGCGAAAAAATGGTGCTGACACTGTACTACCAGGAAGAACTGAACCTGAAAGAGATTGGAGCGGTACTCGACGTGGGAGAATCACGCGTCAGCCAACTGCACAGTCAGGCGATAAAACGCCTGCGTGCCCGACTAACGGGAGCGCGCTGACGGCTTCAGTTCCTGGCGATCTAAAAATAATAAAACCGGGGACTCAGCAATGGGAGCCAAATCCAAAGCCAGACCTTTAAGCCGTTATCTTAAAGATTACAAACATAGCCAGAGTCACTGTTCTCACTGTGGCAAAGTGCTGGACCGCATGGCGTTGGTGTTTCGCGGTCAGATCATCAATAAAGAGGCCATTGCGCGCATGGACCAGATGATTGATGAGCAGCTGTGGCTGAAATTACAGCCAGAACTGACCGCGCTGTGCCGTTTTTGTAGTGATATTTTTTGCAATACGCATCCTAATTACTTCGACATTATGGCATTCAAGCAGTACCTGTTTGAGCAGACGGAAATGAGCCACAGCACCATCCGCGAATATGTGGTACGGCTGCGTCGTCTGGACGATATGCTTAAGGCCAAAAATTTCCCGGCTGACCGCTTAAGCGGCAATAGCTGGCACGAATGCCTTAAGAATGATTTGCCTGATGCGGGCAATAATAACTACCGCATCGCGCTGCGCAAATATGACCAGTTTTTGGGGTGGCAGCGCAGCTAGCTGCCGAAGCGCTGGCACGCTGATCGACTCCGCTCAGGTGGAGACGTGTCAGAAATACCAGCGAAGCATTCAGTATGCCGCCGCGACGCACTTAACCTGGCGGCTACCTGAGAAGCGGGCAGCGCAACCTGTTCCTGTCATAAGGGAGGGGTTGTGCGATAGTCTTAAGTACGTCCCCCTGCTGCTTACCGCTGTTTAAAAATGCGAAAGCATCAGGTGACCTCTTCTTTTACGCGCGAAGGCAGATGATCCTTCGCGCAACTTCTGCAACACTGTAAAGATTACTGTGACAGCCCCGGAGGCCGCATTGTCTTTACATCTTCTTCAACAGTATCCACGTCTTGAGCTGCTCGGCGCGCCGACCCCGCTGGAGCATCTGCCACGCCTTTCCGACTATGTCGGCCGCGATATTTTTATTAAACGTGACGATGTCACGCCAGTTGCCCTTGGCGGCAATAAACTGCGCAAGCTGGAGTTCCTGGCGGCGGATGCGCTGCGCGAAGGGGCTGACGTATTGCTGACGGCGGGCGCTATTCAGTCTAACCACGTGCGTCAGACCGCCGCCGTCGCGGCAAAGCTTGGCCTCAAGTGCGTCGCGCTGCTGGAAAACCCGATTGGCACCGAGGCGGAAAACTACCTCAGCAACGGCAACCGGCTGCTGCTGGATCTCTTCGACTGTGAAATCGTGCTGGTAGAGGCGCTGAGCAATCCGGCGGCGCAGCTGGCGGCGCAGGCGGAACGCCTTGAAGCGCAGGGTTTTCGTCCTTATGTCGTCCCGGTTGGCGGCTCGAACTGGCTGGGCGCGCTGGGGTATATCGAATGCGCGCAGGAAATCGCCCATCAGAGCGAAGGCGTGGTCGACTACGCCGCCGTCGTGGTGGCGTCCGGCAGCGCAGGCACCCATGCCGGGCTGGCTGTCGGGCTGGAGCAGCTGCTGCCGCAAACCGAGGTGATTGGCGTTACCGTTTCGCGGACAACAGAGCAGCAGCTGCCGTTGGTAGACAGCCTGCGTCAGCAGCTGATTAGCAAGCTAGAGCTGACCAGCACCGCGCCCGTTACGCTGTGGGACGACTACTTTGCACCGCGCTACGGCGAGCCGAACGAGGAGGGGATGGAAGCGGTCAAACTGCTGGCTCGCCTGGAAGGTATTCTGCTCGATCCGGTTTATACCGGCAAAGCGATGGCTGGCCTGCTGGACGGCATCAGTCAGAACCGCTTCCGTCGCGAAGGGCCGCTGCTCTTTGTGCATACCGGCGGTGCGCCGGCGTTATTTGCTTATCATCCTTCGGTCTGAGCAGCCGGAAAAAAAACGTTTATACTGCGCAAGTTACTGAAGCAGTACCGGGCGGCGCGCAAGCGCTGCCTGACAACACACACATCACATACTAATAAATGGGGTAGATATGATTTTTTCTCGTGTTGGTCGCCATCTGGCGATGGGCGTGATGGCGGCGGCGATGATTGTCGGCGTTAATATCAAGACGCACGCGGCGGAAAACCTGCTGGCGCAGATCAAAGACAAAGGCGAGCTGCGCGTCGGCCTGGAAGGAACCTATCCGCCGTTCAGCTTTCAGGATGAAAACGGCAAGCTTACCGGCTTCGAAGTCGAGTTCGCGCAGCAGCTGGCGCAGCATATGGGCGTAAAAGCGAAACTGCAGCCGACCAAATGGGACGGCATGCTGGCGGCGCTGGACTCTAAACGTATCGACGTGGTGATCAATCAGGTGACCATCTCCGAGGAGCGCCAGAAGAAGTATGACTTCTCCACGCCCTATACCATCTCCGGCGTGCAGGCGCTGACGATGAAAGCCAAAGCGGGCAGCATCAACAAGCCGGAAGATCTGGCGGGTAAAAAAGTCGGCGTCGGCCTCGGCACCAACTATGAGCAGTGGCTGCGCAGCAACGTAAAAGGCGTCGATATTCGTACTTATGATGACGACCCGACTAAATATCAGGATCTGCGCTCTGGTCGTCTGGATGCGATCCTGGTCGATCGTCTGGCCGCGCTGGATCTGGTGAAGAAAACCGGCGACACCATGGCGGTAGCGGGCGCGCCGTTCTCACGTCTCGCCTCAGGCGTGGCGCTGCGCAAAGGCAACGAGGATCTGCTCAACGCGGTGAATCAGGCGATTGCAGCGATGCAGAAAGATGGTTCGCTGGCCAAACTGTCTGAAAAATGGTTCGGCGCGGATGTGACTAAGTAATGCAGGAAAGTCTCAAACTGGTGCTGGATTCAGCACCTTTTTTATTAAAAGGCGCGCTCTTTACGCTACAGCTCAGCATCGGCGGCATGTTTTTCGGCCTGGTGCTGGGCTTCGTGCTGGCGCTGATGCGGCTGTCGCGCTTCTGGCCGGTTAGCCTGCTCTCCCGCTTTTACGTCTCGGTATTTCGCGGCACGCCGCTGATCGCTCAGCTGTTTATGATCTACTACGGCCTGCCGCAGTTCGGCATCGAGCTTGATCCCATTCCCTCCGCCATGATTGGCCTGTCGCTCAATACCGCCGCCTACGCCTCGGAGTCACTGCGCGGCGCGATTGCGGCCATTGAGCGCGGCCAGTGGGAAGCGGCGGCGAGCATCGGCATGACCCGCTGGCAGACGCTGCGCCGGGTGATCCTGCCGCAGGCGGCGCGTACGGCGCTGCCACCGCTCGGCAACAGCTTTATCAGCCTGGTGAAGGATACCTCGCTGGCGGCGACCATTCAGGTGCCGGAGCTGTTCCGTCAGGCGCAGCTCATTACCTCGCGCACGCTGGAGGTTTTTACCATGTACCTGGCGGCGTCACTGATCTACTGGGTAATGGCGACGCTGCTGTCGGCGCTGCAAAACCGGCTGGAAAAACGGGTCAATCGTCAGGATGAGGAGGCGAAATGAGCGCCATTGAGATCACCGGACTGGTGAAAACCTTTAACGGCCAGACGGTGCTACACGGCATCGACCTGGAGGTCGCTTCCGGCGAAGTGGTGGCGATTATCGGTCCGAGCGGCTCCGGGAAAACGACGCTGCTGCGCTGCATCAACCTGCTGGAGACGCCGGACAGCGGCACCATCAAAGTCGGGGAGATCGCTATCGACGCCAGGCTGGCGCAGACGAAGCAGAAAGAGCAGGTGCGTCAGCTGCGCCAGCAGGTCGGCTTTGTGTTTCAGAACTTCAATCTGTTTCCTCACCGCTCGGTGCTGGAAAACATTATTGAAGGGCCGGTCATCGTTAAAGGCGAGCCTAAAAGGGAAGCGGAGGCGCGCGCCCGCGCGCTGCTGGAGAAAGTCGGATTGCAGGGCAGGGAGAGCAGTTTTCCGCGTCGGCTGTCCGGCGGTCAGCAGCAGCGCGTCGCCATTGCTCGTGCGCTGGCGATGCGTCCGCAGGTGATCCTGTTTGACGAGCCGACCTCGGCGCTCGATCCTGAACTGGTGGGCGAGGTGCTCAACACCATTCGCGCGCTGGCGCAGGAGAAACGCACCATGGTTATCGTCACCCATGAGATGAGCTTTGCCCGCGACGTAGCGGATCGGGCAATTTTTATGGATCAGGGCCGCATCGTTGAGCAAGGCCCGGCGAAAGCGTTGTTCAGCAACCCGCAGCAGGCGCGTACTCGCCAGTTCCTTGATAAATTTTTAAATCAGTAATGGATACGCCTCTGCGGAGGCGTATCTGCCTTGCCTGACAATCCTCTCTCCTGGCTCAAGGGTCAGCTCGCCGCGCCATCAGGAGGCGGGACGCAAAGATAAGCGGCTGGCCGCTATTATTCCCGCGCGTTAACACAGTTATTTATTCACGCTTAAACAATCTGGTGCAAAGTCATTAATTATTTCTGCCTGGCATATATCAATATCTGGCTTTTCGGCATTAGGGTTACTCCTATTTACCCGGTAAAACAACGGGCATTATAATTCCCGCTCTTCCTGTTTAGTTATTAACAGTTAACTAAAAAATAGCCTGCATCCTGAACGTAAAGAAAAAGCGAAACGTGTAAACGATTGTTAATTCAGGGCCAGCGCAATATTTTTAAGAGTTTCGCTAGAGTCAGTAGCAAAGGAATAGCGAATAATCGCCAGATAATCCTAAAAGTGTCATTCCCTTTTTCCTTTCCGATTTAAATTTCTGACCTACACAGCAGGAGTCAAATCATGAGCAACATCAAGTCAGATGAAATATCATGGATCAATACCCTAAAGGGCGCCTGCATACTGCTGGTCGTGCTGTATCACACCGTACTGCCCGGCTTTGAAGGCACCCTGAAGTATCTCTCTGCTGGCTGGATACCGGCAGAAATATGGGTACAGTTTAATACGGTGCTGTCACCGTTGCGTATGCCCGCCTTTTTCTTTGTATCAGGACTGCTGGCCACCAATGGCATTTTAAGCCGCCCCTGGAAGCAGGTCTTTACCAGCCGTATTACCAATCTTTTCTATCTCTACATTCTGTGGGGCTTTATTCAGTGGTGGTCTATCACCGGCATCTCGACTGAAATTACCGGGCAGCGTATTTCTCAAAACTTGAACGCCGCCTATGCCGGCTCGCTGTTTGAATTTTTAAAGCTCACTTTTATGGCGATGAGCACCTCCTGGTATCTCTACGGGCTTGGCTTGTATTTCCTCTGCGCCAAAATATTCCGCCAGCATAAAGTGGCCCTGTTAGCGGTCGCGGTGATCCTTAATTACCTTGCCATTGAGAAAATTATTCCCATGTGGGGGCCGCAGAGCGTCGCGCAATATTTTGTGTTCTTCCTGCTGGGCGTATTCTGGAGCCCGATAATGCTGCGCCTGAGCGAGTGGCGCCGTGAAAACTGGACGCCCTGGGCGATACTGGCGGCGCTCGCTGGCATCCATGTGATTTTCGGCCTCGATAAGAGCCTGTTTATGTGCATTATCGCGGTGCTGGTGAGCGTGGCGGTCTGCCGCTGGCTTAATCAACGCTTCAGCATGAGCTTTATGAACTGGATAGGGCGCAATACGCTGCAAATCTACGTTATTCACCGCATTTTCATTGAGTTCTTCGGCATGTCGGCGATTCTGTTCGCCCAGCGTCACCATCTGTTCGAGCAGGCCTGGTTCTCTTTCCTGTGGGCCAGCCTCTATCCGGTGGCGATAGTCGGCCTCTGTTCGCTCTGCTCGGTAGCGGTGTGGTCGGTGACCAATCGCGGACTGGGGCAGTCGCTGTTTATCTTCCCGACGCTGATTGGGCTGAAGCGCGCCCGCTCCGCGGCCTGAAAAAAAGCCCCGCGCAGGCGGGGCTGAGAATGAATGCAACGCAGCGGGCTTCAGGCCCGCTGTTTGCTTAACTCTTTACGCGGTTAGCGAAGCTTTTGCGCAGCTTCTGCAGTTTCGGCGGGATCACCGCCATGCAGTAGCCGTTGCGCTGGCCCGCGCCCTCCCAGTAATCCTGATGGTACGCCTCGGCGGGATACCACTCTTTCAGCGGCTCAATAGTTGTGACCACCGGATCCTGATGATCCTGCTGCGCACGCGCAATGGCGGCGACCGCTTCCGCTTCCTGCTCTGGCGTAGCCGGGAAGATGGCGGAGCGATATTGTGTGCCGATGTCGTTGCCCTGGCGGTTAAGCTGGGTAGGATCGTGGGTAGCGAAGCTGATATCCAGCAGATCGCCATAGCTCACTTTTTCGGGGTCGAATCCTATGCGAATCGCTTCTGCATGACCGGTCGCGCCGCTGCATACCTGCTCATAGGTCGGGTTCGGGCGCGCGCCGCCGGTATAGCCGCTTTCAACCGACTCCACGCCGATCACATCTTTAAAAACCGCTTCGGTACACCAGAAACAGCCGCCTGCGATCACTGCGTATTCGATTGCCATAATGCTTAACTCCTGTCGAGGTCGAGAAAGAGAGAGTAAGGACGGCGGCGATCCTTTTCAACCTGCGCATGGTGAGATTTGTCCGCGAGACGCTAAATCAGCATCTCCGGTTTAAACTGGCCGCTGCGATCGAGCACGCGGTCGCCCATGATAGTAAAGCGGCCCTCGCCGGTATAGTGCAGCGTAGGGGGAAACTCCGGTTCGTCAGCGACATGCGCCTTCACGATTTCGAAAATAAACAGGTTGTAGTTATCCACCATCGAATCGTCATAGAGCTGGCACTCAAAGCTGGCGAAACACTCGTTAATCAGCGGGGCGTTCACGACGCTGGCAGGCCCGGCGGTCAGATCGAAGGCGTCGAACTTATCCAGTTTGTCGCCGTGGCTGTTGCCGATAGCGACGACCTTATCGA
Organism: Pantoea sp. ACRSB; assembly: GCF_022346905.1. Taxonomy (NCBI): domain Bacteria; kingdom Pseudomonadati; phylum Pseudomonadota; class Gammaproteobacteria; order Enterobacterales; family Erwiniaceae; genus Pantoea; species Pantoea sp. ACRSB. The sequence continues at coordinate 133,779 of NZ_JAKRNL010000002.1, read as the reverse complement.
TCAGATCCGCCGAGGGCACGTTCAGCACGCACTGGCCGCTGTCGCGGATCAGCGCATGGCTGTGGTTCATGCTGGAGATCATGCAGCCGACCAGCGACGGCGAAAATTCCAGCACCGTATGCCAGCCGAGGGTCATGATGTCGCTGTGCGTGCCAAACTGCGAACTGAGCAGCAGCACCGGGCCTGGCTCCAGATATTTGCGCGCCTTGCTGACCGGAAAGGCGGTTTTGTGCAGACGTTGGCTCATGGCATTTCCTTGTTTTGGGGCGATGCCATTAAGTGTAGAAGCTACAGGTCGATCACCAGCGCTTTACTGCGGCTGCGCGAGCAGCAGAGCGCGATTTGTTGACGCGGCGCAGATTTTTCCTCCTCCGACTGGACGGTGTCGCGGTGGTCCGCCTCACCTGACAGCACCGGCGTCAGGCAGGCACCGCACAGCCCCATTTCGCAGGAGAGCGGCACGTCAACGCCATTCTCCAGCAGCACGCGGGCGATAGTCTTATCCGCAGGCACCGGCCAGCTGGTGCCGGTGGAGGCCAGCGTGACGGTAAAACTCTCGCTCTCTCCCTGCGCGGGCGGCGGGGCGGCCGCGCTAAAGGCCTCTGTATGCACCTGTTCTGCGCGCCAGCCCAGCGCCTGCGCCTGCTGCTGGAGGTGCGCCATAAAGCCTTGCGGACCGCAGAGATAGAGATGCGCGCCGCTCTCAGGCGCGCGCAGCGGCTCGGGCAGATGCTGGCGTGGGCTGTTGCCCTCGGCGCTGCACAGGATTTCGCTATAACCATGACGGAAGGGGCGAAGCAGATGGCGCGCCAGCGCCGCGTCCTGACGCTGTTTCACGTAATAGTGCAGCGAAAAAGAGACGCCGTCGGCATCGAGCTGCGCCGCCATCGCCAGCAGCGGCGTCAGGCCAATGCCCGCAGCGACAAGCACCACCCGCTGCGCCGCCACCAGCGGAAAAAGATTGCGCGGCGCGGAAATCGTGAGCCGCTGGCCCAGGCGCAGCTGCTGATGAATATAGCGCGAGCCGCCGCGCGAATCGGCCGCCAGCCCGACGCAGATCAGGTAGCGATCCTGGCGCAGGGGCGAGCCGGTCAGCGAATATTGCCGCACCATGCCGTTGCCCAGCTGCAGGTCGATATGCGCGCCCGCTTCCCAGCGCGGCAGCGGCTCGCCGTCGTCGCGCACCAGGCTCAGCGCAACGGCGTGACGTCCCTGGCGCGACAGGCCATCGACAATCACCGTAAAGGTTGTCATCTCATTACCTCGTTAGACCAGGAAAAATTCGCCGTAGCCCTGCTTTTTCAGGCCGCGACGGTAGGCGATAGAGCTGCGATCGGCCGGGATATGCGCCTCCAGCGTCAGATCGAGCGGCAAACGCTCCGGCATCTGCGTCTCTACCATCAGGCGATCCTCTTCAAACACGCGATGGTTAAAGGCATGTACATCCTCAACCGGTATGTGCAGGTCGAAGTTGCGCGCGATGGGCGCGAACATGCGCGTTTTGCGCGCCGAGACCGGCGAGGCGGCGTTCATAATGACCAGCCGCGCCGCATCGGGGAAGTGCACCGTCAGCGTGGCGGTAAAGGGGAGATACATCTCAAAATGACGCAGCCACTGAAAGTCTTCCGGCGCCTGCTGCTCCGACCCTGCCGCAAAGTTGGATACAGAGCTCCAGTAGTCCACCGCAAAACCATACTCCGTCTCAACAGGGTTGTAAGGCGGTACCTCCTGGTTGTCTGGGTCGGCGAAGGTTTCGCTGTGTACCCAGGCGAAGTGCGCCACGTCGAGAAAACCCTCTACCTGACGTCCGGCAAACCCGGCGACGTCAAAAGGGGGGCAGTTGATCTGCTGAAAGCCGGCGTCGTGCCAGTGCGGCATCTGCGGCAGCGCGGCGGGATTGTCGGCGTCTGGTGCCAGGCAGACCCAGACCAGTCCAAAACGCACCTCTACCGGAAAGCTGATGAGGTTGAGCTTGGCGGGTACCGGCTGGCCAGGGCTGGAGGGAATGCGGTTGCAGCGGCCATCTTCGCCGAAGCGTAGCCCGTGGTAAGGGCAGATAATGCCGTACTCGTCGTGAAAGCCGAGCGTCAGCGGCACGCCGCGATGCGGGCAGACATCTTTCGCGGCGACGATCTGCTCATTAATGCGATAGAGCACCAGCTGCTCGTCAAGCAGTACCGCTTTTATCGGCGCGGGGCCGACGTCGCAGAGACGCGCCACCGGATGCCAGCAGCGCGCCAGCCGCAACCAGTCGTCGGGTTCAAAAGTACAATGGGCCGGAGGCGCGGGTTGTTTCATAGCGATGACCTTTCTGAGAGGTAAGGGACGATGCAAACATTGTGGACAGAGCAGGGTGCAACGATCCATCATCGTTTTTTCAGTCAGGTGTTGCGTTAAACAGTACAGGTAACCCATGCTGCCTTTTTCACGTTTTTCACACTACTTCCTGGAGCTGGCGCGCAGCGGCAGCTTACGCAAGGCGGCGGAAAAGTTGCATGTCTCCGCTTCAGCGATTAACCGGCAGATCCTGCAGGCGGAGGAGGAGCTTGGCATGCGGCTGTTTGAGCGGCTGCCGGACGGTATGCGGCTGACCAGCGCGGGCGAGCTGCTGCTGGACGATCTGCGTCGCTGGCAGCGCGAATATCAGCGCACCCGCCAGCGTTTTGATGAGATTCAGGGGCTGCGGCGCGGGCATGTCAGTCTCGGTCTGATTCAGGCGCTAAACGAAGGGGCAATTGCCGATGCGCTGTCACAAATTGCGCAGACGCACCCCTGGCTGCGCCTTGATCTCAGCGTGCATGACAGCGCGCAGATTAGCGAGCAGGTGCGGCTGGCGGAGCTGGACGCCGGGCTGGTGCTGGATCCACAGGGGCAGGCGGGGTTGAGCGTGATGGCCTTTGCAGAACTGCCGATTGGCGTCGTGCTGCCCGCCGGGCATGTGCTCAGCGGATGCGATACGCTCTCTACCGGCCAGCTCAGCGCCGAGCGGCATATTATTCCCGGCCCGCCGCTGGTGGTGCATGAGCGGGTAGAGATGCTTTACCGCCGCCATAGTCTGCAGCCGGAAAACGTCATTACCTGTAACGACATTCGCCTGATCAAATCGCTGATCAGGCAGGGCAGCGGCATCAGCATGTTAAGCCTGCTGGACGTGATGGATGAGGTCGAGCGGGGCGTGCTCAGCTTCGTGCCGCTGCGCGACAGTAGCGTCAGGCCGCTGACGCTGGCGTTATGCTGCGCGCCGGCGCGGCAGCTGTCGCGCGCCGCTCAGCAGGTTATCCAGCAGCTGACCGGCGTTATCGAGTCGCTGGGCGCGCCGCGCTGAGCGCCACTATTTGTCTTAAAATCAGCGAATAACGCACTTTTTGTAAATTAACGTAAAGCGGCGTCCCGGCAGGTTTAGTGGAAGCCGTAATTAAGCTATAAGTCCTCTACCACGCCAACCTGCTTAGGGTTTCACCTTACACGATGACGACTCTGCGACCTCTGCTGACGCTTGTGTTAGCCTCTGCTTTTCTGCTTGGCGGCTGCTCCCGTCATTCCACCGATACATCCGCCCAGAACGATACGCAGGTCAGCGATGGGAGCCTGGGCGATCAGCCCGATCTCATTCCGGTCGTGGCGGCGTTGCACGATCAGATGCACACCTGGCACGGCACGCAATATCAGTGGGGCGGTACTGAACTTTCCGGCGTCGACTGCTCAGGTTTTGTCTGGCGAACCCTGAAAGACCGCTTCAACCTGCCGATGGATCGCGTCACCACCACGGAGCTGTTGAAGATGGGCAAACGCATCGCGCCGCGCGATCTGCAGCCGGGCGATCTGGTCTTTTTCCGCATCAAGGGTGGTATGCATGTTGGCTTCTATGATACCGACCAGCACTTCTTCCATGCTTCGGTCAGTCAGGGGGTAGTGCGTTCCGCGCTCGACAATCCTTACTGGCAAAAAGTCTTTTATCAGGCGCGGCGACTGCCAAAAGAGTACAACGCGCAGATTACCCTCAATAAGGGCAGCGGCATAGCGCTGGCGCGTCAGTAAACGCGTCGCTGCGACGAGCGATTTTGCTGCGTAAAGCCCGCCAACAGGCGGGCTTTTTAGTTAGTGACGAACGGCGCAGCCGCACTGGCCCATTTCACCCAGTACCGCTTTACCCTGATGGGAGTGGCGCACGCGCAGTTCGCTGTGACGCCAGGCGCCATCTTCCTCCGCGCGGTTGAGCAGCAGACGATTAAGCGCTTCCGCTACCAGCAGCGCGCGCGGCTGCGCCCAGGTTGTCAGATGCCACGTTGAGGCGTTCGCCTCTTCGCTGTCGCCGAATCCGGTAACGGCGACGTGCGCACCCTGACCAAAATCGCGCACCGCCTGCAACGCGCCAAACGCCAGCAGATCGTTATCGCAGAACAGCGCCTGAATACGCTCCGCTGCGCGGGCGCGCTTCAGATAGTGCATCATCGCCTGATAGCCGCTGTCGCGGTCATCTCCCGACCCCGCGGCGGTCAGGTGCTGATTTACCGTCTTTCCTGCTGCGGCTAAAGCGCTGCTGAAGCCGTCAATACGCGCAGGATCGGCGCAGGTCGCCTGTTGCAGATAGCCGAAACGCTGGTGGCCCTGTGCCAGCAGAAGCTGACCCATTTCCGCGCCGGCGGCGAAGCCATCCAGATTCAGGTCCTCCAGCGCGATAAGCGGAATCTTCCCGGCGGCGGCGCAAAAGGCAGCGCTAAAACGACCGGAAAGGTGAATCGCGGCGCTCAGCAGCGGCACCAGCTGCCGCGCGCGATCGTCCGCTGCGGCGTCAACCAGCAGCGCCGCGCAGCCGCGCGCGTTAAGCTGCCGGTTGACTTCCTGCAGCAGCGCTGCCGTCTGCGGATGGCTGAAATCAGCGCTCAGCACGCCGACTGTTTTACAGGTGTTGTTATACATTCAGAAGACCCTGTTAAGGTGAATAGAGGTCACTGTACCATAAAGGAAATTGCCCAGTTTTCACAATGACTCTGCGCGCGCCAGCTGCAGTTCGCGCATGCCCAGCGTGCGGGTCGCCAGCACCGATTGCTGGGCGAACAGGCTCGCCTGCTCAACGGCTTTATTGAGCGGCACGCCGCCCAGCAGGCCGGCGGTCAGTTCGGCGGTAAAAAGATCGCCGGTGCCTTTGGGCGGGTTATCGTAATGTGGATGCTCGGTGATAAAGGTCTCTTTCGCCGTCACGCAGAAAACCTGCATGCTGCGACGCGCCTCATCGCGCGTGGCGCTGGTCACCACCACCCATTCAGTGCGCGCGCCAAGCAGCGAGCGCGCGGCGTCAATAATTTCCGCGTCGCTCTCCAGTTGCGTGCCGCACAGGCAGCCCAGCTCAAAGCGGTTGGGCGTCAGCCCTGTCGCCAGCGGCGCAAGCTGTTCACGATAGTGCGTCGCCAGCTGCGGATCGACATAAAAACCGCTGTCGTCATCGCCCAGCACCGGATCGATAATCACCGGCAGCTGTGGGTTTTTCTCGCGCATCAGCCGCAGCCAGCGCGCCAGCGTTACCGCCTTGTCGGTCGATTTCAGATAGCCCAGCACCACGGCGCGCGCGGCGCTGTCGAGATTGCGATCCGCCAGCGCGGTCAGATAGCCCTCAAACCAGGGCTGAGGGATTTCACCGCCGTAGCAGCTGGCGTAGTGGGGCGTATTACTCAGCAGCACCGTAGGCACCGCCACTACCTGTAACCCATGACGGCGCAGCGCGGGTACGGCGATGCTGTTGCCTACGCTGCCGTAAACGACCTGGGACTGAACAGAGATAACGTCGATAATTTCGCCGCCCGCGGCGTCGGATACCTGAAACATACTGCTCTCCTTGTTAGCACTCCACTGCCCCAGTATACAGCCCACGCAGCGGGTTGCGGCGAGTGCCTGCATCGTCGGAATGTGCTTTTTTCCCGCTTCGCTTAACGCCCGCAACCCTTGCAGGAGGATAGATAGCGGCAGGGGAGAAACAGGATAAACGGCTGCAAATTCGCAAAAAATGCCGCGCAACTGGCAAATATGAGAAGGCCGACTACACTTAATCGCGACGATGTTTTCAGTCAGGTTGATATGTCTGTGAAGGTTTTAAAACGTAGTGGCGTTCTATCCGATTTTTCAAGCTGGTATCCGCAGTTTTTGCCCTGCACTTTAACCCCTGCTCAGCCGTTTCGGCTGTCGAATCCGCAGACGGTCACCCTCGCTAAAACATCTTACTTTCTATGGCGCGTTGACGAGCCAGGCCTCTGACCTGACAAGCCGCGAATCGGACGCGCCCGAATCAACAACAGGAGAAGACACGTGACCCAAGCGGCGAATGAACATGCCTCGCTTCCTGCGCTAAGCGGCGGTCTTTATGCCTTCTTTTTTGACGTAGACGGCACCCTTGCCGCTATTCAGCCACAGCCTGACGCCGTTTTCATTCCAGAAAACGTTCGCCAGCAGCTGCAACAGCTGTCATCCCTTTGTCACGGCGCGCTGGCGCTGGTATCGGGTCGGCCAGTTGCGCAACTCGACGCGCTGGCCGCGCCCCTTATTGCGCCTGCCGCTGGCGTACACGGCGCTGAGCGTCGCGATGCGCAGGGCGAACTGCATCAAATCACTCTGGAGCCTGACGTCGCCGAGGCGTTGCAGCAGCAGCTGCAAGAGGCGATGGCGCGCTGGCCAGGCACGTTACTTGAGGCCAAGGGTATGGCCTTCGCGCTGCATTACCGTCAGGCGATGCAGCATGAGCAGGATGTGCTCGACCTGGCCGAACAGGTCGTGAAGCGCTTCCCGGCGCTGACGCTTCAGCCGGGAAAATGCGTCGTGGAGATTAAACCGCAGGGAGTAGATAAAGGCGAAGCTGTGCGCGCCTTTATGCGAGAAGCGCCTTTTACCGGTCGAATCCCGGTATTTGTCGGAGACGATCTGACGGATGAGAAAGGATTTATCGCCGTAAACGCCATGCAGGGCATTTCCGTAAAGGTTGGACAAGGTTCCAGTCAGGCGCGCTATCGACTGCCAGACGTCGAGGCGGTATATGCGTGGCTGGAGCGATTACTATTACAAATAAAACAAGACAACGTGGGTAAGGAGTAAAGGTTATGAGTCGTTTAGTGGTCGTATCTAACCGAGTAGCCATTCCTGATGGGAAAAAAGCCAGCGCAGGCGGCCTCGCCGTCGGCATTCTTGACGCGCTAAAAACCACCGGAGGATTGTGGTTTGGCTGGAACGGGGAAATCAGCGAATTTTCCGGAGAAGAGGAAGACGAACTCGTACAGGCAGAACATGACGGCATCTCCTACGCCGCGCTGCCGCTGAGCCAGAACGATTACGATCTGTATTACTGTCAGTTCTCCAATACCGTAATCTGGCCCGCGTTCCATTACCGTCTCGATCTGGTGCAGTTCCAGCGTGAAGCCTGGGACGGCTACTGCAGCGTCAATGAGATGCTGGCGCAGCGCCTGAAGCCGCTGATTAAGCCGGACGACACCCTGTGGATCCACGATTATCATCTGCTGCCGTTCGCCGCCGCGCTGCGTAAGCAGGGCATTAATAACCGCATTGGCTTCTTCCTGCATATCCCGTTCCCGACGCCGGAAATTTTCAACGCGCTGCCTCCGCATAAAGAGCTGCTGGAGATGCTGTGCGAATACGATCTGCTGGGCTTCCAGACGGAATCGGATCGCGTGGCCTTCCTTGACTGTCTGAGCCAGCTGACGCAGCTGCAGAATAAAGGCGAGAAGAAACACCGCGCCTTCGGCAATACCTTTATGACCGAGGTTTACCCTATCGGTATCGAGCCGGACAGCATCAAAGAGATGGCTGAAGGCCCGCTGCCACCCAAAATGGCGGCGATGAAGCGCGAACTGGGCGATGCGAAAAACATCATCGCCTGTGAGCGCCTCGACTATTCGAAAGGGCTGCCGGAGCGTTTCCTGGCGTATGAAGCGCTGCTGGAAAACTTCCCCGAGCATCGCGGCAAAATCCGCTATTCGCAGATTGCGCCGACCTCGCGCGGTGATGTTCAGGCCTATCAGGATATTCGTCACCAGCTGGAAACCGAGGCCGGGCGCATCAACGGTAAGTACGGTACGCTGGGCTGGACGCCGCTCTACTATCTCAACCAGCACTTTGACCGTCGTCTGCTGATGAAGATTTTCCGTCTGACCGACGTCGGTCTGGTGACGCCGCTGCGCGACGGCATGAACCTGGTGGCAAAAGAGTATATCGCCGCGCAGGACCCGGACGATCCGGGCGTACTGGTGCTGTCGCGTTTTGCCGGTGCTGCCAACGAGCTGACCTCGGCGCTGATCGTCAACCCTTACGATCGTGACGAAGTAGCGGCGGCGTTGAACAAGGCGCTGACCATGCCGCGTACAGAGCGTATTTCACGCTACAACGATATGATGGCGGTTCTACGCAAAAATGATATTACGCACTGGCGTGAAAGCTTCCTGAAGGACCTGTGGGAAATTCCGCCGCGTAGCGAAGATCACAGTACGGTAAATAAAGTGGCGACCTTCCCTAAACTCGCCTGATGTCCACGGCGGCCTGTTAATACGGGCCGCCGTTTGTTTTTATCCCGTTACCGCCTTTTCTCTCCAGCCTCGCTAAAGCATTCCGTTACCGTAAAACCCCGGCATAGAGTGGCATTTGTTGCTTTACCCGCCACTCATGAAAAAAAACGCTTTTTTTGTGCGCGCAGGCCTAAAGTCTGGCGTCCTGATGCCGATAGTTAGAAGTCATAAAAGTGTCAACTTCGCCATTCATTCACATCTCTAATGTAACTCATTGTTACATCTACTGTCCCCGGCTTTACGTCCACTGTTAAGCGTTAACGATTCGTTGCGTAAATGCGCCGGTTCTTCGCCGTCTCTCTTTACGTTTCGCTTACTAACTCCAGGTAACATTTGCCCTAAGTGATTAATTTTTAAATGGTTGTCGACAGCCATTTTCAGAGCTTTATGCTGCCTGAGAGTGGTGATGCGGCTGCTTATAGGGTGGTAAGCGCAATGTTAAAGATAATAGATCGACTCTCCGGCTATCTGAGAGATACATCATGTTTGTAAGGGGAATAAGCCCATTTCTAGGACGAAATATAAGTGAAATAAAGCAAAATTGAACAAAAAACAGACAAAGTAAAAGCGGAACTGAAGGGTTGAGGAAAAAATTTGCCTTAAAAGTGTGATGCAGATCACACTTTATCTAAAATTTCACATCCCTGTCGTTGTATGTGCAAATCAGACGGGATAGATTTGCGTTGTTTTAGGAATAGTCTTAAAGAAGTGTAAAAAGACGTCACGGAAGAGCGCAATAATTTAAAAAAGAATGGCCCTGGGGTTTTGACTAACGCTGTAAAAATGTCGCAAAAGACATAAAGCAGACTTCAGAGTACGTTTGGTTTTTGGCTGTAAATTTTTGCCATCTTTAGATTTAACAACCAGCAACCCGAAGCGCAGAGGGTTTTTTCTGCGATGCTCTAACGTCGCGTCTGTCAGGATGGAAAAAATGGGTACATCTGATTTACTTAAACATATTTATGATATCAACCTGTCTTATTTACTGCTTGCACAGCGATTAATTAACCAGGAAAAAGCTTCTGCAATGTTTCGCCTCGGAATTGATGAAGAGATGGCTAATGCATTGTCGCAATTAACTCTGCCTGAAATGGTAAAGTTAGCGGAAACCAACCAGTTGGTTTGTCAGTTCCGCTTTAACGATCACAACATTATTAATCGACTGACGCAGGAATCCCGCGTGGATGATTTACAACAAATCCACACCGGAATTTTATTATCCAGCCGTTTGCTGCGTAATGTTTCTAAAGAAGAAGCGCCGGCGAAAAAGAGGGCGATGTAAATGTCAGATAAAAGCATTGTCCAGGAAGCGCGCGATATTCAGCTCGCCATGGAATTAATTTCGCTGGGCGCACGTTTGCAAATGCTGGAAAGCGAAACCCAGTTAAGCCGCGGCCGTCTGATTAAACTTTATAAAGAGCTGCGCGGCAGCCCGCCGCCGAAAGGCATGCTGCCGTTCTCTACCGACTGGTTTATGACGTGGGAGCAAAATATTCACGCTTCTATGTTCTGTAACGCCTGGCAGTTTATGCTGAAAACCGGTATGGCAACCGGCGTAGATGCGGTTATTAAAGCTTACCGCCTCTATCTTGAGCAGTGTCCGCAATCGGACGAGGGCCCGCTGTTGGCGCTGACGCGCGCCTGGACCCTGGTGCGATTCGTTGAAAGTGGCATGCTGGAACTGGATGACTGCAAAAGTTGCAACGGCAGTTTTATCAACCATGCGCATCAGCCGGTCGGCAGCTTTGTCTGCAGCCTGTGCCAGCCGCCATCACGTGCGGTAAAAAGACGTAAACTTTCTGCAGATTCTGCCGATACCTTTCCACAACTGCTGGATGAACAGGTTAAACACGCCGTTTAAGTTTGTTCGCATCGTGGAAAGTCATCCAGCAGCGGGTATCCCCCGCTGCTTTTTTTTTGCCCACGATTTGAATAACGCCTGCGGCTCTCTGGCTTAACTTCCACCAACACGTTACGGACGTAAGGATTTTTTTGTGCTGATCTTATTAGGTTATATCGTTGTTGTCGCATCCGTGTTGGGCGGATATATGCTGGTGGGCGGTCATCTGGGCGCGCTTTACCAGCCTTCCGAGCTGTTAATTATCGGCGGGGCCGCGGCTGGCGCTTTTTTAGTCGGCAATAACGGCAAGTCGATTAAAAAAACGCTAAAAGCGCTGCCGAAGCTAATGCGCGGCTCGAAATACAACAAAGCCCTTTATATGGATTTGATGGCGCTGCTTTATCGCCTGATGGCCAAATCGCGCCAGCAGGGCATGCTTTCGCTGGAGCGCGATATTGAAGATCCGACACAGAGCGAAATCTTTTCTAATTATCCGCGTATTCTCGCCGATAAACAGCTGGTGGACTTTATTACTGATTATTTGCGTCTGATGGTCAGCGGCAACATGAACGCCTTTGAGATTGAGGCGCTGATGGATGAAGAGATCGAAACCTACGAACACGAATGCGAAGTGCCAGCGCAAAGTTTATCCGCCATCGGTGACGGTCTGCCCGCATTCGGCATCGTGGCGGCGGTAATGGGCGTGGTGCACGCGCTGGCCTCCGCCGATCGTCCGGCCGCTGAGCTGGGCGCGCTGGTGGCGCACGCGATGGTGGGGACATTCCTCGGCATCCTGCTGGCGTACGGCTTTATCTCGCCGCTGTCGTCGGTGCTGCGCCAGAAGTGCGCTGAAACCACCAAGATGATGCAGTGCATTAAGGTCACGCTGCTCTCCAGCCTCAATGGCTACGCGCCGCAGATTGCGGTGGAGTTTGGTCGTAAAACGCTTTATTCCACCGAGCGCCCGTCGTTCAGCGAACTGGAAGAGCACGTACGCAACGCAAAAAATCCGGCTAAACAGACTTCGGACGAAAATGCATGAAGAACGGCAACCGCCCCATAGTGGTGATCAAAAAGCGCAAGCATAAAGGCCACGAAGGCGGCCATGGCTCGTGGAAGATCGCCTACGCCGACTTTATGACGGCGATGATGGCCTTCTTTATGGTGATGTGGCTGATCTCCATCTCCAGTCCGCAGGAGCTGGTGCAGATCGCCGAATATTTTAAAACGCCGCTGAAGGTCGCGCTGACCGGCGGCAAGCGCAGCAGCGACAGCGACAGCCCCATTCCGGGCGGCGGTGATGATGCCACGCGCATCCAGGGCGAAGTGAAAAAAGTCGTCAATATGGATGAGCAGAAGCGCAAGCTGGATGACATTCGCCTGAATCGCCTGCGCGAGAAGCTGGATCAGCTGATCGAGGCGGACCCGCGGCTCAAGGCGCTGCGTCCGCATCTGATTATTAACATGGTGGACGAAGGGTTACGTATTCAGATTATCGACAGCCAGAACCGGCCAATGTTTAAGACCGGTAGCGCGGAAGTCGAACCCTATATGCGCGATATCCTGCGCGGCATCGCGCCGCTGCTGAACGATATTCCCAACCGCATCAGCCTGGCGGGCCATACCGACGATTTTCAGTACGCGAATGGCGACCGCGGCTACAGCAACTGGGAGCTTTCAGCCGATCGCGCCAACGCCTCGCGCCGCGAACTGGTAATAGGCGGCCTTGATGGCGGCAAAATACTGCGCGTAGTAGGCATGGCCGACACCATGAAACTGAAAAACCGCGGCGGCAACGATGCCGTTAACCGCCGCATCAGCCTGCTGGTGTTGAACCACGACACTGAAGCAGCAATTGAAAAAGAGAACGCCGAGAGCGACGCCGTACAGGTGAGCGATCCGGCGGCCATTGAAAAGATTACCGCGCCGCCTGTGCCGCAAAGCAGCAGCCCGGTAAACACAGCAGCCCCCTCACAGCCGAGGTGATCCCGTGAGCATGGACATCAGCGATTTTTACCAGACGTTTTTCGATGAGGCCGATGAGCTATTAGCTGATATGGAGCAGCATCTGCTGGGGCTCGATCCCCAGGAGCCGGACTCCGAGCAGCTTAATGCCATCTTCCGCGCCGCCCACTCAATAAAGGGCGGTGCCGGAACCTTCGGTTTTACGGTATTACAGGAAACCACCCACATTCTGGAAAACATTCTGGATGGTGCTCGTCGCGGCGAGATGCAGCTCAGCACCGACATCATCAACCTGTTTTTGGAAACTAAAGATATTATGCAGGAACAGCTCGATGCCTATAAAACCGCGCAGGAGCCAAACGCGGAAAGCTTTAACTACATCTGCGAAGCGCTGCGCCAGCTGGCGTTAGAGGCGAAAGGCCTGCCGGTTGCCGCCCCAGCGGCCGCGGCGGCTGCGCCAGTCGCGCAAGAGGCGCCGGCCAGCAGTGGCCTGCGCGTGCAGCTGGTCAACCTCAAAGAGAAAGAGGTCGACCTGATGCTGGAAGAGCTGAGCAATCTGGGCAGCTTAAGCAATGTGGTGAAAGGCAACGACTCTTTAGAAGCGACTATCGACGGCGTCGGTAAAGACGACATCGTGGCGGTACTCTGCTTCGTTATCGAAGAAGGGCAGATCCGCTTCCCGCAGGCGGACGCCGCTGAAGCCGCGCCGGTCGCCGAACCTGCGCCAGCCGCTCCTGCACCGGTCGCTGAAGCCGCGCCGGTTCAGAGCGCCAGCGTCAGCGAACTGCCGGTTGCGAAGCGCGAAGCCAAACGCGCCGCCGCGCCGGCGAAAAGCAGCGAGTCAAGCAGCATCCGCGTCGCGGTGGAAAAGGTTGATCAGCTGATTAACCTGGTCGGTGAACTGGTTATTACCCAGTCAATGCTGGCGCAGCGCTCCGGCGAACTCGATCCGGTCGCTCACGGCGATCTGCTGAACAGCATGGGGCAGCTGGAGCGCAACGCGCGCGACCTGCAGGAATCGGTGATGTCGATTCGTATGATGCCGATGGAATATGTATTCAGCCGCTTCCCGCGTCTGGTGCGCGATCTGGCGAGCAAGCTGGGTAAAGAGGTGGAACTGACGCTGCTCGGCAGCTCGACCGAACTCGATAAAAGCCTGATCGAACGTATTATTGACCCCTTAACGCACCTGGTGCGCAACAGCCTCGACCACGGCATTGAGTCGCCGGAAAAACGTCTGGCGGCGGGCAAAGTGGCGACCGGCAATCTGACGCTTTCAGCGGAACATCAGGGCGGCAATATCTGTATCGAAGTCTCTGACGATGGCGCTGGCCTGAACCGCGAGCGCATTCTTGCCAAAGCGCTCTCGTCCGGCCTGCCGGTCAGCGAAAACATGACCGACGAAGAGGTCGGCATGCTGATCTTCGCACCGGGCTTCTCCACCGCTGAGCAGGTCACCGACGTGTCGGGCCGCGGCGTCGGCATGGATGTGGTCAAGCGAAACATCCAGGAGATGGGTGGCCATGTGGAGATCGCTTCGAAGCAGGGTAAAGGCACCACTATCCGTATCCTGCTGCCGCTGACGCTGGCGATCCTCGACGGTATGTCAGTACGCGTCGCGGACGAAGTGTTTATCCTGCCGCTCAACGCGGTAATGGAATCTCTGCAGCCGCGCAGCGAAGAGCTGAAGCCGCTGGCGGGCGGCGAGTGCGTGCTGGAAGTGCGCGGCGAGTACCTGCCGCTGGTTGAGCTGTGGAACGTGTTTGACGTCCAGGGCGCGAAAACCGAGGCGACGCAGGGTATCGTCGTCATCCTGCAGAGCGCGGGCAAGCGTTACGCGCTGCTGGTCGATCAGCTCATTGGCCAGCACCAGGTGGTTGTGAAAAACCTGGAGAGCAACTATCGCAAGGTGCCTGGCATCTCTGCCGCCACCATCCTCGGCGACGGCAGCGTCGCGCTGATCGTTGACGTGTCGGCGCTGCAATCGCTCAACCGTGAAAAACGTGTGGCCGGCGCGGCCGCCTGACTGATAACAAAAGGGTAGAAAAATGACTGGAATGGCAACCGTGACCAAAATCGCCGGCGAAACCGTCGGCCAGGAGTTCCTGGTATTTACGCTGGGAGACGAAGAGTACGGAATCGATATTCTTAAGGTGCAGGAGATCCGTGGCTACGATCAGGTCACGCGCATCGCCAACACGCCGGAATTTATTAAAGGCGTTACCAATCTGCGCGGCGTTATCGTGCCGATTATCGACCTGCGCGTGAAATTTTCCCAGCCGGACGTCGAGTACAACGACAACACTGTGGTCATCGTGCTGAATCTGGTACAGCGCGTAGTCGGCATTGTGGTGGACGGCGTTTCTGACGTGCTGTCGCTGACGCAGGATCAGATCCGTCCTGCGCCGGAGTTCGCCGTCACTATGTCTACCGAATACCTGACCGGTCTCGGTGCGCTCGGCGAGCGTATGCTGATTCTGGTGGATATCGAGAAGCTGCTGAGCAGCGAAGAGATGGCGCTGATGGATACGCTGCGCAGCGCGTAAGCCTCTTCTCACAGGCCGGGATAAACCGGCCTGTGATTATTTATCTTCTGAATCAAACAGAAACATATTTTAAATATCCTTAGCGCGCTAAATATATTCCGCTCCCCGCCGATACCTTTATTGCTTGATCTTCTACTTTCCCAGGGCTCCCTATGTTAACCAAAATTCGCGTAGTCACCAGTTTATTACTGGTTTTACTGATGTTTGGCCTGTTCCAGGCTTTTTCAGGAGCAGTGTTCTTCTCGGCATTAAGCGATGATAAAACCAGCTTTAACGTGTCGCAGCTTGCCAGCAAAAACCTTGAGGCGCTCAACGATGCCTATATGAGCCTCAACCAGAGCCGGGTAGTGCTGACGCGTGTTCAGCTGCGAATCGCAAACAGCAAGCTGGATGGTAAAGCGCCGGATATCGCATCGCTGTTTACCGACAGTCAGAACTTCCAGCAAACGGCGGCTAAAAAGTTCGATCTGTTTAAAACGACGCCAGACACGCCGGGACAGGACGCGGCGCTCAATAACCTTCTGATGGACGCCTATGGCGCCTATGCGACGGCGCTGACGCAGATGCAGGCGGCGCTGGTAGCCAATAATCTCGACGAAGCGGGCAGGGTGCCGGTTGCGCCTAACCAGAACGCATTTCTTAAGATCTATACCGACTGGCGCGCCAACCAGGCGCACCTCTCCGAGCTGGGCGTAGAGAAAAATGCCAGCGCCTATACTCGTATGCTGTGGATCCTCGGCGCCATTATGGTACTGGTCGTGCTGGCTATCGCGCTGTGCTGGGTTGGCCTGCGCCGCGTGCTGATCAACCCGCTGAACGGCAGCATCGCGCACATTCAGCAGATTGCGCAGGGCGACCTGACCCAACCGATTGTGGTGGAAGGGCGCAACGAGATGAGCCAGCTGGCCGCTAGCCTGCATGAGATGCAGCAGGCGCTGGTGAGCACCGTCAGCAACGTGCGCGACGGTTCTGACGCCATCTTTACCGGCGCCAGCGAAATTTCTGCAGGCAACAACGATCTCTCCGCCCGCACCGAAGAGCAGGCGGCGTCGCTGGAGCAGACCGCCGCCAGCATGGAGCAGCTGACCGCGACCGTGAAGCAGAACGCTGAAAACGCCCGTCAGGCGTCGCAGCTGGCGCTGAGCGCCTCGGAAACCGCGCAAAAAGGCGGCAATGTGGTGGACGGCGTGGTGAAAACCATGAGCGACATCGCCGGCAGCTCGAAGAAGATCGCCGATATCACCAGCGTTATCGACGGCATCGCCTTCCAGACTAACATCCTGGCGCTGAACGCCGCGGTGGAAGCGGCGCGCGCAGGCGAGCAGGGCCGCGGCTTCGCCGTGGTGGCGGGCGAGGTGCGCAGCCTGGCGCAGCGTAGCGCCCAGGCGGCAAAAGAGATCAAGTCGCTGATTGAAGACTCGGTGAACCGCGTCAATGCCGGTTCGCAGCTGGTGGGCACAGCGGGCGAGACCATGAGCGATATCGTTAACGCGGTAACGCGCGTGACCGACATTATGGGCGAAATCGCCTCGGCGTCGGACGAGCAGAGCCGCGGTATCGACCAGGTAGGGCAGGCGGTAACGGAGATGGATCGCGTTACGCAGCAGAACGCCTCGCTGGTGGAAGAGTCAGCAGCAGCGGCAGCCTCGCTGGAGTCGCAGGCGAGCCGCCTGAGCCAGTCGGTGGCGGTCTTCAAGATCCCGCGCGCGGCAGCGACTGTCGGCACGCGACATGCCCAGATTGCGGCGCCGGTACCCAGCGCCTCCGCGCCGCGCAAGGCACTGGCCGCGCCCGGCAGCGACGCCAACTGGGAAACCTTCTGATCGGGCTAATCGCACAGGCGCATGTTAATACCGGGCGTTAGCCCGGTATTTTTTTAGCCGTTTCAATGCAATCCAGCCTCACGTTCCGCTTACAAAACCTTCAAAACGGTAAAAACAGCTAAACAGGCTCAGGTCTGGCGATGTCGCGCCGATAGAGAGCCTGCACGATTTTTTATGACTCCCGGGAAAACGATATGTTGAAACGAATCAAAGTGGTGACCAGCCTGATCGCCGTACTGGCGATTTTTAGCCTGCTGCAGCTGACATCGGGCGGGCTGTTCTGGTCCGCGCTTCAGAAAGATAAAGATGCCTTTGCGCTGGCGCAGGTCTCTACCCAAAACGTGACGGCGATGACCGATGCGTGGATCGCGCTTAACCAGACGCGCATCACCCTTAACCGCGCCATGCTGCGCCTGCAGAGCAGCACGGCGGCGCAGATCAATGGCGGTCAGTTAGACCAGCTGGTGCAACAAACTGAGCAACAGCTGGCGCAGGCCGATCGCAACTTTAAAGTCTATTACGATCTGCCTTCTACGCCCGGACTGGACGTGGCGCTGCGGGATAAGCTGGAGGCGCAGTACGCCAGCTATCACGATGGCCTGGCCGGTATGCTGGAGCGCCTGAAGGCGCGCGATCTGGAGGGGATGTTCCGCTTCAATATCGAACAGATCCAGACCAATATGCAGGACGCCTACAGCGAATGGCGCACGAAGCAGACGGCGCTTGCCGCGCAGGGCGCAGAGCAGAACCAGCGTGCATTTGTGCAGATGATGTGGCTGCTGGCGGCCGTGGCGCTGCTGGTGACCAGCGTGGTCGTCGCCTGCTGGTTCGGCCTGCGGCATGTGCTGATCCAGCCGCTGCACCAGCTGCTGACCCATATTCGCACCATTGCAGCGGGCGATCTTACTCAGCCGATTGCGGTGGAAGGGCGCAACGAGATGAGCCAGTTGGCGAACGGCCTGCAGGAGATGCAGCAGGCGCTGGTGAGCACCGTCAGCAACGTGCGCGACGGTTCCGACGCCATCCTGAGCGGCGCCAGTGAAATCGCAGCGGGCAACAACGATCTCTCCGCCCGCACCGAGGAGCAGGCGGCGTCGCTGGAGCAGACCGCCGCCAGCATGGAGCAGCTGACCGCGACCGTGAAGCAGAACGCCGAGAACGCCCGTCAGGCGTCGCAGCTGGCGCTGAGCGCCTCGGAAACCGCGCGTAAAGGCGGCGAGGTAGTAGACGGCGTGGTGAAAACCATGAGCGACATCGCCGGCAGCTCGAAGAAGATCGCCGATATCACCGGCGTTATCGACGGCATCGCCTTCCAGACCAATATTCTGGCGCTGAACGCCGCGGTAGAAGCGGCGCGCGCGGGCGAGCAGGGCCGCGGCTTCGCCGTGGTGGCGGGCGAGGTGCGCAGCCTGGCGCAGCGCAGCGCCCAGGCGGCAAAGGAGATTAAGTCGCTGATTGAAGACTCGGTGAATCGCGTTAACGCCGGTTCGCAGCTGGTGGGCACCGCGGGCGACACCATGGGCGAGATCGTTGGCGCAGTGACGCGCGTAACCGACATTATGGGTGAAATCGCCTCGGCGTCGGACGAGCAGAGCCGCGGCATTGACCAGGTAGGTCTGGCGGTAACCGAGATGGACCGCGTCACGCAGCAGAACGCCTCGCTGGTGGAGGAGTCCGCCTCGGCGGCCGCGTCGCTGGAGTCGCAGGCGAGCCGCCTGAGCCAGTCGGTGGCGGTCTTCAAGATCCCGCGTGCCACCCAGGCACCGCGTATCGCAGCGCGCACGCTTGCGACCGCGCCTGCGCCTGCGCGCCAGGCGGCGGCGGCATCCGCCTCCGGGGAAAACTGGGAAACCTTTTAACCTGAAATCTTCTGCCCGCAGGGACGCGGGCTTCTTTGTCTTCCGCCTGTTTCCGCCCCGATCGCGCCCGAATGCTGGCGACCTCTCTTTTTTAACGCCTGCGGCGTTAATCCCGCCTTAGCCACATAAAGATCCCTTCACTAACGCCGATAACTGATGCGTTCCGCCAACCAATGAGGTGTTTATGTTTAATCGAGTACGCGTTGTCTCTGGCCTGCTGAGTGTGCTGGCGCTGTTTATCGTGCTACAGCTCGTTTCCGGAAGCGCTTTTTTTAAAACGGTGAAAGCCGACAAAGAGAATTTTGCCTATAACCAGCGTCTCGCGACGCTGCAACAGGCGATGGGCACCTCATGGGTTTCCCTGGTTCAGGCGCGCAACACGCTGAACCGGGCCGGGATCCGCTATCTGCTGGACAGCCAACACGCCGGTTCCGGCGCGACGGTGCAGGATCTGGTAGCGCTGGCTAACGAGGAGCTGAAGGTAGCCGATCAGGGGTTCGCCGACTTTAACGCGAACTTATCTGAACAGGGGAAAACCGCAGATAACGTGGTGGCTCTGCAGGCAAACTACAAAGCCTATCGCGACGCGCTGGCCGAACTGATTGGGTTTCTCGGCACAGGCAATTTCAAAGGCTTCGTCGACCAGCCGACCCAGGGTTTTCAGGATAAATTCCAGAAAGACTATAACGCCTGGCAGAGCCATAACCAGCTGCTGGCGCAGCAGGGCGTCGAGACCAATAACACCGCTTACGACCACGCCATCATGATGGCGCTCGGACTGGTGATCGTATCGCTGCTGATAAGCCTACTGGTCTGGACGGTAATGCGCGGCTCGCTGATCGCTCCGCTGAAGCAGAGCATTGAGCATATCCGCCATATTGCGCGCGGCGATCTGACGCAGCCGGTTAATTTTAGCGTACGCAACGAACTGGGCGATCTGCTCGGGGCGCTGCAGCATATGCAGCAGGAGCTGGCGCGCACCGTCTCTACCGTACGCGACGGCGCGGACGCTATCTATACCGGTGCCAGCGAAATCGCCGTCGGCAATAACGATCTCTCTTCCCGTACCGAGGAGCAGGCGGCGTCGCTGGAGCAGACCGCTGCCAGCATGGAGCAGCTGACCGCGACCGTGAAGCAGAACGCCGAGAACGCCCGTCAGGCCTCTCAGCTGGCGCTTAACGCCTCGGAAACCGCGCAGCAGGGCGGCAAGGTGGTGGATGGCGTGGTGAAAACCATGAGCGACATCGCCGGTAGCTCGAAGAAGATTGCCGATATCACCAGCGTCATCGACGGCATCGCCTTCCAGACCAACATTCTTGCGCTGAACGCGGCAGTAGAAGCGGCGCGTGCGGGCGAGCAGGGCCGCGGCTTCGCCGTGGTGGCGGGCGAGGTGCGCAGCCTGGCGCAGCGCAGCGCCCAGGCGGCGAAAGAGATCAAGTCGCTGATTGAAGACTCGGTGAACCGCGTCAATGCCGGCTCGCAGCTGGTAGAAAGCGCAGGCGAAACCATGGGTGAGATCGTCAGCGCGGTAACGCGCGTAACCGACATTATGGGTGAAATCGCCTCGGCGTCGGACGAGCAGAGCCGTGGCATTGACCAGGTCGGTCTGGCGGTAACGGAGATGGATCGCGTCACGCAGCAGAACGCCGCGCTGGTGGAAGAGTCTGCTTCGGCGGCCGCATCGCTGGAAGATCAGGCCAGCCGACTGAAACAGGCGGTTTCTGTGTTCAATATCGGTAAAGAATTTGTCGGCCAGGCCGTTAACAGAACTACGGCGTCGAAAAGTCTACGTCTGGATGCGCCAGTAGCGGCTTCCCGCGCGGCGGTCGGTCGTAGCGACGACAACTGGGAAACCTTTTAATCGCCTGGATGGCCGGGTCGGCGGCAACGCCGCCCGGCATAGCAGCAGAATCTAATGAATTAAGTACAGTGCCAGGTGACCTGAAATGAAGAAATCGACGCTACTGGATCAAAACGAAGCGACAACCATGCTCTCGCAGATGGTGCAGCGCCTGCCGCTTTCGGATACACACTTTCGTCGTATCAGCCAGCTGATCTATCAGCGAGCTGGCATTGTGCTGGCCGACCACAAGCGCGAAATGGTCTACAACCGTCTGGTGCGCCGTCTGCGCACGCTGAACATTGATGACTTTGGTCGCTATCTGGCTCTGCTGGAGAACGACGTCAACAGCGCGGAGTGGCAGGCTTTTATCAATGCGCTGACCACCAACCTGACGGCATTTTTCCGCGAGGCGCACCATTTCCCGATTCTGGCGGAGCATGCGCGTAAGCGTTCAGGCAGCTTTAACGTCTGGTGTGCGGCGGCCTCGACCGGCGAAGAGCCTTACTCGATCGCGATGACGCTGGCGGAAACGCTGGGCGCCGGGCCGGGCAAGTTTCAGGTGCACGCCAGCGATATCGATACCCAGGTGCTGGAGAAAGCGGTCGCCGGCGTCTATCGCCAGGAGGAGCTGCGCACGCTGTCGCCGCAGCAGCTGCAGCGCTTTTTCCTGCGCGGCACCGGCCCGCATGCTGGCATGGTGCGCGTACGCCCGGAACTGGCGCACAGCGTCAGCTTCGCCCAGCTCAACCTGCTGGCGAACGAGTGGGCGCTGCCGGGGCCGTTTGATGCGATCTTCTGCCGCAACGTAATGATCTATTTCGATAAAGAGACGCAGGAGAAGATTCTGCGTCGTTTTGTTCCCCTGTTGAAGCCGGGCGGTCTGCTCTTTGCCGGTCACTCAGAGAACTTCAGTCAGATTAGCAAAGAGTTCTGGCTGCGCGGACAAACCGTCTATGGACTGACGAAGGAAAGACGATGAGCAAAATCACCGTAATGTGCGTGGATGACTCCGCGCTGATGCGACAGCTGATGACCGAGATCATCAACAGTCATCCCGATATGGAGATGGTGGCTACCGCGCCCGATCCGCTGGTCGCGCGCGATTTAATCAAGCAGTACGACCCGCAGGTGCTGACGCTGGACGTGGAGATGCCGCGCATGGACGGCCTCGACTTTCTGGAAAAACTGATGCGTCTGCGTCCGATGCCGGTGGTCATGGTTTCGTCGCTGACCGGCAAAGGCTCGGAGATCACGCTGCGCGCGCTGGAGCTGGGAGCGGTGGATTTTGTCACCAAACCGCAGCTCGGCATTCGCGAAGGGATGCTGGCCTACAGCCAGATGATCGCCGACAAGATCCGCGCGGCGGCGCGCGCGCGACTGCACGCCCGTCCGACGATGCCGGCGCCGTTAACCTTAAAAGCGGGTCCGCTGCTCAGTAGCGAAAAGCTGATCGCCATTGGCTCGTCGACCGGCGGCACCGAAGCGATTCGTCACGTGCTGCAGCCGCTGCCGCCGACCAGCCCTGCGCTGATGATCACCCAGCATATGCCGCCGGGTTTCACCAAATCCTTCGCCGAGCGTCTCAACAAGCTCTGCCAGATTACGGTGAAAGAAGCGGAAGATGGCGAGCGCATTTTGCCGGGGCACGCCTATATCGCGCCGGGCGCGATGCATATGGAGCTGGCGCGCAGCGGGGCAAACTATGTAGTGAAACTGAATGAAGGGCCGCCGGTGAACCGCCACAAGCCCTCCGTGGATGTGTTGTTCAAATCGGTAGCCATCAACGCCGGACGTAACGCGGTAGGGGTCATCCTTACCGGTATGGGCAACGACGGCGCGGCGGGCATGCTGGAGATGCACCGCGCCGGCGCCTGGACCATCGCACAGAGCGAAGCGTCCTGCGTGGTATTTGGTATGCCGCGAGAAGCCATCGCCAGCGGCGGTGTGAGCGAAGTCGTGGATTTAGGCAACGTCAGCCAGCATATGCTGGCAAAAATTAGCGCCGGACAGGCACTGCGTATTTAACAGGCCCGTCCTGCCGGGCGAGATAACACAGGAGTAATTATGGCTGATAAAAACATGCGCTTTTTAGTGGTTGACGACTTCAACACGATGCGTCGTATTGTGCGTAACCTGCTGAAAGAGCTGGGATTCAATAATGTCGAAGAGGCGGAAGACGGCGTTGATGCGCTCTCTAAACTGCGCGCGGGCGGCTTCGACTTCGTCATCTCCGACTGGAATATGCCGAACATGGATGGCCTGCAGCTGCTGCAGACCATTCGCGCCGACGGCACGCTGGGCCAGCTGCCGGTGCTGATGGTAACCGCGGAAGCGAAAAAAGAGAACATTATCGCGGCCGCGCAGGCCGGCGCCAGCGGCTACGTGGTGAAGCCTTTCACCGCCGCCACGCTGGAAGAGAAGTTAGGCAAAATCTTCGAAAAACTGGGTATGTAAGGAGATGTGATGAGCAACCTTCCGAAATCAACTGAGGATGCCGCCACGGCGCAAGACATCATTACCCGGATCGGCTCTCTGACCCGTATGCTGCGCGACAGCCTGCGCGAACTGGGACTGGATCAGGCGATTGCCGAAGCGGCGGAGGCGATCCCCGACGCGCGCGACCGTCTGGATTATGTCGTACAGATGACCGCGCAGGCTGCCGACCGCGCTCTTAACTGCGTTGAAGCCGCGCAGCCGCATCAGGACAAAATGGAGGCCGGTGCCAGCCAGCTGAAAGGCCGCTGGGACGCATGGTTCGAGAACCCGATTGAGCTGGCGGATGCCCGTGAGTTGGTTTCGGATACTCGCGAGTTTCTTTCTGCGGTGCCGGGGCACACCTCATTTACCAACAAGCAGCTGCTCGAAATCATGATGGCGCAGGATTTCCAGGACCTTACGGGCCAGGTGATCAAGCGCATGATGGATGTGATTCAGGAAATTGAGCGTCAGCTGCTGATGGTGCTGCTGGAGAATATGCCGGAAGTCAGCGCCGAGCAGCGTCAGCAAAGCTCGAGCCTGCTGAACGGCCCGCAAATTCATGCCGATGCGCCGGGCATCGTTTCCAGTCAGGATCAGGTAGACGACCTGCTGGACAGCCTGGGTTTCTGAGGCTGGTTTTACCCCCGATCGGGAGGCGCAACGCCTCCCGATCGATACGCGTTTGCCTTATGGCGAAATTAACTCGCTTTTTCTCCGCTTAATCCCCGCTTTAACTGCCGCGTACTTTGGCATGCTGTGCTCAGAATTCCCACCCACTGAGGTTTGTCGTGGCTGAAGAGAGCGACGAGGACAAAACAGAATCGCCCACACCCCACCGACTTGAAAAAGCGCGTGAGGAGGGACAGATTCCGCGTTCGCGCGAGCTGACGTCGGTGCTGATGCTGCTGGCGGGTCTTATGATCCTCTGGCTGGGCGGCACGATGATGGCGCGCCAGCTGGCGGCGATGGTCGCTTCCGGGCTGCGTTTCGACCACGGCATGGTGAACGACAGCAAGCTCATCATCGGCCATATCAGCAGTCTGATCGGCCAGGCGGTGATGGCGTTGTTGCCGTTGCTGGGCGGGCTGGTGCTGGTGGCGATCGCCGCACCGATGCTGCTGGGCGGTATCGTGATCAGCGGCAAATCGATCAAGATGGATTTTAAAAAGCTTAACCCGCTGCCGGGTTTTTCCCGCATGTTCGCCGCTCAGGCCTGGACCGAGCTGTTCAAAGGCATTCTGAAAGCGGTGCTGGTGGGGAGCGTAGGCGGCTGGTACATCTGGTCGCACTGGAGCGAGATGCTGCGCCTGGTCAGCCAGTCGCCCACCAACGCGCTGATGCACGGGCTGGGGATGATCGCCGCCTGCTGCGCGCTGGTGGTGCTTGGCCTGATCCCCATGGTGGGCTATGACGTTTTCTGGCAGCTCTACAGCCATTACAAAAAGCTGCGCATGTCGCGCCAGGAGATCCGCGACGAATTTAAACAGCAGGAAGGCGACCCGCACGTAAAAGGGCGTATCCGCCAGGCGATGCGCGCCGCCGCGCGCCGCCGCATGATGGCCGATGTGCCCAAAGCTGACGTTATCGTCACTAACCCGACGCACTACTCCGTGGCGCTGCAGTACAACGAGAAAAAGATGAGCGCGCCGAAAGTGGTGGCGAAAGGGGCGGGCGAGGTGGCATTAAAGATCCGCGAACTTGCCGCAGAACACCGCATACCGCTGCTGGAGGCGCCGCCGCTGGCGCGCGCGCTCTACCGGCATACAGAGATTGGTCAGCAGATCCCCGGCGCGCTCTACGCGGCGGTGGCGGAAGTACTGGCCTGGGTCTGGCAGCTGCGCCGCTGGAAGCGCGAAGGCGGCCTGATCCCGAACAAACCGAAAAACCTGCCGGTTCCGGCAGAGATGGACTTTGCAGGAGAGAAGCGAAACGATGGCTAACCTGGCCGCAAAACTGCGTTTACCGAACAACCTGAAAGAGACACAGTGGCAGGTACTTGCCGGCCCTGTGTTGATTATGATGATCCTGTCGATGATGGTGCTGCCGCTGCCCTCCTTCATCCTCGATCTGTTGTTCACCTTTAACATCGCGCTCTCGATTATGGTGCTGCTGGTGGCGATGTTCACCCAGCGCACGCTGGAGTTCGCCGCCTTTCCCACCATCCTGCTTTTCTCGACGCTGCTGCGACTGGCGCTGAACGTCGCCTCGACGCGTATCATCCTGATGGATGGCCATACCGGCGGCAGCGCGGCGGGACGCGTAGTAGAAGCGTTCGGCCACTTCCTCGTCGGCGGCAACTTTGCTATCGGTATCGTGGTGTTCGTCATCCTGGTGGTCATTAACTTTATGGTTATCACCAAGGGCGCGGGACGTATCGCGGAAGTGGGCGCGCGCTTCGTGCTGGATGGCATGCCGGGTAAACAGATGGCGATCGACGCCGATCTTAACGCGGGCCTGATCGGCGAAGAGGAGGCGAAAAAGCGACGTACCGAGGTGACGCAGGAAGCGGACTTCTACGGTTCGATGGACGGTGCGAGTAAGTTCGTACGCGGCGACGCCATCGCCGGCATTCTTATCATGGTCATCAATATCATCGGCGGTCTGCTGGTGGGCGTCGTGCAACACGGTATGGATATTGGCCATGCTGCGGAAACCTACACGCTGCTGACTATCGGTGACGGTCTGGTAGCGCAGATCCCGGCGCTGGTGATCTCCACCGCGGCGGGCGTCATCGTGACTCGCGTCGGCACCGATCAGGATGTTGGCGAGCAGATGGTGGGGCAGCTGTTTAAAAACCCACGCGTAATGCTGCTGAGCGCCGGCGTGCTCGGTCTGCTGGGCCTGGTGCCCGGCATGCCGAACTTTGTGTTCCTGCTTTTTACCGGCGCGCTGCTCGGCCTGGCATGGTGGATGCGCGGCCGTGAGATGGAGGCGAAGAAGAATCCGGAAGCCGCCAGCAGCTCCATCATGAAACCTTCAGATACGCCAGCCAATACCGAGGCGTCCTGGACCGATGTGCAGCTGGAAGATACGCTGGGAATGGAAGTCGGCTATCGTCTGATCCCAATGGTGGATCACACGCAGAACGGCGAGCTGCTGGGCCGTATCCGCAGCATCCGTAAAAAGGTGGCGCAGGATGTCGGCTTTCTGCCGCCGGTGGTGCATATTCGCGACAATATGGAGCTGCCGCCCGCGCGCTACCGCATTCTGATGAAAGGGGTAGAGATTGGCAGCGGCGACGCCTATCCTGGCCGCTGGATGGCGATCAACCCCGGAACGGCGGCGGGCACGCTGCCGGGCGAGGCGACTGTCGATCCGGCATTTGGTCTGGCCGCCATCTGGATCGACAGCGCGCTGAAAGAGCAGGCGCAGATCCAGGGCTTTACCGTGGTGGAAGCGAGTACCGTGGTGGCAACGCACCTTAACCACCTGATTGGCCAGTACGCCAGCGAGCTTTTTGGCCGTCAGGAGGCGCAGCAACTGCTCGATCGCGTCAGCCAGGAGATGCCGAAGCTGACGGAAGATCTGGTGCCGGGCGTGATAACCCTGACCACGCTGCACAAGGTGCTGCAAAACCTGCTGACCGAGCGCGTCTCGATCCGCGATATGCGTACGATTATCGAAACCCTGGCGGAGCACGCGCCGGTGCAGAACGATCCGCAGGAACTGACCAGCGTGGTGCGCGTAGCCCTGGGGCGCGCCATTACACAGCAGTGGTTCCCTGGCAATGACGAAGTGCAGGTGATCGGCCTTGATACCACGCTGGAGCGTCTGCTGCTGCAGGCGCTGCAGGGCGGCGGCGGGCTGGAGCCGGGTCTGGCTGACCGGCTGCTGGAGCAGGCGCAGGCCGCGCTGCAGCGTCAGGAGATGCTGGGCGCGCCGCCGGTGCTGCTGGTCAACCATCCGCTGCGCGCGCTGCTGGCGCGCTTCCTGCGCCGCAATCTGCCGCAGCTGGTGGTGCTCTCCAATATGGAGCTGACCGACAACCGCCAGATCCGTATGACCGCCACCATTGGAGGCAAATAATGCGCCGCTGGTGCTGGGGGCTGGCGCTGCTGTCGCTGACCGCTTTGCCGCTTTACGCCGCCTCGGGCGCGTGGCAGGCCAGCGTCAGCGGCCCGGCGTTAAGCAACCGCGGCGGCTGGGTCCGCTCAAAGCCGCTGCGCGCGCCACCGGGGATTTCCGGCTCGGTTAATATTATTAACTGGCGTTATCAGCTCACCGGCCCTGCGCCGTCGGGTTTACAGGTCCGGCTGTGCGGCGCGCAGCGTTGCGCTACGCTGGAGGGCGGCAGCGGCGCGACGCGCGAACTGGCGCAGCTCGACGCGGGCGAAACGCTCTATATGGTGTTTGGCGTGGCGGGCAGGGGGGCGTTGCCGCCGGGCCTGCAGGTGTTGAGCAGCGAAGTGATGGTCAATTACCAGAACTGAAGGTGAACGAGGCGGAACTTAAAGCGCGCGCAAAAGTTAACTGTGCGGGTAGTCTGGGCTGAAGAGCAAAGCGTCCCGCGACAAGGATGTCGCGGGCCGAGCGAGCATGGATGCCTTGAGCGACTTTGCGATCGGGCCAGACTACCCGCATCGGCAACAAGCCAAAAACAAAAACCCCGCTTGCGCGGGGTTTTTGTTTTACATCCGTTCTACGGTCTTAATACCTAAGGTATCCAGGCCCTGCTTCAGCGTCTTCGCCGTCAGCGCTGCCAGCTGCAGGCGGCTCTGGCGCGTGGCCTCATCTTCCGCGCTGAGGATAGGGCAGTGCTCATAGAAGCCAGAGAAGAGACCAGCCAGATCGTAGAGATAGGCGCACATAACATGCGGCGTACCGTCGCGCGCCACCTGAATGATGGTTTCTTCAAACTGCAGCAGACGCGTCGCCAGCTGCGCTTCGCGATCTTCGGTAATAGCCAGCGGCGCGTCAATGCTGTCAACCTCGACGCCCGCTTTACGGAATACCGAGAGCACGCGAGTATAGGCGTACTGCATATAAGGCGCGGTATTGCCCTCAAACGCCAGCATGTTGTCCCAGTCGAAGATGTAATCGGTGGTGCGGCTTTTCGACAGATCGGCATACTTCACGGCGCCGATGCCAACCACTTCTGCCAACTGCTGCAGCTCCGCTTCATCCATTTCCGGGTTCTTCTCGCGCACCAGCGTCAGCGCGCGATCGTGCGCCTCTTCCAGCAGATCGGCCAGTTTAATGGTGCCGCCGCTGCGGGTTTTGAACGGACGGCCATCTTTGCCCAGCATCATGCCGAAAGCGTGATGCTCCAGCGGAACGGATTCCTGCACATAGCCCGCCTTGCGAACGATGGTCCACGCCTGCTGCAGATGCTGGTGCTGACGTGAATCGATGTAGTAAAGCACGCGGTCGGCATGCAGCGTCTCATAGCGATATTTGGCGCAGGCGATATCGGTTGTGGTGTAGAGGTAGCCGCCATCTTTCTTCTGAATGATGACCCCCATCGGCTCGCCTTCTTTATTCTTGAACTCGTCCAGGAACACGACGGTCGCGCCTTCGCTGGTCACCGCCAGCCCTTTGGCGCGCAGATCCTCGACGATGCCCGGCAGCATATCATTATAGAGGCTTTCGCCCATTACGTCCTTGCGCGTCAACGTCACGTTCAGACGGTCATAGATCAGCTGGTTCTGGCCCATGGTGATATCAACCAGCTTCTTCCACATGGCGCGGCAATATTCGTCGCCGCCCTGCAGCTTAACCACATAGGCGCGCGCGCGCTCGGCGAAAGCTTCGTCTTCGTCGTAGGTGCGCTTCGCTTCACGGTAGAAGGCTTCGAGGTCAGCCAGCGCGATATCTTCATGATGCTCGTTCTGCTGCTTCTCAAGGTAGGCGATCAGCATGCCGAACTGGGTGCCCCAGTCGCCGACGTGGTTAGCGCGGATGACGTTGTGACCAAGAAACGACAGCGTGCGCACCGCGGCGTCGCCGATAATGGTGGAGCGGACATGGCCGACGTGCATCTCTTTCGCCACGTTCGGCGCAGAATAGTCAACAACGATAGTTTGCGGTTCAACGGCGGCAACGCCCAGGCGCGGCTGCGTTAGCGCCAGCTTCGCCTGTGCAGCCAGCCAGTCGCGGTCGAGAAAAATATTGATAAAGCCCGGCCCGGCGATCTCCACTTTGCTGGCGATGCCTTTCAGGTCAAGATGCGTAATCACGCTTTCAGCCAGCTGTCGCGGCGCCTGACCCAGCTTTTTTGCGACGGCCATAATGCCGTTCGCCTGATAATCCCCAAACTGAACCCTGGCGGACTGACGAACCTGGGGGTCGCAGTCAACCGGCGCACCGGCTAAAATCATCGCCTGACTGACTTTTTCGGAAAGAAGAGCCTGAATATTCACCGCATTACCTTCATCTGCTAAAAGGCCCGTCTGCCGCGCAGCGAGCCGTTGTCCTCACCCTGCCGACGCGCCCGCAGGCCGCGCAGAATGGAAAAAAGAAGAGGGGAAGTATACGTGAAATGTCTCGTTGCGTCAGCAGCCGCCGCGCAAGAGAGCGTGCGGGGAAACGGCGTCAGGCCGGTTTCCCGAAACAGAGATTAGCGACGGCGCAGATGACGACGAGGATTTTTGACGCTTTTGTCTTCACGCACCTTCCAGTGGCGGGAAATTGCAAATCCCATCAGTGCGATCAGGACTGCGACAACAATGAGCATGAACATAGAGCCATTCCTTGTAGTTGTGTTAGGTCAAATCTATAAGAAAGGCGGTGAAGCTGCAATTGTTTGGCTGGCAAATAAGAGTTATCTTATTGTATAAAAGAACGTCATTTTTTTCAATTAGTTAACTGCTTTTCATCCAGAAACTACTGGCCCTGAAGTCGGGATAAATCTGAATTAAAAGGGCATATTACGTGGTTTTGCCGCAAAATTATGGTCAAATCGGATGATTCTTAACATCTTATCGCGGCCAAAGCAGTGCTGGCGGGGCTTTGTATTTATTAAAAAACTTAAACTAACAGAGACGTTTTATGATTTCCAACCCAACATTTCCCTCTGAATTACAGGACTTAGAAGAGGATCTGACGCGCTTCAGCGCTTCACTGCAACAATTCGCAGACCGTCTCGGATTAAACTTAGCGGCGCTCGAGGCCGATCATATCGCGGTGCGCTGTCATCAAAACAGCACTGCCGAACGCTGGAAAGAAGGGCTGTTGAAGATAGGGACGCAGTTTTCCGAAGCGATGATCAACGGGCGGCCTGTCTGCCTGTTTAAACTGCATCAGCCACTGCTGCTCAACGGCTGGCAGCTGGACGTTATCGAACTGCCCTGGCCAGGGGAGAAGCGTTATCGCCACGAAGGTTTTGAGCATGTGGAAATCGTGCTGCGCGGCGATCACCAGACGCTGGGCGTGCGCGCGATGGCGCTGCTCAGCGACGATGCGCTCACGCAGCCGGGCATCTCGTTCAAGACCAGTTCGCCAAAGGGCGAAAGCGATCGGCTACCTAATCCGACCCTGGCGGTGACCGACGGGCAAACCACGATAAAATTTCATCCGTGGCGACTGGAGGAGATTGTCGCCAGCGAGGCGGGTTAAGCGCGCGCGGCGATGGCGGCGCGCAGCCGCACCAGCGCTTCTTCCAGCGTGGCGTGCGTGCAGCCAAAATTAAAGCGCACAAAGCGGTCGTCGCCGAAATCGCGTCCGGGCGAAAAGCCCAGGCCCCATTTCTCAAAATAGAGCGCCGGGCTGGCAACATCCAGCCCGTTACAGTCTATCCAGCCTAAGTAGGTCGCTTCCGGTCGGGCCATCGTCAGCCCCGGTAGCGCATTGACGGCAGCATGCAGCCGGTCGCGGCTAATACGCAGATAGGCGAGCTGCGCGTCCAGCCAGTCATCACCGCCGCGCCAGGCCGCTTCGGCGGCGACCAGCGCCAGAATATCGACCTCAGGCACGATGCCGTAACGCGCCTGTTTAAAACGCGCCCGTAGTTCAGCATTAGGGATAATCGCCAGCGAAGCGCCAAGTCCGGCGATATTGAAGCTCTTGGAGGGGGAGATGAGCGTAATGCTGCGCTGTGCGGCGTCTTCGCTCAGGCTGGCGAAGGGGATATGCTGCACGCCAGGCTCCAGCAGCAGATCGCAGTGGATCTCATCAGAACAGACGATCAAATCGTGCTGACGGGCAAAGGCCAGCTGCGCTTCCAGCTCGTCGCGGCGATAGACCGTACCGCCGGGATTTTGCGGGTTGCACAACAGTAACAGCTTCTCTTTGCCGTTCAGCAGGGGTGGCGCCTGGCTGAGGTCGACAACCCAGCGACCCGCCTGCAACGTCAGCGGCAGATGGATCTGTTCGCGCTCCGCCAGCTTCGCCGCGCCGCGAAACGGCGGATAAATGGGCGAAGGGGCGATGGATCGCTCGTCAGGCTGGGTCAGGGCGCGCACCGTCAGATTCAGCCCGCTCACCACGCCGGGCAGTACCACAATCCACTCCGGCTCTACTTTCCACTGGTAGCGCTGTTCAAAGCGCGCGATCGCCGCCTCCATTAATCCCGTCGGCCGTCCGCCATAACCAAAAACGCCATGATCGGCGCGGTTTTTTATGGCTTCGATAATGCACTCCGGCGAGCGGAAATCGGTGTCCGCCACCCACAGTGGAAGCACATCCCGGTCACTATATTTGTTCCATTTCAGACTATCGCTGTGACGACGGTCTATCCGTTGGTCAAAATTAAATGCCATATGCTGTTTTCCACGTAAACTAATTTTGTAATCAGACTATCTTATCGCCCTGTGTCGAGCCAGACGTCATGAAAGGAG
Source organism: Pantoea sp. ACRSB (assembly GCF_022346905.1). NCBI lineage: Bacteria > Pseudomonadati > Pseudomonadota > Gammaproteobacteria > Enterobacterales > Erwiniaceae > Pantoea > Pantoea sp. ACRSB. The sequence continues at coordinate 102,090 of NZ_JAKRNL010000002.1, read as the reverse complement.
GAACTGATGACCACACTGGAAATTTGCTGCTACGGCGTGGATTGCGCCATGACGGCGCAGCAGGCTGGCGCTGACCGCGTTGAGCTGTGCGCCGGACCGCGCGAAGGCGGCCTGACGCCTTCAGCCGGTTCACTGGAGGCGGCACGACGTGAAATATCGATTCCGGTTCATCCTATCGTCCGACCGCGCGGCGGCGACTTCTGCTATACCGCCCGTGAATTTGAGATCATGAAATCCGACGTGGCGAGAATTCGCGAAATGGGGTTTCCAGGCCTGGTTATTGGCATGCTGGACGAAGAGGCGCATATCGATCGCTCGCGCATGCGGCAGATTATGGCGCTGTGCGACGGGGTGCAGGTAACGTTTCATCGTGCGTTTGATCTCTGCCACAGTCCGAACCGCGCGCTGGAGGAGCTAACGGCGCTGGGGGTGGCGCGCATTCTGACTTCCGGCCAGCAGCAGAGCGCGGAAAACGGAATTGCATTATTAAGGGAACTTAATGAACAGAGCGAGGGTCCAATCATTATGGCTGGTGCTGGCGTACGCCTCAGCAACCTGCAAAAGTTCCTGGACAGCGGACTTAGCGAGGTTCACAGCTCTGCCAGCCGCCTCGTAACCTCACCGATGCGTTACCGAAAAGCCGGTGTCTCCATGTGTTCCGAAGCCGAAATGGATGAGTTCAGCCGCTACTGCGTGGATAGCGATGTGGTGGAAGCCATGAAAAGCGTGATGCAGCTCAATACCGTCAGGGTAGCCTGAATCACCACAGATTTTGCCGCGCAGCACGCCTTATGACGTGATGTTTGCAAGTACCAAACCCCAGCCATCTTGCTGGGGTTCTTTTTATCCGCGATTAAATAGTTTCCGTTGTGCGCCAGTTGCCGCCAATAAGGTTACACTCAGGTTATTGAGATCTCTGGGAGTTACACCATGAAACGCTCTCTTATTGCGGCGCTTACGCTGGGTTCGCTTCTCTTCTCCCACACGCTGTGGGCCGCCGCCTGCGGCCCGCACAGCAAGGCCGTGGCCAGCAGCAACAGCTGGATTATGCTGGGCGGCAGCGCCAAAGGCGCGGTGCGGCAGGTTATCGCTGGCGAGTTCGGCAAAGATGTGGATTCGCAAAAACGGGTGCTGGGACAGTTCGATCCCTGCGGTATTTTGCTGGTCGCCGACGTCACTTTCGATAAAAAAGAGCATAACGTCACTCTGAGCATGGAACAGCATATTGCGCGCGTGCAGGGCGGCTGGGTGGCGGAGTACGCTTATCTGGTGAAGGTGCTGAAAGAGGGGAAAGAGCAGGTGGTCGATAACCGCCAGGGCACGATTAGCTGGCTTACCGGCCGACACGGCAATATCGTCACCGCGTCCGATAAATTCACCAGCATGGGCAAAAGCGGCTTTACCGATACCACCTATCGCTATGACGCGCAGCTGCGGCTGGCGAAAAGCGTTTCGCGCGGCACCGACGCGTTGACCAACGGCGAAAGCAGCTGGCGCTGGAATCCGCAGGGGCAGGTCATCAGCGCGGAAACGGCGCGCAGCAAAGATCGCTATACCTACGATAAAAAATTCCGCGAATGGCAGCTTCACGGCACCGCCACTACGCCGGTCAGCTCGCTGCGTACGGTTGACGAGTGTCAGCTGTGGGATGAGGTGGGGAACTGCACCTTAAGCTATCTGCACGAAACCGAAATATTCGAAAAAGGCACGATTGAGCGGCATCTCAGCGCCGCCTACAAATATCAGTACTGGGATCGTCCCGCCGAGGCGGAGTAGCGCGCAAAATCCACCTCTCCGCGCTGCTATCGCCAGAAAAATTTGTTAGGGTAAGCGGCAATATTTCAGGGAGATGATCATGACCGCCACCTTGCTTTTCTCGTTTCTGTTCGCCATTACCATTTTGACGCTGACGCCGGGCTTTGACACGGCGCTGGTGCTGCGTACCGCCGCCGCGCAGGGCTGGCGACGCGCCAGTGCAACGGCCCTCGGCATAAATCTCGGCTGTCTGGTGTGGGGCGTAGCGGTAGGCTTTGGCCTCGGCGCGCTGCTGCTGGCGTCGGAAATGGCCTATAACCTGTTGAAGTGGGTCGGCGCGGCCTATTTGCTCTATCTCGGCGTCAGACTGCTGCTTAATCCCCGGACGCAGGCGCAGGATGAAACGGCAACCGAAGTGGCGCAGCAGAGCTATTTCAGCTGCTTTAACCGCGGCCTGTTCGGCAATCTGCTTAATCCAAAAATCGGCGTGTTTTACGTCACCTTTATGCCGCAGTTTATTCCGGCGGGCGCGTCGGTGGCCCTCTGGTGCAGCCTGATGGCGCTGATGCATGTTGCGATCGGCCTGCTGTGGAATGCCGTACTGATCGGCGGCAGCCACTACTTCGCCGCGCACCTGCGCCGTCCGGCGGTGCTCAAAGTGATGGACCGCCTGACGGGCATGGTGTTTATCGGCTTCGCGGCGAAGCTGGCGCTCTCTCGCCGCTAAGGCTCAGGGTTTAGTGGCGACCAGCACCGCGCGCAGCGGCGCCGGATAGCCTTCCACCGTTTTGCTGGCGTCTTGCGGGTCAAGGAAGTCCGCCAGCGATTCGCTGGTCATCCAGCTGGTGCGGCGCTGCTCGTCGGTGGAGGTTATCGCATAGTCGACAATCTTCACGTCGATAAAACCGCACTTCTCCAGCCAGCTCTTCAGCGCCAGCGCCGAAGGAATAAAGTAAACGTTGCGCATCTGCGCGTAGCGTTCGCCAGGCACCAGCACATCCCGCTCATCTCCTTCAATCACCAGCGTTTCCAGCACCAGCTCGCCGCCGCTCACCAGCTGATTTTTAAGCTGAAGCAGGTGATCGAGCGGCGAACGGCGATGATAGAGCACGCCCATAGAGAAAACGGTATCGAACGCCTGCAGCGTCGGCAGCTGCTCAATGCCGAGCGGCAGCAGATGGGCGCGTCGGTCGTCGCCCAGCAGCTTGCGCACCGCTTCGAACTGGCAGAGGAAGAGCTGCATCGGATCGATGCCGACCACAAGATGCGCGCCTGCGCCCACCATGCGCCACATGTGATAGCCGCTGCCGCAGCCGACGTCCAGTACGGTGCGACCCGCCAGCGACGAGATATGCGGCGCGACGCGCTGCCACTTCCAGTCGGAACGCCATTCTGTATCGATCTCAGTGCCGTAGAGCGAATAGGGGCCTTTGCGCCACGGCATCAGGTTGCGCAGCAGTTTCTCAATGCCCTGACGCTGACGGTCGCTGAGATCGTCGTGCTGCGCGCTGACGCTGTGCAGCAGGTCGAGCTGCTGCGGCTGCAGCAGCGGCAGATGCTCAACCGACTTCTCCCAGTTGCGGAACAGGCCATGCAGGTTCTCTTTCTGCCAGGCGGCGATCTGCGCCGGCAGCACTTCCAGCCAGCTGGCGAGAGGACCCGTGGCGATTTGCTGATAAAAACGGCCAAACTCAATCATTTCAACGCCACCAGCGAACCGAAGTTAAAGCACTGGAACCAGAGTTCCGCGTGAGAGAAGCCCGCCTGTTTCAGGCGCGCTTTATGCGTCTCCACGCTGTCGGTCAGCATCACGTTCTCCAGCATGCTGCGCTTCTGGCTGATCTCCAGCTCGCTGTAGCCGTTGGCGCGTTTAAAGTCATGATGCATATTGAACAGCAGCTCGCCTACGTCGGCGTCCTCAAAGCTGAACTTCTCCGACAGCACCAGCGCGCCGCCGGGCTTCAGCCCCTGCCAGATCTTCTCCAGCAGCTGCAGGCGCGCAGGGGGTTCGAGAAACTGCAGCGTGAAGTTAAGCACCACCAGCGAGGCGTTTTCGATAGCGATATCACGGATATCGGCTTCGATGACGTTAACCGGCGTCTCGGCGCGAAAGGCGTCAATATGGCGACGGCAACGCTCGACCATGGCAGGGGAGTTATCCACGGCGATAATGGTGCAGCCGGGCACTTTGATATTGCGGCGAACCGAGAGCGTCGCGGCGCCAAGCGAGCAGCCCAGATCGTAGACCTGGCTGTCGGGCGTGACGAAACGCTCGGCCAGCATGCCGATCATCGAGATAATATTGGAGTAGCCGGGCACGGAGCGCTGAATCATATCGGGGAAGACTTCAGCCACGCGCTCGTCAAAGGTCCAGTCGCCCAGCTTATCGATGGGCGCGGAAAATAGCGTATCGCGGTCAGACATAGTAAATCCGGAAAGACAACGGAAAGGGCGCTATTCTGGCAGAAAGTGCGGCGGGCTGCACCCTTTACCCCCGCAACCGGTTAATGCAGCGTCAGCACCAGATCCCAGGGCAGATAGATAAGATTAAACACCGCCATGCCGCACAGCGCAAACAGCGTCAGCATCATGCCATACTTGCGTCCGGCAAGCGCGCTGCGGCGCAGCCCCTGCGCATGAATGACCCGCCCGGCGAAAAAGATCAGGCCGGTGAGATGCACCATCCAGATATCGGCGCCGTTCATCTCCATCATCACCAGCAGCAGCAGCGCCAGCGGAATGGTTTCTACGGCGTTGCCGTGAATGCGTATCGCCACGCGCAGATCGTGAAAGCCCCCGTCGCCGAAAGCGACCCGATAGTGACGACGGTAGCGCACCACGTCCAGCGCGAATTTCATCACCATCAATACGCCCAGTACCACATATAACGCGCTAATCATGTTTATCCTCTTTTATCAGAACAGCGACGCCTGCTGCGGCCAGGCGGGGCCGCTGCCGATAGCGGCGTCGATAGCCTGCAGCTGCGGCCATAAACGCTGCACCAGCGGAAACACCTGGCCCATATCCGGCGTGTGGATAAAGAACAGCGCATCGCCCTCTGCCTGCCATTGTGCCAGCTTTTCGCGCCAGACCTGAAAATATCGGTCGCTCTCGTCCACGTCGTCGCTGCCGATAAAGCGCACCATCGGCAGCTCGCCGGTGCGCACCGCATGAGGAGGCACGCGCGGCTTTTGCTCGCGTGCATGCAGGGCCGCGGGGCTTTGCGACGTTGAGGCGTGTACCGGACGGCTGTCTAAAATCACCCGGTTGACGCCGCGCGCCTGCAGGCCCTGATTAAGCGCGCGCTCCGCCTCGCCCTTGGCGAAAAAAGCGGCGTGGCGCACTTCGACGCCATAGCTGAAGCGGCGCGGAAGACCATCGAGAAAGCGCCAGAGATCGGTAAGCTGCGCGGGCGAAAAGGTGGCGGGCAGCTGCAGCCAGTACTGCCCGATGCGGTCGGCCAGCGGATCGAGCAGACGCAAAAAATCGCTCAGCAGGTCGTCGGTGTGCTGAAGCTGCGCGCGGTGGCTGATAGTCTGCGGAAACTTAAAGCAGAAGCGGAAGTCGTCATGGGTCATATCGCGCCAGCGCTGAACGGTGTCGGGCGCGGGCAGCGCATAAAGCGTGGTGTTGCCCTCCACGCAGTGGAACAGACGGGCATAATCAGCCAGACTCTCAATGCCCCAGCGTTTCCAGTGCGAATGCTGCCACTGCGGCAGGCCAATACGAAGGGTCACGGCCTCTCCTTTCCTGTGAACGTTGCTCTCTAGAGTAGCCTGTTTAGCCGGGGGAGGAAAAACAGGCGACGAAATGCGCGGTTTGGCGCGGCTCTACTTATCCTGCCTGCCTTTTTCCATTATAATGGCCGCCTTTTTTGCGGCAGCATCTCAAATGGTTACGCGGCCTGATGCTGCAGGCAGCAGCGGCAAAGTTAAAAGGATACGTTATGCGTACAGAATATTGCGGACAGCTCAATCTGTCTCATGTGGGTCAGCAAGTCACTCTTTGCGGCTGGGTCAACCGCCGTCGCGATCTGGGAAGCCTGATTTTTATCGACATGCGCGACCGCGAAGGCATCGTGCAGGTCTTCTTTGATCCCGATCGTCAGGAGGCTTTTCAGCTGGCATCTGAGCTGCGCAACGAATTCTGCATCCAGATCACCGGCACCGTTCGCGCGCGCGACGAGAAGAACAAAAATGCCGAAATGGCCACGGGCGAAGTGGAAGTGTTCGCTGAGGCGCTGACCATTATCAACCGCGCCGAGCCGCTGCCGCTCGACTCCAATCAGGTCAACAGCGAAGAAGCGCGTCTGAAGTACCGCTACCTCGATCTGCGCCGTCCTGAAATGGCGCAGCGCCTGAAGACCCGCGCGAAGATTTCCAGCTTTGTGCGCCGCTTTATGGACAGCGAAGGCTTCCTTGATATCGAAACCCCGATGCTGACCAAGGCGACGCCGGAAGGCGCGCGCGACTATCTGGTGCCGAGCCGCGTGCATAAAGGCAAATTCTATGCGCTGCCGCAGTCGCCGCAGCTGTTTAAACAGCTGCTGATGATGTCCGGCTTCGATCGCTACTATCAAATCGTGAAGTGTTTCCGCGATGAAGACCTGCGCGCTGACCGCCAGCCGGAATTTACCCAGATCGATATCGAAACGTCGTTTCTCACCGCGCCGCAGGTGCGTGAGATCAACGAACGCATGATCCGCCAGCTGTGGCAGGAAGTAAAAGGGGTCGATCTCGGCGAGTTCCCGCAGATGACCTTTGCTGAAGCGATGCGTCGTTACGGTTCCGACAAGCCCGATCTGCGTAACCCGATGGAGCTGGTGGACGTCGCCGATCTGCTGAAAGATGTTGAATTCCAGGTGTTCGCCGGCCCGGCCAACGACGCCAAAGGCCGCGTCGCCGCGCTGCGCGTGCCTGGCGGCGCGCAGCTGAGCCGCAAGCAGATTGACGAATACGGCAAATTTGTAGAGATCTACGGCGCGAAAGGGCTGGCGTGGATGAAGGTTAACGCGCGCGCTGACGGCCTCAACGGCGTACAGAGCCCGGTAGCCAAGTTCCTTAACGAGGAGATCGTAGAGGCGATTCTGAGCCGCACCAGCGCCGCTGACGGCGACCTGATCTTCTTCGGTGCCGATCGTGCCAAAGTGGTGGCGGACGCGCTGGGCGCGCTGCGCCTGAAAGTGGGTCGCGATCTGCAGATTACCAACGAAAGCGCCTGGGCGCCGCTGTGGGTGATCGACTTCCCGATGTTCGAAGAGGATGACGAAGGCGGTCTGGCGGCAATGCACCATCCGTTTACGTCGCCGAAAGAGATGACGGCGGAAGAGCTGGCGGCCGATCCGCTGAGCGCGGTCGCGAACGCCTACGATATGGTCATCAACGGCTACGAAGTGGGCGGCGGTTCCGTACGTATCCACAGCGGCAAAATGCAGCAGGCGGTGTTCACCATTCTGGGTATTGAAGAGCACGAGCAGCGCGAGAAATTCGGCTTCCTGCTCGACGCGCTGAAATATGGCACGCCGCCGCACGCGGGCCTGGCTTTCGGTCTGGATCGTCTGACCATGCTGCTGACCGGCACCGAGAATATCCGCGACGTGATCGCCTTCCCGAAAACCACTGCGGCGGCCTGTCTGATGACCGAAGCGCCAAGCGAAGCTAATCCGGCAGCGCTGGCGGATCTGGGCATTCAGATCGCGCCGAAAAAAGAAAAGTCAGAGAATAAGTAATGGGCTATAAACATCCGGTATCGGTTCTGGTAGTGATTTTTGCGCAGGATACCGGCCGGGTGTTAATGCTGCAGCGACGCGATGACAGCGGCTTCTGGCAGTCGGTCACCGGCAGTCTGGAAGCGGGGGAAACTCCGCTGCAGGCGGCGCGGCGCGAAGTGCTGGAAGAGCTGGCCATCGACGTCGAGGGTGAAAAGCTGGCGCTGGAAGATTGCCATAAAGAGATCGAGTTCGAGATCTTTCCGCACTATCGCCATCGCTACGCGCCAGGCGTGACGCACAATCGCGAACACTGGTTCCGCCTGGCTCTGCCTGCCGAGCGGCAGCCGACGCTCAGCGAGCATCTCGCCGCGCGCTGGCTCGATCCCGCCGCTGCCGCAGCCCTTACCAAGTCCTGGAGCAATCGCCAGGCGATTGAAGAATTTATTTAGCTGCTCGCCGTGTCGGTTCCGGCGGCATTCTGGATGGTAAAGAATTGGCGCACTCCCACAGGAGTGCGCCTTAAGCGTTAAACAGTCAGGCGTTATCAGCGCCGCGAGGTTGTTCACCGTCAGCGCAGCAGCCAGAGCGTACTTCTGTACGTGAGGATGACTCGCGAAGCTCGCCCCTTTGGGGCGCTCAAGTTTGAAACAACTTGTGCGAGCACTGCCGGGGGAGAAGGTCGCAAGCAAGATAGCCTGTACGATGCCTAAACTGGAGAAAAGATCTAATGGCTGGTCATAGTAAATGGGCGAACACCAAACACCGTAAGGCGGCTCAGGACGCCAAGCGCGGTAAAATTTTCACCAAAATTATTCGTGAACTGGTTACTGCCGCGAAACTCGGCGGTGGTGACGCAGCGTCCAACCCGCGTCTGCGCGCCGCCATGGACAAAGCCCTGTCCAACAACATGACGCGCGACACCATGAACCGCGCTATCGCGCGCGGCGTGGGCGGTGAAGATGATTCCAATATGGAAACCATCATCTATGAAGGTTACGGTCCTGGTGGTTCGGCGGTGATGGTGGAGTGCCTCAGCGACAACCGCAACCGTACCGTAGGCGAAGTGCGTCACGCCTTCACCAAAACCGGCGGCAACCTGGGCACCGACGGTTCAGTTTCTTACCTGTTTAGCAAGAAGGGCGTTATTTCCTTCGCGCCGGGCCAGGATGAAGACAGCGTAATGGAAGCGGCGCTGGAAGCGGGCGCGGAAGATGTGGTGAGCTATGACGACGGCGCTATCGACGTCTTTACCGCATGGGAAGAGCTGGGCGCGGTGCGTGATGCGCTGGAAGCTGCCGGCCTGAAAGCGGATACCGCCGAAGTCTCGATGATCCCCTCTACCAAAGCGGAACTGGATGCCGAAACTGCGCCGAAGCTGCTGCGCCTGATCGACATGCTGGAAGACTGCGATGACGTGCAGGAAGTCTACCATAACGGCGAGATCTCCGACGAGGTTGCGGAAACGCTGTAATGGCGTTCCCGTTTAGCCTGCACACCGGAGACGCGCCATGGCGATAATTCTGGGCATCGACCCCGGCTCGCGCGTGACCGGCTACGGTGTGATTCGTCAAACCGGCCGCCAGCTCACTTACCTGGGCAGCGGCTGTATCCGCACCAATACCACCGAACTGCCGGCGCGTCTGAAGCTGATCTACGCGGGCGTCACCGAGATCATCACGCAGTTCTCGCCAGACTTCTTCGCCATTGAGCAGGTCTTTATGGCGAAGAACGCCGATTCGGCGCTCAAGCTGGGTCAGGCGCGCGGCGCGGCGATCGTCGCGGCGGTGAATCTCGATCTGCCGGTATTTGAATATGCCGCGCGTCAGGTGAAGCAGACAGTCACCGGCACCGGCGGGGCAGAGAAGAGCCAGGTACAGCATATGGTGCGCACCTTGCTCAAGCTGCCTGCCAATCCGCAGGCGGACGCCGCCGATGCGCTGGCGATCGCGATTACGCACTGCCACGTCAGCCAGAATGCGACGCGTATCAGCGACACTAAACTGCTGCTGACGCGCGGGCGCCTGCGTTCAGGCTAACCCTCAGCGCGGGTTTTCTCGGACGATGGTCGGGCCGACAAGCGGGAAAGATCGCTAAGTCAATAAATTCAGGCTGGATATTCATCCAGCCTTTTTTATGTTATAAATCCCGCCACATTCGTTGATTAAGGAAGCGTTCAGGTGATAGGTCGTTTACGTGGCAACATTCTGGAAAAGCAGCCGCCGCTGGTGCTGATTGAAGCGCACGGCGTGGGTTATGAAGTGCATATGCCGATGACCTGTTTTTATGAGCTGCCTGAACTTAACCATGAAGCGGTGATCTTTACCCACTTTGTGGTGCGCGAAGACGCGCAGCTGCTGTTCGGCTTCAACAACAAACAAGAGCGCGCGCTGTTTCGCGAGCTGATTAAAACCAACGGCGTCGGCCCTAAGCTGGCGCTGGCGATCCTCTCCGGCATGTCGGCGCAGCAGTTCGTGACGGCGGTGGAGAAAGAGGAGATCGCCGCGCTGATCAAACTGCCGGGCGTCGGCAAGAAAACCGCTGAGCGCCTGGTGGTCGAGATGAAAGACCGCTTTAAAGGGCTGCATGGCGATCTCTTCTCCGGCGAATCCGCCTTTACCCTTACTGCGCCAGATGCTGAGCCTGCAAGCAATGATGCCGAGGCGGAAGCGGTTGCGGCGCTGGTGTCGCTGGGTTATAAACCGCAGGAAGCCAGCCGCATGATCAGTAAGGTTGGCAAGCCTGACGCAGACTGCGAAACCCTGATCCGGGAAGCGCTGCGCGCCGCCATTTGAGGTAAGTCATGATTGAAGCCGACCGTCTGGTCTCCGCCGCCAGCTATAACGAAGAAGAGAATCTCGACCGCGCTATTCGCCCTAAACTGCTGTCGGAGTATGTGGGCCAGCCGCAGGTGCGCGAACAGATGGAAATTTTCATAAAGGCGGCAAAACTGCGCGGCGATGCGCTGGATCACCTGCTGATTTTCGGCCCGCCAGGGCTGGGGAAAACGACGCTAGCGAATATTGTCGCTAACGAAATGGGCGTCAATTTACGCACCACCTCCGGCCCGGTGCTGGAGAAGGCGGGCGATCTGGCAGCGATGCTGACCAACCTTGAGCCGCACGACGTGCTGTTTATCGATGAGATCCACCGTCTGTCCCCGGTAGTGGAAGAGGTGCTCTATCCGGCGATGGAAGATTATCAGCTGGATATTATGATTGGCGAAGGCCCGGCTGCGCGCTCTATCAAGCTCGATCTGCCGCCCTTTACGCTGATTGGCGCCACCACGCGCGCCGGTTCGCTCACCTCGCCGCTGCGCGACCGCTTCGGTATCGTGCAGCGCCTGGAGTTTTATAACGTGCCGGATCTGCAGCACATCGTCAGCCGCAGCGCCGCCTGTCTGGGCCTGCCGCTGAGCAATGAAGGCGCGCTGGAAGTGGCGCAGCGCTCGCGCGGCACGCCACGTATTGCCAACCGCCTGCTGCGCCGCGTGCGCGACTTCGCTGAGGTGCGCGCCAACGGCGAGATGAGCGGCAACGTCGCAGCCAGCGCGCTCGACATGCTTAACGTCGACAGCGAAGGCTTTGACTATATGGATCGCAAGCTGCTGCTGGCGATTATCGACAAGTTCACCGGCGGGCCGGTGGGGCTGGATAACCTGGCGGCCGCCATCGGCGAAGAGCGGGAAACCATTGAGGATGTGATTGAGCCCTTCCTGATCCAGCAGGGCTTTATTCAGCGCACGCCGCGCGGCCGTATGGCCACGCAGCATGCCTATCGCCACTTTGGCATCGCGCGCGACGAGTAATCAGACGGCGGGTTTGCGCGCCATGCTGAAGATAAACAGCAGCGCGGCGCACAGCACCACCGATGGGCCGGCAGGCGTATCGTAAAAGGCGGAAAAGGTAAGACCGCCCGATACGGCGAGTATGCCGACTATCACCGCCAGGCCCGCCATCTGCTCCGGCGAACGTGAAAAGCGGCGCGCCGTCGCGGCGGGAATAATCAGCAGCGAAGTGATAATCAGCGCGCCGACGAATTTCATCGCCACGCCAATCGTCAACGCCGTCACCAGCATCAGGATCAGGCGAGTGCGCTGAATATTGACGCCGTCCACCTGCGCCAGCTCCGGGCTGATGGTCATCGACAGCAGCGCGCGCCACTGCCACGCCATCACCGCCAGTACCAGGATCACGCCCGCGCCCATCATCCATAAATCATCAGGCGTGACCGCCAGCAGATCGCCGAACAGATAGGCCATCAGGTCGACGCGCACGTTCTTCATCAGGCTGACCACTACCAGACCGAGCGACAGCGCGCTGTGCGCCATAATGCCCAGCAGGGTATCGATCGCCAGGTGCGGCCGACGTTCAAGGAATACCAGCCCCAGCGCCAGACAGACGGTCACCAGGATAACGGCATAGTAGGGATTAATGTTCAGCAGCAGGCCAAAAGCGACGCCCAGCAGCGAGGCGTGCGCCAGCGTATCGCCGAAATAGGACATCTTGCGCCAGACCACGAACGATCCCAGCGGCCCGGCCGCCAGCGCCAGCATCACGCCGCCCAGCCAGCCCGGTAATAACAACTCAATCATGATGGCCCCTGTCCTCTGCGTAGCACGATGCGACCCTGAAGGTCGTGGCGATGATTATGGTGATGGCGGTAAATAGCCAGCTGCTGCGCGCCGCCTGGGCCGAACATGGCGATAAATTCAGGATGCTTCGACACCGCCTCCGGCGTGCCGGAGCAGCAGATATGGTGATTCAGGCAGAGTACCTCATCGGTTTTTGCCATCACCAGATGCAGATCGTGGGAGACCATCAGCACGCCGCAGTTCAGTTCGTGGCGCAGCTGGTCGATCAGATCGTAGAGCGCCACCTGGCCGTTAACGTCGACGCCCTGCGTCGGTTCGTCCAGCACCAGCAGCTGCGGCTGATTGAGCAGGGCGCGCGCCAGCAGCACGCGCTGCGTTTCGCCGCCTGAGAGCTTTTGCAGCGGCGCTTTCAGCAGATGACCGGCCTGCACGCGCTTTAGCGCCGGCAGCACGTCGGCGCGTTTCGCGCCGCGGGTCAGCAGCATAAAACGTTCGACGGTGACCGGCAGCGTCGGATCGATATGCAGTTTTTGCGGCACATAGCCGATGCGCAGCGCCGGGTCGCGCTGCACCTGACCTGAGGTCGGCTCCAGCAGTCCCAGTACCACGCGCACCAGCGTGGATTTTCCGGCACCGTTGGGGCCGAGCAGCGTAAGAATGCGTCCAGGCAACAGTGTCAGGCTAATGCCTGACAACACGGGACGGCGTGCAAAATGCACCGTGATGTTTTCAAGCGTGACGAGTGGGGTCATATTATTTACAGGTTGCACAGAATTTCGAATGTTATAATATCACATCCCATCCCCAGGTCACGATGGAATGATGCATTATGTTACACATTAAAAAGCGTACAGTTTTTACCCTTTCTGCGCTGGCGCTGGCCGCCTCGCTCTCCCTTCCTGCCCAGGCGAATGTTGTCGCCTCGATTAAGCCTTTAGGGTTTATTGCCGCCGCCATCGCAGATGGCGTCACGCCGGTGGATGTGCTGCTGCCGGATGGTGCCTCCGAGCACGATTATTCACTGCGTCCGTCTGACATAAAACGTATAAAAAACGCAGACTTAGTAGTGTGGATCGGGCCAGAGATGGAGGCGTTTATGACGAAGCCGGCCGCTGAATTACCCGCCAGTAAAAACCTGGAAATCGCCGAGATGCAGGCGGTAAAACCCCTGCTGCTGAAGGGCGGTGAGGACGACGATGAGGATCACGACGCCGCCGCGCACCAGGGCGAGGAAGCGCACGATGAGGCGGGACATCAACATCATCATGGCGAATTTAATATGCATCTGTGGTTGTCGCCGCAAATATCCCGGCTAGCAGCGGTTGCAATCCATAGCAAATTATTGGAACTTATGCCCGCAAGCAAAGCCAAACTTGACGCTAATCTCCAGCAGTTCGAAAACGAACTGGCGGTTACCGACAAGCACATTAGCGCGCAACTCGCGCCGGTCAGCAACAAAGGGTATTTCGTTTTTCATGACGCTTACACCTATTTTGAAAAACACTACGGCCTTTCGCCCAGCGGACATTTTACCGTAAACCCTGAGATTCAGCCGGGCGCACAGCGTCTACATCAAATTCGAACACAGTTGGTTGAGCAGAAGGCCGTTTGCGTCTTTGCTGAGCCACAATTCAGGCCAGCCGTCATCGATGCGGTTGCCCGCGGAACGCAAGTGCGCAAAGGCACACTGGATCCGCTGGGGACGAATATCAGCCTTAGTCAGGACAGCTATGTGAAGTTCCTTTCACAGCTGTCAGGCCAGTATGCGAGCTGCCTGAATGGAGCATGAGGAATAGGTAAAAGTGCAGCAGATAGCCCGCTCTGTCGCCCTCGCATTTAATAATTTGCCGCGCCCCCACCGCGTTATGCTGGGGACTTTAACCGTTGCTACTCTGGCCGTCGCCGTCTGGCGGCCTTACATCTACCATCCCACCGATGATGCGATGCCGATCGTTAAAAGCATCGAACTGGATAAAAATCAACTGCGTACGCTGCTGCCAGAGGCCAGCGAACCGATCGATCAAACCACCTCCGAACCCGAAGAAGAACTGCCCGGCGATGATATCGACAGCGATGTGCCGGACGTGGCGGGAACGCATGAATATACCGTCTCTTCCGGCGATACGCTGAGCAGCGCCCTGAATCAGTACGGCATCGATCTGGGCGATATCAACGCGCTGGTGAGCAGCGATAAAGAGCTGCGCAACCTGCAGGTCGGCCAGCAGCTGAGCTGGACCTTAACCGATGACGGCGCTTTGCAGTCTCTCACATGGGATATCAACCGTCGTGAAACACGCGTCTATCAGCGCGGCGATAACGGCGCATTCACCATGCAGACCAAAATGCAAAAGGGTGAATGGCAAAACAGCGTATTAAAAGGCGAGGTGCATGGCAGCTTCGCCAGCAGCGCGCAGCGTGCCGGCCTGACCAGCAGCGAAGCCAGCGCAGTGATCAAAGCGCTGCAGTGGCAGATGGATTTCCGCAAGCTGCACTCCGGAGATGAGTTCAGCGTGCTGATGTCGCGTGAAATGCTCGACGGCAAGAGCGCGCAGAGCCAGCTGCTTGGGGTGCGCCTGCGCTCCGGTGACAAAGATTACTACGCTTTCCGCGCCGAAGATGGCAAGTTCTACGATCGCAATGGTTCTGGTCTGACGCGCGGCTTTATGCGCTTCCCAACCGTGAAGCAGTATCGCGTCTCCTCTAACTTCAACCCGCGTCGCCTTAACCCGGTAACGGGCCGTATCGCGCCGCATAAAGGTGTAGACTTTGCCTTGCCGGTCGGCACGCCGGTGCTGGCGGTCGGCGACGGAGAGGTGGTGATGGCGAAAAACGGCGGGGCGGCTGGCAACTATGTGGCTATTCGTCATGGCCGTCAGTATATGACGCGCTATATGCACCTGAAAAAGGTGCTGGTGCAGCCGGGCGAGAAAGTAAAGCGCGGCGATCGTATCGCGCTGTCGGGTAATACCGGCCGTTCCACCGGGCCGCATCTCCATTTTGAAATCTGGATCAATAACCAGGCGGTGAACCCGCTGACGGCGAAACTGCCGCGTATGGAAGGCCTGACTGGCAAAGAGCGCAGCGATTATCTGGCGCAGGTGAAAACCAATCTGCCGCTGCTGCGCCTGGAGTAATCCGTTCGCAACGCTACGCCTTGAGACCGACGCATAACGCGTCGGTTTTCCCTTCCGCATCGGGGATTGCAAATTTACCTGTCGCCACTATCATTAGCGCGTCATTGATTGAGGCGAGTGCATGGAAACCCCAAAAAAAAAGAATATTGAGTTTATTCCCGTTTTTGAACGTTCTTTCCTGAAACCGAAATACTGGGGCGGCTGGCTGGCAATCGGCGCGCTGGCTGGCATGGCAATGCTACCGGCGAAGGTACGCGATCCGCTGCTCGGCAGGCTGGGAAAAATGGCGGGTAAACTGGCTAAGGGTGCCCGCCGTCGCGCACTGATCAATCTTTACTACTGTCTGCCGGAGCTGAGCGAAGCGGAACGCAGCGCTATCGTCGATGAGATGTTCGCCACCGCGCCGCAGGCGATGGCGATGATGGCAGAGCTGGGCATACGCGATCCGGCGCGTATCCGCCAGCGCGTCGACTGGCATGGTCGTGAAATCATTGACCAGCTGCAGGCGGAAAAGCAGAACGTTATTTTCCTCGTGCCCCACGGCTGGGCAGTGGATATTCCCGCCATGCTGCTCGCATCGGAAGGGCAGATGATGGCGGCGATGTTTCACAACCAGAGCGATCCGCTGCTCGATTACGTCTGGAACCGGGTGCGGCGTCGTTTCGGTGGCCGTATGCATGCCCGCAACGACGGCATCAAACCTTTTATTAGCTCTGTGCGCCAGGGCTACTGGGGCTATTATCTGCCCGATCAGGATCACGGCGCCGAACACAGCGAGTTTGTTGACTTCTTCGCCACCTACAAAGCGACGCTGCCCGCGCTTGGCCGTCTGATGAAGGTGTGCCGCGCGCGCGTGGTGCCGCTGTTTCCGGTTTATAACAGCAAGACACACCGGCTGGAAATCTATGTGCGTCCGCCGATGGACGATCTGCTGGAAGCGGACGACAACACGCTGGCGCGCCGCATGAACGAAGAGGTTGAAGTCTTCGTTCGCCCTCATCCAGAGCAGTACACCTGGATCTTAAAGCTGCTGAAGACGCGTAAAGAGGGCGACATCGAGCCCTATAAACGCAAAGAGCTTTATCCGCGAAAATAGAAGAAAGGCCGCAGTTGCGGCCTTTCTTGTTCAAGCAAGGCGCTGACGCGGGCAGTATGGCCCGATCGCAAAGTCGCTCAAGGCTTCCATGCACGCTCGGCCCGCGCCATCCCTGGCGCGGGACGCTTTGCTCTTCGGGTCATACCGCCCGCGTATTTATCCCCGCAGCCCTCTTTGAGCGCTACCTTACGCTCAGGATAACGCTGTCACCTGTGCGCGCCGCTTGCGCTCGCGCAGAAACAGCGTCACCAGCACAAACCAGAGCACGCCGCTGATAAAGTTAATCAGGCTAAACCAGGGCGTCCCGCCGTTAAAATACCCGCTTTTCGCCAGCTCAATACCGACCGCCAGCGTCAGGATGCTGATCATCCCCAGCATGGCCGCAACGCTGCCTTTACCCGCGTCGCTGGCGTAGAGCGTCAGACGATAAAGCCCGGCGTTAACCATCCCCGCGCCAAAGGCGTAAAGGCTTAGCCCGGCGGTCAGAAACAGATAGCTGTGGCTGTTCAGCAGGTTCGCCAGCAGCGCGATGCCCAGCCCAGCGAGAATCGGCCAGGCGGCGAACTTCACCGGCTGCTCAATAGGGACGCGCCCGGCCAGCTTGCCCAGCGTAATATTCCCGGCAATCATCGCCAGAAACACCGGCAGCTGCAGCAGGGCATAGTGCATACGCGACAGATGCTCCTCATGCATCAGGATCACCGGCGAGAGCGCCACCCAGGTCAGAATCGGGATAAACACCAGCCCGATGGCGAACGAGCCGAGCATCACCATCCGGTCGCGCGCCAGCTGGCGATAGGTGCGCGCCAGCTGCGGCAGCGCTATTGAGTGGCTGCGGTCGCCCGCGGTCTCAGGCATTACGCGCCACAAAATAACAAAGGCGAGGGCGCTGAGCAGGGCAAACAGCCAGAACATACTGCGCCAGCTCGCCACCGTCAGCCATGCGGCGCCCGCCAGCGGGCCGGCCAGCGGCGCCAGCAGCGCGACGTTCGCCATCAGCGCCATAACGCGTACCGCCAGCGCCTCGTCAAAGGCTTCCTGAATCGCCGCATAGCTGACCGCGCCGATAAAGCAGAGGCTAATGCCCTGAATAAAGCGCAGCGCGACAAATTCTCTGATGGAGCCGACCCAGGTAGTTAATACGCAGGCCACAATGAAAAAGAGAATGCCGCCCAGCATTACCGGACGACGGCCATATTTATCGGAGAGCGGCCCAAGCAGCCATTGCAGCACTACGCCGCCGAGCAGATAGGCGGTCAGCGATGTGGATACCCACTCCGGGCCGACGGCAAACTCCTGAGTAACCAGCAGCATACCAGGCTGGATCATGTCGTGTGCGATATAGGTGGCGAATTCAAACAGCACCAGCGCCAGCGGAAACAGCAGCAGGGCTGCCGTGAGTTTGCTGACGGGTTGATAGCGCGGCATCCAGACTCCTTTTAGGAAAATAAAACGCGACCGCCAGGCGGTCGCGTTGTTTACAGCTTCAGAACAGCGGCTGGGCGCGCGTTAGTCTACGCGCAGCACCCGGCTGGTATTTGTGGTGCCGGTCGCGCCCATAACGTCGCCCTGCGTCACAATGACCAGATCGCCCGAAACGAGAAAGCCTTTATCGCGCAGCAGATTGACCGCATCGTGTGCAGCCACCACGCCATCATTATCGCTGTCAAATAACACCGGCGTCACGCCGCGATAGAGCGCCGTGAGGTTCAGGGTGCGCTCATGGCGCGACATAGCGAAAATCGGCAGGCCGGAGGTAATGCGCGACGTCATCAGCGGCGTGCGGCCTGATTCGGTCATGGTGATAATGGCGGTCACGCCCTGCAGGTGGTTCGCCGCATACATAGCCGACATCGCGATCGCTTCTTCGATATTGTCGAAGGTCACTTCCAGGCGATGCTTGGATACGTTCACGCTGGGGATCTTTTCCGCGCCCAGACAGACTTTCGCCATAGCGGAAACGGTCTCTGCGGGGTACTGACCGGCGGCGGTTTCCGCTGACAGCATAACGGCGTCGGTGCCGTCGAGTACGGCGTTAGCGACGTCCATCACCTCGGCGCGCGTCGGCATTGGGTTGGTGATCATCGACTCCATCATCTGCGTGGCGGTGATGATGGTGCGGTTCAGCTGGCGCGCGCGGCGGATAAGCGCCTTCTGAATACCGACCAGTTCGGGATCGCCGATTTCAACGCCCAGGTCGCCACGCGCCACCATCACCACATCGGAGGCGAGAATAATATCGTCCATCGCTTCCTGCGTCGCGACCGCTTCGGCGCGCTCGACTTTCGCTACCAGCTGCGCTTCACAGCCCGCTTCACGCGCCAGACGACGCGCATAGTTCATATCTTCGCCGCTGCGCGGGAAAGAGACCGCCAGGTAATCGACGCCGATCTTCGCGGCGGTAATAATGTCCGCTTTGTCTTTTTCGGTCAGCGCTTCAGCCGACAGGCCGCCGCCGAGCTTGTTGATGCCTTTATTGTTGGAGAGCGGGCCGCCGACGGTCACTTCGGTGAACACCTTCATGCCCTGAACTTCCAGCACCTTCAGCTGCACGCGGCCATCGTCGAGCAGCAGAATATCCCCCGGCACCACATCTTCTGGCAGGCCTTTATAGTCGATGCCAACTTTCTCTTTATCGCCTTCGCCTTTGCTCAGGCTGGCGTCCAGCAGGAAACGGTCGCCCACATTGAGGAACACTTTGCCCTCTTTAAAGGTCGAAACACGAATTTTCGGGCCCTGTAAATCGCCCAGAATAGCGACGTGACGGCCCAGCTTCGCGGCGATTTCGCGCACTTTATTGGCGCGCAGCTGATGATCTTCCGGGGTGCCGTGAGAGAAGTTGAGTCGAACAACGTTTGCGCCTGCGGCGATGATTTTTTCCAGATTATTGTCGCGGTCTGTGGCCGGGCCGAGGGTTGTAACGATCTTGGTTCTTCTAAGACGTCTTGACATGAAGGACTCCGTTGACAAATTTGCGTATCCCCTAAAGTGGACAGGGCGTGATGATTATTCTAACTGAAGGAAAGCCTGTGATACGACTCACATTGTAAATGTGATGTTAATTTTTTTGTTTCGCTGCGTTTTCCATGGCGAGGGGCTTATCGAAACGCGAATCTTTCAATGCCTCTTTAACCCGTTTCAGATTCTCACGAAACGCGCCGCCGCGCTCGAGTATAAACCCGGTCGCCAGCACGTCGATAACGGTGAGCTGCGCCAGGCGGGAAACCATCGGCAAATAGACATCGGTATCCTCCGGAACATCAAGCGTCAACGCCAGCGTGGCGACCTCCGCTAGCGGAGAGGCGGGAGAGGTAATGGCTATCACTGTGGAACCGTTTACACCGGCAAGGCGAGCCAGTTCTACCATATTTTTCGTGCGGCCAGTATGCGAAATTAAAACAAAAACGTCGTCTGAACGACTATTTATACAACTCATGCGCTGGATCACAATATCCTCGGACCAGACGACAGGCAGATTAAAACGCAGAAACTTATTAAAGGCGTCGTGTGCCACCACCGCTGAGGCGCCCAGACCAAAGAACGCCACTTTTTGCGCCTGTGACAGCGCCGCTACAGCCTGCTGCACTACGGCGAGATCGAGCTGGTTGCGTACGCGTTGCAGGCCGGCCAGCGCCGAGTCGAAAATTTTATGGCTGTAACCCTCGGTATCGTCATGCTCATCCACGTCGCGGCTGACCCAGCTCAGCCCTTTTGCCAGGCTCTGCGCCAGCTGCAGTTTGAAATCGGGGAAGCCCCGGGTGCCGAGCCGGCGACAAAAGCGATTCACGGTAGGCTCGCTGACGTCAGCGGCGCGCGCCAGGCGGGCGATGCTGGAGTGTATCGCCTCCTGCGGAGCGGCGAGGATCTGCGCGGCGACCTTACGTTCCGACTTGCTGAACGTCGCCAGCTGCGCCTCGATTTTTTCCTGAATGTTCATAACCCAATGACCGTTATCGCTTTTATCGATGCCAGCAATGGCTGGCCGAGAGACCATAAAAGCGTGAATATACCGCGTTCACCATGACTGCGCGCAAGTATGGGTAAGCCGATACTGAAAATTTTTGTCATAATTTGAGCCGGATTCGATTTTGCCGGACAACGGCCGCAACGCTACAGTGGGTAAAAGCGCACGCAGTATCACATCGGCACGCCTTATTCCGTCCAGAGTTAACTCTGCGGACCAGCATAGAGTCAGGTTTACCTGACCCCCTGAAATAAGTACATTGTGCTGAAAGAAAATTACAACACGGACCCGGTGGATGAGGATGCACACGCCAACGGGATCATCCTGCAATGAGGAGAGGAAAATGGCGGTAACACAAACAGCCCAGGCATGCGATCTGGTGATATTCGGCGCAAAAGGCGATCTTGCGCGCCGGAAACTGTTGCCTTCACTGTATCAGCTGGAAAAAGCGGGACAGATCCACGAGGAAACCCGCATCATCGGCGTGGGACGCGCCGACTGGGACAAAGCAGCTTATACCAAAGTGGTGCGTGAAGCGCTGGAAACCTTTATGAAGGAGAAGATCGACGAAGCGCTGTGGGACAAGCTCAGCGGCCGTCTCGACTTCTGCAACCTCGACGTCAACGACACCTCCCATTTTCCCAAACTGGGCAAAATGCTCGATCAGGCAAAACGCACCACCATTAACTATTTCGCGATGCCGCCAAGCACCTTCGGCGCTATCTGTAAGGGACTGGGCGCAGCGAAGCTGAACGCCAAACCGGCGCGCGTGGTGATGGAGAAGCCGCTCGGCACCTCGCTGGAAACCTCGAAAGAGATCAACGACGCGGTAGGCGAGTTCTTTGACGAGAGCCAGGTATTCCGTATCGACCACTATCTTGGCAAAGAAACGGTGCTGAACCTGCTGGCGCTGCGCTTCGCTAACTCTATCTTCGTCAATAACTGGGATAACCGCACTATCGATCACGTGCAGATCACTGTGGCTGAAGAGGTGGGCATTGAAGGACGCTGGGGCTACTTCGATCAGGCTGGCCAGATGCGCGATATGATTCAGAACCACCTGCTGCAGGTGCTTACCATGATCGCCATGGCACCGCCGTCCGATCTCAGCGCTGACGCGATTCGCGACGAGAAAGTCAAAGTGCTGCGCTCGCTGCGCCGTATCGATCAGACTAACGTGCGTGATAAAACGGTGCGCGGCCAGTACACTGCTGGCTTCGTGCAGGGTAAAAAAGTGCCGGGCTATCTGGAAGAAGAGGGCGCCAATAAATCCAGCTCAACGGAAACTTTCGTCGCCATTCGCGTTGATATCGACAACTGGCGCTGGGCGGGCGTTCCGTTCTATCTGCGTACCGGCAAGCGTCTGCCGACCAAATGTTCCGAAGTCGTGGTCTACTTCAAAAACCCGGAGATGAACCTGTTCAAGGATTCCTACTCCGAGCTGCCGCAGAACAAGCTCACTATTCGTCTGCAGCCGGACGAAGGCGTCGATATCGAGATCCTCAACAAAGTGCCGGGTCTGGATCACAAGCATAAACTGCAGACCACCAAGCTGGATCTGAGCTACTCCGAGACGTTTAATCAGTCGCATCTGGCGGACGCCTATGAACGTCTGCTGCTGGAGAGCATGCGCGGCATCCAGGCGCTGTTTGTGCGTCGCGATGAGGTAGAAGCGGCATGGACCTATGTCGACTCCATCATTGAGGCCTGGGCCGCCGACGGCGACTCCTCTAAGCCTTATCAGGCCGGGACCTGGGGGCCGGTGGCGTCCGTGGCGATGATCACGCGCGACGGCCGCTCGTGGAACGAGTTCGAATAATCCTGAAATCAGCCCGCCGCGTGCGGGCTTTTTTGTACCTTCCCGCAGGAAAGTGAACCGCAGTTTCAAAAATTTTTCAGGGCGGATAGACGATGCGGAAGGCGATCCTGTATGGTAGTGACGCATTGATGGCGCGGCACACGGCAGGCGCCGGTATGGATAAGCAAGGGGAACCGATGAAGAACTGGAAGACGAGTGCTGAAAAGATTCTGACCACTGGACCTGTGGTGCCGGTGATCGTAGTGAACAAGCTGGAACATGCGGTGCCGATGGCAAAAGCGCTGGTAGCGGGCGGCGTTCGCGTGCTGGAAGTGACGCTGCGCACGCCGGTGGCGATGGATGCGCTGCGCCTGATGATTAAAGAAGTGCCGGAAGCGATTGTCGGCGCGGGAACCGTGATCAACACGCAGCAGCTGCAGGAAGTGACCGAGGCGGGTGCGCAGTTTGTTATCAGCCCCGGCGTCACTGAGTCGCTGCTCAAGGCCGCGGTAGAAGGTCCGGTGCCGCTTATTCCAGGTATCAGCACCGTTTCCGAACTGATGACCGGCATGGATTATGGCCTGCGCGAATTTAAATTCTTCCCGGCGGAAGCGAACGGCGGCGTTAAGGCACTGCAGGCGATCGGCGGCCCCTTCCCGCAGGTGCGCTTCTGCCCGACCGGCGGCATTTCGCCCGCCAACTATCGCGACTATCTGGCGCTGAAAAGCGTGCTCTGCATTGGCGGCTCCTGGCTGGTGCCAAACGACGCGCTGGAGACGGGCGACTGGGATCGCATTACGCGTCTGGCCCGTGAAGCGGTAGAAGGCGCAAAATAATCATCGGCGGTGAGCAGGGCGCTCACCGCATTATGATTAGCCTTCGACGTTAACCGCCGCCGCGCTGGCGATAGCGCGCGCGACGGCCTCATCGGTATTCTCACCGCTCGCCAGGGCGACGCCGAGACGGCGCGAACCAGCGATTTCCGGCTTGCCGAACAGGCGCAGCTGCAGTCCCGCGCCCAGCGCCGCTTCCACGTTAACGAACTTCAGATTCTGGCTGTGTAGCTGCGGCAGGATCACCGCCGACGCCGACGGGCCGTACTGGCGAATACCACCAATCGGCAGACCAAGGAAAGCGCGCACGTGCAGGGCGAACTCGGAGAGATCCTGCGAAATCAGCGTAACCATGCCGGTATCGTGCGGGCGCGGCGACACTTCGCTAAAGATCACCTCATCGCCGCAGACAAAGAGTTCAACGCCAAACAGGCCGTAGCCGCCCAGCGCCTTTACCACTTCGCCGGCAATCGCCTGCGCGCGCTGCAGCGCAACGTCGCTCATCTGCTGCGGCTGCCAGGATTCGCGATAGTCGCCATCTTCCTGACGATGGCCGATGGGCGCGCAGAAGTGAAGACCATCAACCGCGCTCACGGTAAGCAGCGTAATCTCGAAATCGAATTTGACGACCCCTTCAACAATCACACGGCCGGCACCTGCGCGTCCGCCTTGCTGCGCATACTCCCAGGCGTGGTCAAGCTGGCTGGCCTCACGAATAAAGCTCTGGCCTTTGCCTGAGGAGCTCATCACCGGCTTGACGATACAGGGAAAGCCGATCTCCGCCGCCGCCGCTTCGAAACTGGCCTTGCTGTCGGCGAAACGATAGCTGGAGGTAGGCAGCCCCAGCTCTTCCGCCGCCAGACGGCGGATGCCTTCACGGTTCATGGTCAGGCGCGCGGCGCGCGCGGTAGGCACCACGCGCTGGCCCTGCTGCTCCAGCTCAATCAGCTTATCCGTCGCGATCGCTTCGATTTCCGGCACCACATAGTCGGGCTTTTCCTGCGCGATAAGCGCGGCCAGCGCCTCGCCGTCCAGCATATTCACTACGTGGCTGCGGTGCGCCACATGCATTGCGGGGGCATCGGCGTAGCGGTCTACGGCGATCACTTCCACACCCAGTCGCTGGCACTCCAGCGCAACTTCTTTACCCAGCTCACCCGAGCCTAACAGCATGACACGCGTCGCAGCGGGACGCAGCGCAGTTCCAAGAGTCGTCATAATTTCACCTGTGAGTCAAAACGCGCGCGCAGTATAAACGAAAACGTTTGCGTTCTCATCTTCTGGCGCTTTGCCTCTCTTTTCTCACCTTGACGTTTACTGACGCCCGGTGGTGCAGAGTAGAGTCCTTGTCGCTACGAAGGAGAGAAAGATGAACAACCTGCTGCAACAGTTACAGTCGCTGCTGACGAAGAAGGATCACAGCGGCGGCAACGGAGGATTAAACGAGATGCTGGCGCCCGGCGCGCTGGGCGGCCTGGCAGGCTTGCTTATTGCCAGCAAAAAATCACGCAAGCTGTTAACCGAGTATGGCGGCAAAGCGCTGATTATCGGCGGGAGCGCGGCGGCAGGCGCGGTGCTGTGGAACAAATATAAACAGCGCGTGCGCGAAACGCATCAGCATGATGCCGGTTTCGGCGAGCTACAGACTCCGGCGGATCAGCGCGCTGAACGGCTGGTAACGGCGCTGGTATTCGCTGCCAAAAGCGACGGCCATATCGACGATCGTGAACGCGCCGCCATAGAGCGCACAATTCATGAATCGGGCTACGGTCAGGCGGCGGAAACGCTGATCCAGCAGGCCATTAACCGACCGCTCGATCCCGCCTGGCTGGCGGCCGACGTTAAAAATGAGGACGAAGCGCTGGAACTCTATTTCCTCAGCTGTGCCGCTATCGATATCGATCACTTTATGGAGCGCAGCTATCTTACCGCGCTGGGCGACGCGTTAAAGATTCCGCAGGACGTGCGTGACGGCATAGAAAAGGATTTGCAGACGAAAAAAGCGCAGATTGCGGCGGAATAAGCCGCCTGCGGCCGCCTTGCGCGGCCGCAATAACAACGCGTTACGCACAAAAATTTGGCTTCCCCGCCACCTGATGCCACCCTTAAAGAGTATTAATAACAGGGAGACGGAGCATGCAGGCCCCCATCGCAAAAAAAATTCCTCATGAAATGACGCTCCATGGCGATACGCGCGTGGACGATTATTACTGGCTGCGCGACGACAAGCGCGAAAATGAAGAGGTGCTGGACTATTTGCGTGCCGAAAATAACTACGGCAAGCAGATTATGGCGACCCAGCAGCCGTTACAGAACCGTATTTTAAAAGAGATTGTCGATCGCCTGCCGCCGCAGGATCATTCGGTTCCCTATGTACACAACGGCTATCGCTATCAGAGTCGCTATGAGAGCGGCAACGAGTATGCCGCGTATTATCGCCAACCCGCCGAAAGCGCCGAGACCGATGAGTGGACGCTGCTGCTGGACGCCAACCAGCGCGCCTCCCACAGCGAGTTCTACACTATGGGCTCGCTTAATATCAGTCCTGACAATAAGGTGATGGCGCTGGCGGAAGACTTTCTCTCGCGGCGGCAATACGGCATCCGTTTCCGCTGCCTTGAGAAAGGGAGCTGGTATCCCGAAGTATTAAACAACACCTCGTCCAGCTTCGCCTGGGCGAATGATTCGCGCACGCTCTACTACGTGCGCAAGCATGAGCAAACCCTGCTGCCTTATCAGGTCTGGCGACATGAACTTGGCACGCCGCAAAGCGACGACCAGCTGGTCTATGAAGAAAAGGATGATACCTATCATCTCAGCGTGCATAAAACCACGTCTGAACATTTCATTCTGATCGCGCTGTTCAGCACCAATACCAGCGAGATCCAGCTGATCGACGCCGGTTTCCCGGACGCCACGCCGCAGGTGTTTTTGCCGCGCCGTAAAGATCATGAATACAGTCTGGATCACTATCAGCATCAGTTTTATATCCGCTCGAACCGCGACGGCGAAAATTTCGGGCTATACCGTACGCGCTGGCTGGATGAGTCGCGCTGGGAAACCCTGATCAAGCCGCGCGATCATGTCGTGATGGAAGATTTCCAGCTGTTCCGCGACTGGCTGGTGGTGGAGGAGCGTCAGCGCGGCCTTACCAGCCTGCGTCAGATGCACTGGGAAACCGGGGAAGTGACCGGCATCGCCTTTGATGACCCGACCTATGTCACCTGGCTGGCGTTTAATCCTTCGCCGGAAACCAGCAAGCTGCGCTATGGCTACGGCTCAATGACCACGCCGACTACGCTGTTTGAGCTGGATATGGACACTGGCGAACGGCGCATCCTCAAACAGAGCGCGGTCGGCAGTTTCGATCCGGACAACTACAAAAGCGAGCATCACTGGATCACGGTGCGCGACGGCACCGAGGTGCCGGTGTCGCTGGTCTATCACCGTAAATACTATCAGCCCGGCAAGAACCCGATGCTGGTCTATGGCTACGGTGCCTACGGCAGCAATATGGAGGCGGACTTCAGCGTCAGCCGTCTTAGCCTGCTCGATCGCGGCTTTGTCTATGCGCTGGTCAACGTGCGCGGCGGCGGCGAGCTGGGACAGCGCTGGTATGACGGCGGTCGCCTGTTCAATAAGATGAACAGCTTCACTGATTTTATCGACGTCACGCAGGCGCTGGTGAAAAAGGGCTTTGGCCAGCCTGAACAGCTCTATGCCATGGGCGGCAGCGCGGGTGGCCTGCTGATGGGCGCCGTGATCAATATGGCACCGGAACTCTTTCACGGCGTGGTGGCGCAGGTGCCCTTTGTCGATGTGGTCACGACGATGCTGGATGAGTCGATCCCGCTGACCACCGGCGAATATGATGAGTGGGGCAACCCTAACGACGCCGATTACTACGGCTATATTCGCCAGTACAGCCCCTACGACAATGTCGAGGCGAAAGCCTACCCGCATATGCTGGTAACCACCGGGCTGCATGATTCTCAGGTGCAGTACTGGGAGCCGGCAAAATGGGTGGCGAAACTGCGCGCGCTGAAGACCGACAATAATCTGCTGATGCTCTGTACGGATATGGATGCCGGTCACGGCGGCAAGTCGGGACGTTATAAATCCTATGAGGGAATTGCGCTGGAGCTGACTTTCCTGATCGCGCTGGCGCAGGGCAGCCTGCCGCCGCAGCGCGATTACTGATCGTCGCTCAGGTATCGACGCAGCGCCTGCCGCAGCGGCGGGCGCAAATCGCGCACGTTCTCCAGCACCCAGCGCAGATAGCGCGGATCTTTGCGCGCAATAGCGGCCACGCTTTGACCACGATACTTGCCAAAGGGCAGCACGTCGCCCGCCACGCTGGCGGGCTGACAGCGCTGCGCCATCTGCGACGCATCCCAGCCGGAGGTCTCCATAATCCGGATCAACAGAGCGGCGGTAACGTAACAGTCGTAAAGCGCGCGGTGGGCATGTAGATCGGCGGGCGGCGATACCTCCAGCTTCAGGCTGTGGCGCAGCGCCTGATTGCCGTACTTAATGCCAGGCCACAGCTGGCGCGACAGCATCATGGTGCAGATCCAGTCACCGTACATCTCCGGCAGCATACGGCGATCGAAGCTGGCGTTATGCGCGACATAAAAAGCGCTGCCGTGATAGCGGCCAATCGCCTCTTCGATGGTGGGTTTGCCAACCACCATTGCTTCGGTGATGCGGTGTACGGCCATCGCCTGACGGCTGATTGGGCGATCAGGCAGGATCAGATCGCTCATCGGGTTGACGATCTGGCCGTCAATTACGTCGACCGACGCCACTTCCACCACGCCGCCCTGTAGACCGCAGGTTTCGGTATCAATTACGCGTAGCATGAATTACTTCAGTTTGGGTTCGTAGGGCAGGCGCGAAAAGTTCAGCGACGCCTGGCGATAGTGCATCAGTCGCTGGCGAAACCAGTCACGAAGCGCCGCAGGCTGCTCGTTTTCAACCATTTCAGCCACTACCGGCATATTGTAGCGCTCTTTGAACGCCACGCCCGCTGCGGCCAGTTCAACATTGACTTTATCTTTCTCTTCCTGAGAAAGCAGGGCGAGGTTTTGACTCATGGTGATCTCCTGAAGACAGGGGGCAAAAATAATGCTTATCCCGCTCTGAATCAAGGGCAAAGGATAGCATCGCTGGCCCTCGACACCTTAAAAGCCACGGCGTATCCTTGCCCACGTTTGCCGCTGATGCGATGGCTAAAAGGATGATCCCATGCAGAAAAGAACCCTCTTAACAGGCGCTGCCGTCTCGCTGTTGTTGTTCAGCCAGTCGGTGCTGGCGCATGCTCACCTGAAATCGTCCCAACCGGCCGATAACGCCGTAGTCGCCGCCGCGCCGCAGGAGTTGACCCTCAGCTTTACCGAAGATGTGGAACCCGCTTTTAGCGGCGTGACGCTGCTGGATGCCGGTAAAAAAACGATCGCCAGCGAAAAGGCGCAGCTGGATGCGAAGCAGCACAATCGCCTGATCGTTCCGCTGAAGGCGCCGCTGGCCGCGGGCGTTTACCAGGTTAACTGGCATGTACTGTCGGTTGACGGGCATAAAACCCAGGGCAGCTACCGCTTTAGCGTGAAGTAATTAGTGACTTTGCTGTGGATCCTGCTGCGTGCGCTGCATTTCGCCGCCGTGATGCTGCTGGCGGGCAGCGCGTTTTACACCGCGCTGTTAGCGCCGGAACGCTATCGTCACGCGCTGGCGCAGCGGCTCGATGCCATAATGCGCGGGTGTGTCTGGCTGGCGCTGTTCAGTGGGCTGCTGATGCTGGCAACCCAGCTGGCGTTGATGAGCGGCGACTGGCGCAATCTGAGCGATGCTCTGATCTGGCGCGCGGTGCTGAGCACGCGCTTTGGCGCGGTCTGGCAGTGGGAGATAGCGCTGGCCGCGGCAACGCTGCTGGCGAGCCTGCTGCGTAATGAACGACGGCAGCAGGCGTGGCTGGTCGGCTCGCTGTTGCAGCTGGCCTGTATGGCGTTGACCGGACATGCGGCGATGCGCGAAGGCGTTCTGGGCGCGCTGCAGCAGAGTAATCATGCGCTGCATCTCATCGGCGCCGCCTTCTGGGCAGGCGGCCTGTTGCCGCTGCTTATTCTGATGCGCGAGGCGCGGCAGATCGATCGGCGCAGCGACGCTATTCGCACCATGATGCGCTTTTCGCGTTACGGACATCTGGCGGTCGCTGCGACGCTGCTCACCGGCGTGGTGAATACGCTGCTGATCGTCGGCTGGCCTCGTCAGTGGCACGCCGGGCTTTACAGCGAACTGTTAGTTGTTAAGGTGACGCTGGTGGCTCTTATGGTCGCTATTGCGCTGCTCAACCGTTACGTGCTGGTGCCGCGTTTTCGCCGCGCGGGGAAGGGCGCGCAACATACATTTATTCGCATGACGCAGCTTGAACTGCTGCTGGCATGCGCAGTGGTTGGCCTGGTCAGCGTCTTCGCCACGCTGTCGCCAGCCTGAGTCTGACCCGTTTTGACTGAGTAAAAAGGTAGGCTATTTTGCTGAAGAAAGTGATCCCCGCAGTGCTGTTATTGTCTCTCGGTGGCCAGGCGCTGGCGGCGGAGATTATTACCGTCAGCCGTTTTGAGGTAGGTAAGGCGGCCTGGCCCTTTAGCCGTGAAGAGGTGATGCTGACCTGCGAAAAAGATGGTTCGCTGTTTGCCATCAACCCCAGCACGCTGATGCAGTATCCGCTCAACGATAAAGCCGAAGCCCGCGTGCAGGCAGGCCAGGTGAAGGCGCAGCCCATCTCTGTAATCCAGGCGGAAGACAAAGCGCATCCAGGCCAGATGATGAGCCTGCAGCCGATTATCGAGCGTACACAGGCGCTGTGCGATAAATAATCCTGACCAGGGCGCGACGCTCTTTCGCGCCTTCTTTCGATGATTCTGCCGCCAGGATCACACTCTGATCCTGCGGATCTCCTCTGCCCGGCTGTTCGCTGGCATTTCCAAAAGCGTGGTCTAATCTTAACTGGCAAGGCGAAATCGCCTGCATTAATGCCAACTTTTAGCGCACGGCTCTTAAAGAGCCATTTCCCTGGACCGAATACAGGAATCGTGTTCGGTCTTTTTTTGCGTCATGAATTTAGAGAGTGCATCCTGCTATCTCACGCTTGCATATAGCCTCCTCTGTCCCGGCCACTCCTCTCTTTTCCCGAATCAGCGAACATCTCTACAGGTAGATGCAGGTATCACATCATCCCGCTATCCTTTAACCTTTGCCGCCTGGTGCGCAAGCGCGTGGTCTTCCGTCAAAAATCATCGTTCTTCAGCGACAGCGACGCCCTGCAACGGGAGACGAATATAATTCCCCGGCTTAGCCGCCTTTATTTTTATGTTATTTCTTTGAGGTTGGTAAAAATATATTAACAGCGCGCTGGTTAAGCTTATTGCTCTATTTCAGGTAAGTGTCTGAAGATAAAATTATTAACCTGCGCTTCGCTGTAAACGAGGTTTTTAAATTATCGCTTCGCTAACAAATAACTGGGTTTTATATCCTGCAGCAGACTTGCAGATATGGGCGCGTCGTCTAGTATTAATCATGCAACACGAAATACGGCTGGCGTAACAGATTTATGCCGGTTGCCATTTACTGAATGACAATATGTCCAGGAGGATATTATGGCCGAGCATCGTGGTGGTTCAGGTAATTTCGCAGAGAACCCTGAAAAAGCTTCAGAAGCAGGTAAGAAAGGCGGTCAGAACAGCGGCGGTAATTTCGCCAATGACCGTGAAAAAGCTTCAGAAGCAGGTAAAAAAGGTGGCCAGAATAGCCATAGCGGCGGACGCAAGTCTTAATAAACAGAGTAGTTTAGAATCTGTTTAAGCCACCAACCCCGGCATTTAATGTCGGGGTTTTTTTATGCGCTATGGCAGCATCTTAAGCGCGCTCTCTAAAAATTCATGCTGAAGCAGTAACAGGCAAAGCGACTATTTAAGACTTTTCATCTTGCTGGAGACAGGCAGCAAGGTAAGATCCCTGTTTTACAGGGAGGCCGTTATGAAAAATGTTGTGCTGAGCATGCTCGCTAAAATATCAAAAATCGATGCGGAAACTAAACAGCTCACCGCGCGCGTCGAAGCGCAGTCGCTGTTGATAAGCGCGCTGGTATTAGCCGTCAGCAGGCAGGGCGGCGTAACTGAGATGATTGATAGCGCCAACAAGGCGATCAATACGGTGATCGAATCGGCTGACTCTGATGAAATGCTGAAGTCAGATGCCGCCATTCTGCTGCATGAATTCCAGGAGTTGCTGACCATATCCAGAGCGGTCGATAAAGCAGATAACGAAATCGACCAGGATGGGCTGGCTCATATCAGCGGCGTCTCTCACCTGACAGGCTCTGAACCTCAGGAAGAAGATAAGCTTTAGCCTGCTTCCAGCCCGCCTGACGGGCTGGCTGATGCGCCTTCTTCAATGACGCAGATGCCGCATCCCGCTAGGCGGCCATTTCCCCACAGGCCGTCGCGCAACGCTGGCAGGCCTGCGCGCAGTGCTGGCAGTGATCGTGCTGATGCTGACCACATTCGTTTGCGCACTGCTGGCAAATTTCCGCGCAGAGCAGACAGAGCGCAACGGCTGAATCACTCTGCTGTGCAATAAACTGAGCGGCCAGGCGGCAAATCGCCGCGCACTGCATATCAAGCCGAATACAGCCCCGCATCATTTCAATATTTTCTTCACGCAGACAGGATGCCGCGCAATTATCACAGGCAGCTGCGCAGGCATAACAGGCTTCCAGACACTGTTTATATTCAGCTTTCATATTTCCTCTTTATCTTCTTGTAGCCACTGATTAAGCCTAAAAAAGATTGCTGATTATGCAAGTCGCAGAAAGAAGCGGTTCTGTCAGCGCTACGTTAAAAAATGGCGCTGATAAAATCTGGGTTGACCTTATAAACATTATGCTTATTTGCCACGGGCTACAGCAGGCGAGAAATAGCCCTTAAGTTTTTTTTGGCGCTAAGTGGTTAATATTTTTGAGATGATGGGGGTAACTGCCGCTTATATTTTGTCCGAAAAGTTACGGTCGCGCTTTCATTTTTCTGAAACTTCTTCCAGGCTTGTCTGGCTTATTCTTGAAAAAAGCCAGGAGATAAATATGTTTCACCATTCTTCAAAACTTCAATATCCCGTTCGCGTCGATAAACCAGACCCGGAATTCGCTATGCTGCTGCAACAGGCGATTGGCGGAGTGGAAGGGGAAATCCGTGTGGCGATGCAGTACTTCTTCCAGGCCATGGGCGCCCGCGGCGACGCGCGTATTCGCGATCTGCTGATCTCTACCGCGACTGAAGAGCTGGCGCATATCGAAATGCTGGCGCACGCCGTCGCGCTGAACCTGGAAGGCGCACCGCTCTCCTATCAGGAAGCGTCGGCGAAAGATCCGGTTGTCAACGCGGTCCTGGGCGGCATGAACCCGCGTCATATCCTTTCATCGGGTCTGGCGGCGCTGCCGGTCAACGCCAACGGCGTGCCTTTCGATATGAGTCATATCTATGCTTCAGGCAACGTGGCGGCCGATATGCTTTCTAACGTCGCCGCGGAAGCGACAGGCCGCGTGCTGGCGACCCGCCTGTACAATCTGACCGAAGATACCGGTATGAAAGATTTCCTCTCTTTCCTGATTGCACGCGACACCATGCACCAGCAGCAGTGGCTGGCGGTAATTGAAGATCAGGGCGGTTTAAGCGCCTCTCTGCCTATCCCGAACAGCTTCCCGCAGTCTGAAGAGGCGCATGAGCACGCCTATTACGCGCTCAATACGTCGCTGGACAAGCCGCTGCCGAAAGGTCGCTGGAGCGAAGGTCCTTCATTTGACGGTAAAGGTCAGTTCACGGCGAAAGAGAAGCCTGAGCTGCTGGGCGACGAGCCGCTGCTGGGGCATGCTCGCCCGGGGTCCGGCGCGCAAAGCGAACAGGAACTCTCCGGTACCGTACCGCCTGCATTAAAACCTTAATCGCAACGTGCCCAGGGAAGGGCGCGCGCCACTGATTGATTTCAGCGCGATATATCCAGTAGCGAACCGTAATAAAGTTGTGTGCGGTGCGATATTTGGCCTGACAGGGACGTCACCTTATCCAGTCTCCCTTCTTTTTGCTTACCGCTCTTTTCTCGCGTGAAAATAAAGTATCGCCTTAACCTGCCGCAACGCCCTCCGTACCAGCCTGAATCAGAGTCCAAAAAAATATTTTTTTCTTGATTGAGCAAAGCGATGAATTTAACCCGCAGCGGCGCAGAAATGAAAAACCCCGGCGGGCGCCGGGGTCAACAGAAGCACTTATTTGGTATCAAGCACCTGTTGCAGCCAGACCAGTTCGTCATCGAAACCGGACTCGCGTAACAGCTGGAAATAGGATTGCTGAATGTCAGCAGAGACCGACGCTAACAGCATGCCCAGCATCCCTTTCGTTTTACAGATTTCTAATGCGGCGTTTTCGAGAGAATCAAGGTTAAAACTTACGTTATCAAGCGTTTCAGCGACCATTCTTATTCTCCTGACGGAGGTAATCAGCCATCCCTCCTTTGCTGTGTGTATCTGCTCCACATTGTGGACGGGCTGAGATCTCACACTAACGCAGTTTCGTCTGTCAGAAACATCCTGATATCTGAACAGTAATCGGCACGCTCTGGCGCTTTTATGCGCAAAAAATACGGAAAATCTGAGTAGAAGAGAGCGAGCATCGCGTCGCAGGCTAATCACCCGACAAAGAGCAGATGCACGAGACGCGCCAGTGATTCCAGCAGGAGCAGACTACCGACGAAAATCAGCACTAACACGCTAAGAAATTGTTTCCGGCTATTCATCACGCCTCCCTGAAGATGTGACCGTCTATACTTTAACCCGCACTTAATAAACCTCTGGTTAACAAGCGGGATCCAAATGCACTACCAGTATCTCAACGGTGAAAACTGGCAAAAGATATGGGTTGTAGGCGACCTTCACGGCTGCCGCAGTCAGCTTGACGCATTGCTGCTGGAAAAGGGCTTTGACAAGCAGAGCGACCTGCTGATTTCCGTCGGCGATATCATCGATCGCGGGCCAGACAGTCCCGGCTGTTTAGAGTTATTAGAGCAGCCGTGGTTCCGCTGCGTGCGTGGAAATCATGAAGAGATGGCCATTGAAGCGTTACAGTGTCACGACAGGCTGAACTGGATGATGAACGGCGGCGACTGGTTTTATCAGCTCAAGGGAGCGAAGCTGATTGCGGCGCGCCATGCGCTAAAACGGCTAAATACTCTGCCGCTGATCCTGCATCTCCAGCTGGCGGATCGCATCGTGATCGTCGCGCATGCGGACTATCCGGCTGAGCGTTACGCCTGGGAGCAGCCGTTAGACTGGCATAAGGTGGTGTGGAATCGTGAGCGCATCACCCGCCTACAGGCGGGAGAGGCGGGGAAAATAGGCGGCGCGGATGAGTTCTATTTTGGCCATACGCCGCTACAGCGTCCGCTGGAGTCGGGCAACCTGCACTATATCGATACCGGCGCGGTGTTCGGCAACCGCCTGACGCTGGTGCAGCTGCAGTAAGGCTCAGCGGAACAGGCGGCCGTCGCGCACCAGCTCGCGCGGGTAGCTGTTTTTAATTCGGCTGCCGACGCGTTTCGCCAGGCCGAGCGGCTGCTGCTGGTAAGTCACAATCATTTCATCACGCTGTGGCGGCGTATCGGGGAAGATATCCCGCCCGCGATACCACTCCAGCGCCTCGTCGGCAGTCAGCTCGAATGTCCTTTGCACATCCAACTGCGCCAGCGCGATAACCGCTTCATGCTGCCAGCGGTAGCCTTTGGCAAAGGTTTCTGCCAGCTTCAGGCCGATACGGGAGAAGCGAACGCTGCTAAGCAGCGGCGTAATCGCCTCTGGAAACAGCCACAGCTCTTTATCGCGCTGCCACAGCGTTAGTTCGTCGCCCCATTGCAGGCCGACCGCCGCCGCCGCGTTAGCGACCTCTGCCGCCATCTTTTTATTCACTGGCGTAAAGGGCAGCTTGCCCAGCTTGTAGCCGGGCTGCGGCAGCGGCGGCACCGAGGCAGTTTTACGCAGTCGCGCGACGAAAAAGCCTTCGCTGTCGAACAGCTGCGGAAACACGTGCAAAAAGCCTTCCGGCGTTAGAGCCTGCGCGGCGTCGGCGAAGAGCGCGTCGAGCGGAACGACCTCTACCGCCTGCGGATAGCGCGCCAGCAGCCAGGCGATCACCTGCTGGTTTTCTATCTGATTGAGCGTGCAGGTGGAATAGACCAGGATACCGCCCGGTTTAAGCGCATGGAAGGCGCTTTCGAGCAGATCGCGCTGGGTGGCGGCAATCGTCTCGGTGCTGCTCAGCGACCAGTTTTTCAGCGCGTCGGCGTCTTTACGGATCACCCCTTCGCCCGAGCAGGGCGCGTCCAGCAGCACAGCGTCGAACTGCTCCGGCAAGGCGGGGCCAAAGACGCGAGCGTCAAAATGGGTCAGGGCGACATTGCTGACGCCGCAGCGGCTGATATTAGCGTGCAGCACCTTAACGCGGCTCGCCGAAAATTCGTTGGCGAGAATGGCGCCGCGGTTGCCCATGCGCGCCGCTATCTGCGTGGTTTTCGAGCCTGGCGCGGCCGCCATATCCATCACCCTTTGCGCATCGGGCGCGGCGTCGAACAGCGCGCTGACCGGCAGCATAGAGCTTGCTTCCTGAATATAAAACAGCCCGCTTAGATGCTCCGCCACGCTGCCCAGCGGCAGACTCTCATCGTCGCGCTCAATCCAGAAGCCCTCCGCGCACCAGGGCACCGGCGTCAGCCGCCAGCCATAGTCAGCCGTCTGGGCGAGGAAATCCGCTACGCTGATTTTGAGCGTGTTGACGCGGATAGTGCGGCGCAGCGGTTGCTGGCTGATGGCGATAAAGCGTTGCAGCTCGGCGTCATCGGGCAGCGCGGCGCGCATCAGGTCAAGAAAGTCAGAGGGGAAAAGATCGGCCACGGGCAGGTTCCAGTTGAAACATTGAGGTCAAAAACAGGGGCGGCAGTGTAGCACGAAAAGGGTGAAGTCGCTCCAGGCCGCGGCCCGGTAGTCAGACAGCAGGGGACAAAAAACCAGGCGCTCCGCGGCAGGAGAAAATGCCGGGAGCGGTTTTGAACATCGCAGAAGCATATTGTGTCTGTCTGCGCGGGAGGAGCTGGCAGTCAGTGCCGTCTTTGCGAGCGGGGCTTGAACCCTCGCTCGCACCGCACCAACAGGCGTTGCCGACCAGCTTACTGTCGCGGATCGGGAATAGCCGTTCCCCAGCTGCGCCAGTTTTTCGGCGCTTCATCCTGCAGCAGGAAGTGTTTGTCCGCGCCCGCCTGCGGCGCCAGCGGTACCGTCGGCGGCGTGGCGAACTGAATGCCGCCGCGAATAAACTGCTGGAAGGTGCCGGTTTTCACCACGCCGCCAATCAGGCCGAAGTCGAGGTTATAGCCCGACGCCAGCCAGAACACGGAGTTGTTGCGCACCAGATGTTGATACTTTTTGCTGATGCGCAGCGCAATCTGCACCCTGTCCGCCATATTGCCCAGCGAAGTGCCGGTTACGGTGCCGACCTCGACGCCGCGGAACAGCACCGGTGTACCGATAGAGAGCGAGCCAGCTTCGGCGGCATCGACATAGATTGTCAGTCCGTTCAGGTAGCGTGAATCGGTAATGGTGCTCTCCTGCAGTTCGAAAACACGCGCCGGCCCCCCTTTGCCTGGGTCGACGTTGACGTAAGGCTGCAGCAGCGTCTCCAGATGATTAACGCCAGCTGGTGAAATCTCCGGCGACACCACCGAGAAGTGACTGCCGTTACGCGCGAAGTCCTGCACATACTCTGGGTAGAGCACCGCTTTCGCTACCACCTGATTATTATCCTGACTCAGGGAGAGCGACTCCACCTGGCCGATATTAATGCCCAGGTAGCGAATCGGCATCCCTTGCGACAGCTTGCTGGCGTCGTAAGTATGCAGGGTAATCTGGCTACCGACCGCGCGCGCCGCCGTCTCGGAAGGATAGAGCGTGCGCTTGCTGCCTTTGGCATTTGCCGCGCCGCTCATATTGTCGAAGCTGATGGCGCCGCGCAGCGCGCGGTTAAGCGGCGATGCCTGCACCGTCAGGCCGCTGCCGTTAAGCTGCACGCGCGCGCCGCCTTCCGCCCAGAACACGCTCTCGCTGGTCAACAGCTTGCGATATTCCGGTTTGATATGGACGGCGATATCGAAGGCGCTGGAGCGCGGCGTGACGTCGACGATTTCACCGACCTCATATTTGCGGTATAGCACCACCGAGCCGGCCTGCACGTCCGGCAGGCTGTTGGCGGTCAGCGTCAGGGTAGTGGAAGGGCGATCGCCGGTAATGCCTTCCTCCGCTTTTTCGGCGTCGGCAAACAGCGGGTAAGCGGGTTTAACCGCGCCCTGATTGCCCGGCTCCAGACGGATGCCGCCGTCAACCCATTCGCGCGCGCTGGCACCCAGCACTTTCATGCCGTCGAGGCCAAACTTCACGTCAAGGCGACTGTTAACAATAAATTTGCTGTCGCCATGCACCAGGTTGCGATAGGCCGGCTCAATCGCCGCGACAAACAGAATGCCTTTCTCATTCAGCTCGCGTGAAATGACCTGGCCGATCTTCATACCGTGTAGCATGACCGGCTGACCGGCATCGATGCCATAACTTTCCGGCGCGCTGAGTTTCACCGTCAGCACGTCGGGCTTCTGCAACAGCGACTCGTTGGCGGGCAACACGGTAAAGTGGCTTTGCGGCTCGCCGTCGCCCGGCACCAGCTCAAGCGTATTGCCGGTCAGCAGGCTGCTGAGATTAGTATCGGTCAGGCTCACTTTCGGGCTGCGCATCTCAATGCGCGTGCCGCTGCGCATCAGATTGACGACGGAGGGATCGAGCGTCAGCTCTCCCGTGACTTTGCCGCCGCTCAGCAGATTCAGTTTCGTCAGGCTGCCCACCTCCAGGCCCTGATAGACCAGCGGCGTCCGGCCCGCTTTCAGGTTATTACCGTCGGGCAGATCGAGCGTCACGATCACGCCGCGCTGGCTGCGCGCCAGATCAGGATAGAGCCGGTAGTTCTGGTCCATTTTCGCCTGCGGCGAATCGTCAGGCGAGTCAAAGGCGATGGCACCGTTGACCAGCGCCGCCAGGCTCTCCAGCTCGACCTTCGCGCCGCTCAGGCTGACGTCAGCGTTCAGACCGGAAACATTCCAGAAGCGGCTGTTGGTTTTAACCAGATTTTTAAAGCGGCGCTCAATCAGCACATCAATGAAAACGCCGTCCGTTTTGCTGTTAATGCTGTAGTCATAAACGCGGCCGACCGGGATTTTGCGGTAGTAAACCAGCGAGCCGGAGTTAAGCGCGCCGAGATCCGGCGCGTGCAGATGGATCAGCAGCTCGCCGGTATTAACGCGGTATCTGGGCTGGGTATCCTGCGCGATAAAGTTATCGCGCGGTTTGCCGCTGCCCGGCATCATGCCGATATAGTTGCCGCCCACCAGCGCATCGAGACCCGATACGCCCGCCAGCGAGGCTTTTGGCGTCACCAGCCAGAACTGAGTGTTCTCGCGCAGCGCCTCTTTCATATCGCTTTTGATGCTCGCTTTAATCTGGATAGTGCGGTAGTCATCGCTCAGATTGATGCCCTGTACGGTGCCGACCTCCACGCCCTGATAGCGGATCGGTGTGCGTCCCGGCACGATGCCGTCCGCCGACTGGAAGTTAATGGTGATCACCGTGCCGCGCTCTTCATAGTTAGTCCAGAGCAGCCAGCCGGCGATCAGCATCGCTACAATCGGCAAAAGCCAGAATGGAGAAACCTTACGTTTGCTGCGCAGCGTCGCGTTAGTCGGTGTAGTCGGCGTTTCCTGTTGCATGTGCATCCCAAAGCAGGCGGCTGTCGAGCCACTCAACGGCCATAATGGTCAGGATCACCGCCGCGCCGAAGTAAAACGCAGCAGGTCCCATGGTAAAAGCCAGCAGCTGATCGCGATTGACCAGCGACATGGTTAATGAAATCACAAAGAGATCCAGCATTGACCAGCGGCCAACCCAGGTAACGACCCGCAGCAGGCGAATACGGGTTTTTAGCCCCTGCTCGCAGCGGAAGTGAATACTTAACAGCAGCGTCAGCATGACCAGCACCTTGGTAAAGGGCACCAGGATACTGGCGATAAACACCACCGCCGCCACCGGAATATTGCCGGACGCCAGGCCAAGGATGCCGGAAAAAATCGTATCCTCGCGTCGCGAACCATTCAGGTAGACCACGGAAATCGGCAACAGATTGGCGGGAATAAGCAATACAACAGAGGCGATAAGCGCCGCCCAGGATTTTTGCAGGCTGTGGCGACGCCGGAAATCAAGCGGCGTATGACAGCGCGGGCAGCGGCCGCGCGCGTCCGGCTCGCCAGTATTATGGCAGTTCAGGCACACCTGTAACTTGTCGCGGGCAAACCCATACTGCTTCTGCGGATAAAAATGTTCCCAGAGCTGCTCAACGTTAAGGTGGATCAAGGTGAGCAGGCTCAGCGCCGTTAACGTCAGATAGGCGGCCAGCCCATAGCCGACCTCCAGCGAGGCGTAATCCTGCACCTTGATCGACGCCACCGCAATGCCCACCAGATAGATGTCGAGCATTACCCACTCTTTAACCTTTTCCAGCATCAGCAATACCGGCCGCAGATTCATCCCCAGCCGATGGCCGATACTGAGATAGCCGATGCCAACGACGAGCGCAGCGGGCGCGCCGATGGTGCAGAACGCCACCATCGAGGCGGTAAGCGCATTGCCCTGTTCCGCCATCTGGATCACCCCGCCCAGCAGGCTGGCGTTAATGCGCATGCCGAGCAGGCGAATATCCACCAGCGGCAGGGTAAAGGCGAAGGGCATCAGCACCAGAATCATCGCGGCCATAACGGTCAGCCGCGTCATCGACCAGTCACGCCCGCTGATAATTTGTGCATGGCAGCGTGGACAATAGGCAGACTGGTGCGATTTCACATCCGGTAAGGAAAAAAGGGTATCGCATTGCGGACAACGCTGATAACGTGCGTGGGGCAATGGCTGGCTGATAGCGTGAATTTTCATAGGGTGATGCAGGTTTCGCCCGGATATTTGTCGCTGTGACCGGATGCGGTCGTGGGGCAAAAAAACGTTTTCACGTTTCAGGCACGCCCGCAAAGGGCCCACGTTTCGATCCACAAAAATCTAAGGTTATAGCAACTAACGCGATGATTCACCTTGTGGCGGTGGATATTTAGTGCTTATTTTAACGGGCGGTTAATAAAAGCCGCTCTGTTGTTAATGTTAATGGTTAAACAATGAACAAAACTGCCTTTTACGCCGATTTGAATCGCGATATGCGCGCTTTGCTCGCGGGCGAGACCTCGTTTCTCGCCGCGCTGGGCAATTTCAGCGCGCTGCTGTATGAACGCCTCGACGGCGTTAACTGGGCGGGCTTCTACCTGCTGACTGAAGCCGATACGCTGGTGCTGGGGCCTTTCCAGGGCAAAATCGCCTGCGTGCGCATTCCGGTAGGCAAGGGCGTGTGCGGTACGGCAATAGCGCAGGATAAAGTGCAGCGCGTCGACGATGTGCACGCTTTTCCCGGCCATATCGCCTGCGATGCCGCCAGCAATGCCGAGATCGTGATTCCTCTGAAAGTAAACGGCACGCTGGTAGGCGTTCTGGATATCGACAGTACGGTGTTCAATCGCTTTGACAGCGAGGATGAAACAGGGCTGGTTGCACTGACTGATGGGCTTTGCGACGTGCTCGCGCACAGCGAGATCGAAAAATTTTTGCAGCTGACGCGCAGCTAATCGACTGGATCGCATGGCATTTGGCAATGTTGTCATTATAATGTCGCCTGTTCATGCCTGCTCTGGTCGGCAAATCCGTTGTAATCAGGAAATTTCATGGAAAATCAACCTAAGTTGAATAGCAGTAAAGAAGTGATCGCCTTTCTGGCGGAACGTTTTCCAAACTGCTTTAGCGCTGAAGGTGAAGCGCGTCCGCTCAAAATCGGCATCTTTCAGGATCTGGTAGAGCGCGTTCAGGGCGAAATGAGTCTGAGCAAGACCCAGCTGCGTTCAGCGCTGCGTCTCTATACTTCCAGCTGGCGTTACCTTTACGGCATCAAAGCTGGCGCGACGCGCGTCGACCTCGACGGCAACGCCTGCGGCGTGCTGGACGAGCAGCACGTGCAGCATGCGCGTCAGCAGCTGGAAGAGGCGAAAGCGCGCGTTCAGGCGCAGCGCGAGCAGCAGAAGGCCGCGAAACGCGAAGCCGCAGGCGAAGAGGGCGCTGAACCGCGTCGTCCACGTCGTCCCGCCGCACGCAAGCCAGCCGACGGCGATGCGCCGCGCAAAGCGCGTCCTCAGTCGCCGCGTCCTGCCGCTCAGGATCGCAAACCGGCTCCGCGCCCGGCGGCGCAGGCTAAACCCATCACCGATACCTCAACTTTGCAACCAGGCCAGAATATTAAAGTCAAAGCAGGCAAAAGTGCGATGGACGCTACCGTTCTTGAAGTGTCAAAAGACGGCGTTCGGGTACAGCTCGCTTCCGGCATGGCAATGATTGTGCGCGCAGAACACTTGCAGTTCTGAAACGGAGGCTGACCCCGGCATGAACACCCTGTTAAAAATCGGTATGATTGCGGGCCTGCTACTGGCAGGCCCTTCATTTGGCGCAGAGAATATTACCCGCGCCGATCAGATCCCGCAGCTTCATGAAGATCCGCAGGACCCCACCGTCAGCGAACGTGTGACCTCCCGCTTTACCCGTTCTCACTACCGCCAGTTCGATCTCGATCAGGCCTTTTCGGCGAAGATTTTCGATCGCTATCTGAATATGCTCGACTACAACCACAACGTGTTGCTGGCATCAGATGTGGCGCAGTTTGCCGATAAAAAAAGCACGATTGGCGACGAGCTGCGCAGCGGCAAGCTGGACGTGTTTTACGATCTCTACAATCTGGCGCAGAAACGCCGTTTCGAGCGCTACCAGTACGCGCTTGACGTGCTGAATCGTCCGATGAATTTTAGCGGCAACGACACCATTGATATCGACCGCGCCAAAGCGCCCTGGCCGAAAGATCAGGCCGAGCTGAACGCGTTATGGGACGCCAAGGTCAAATATGACCAGCTCAGCCTGAAGCTGACCGGTAAAGATGACAAAGAAATTCGCGATGTGCTGACCAAGCGCTACAACTTTGCTATTCGCCGCCTGGCGCAGAGCAACAGCGAAGATGTCTTCCAGCTGGCAATGAACGCGTTTGCGCATGAAATCGATCCACACACCAGCTATCTGTCACCGCGCAATACCGAACAGTTCAACACCGAAATGAGCCTGTCGCTGGAAGGTATCGGCGCAGTGCTGCAAATGGATGACGACTACACGGTGATCAACTCTATGGTCGCGGGCGGACCGGCGGCGAAGAGCAAATCGATCAGCGTCGGCGATCGCATTGTTGGTGTCGGTCAGCCGGGCAAGCCGATGGAAGATGTGATCGGCTGGCGTCTTGATGACGTGGTAGCCAAAATCAAGGGGCCGAAGGGCAGCAAAGTGCGCCTTGAGATCCTGCCTGCGGGCAAGGGCACCAAAACCCGTACTGTCTCCCTGACGCGTGAGAAGATCCGCCTTGAAGACCGCGCGGTGAAAATGAGCGTGCATAACGTCGGCAAACAGAAAGTCGGCGTACTGGATATTCCGGGCTTCTACGTCGGTCTGACCGATGATGTGAAAGTTCAGCTGCAAAAGCTGCAGAAGCAGAACGTCGACAGCGTTGTAATCGATCTGCGGACTAACGGCGGCGGCGCCCTGACCGAAGCGGTATCGCTTTCCGGCCTGTTTATTCCGAGCGGTCCGGTGGTGCAGGTGCGCGACAATAATGGCCGCGTCCGCGAGGACAGCGACAACGACGGCGTCGTCTACTACAAAGGCCCGCTGGTGGTGCTGGTAGACCGCTTCAGCGCCTCGGCATCCGAAATCTTCGCTGCGGCGATGCAGGACTATGGCCGCGCGCTGATTGTTGGCGAGCCGACGTTTGGTAAAGGCACTGTGCAGCAGTATCGTTCGCTGAACCGCATTTACGATCAGATGCTGCGTCCTGAATGGCCTGCGTTGGGATCTGTTTCCTACACCATCCAGAAGTTTTACCGCATCAACGGCGGCAGCACGCAGCGTAAAGGCGTTACGCCGGATCTGCTGATGCCGACCGGCGTGGAAGCGGCGGAAACGGGCGAGAAGTTCGAAGACAACGCGCTGCCCTGGGACAGCATCAATGCCGCTACCTATACCAAAACCGGCGACGTCAAGCCGCTGGTGGCACAGCTGACTAAGCAGCACGAAGCGCGTATCGCCCAGGATCGCGAGTTCCAGTACATCATGAAAGATATCGCTCGCTTTGATGCAATGAAGGACAAGCGCAATATCGTGTCGCTTAATCTCGCCCAGCGCGAGAAAGAGAACCACGAAGAAGATGCGCTGCGTCTGGAGCGGATTAACGCGCGCTATCAGGCGGAAGGCAAAAAGCCGCTGAAGAGTCTGGACGATCTGCCGAAGGATTATAAAGAGCCCGATCCTTACCTCGACGAGACGGTGAAAATCGCCAACGATCTGGCGCAGCTGGATAAATCACAGCCTGCTGCGTCCACTCCCGCCGCGCAGTAAGCGCAAGGGATTGAAAAGCACCGCGACGCGGTGCTTTTTTTTGCCCTGAGGATCGGGAGCGGTGGCTGAAACCAGCCTGCGAGAGGAAAGCGTGACTAAATGTAAAGTTATGTCTTTTTAGGCACTTAAAGGTTAAGGTCGCTTGAAATGCGGCGCGATGACCCTAGGATAAGGATCCGCGCAGTCAGCGCATGAACAACTGAGGAAAATTAACTTTTATGATGCGTATTGCTCTTTTCCTGGTGACCAACTTAGCTGTGATGTTGGTCTTTGGGCTGATCCTCAGCCTGACAGGGATCCAGTCAAGCAGTGTTCAGGGCCTGATGATTATGGCAGGCCTGTTTGGCTTTGGCGGTGCGTTTGTTTCACTGCTGATGTCGAAGTGGATGGCGTTGCGTTCGGTCGGCGGTGAAGTGATTGAACAACCCCGGAATGAAACGGAACGCTGGCTGATGCAGACCGTTGGCCGTCAGGCGCAGCAGGCGGGCATCGCCATGCCGCAGGTCGCTGTGTACCATGCGCCCGATATCAACGCGTTCGCCACCGGCGCGCGCCGTGATGCGTCGCTGGTTGCCGTTTCCACCGGTCTGTTGCAGAACATGAGCCGTGACGAAGCGGAGGCGGTGCTGGCGCATGAGATCGCGCATATCGCTAATGGCGACATGGTGACCATGACGCTGATTCAGGGCATCGTGAACACCTTCGTGATCTTTATTTCGCGTATTATCGCGCAGGTGGCGTCGGGCTTTTTGTCCGGCAACCGTGACGGCGAAGAGGGCGGCAACGGCAACCCGCTGGTCTACTTTGCCGTGGCGACGGTGCTGGAGCTGGTGTTCGGTATTCTGGCCAGCATCATCACCATGTGGTTCTCGCGTCACCGTGAGTTCCACGCCGACGCCGGTTCAGCGAAGCTGGTGGGACGCGAGAAGATGATCGCCGCGCTGCAGCGCCTGAAAACCAGCTACGAACCGCAGGAGCCGAGCAGCATGATGGCGTTTTGCATCAACGGCAAAAACAAATCCCTGAGCGAGCTGTTTATGTCGCACCCGCCGCTGGACAAGCGTATCGAAGCGCTACGCAGCGGTCAGTACCTGAAGTAATCGCAGAGCCAAAGAAAAAGGCGACTCCCTGGAGTCGCCTTTTTTATTGATGTGACCTACTGCGCTGCGGCGCGCTTTTGCGACAGGCGCGAGAGGCTGAACAGCGCGGCGACGCTGGAGAAGAGTCCCGCCAGAATC
This sequence comes from Pantoea sp. ACRSB, assembly GCF_022346905.1. Taxonomy (NCBI): domain Bacteria; kingdom Pseudomonadati; phylum Pseudomonadota; class Gammaproteobacteria; order Enterobacterales; family Erwiniaceae; genus Pantoea; species Pantoea sp. ACRSB. The sequence continues at coordinate 57,276 of NZ_JAKRNL010000002.1, read as the reverse complement.
AGCGAGGCGTGCGTACCGTTCTGATCGAACATCGTGAACATCAGCGCCACCAGCGCCGCGCCGCTGCTCTGACCCAGCAGACGCGCCGTTCCCAGCATTCCGCTGGCGCCGCCGCTGCGGTTGCGCGGAGCGGAAGAGATAATGGTGTGGTTATTGGGCGACTGGAACAGGCCAAAACCGGCCCCGCACAGCGCCATCCGCCAGATAATATCCCAGTCCTGCGGCTGGGCGGGCAGCAACGCCAGCAGGAAGAGTCCCGCCGCGAAAAGCGCCAGACCAATACCGCCGAGCAGCCCGGCATGAATATGCTCAATCAAACGTCCGGCAATCGGTGCCAGCACCATGGTCGCCAGCGGCCAGGGCGTCAGCAGCAGGCCGGTAGCGACTTCATTGCGCCCCAGCACGTTTTGCAGGAAAAAAGGCAGCGAAACCATCGCCAGCATCTGCGCGCAGAAAGAGCAGATCGAGGTGCAGATCGACAGGCTAAAAAGCGGAATACGCAGCAGATCGACCGGCAGTAGCGGCACCGCCAGCCGCTGCTGACGGCGCACGAAGAACCAGCCCACTACCGCCAGCACTACCACCTCAGCCAGCGCCAGCGCAGGGCTTTCTCCCTGAGCGAAACCGGTCAGCCCGTAGATCAGCAGCCCGAAAAAGAGCGCATTCATCAGCGCGCTCGGCACGTCGAATTTTTGCGCTTTCGCTTTCTGGCTGTTCTCCGGCAAAAAGCGCAGCGCCAGCCAGAGCGCAATGACGCCCAGCGGCACGTTGATCAGGAAAAGCCATTTCCAGCTGGCGAAGGAGAGGATCGCCGCGGCGACCGTCGGCCCGGCGGCGCTGGATACTGCTACCACCAGGGAGTTAATCGCCATGCCGCGTCCCAGATGGCGCTGCGGATAGATAATACGGATCAGCGCGGTGTTTACGCTCATCAACGCCGCCCCGCCAAAACCCTGCAGCACGCGCGCCAGGGTCAGCATCGAGAGCGAAGAGGAGAGGGCGCAAAAGGCTGAGGTAAGGATAAACAGGCCGAGACCGACCTGATAGACGCGACGATAGCCCAGCATATCACCCAGAAAAGAGAGCGACAGCAGCGAGGCGACGATAGCGATCTGATAGGCGTTAACGATCCAGACGGACTGCGCGGGACTGGCATGAAGCTCGCGCGCGATAGTCGGCAACGCCACGTTGGCGATAGCGCCGTCCAGCACTGCCATCATAATGCCCAGGGCAATGGTAAAAATCGCGCCATAGCGTTGCGGAACGGGAAGGCCGTCCTGAAAAGGTGTAGGGGACATAGCGAGACAAGTAAAGTGGGTGAATATGAACATGCTAATGAATCCACTGCCAAAACGCACCGCCTTTAGACTAAAAGTCGCGGCTAAATTATGTCGTTCAGTGACAGGCAATGGTGCTGCATGCGGGGACGCGCTATATTCACCGTCTGTTCCGATTTTATTAAAACAATTTCAAAAAAGGGTGCGTGATGGCCGCCAGTGAAAACGATAAACAACCCGATGCCGTTTCCTCCGTGATGAAGGTGTTCGGCATTCTTCAGGCGCTGGGCGAGGAGCGCGATCACGGTATTACTGAGCTGGCGCAGCGCGTCATGATGTCGAAAAGTACCGTTTACCGCTTCCTGCAGACCATGAAGGCGCTGGGTTACGTCACTCAGGAAGGGGAGAGCGAAAAATACTCCCTGACGCTGAAGCTGTTTGAGCTGGGCGCGAAAGCGCTGCAGAACGTCGATCTGATCCGCAGCGCGGACGTGCAGATGCGCGAGCTTTCCCGTCTGACCAAAGAGACAATTCATCTTGGGGCGCTGGAAGAGGACAGCATTGTCTATATCCACAAAATCGACTCGCTCTATAACCTGCGTATGTATTCGCGCATCGGTCGCCGCAACCCGTTGCACACCACGGCCATCGGTAAAGTGCTGCTCGCCTGGCGCGACCGCGCAGAGGTGAATGATATTCTTAAAGAGGTCGAGTTTAAGCGCAGCACCGCTAACACCATCGTTACGCGCGAAGCGCTTCTCGAGGTGCTGGATCAGGTGAAGGTACAGGGATTCGGCGAAGATAACGAAGAGCAGGAAGAGGGGTTACGCTGTATCGCTGTGCCGGTTTTTGACCGCTTCGGCGTGGTCATCGCCGGACTCAGCATCTCTTTCCCGACGATTCGTTTCTCGGAAGAGGCGAAAAGCGATTATGTCGCTATGCTGCATCGCGCGGCGCGTACGCTCTCCGCTGAGATGGGCTATCACGACTACCCCTTCTGATAAAAAAGCGGGCAAATGCCCGCTTTACTCTCTGACAACCGCGCGGATACAAAGCGGCCTGTTTCTTAGTTATCGATCACGTCGCCGCTCTTTCTGAGCAGGGGGCAATCTGTTACGCCGATGACGCCGCTGTCGGTATGCAGATACTGGGCGGTAATCAGACCGCGCGCGGTTAGATAGCTGCACTGCAGACCCAGGCCCGCCGCATTCTTCGTGCTGCCGGTCAGCACGCCGTAGCCGGTAAACAGCATGGCGATCCAGATTACGACAATGAGCAAGATGGCCCGAATAAAAAGTTTCATTTTGTTCTCCATGTGATACATAACGCAGCTGTCCACTGTTTGCTGCGGCCCGTAATATTAACAGCTTGCCTCGCTTTGTCTGCTGAAGCGATCGGAGATTGCCGAAAGCGAGGCCGTCAGGGAATTCTGCTTTCAGGCGCATAGCCTGGTCAGCCGCGCGCGCAGCAGGTAGAATCGAGGCCATTAATATTTTTTCGTTTTTGAGGCAGTTATGAACGAGTTAGCCGCAACTTCTGGTCCGCTGTTTAGCTATGGCGTACTGGCAATAATTATCATTGTGGCGTTTATCGTCTGGTTTTTCGTTAACCGGGCCAGCGTGCGCGCCAGCGAACAGATCCAGCTGCTGAGCCACCTGCTGGAAGAACAGAAAAAACAGAACGCGCTGCTGCGCCGTCTGGTTGAGAACCAGAGCGGCGAGCAGGAAAAGCAGGACCCGGAAGAGAAGCGCGATTTTATTCGCATGATCCCGGAACGCTAACGTTCCCCACTCTGGCAAGGAGGCAACATGGCCTGGCGAAATCCCTGGTACGATGCCAGTAAAGCGCACCATACCCCTGAAGGCTTCCGCAATCTGGAACCCGATCTCCGCCAGCCGGGCGATCTTGACCGCTGGCGCAAAGAGCGCAAAGCGCAGGGGTTGCCTTTTCCGCCCCAGGCGGGCTATGAGGGCTTCAGAACGCAGTGGTGGCAACCGGCCGACCTGGCTGGCGCTGACGACCGGATCTGGTGGTTAGGCCATGCGGCGCTGCTGCTGCGCCTTAGCCAGCGCTATCTGCTGATCGACCCGGTGCTCTCTGCGCGCGCCTCACCGTTGCCCTTTGCCGGGCCAAAGCGTAAATCGCCGTCGCCGCTGAATATCCATCAGCTGCCGCGACTCGATTACGTGCTGATATCACATAATCACTACGACCATCTCGATCTCACCACCGTGAAGCGCATTATCCGGCGTTTCCCGGACGTCACCTTTCTGGTGCCGCTGGGGCTGGAAAAGTGGTTTAAGCGGCGCGGCGCGCGCCACGTTCGCCAGCTTGACTGGTGGCAAAGCCAGCAGGAAGCGGATCTGACGCTGACCGCCGTTCCGGCGCGTCACTGGAGCATGCGTACGCTGCACGATCGCAACCGCTCTTTATGGTGCGGCTGGGTGGTGCGCAGCAAAGCGCTGAATTTCTGGTTCTCTGGCGACAGCGGTTTTTCTGAAAATCTGGCGGAGATTCCACGCAGGCTTGGTCCGTTCAATCTGGCTGCCTTGCCCATCGGCGCTTATGCACCGAAATGGTTCATGGCGAGCAGCCATATGGACCCTAACCAGGCGGTGACATTATGGCGGCTAATCGGTCAGCCTTTAACCCTGCCCATTCACTGGGGCGTATTCGAACTGGCTGACGAATCGCTGGATGAACCGCCTGCGGAATTAATGCGCGCCATCCAGCGCAGCGGGGAAGATAATGGATGCTTTGCGCCATGGAGAATAGGAGAGAGCCGTAGCCTGGAGAATATTAACCAGGAAAAATCCTAAATAACGATGATTCATCTACGGCAGGCTTTAGGTTGAAGAGATATTTTATCCGGGATTAAAGAATAAATAGTAATAAGTAATAAGCGTGCCTCTGCTTTTAATTGGGGCAGAGTTATCTTTTATTTTCCTGATTTTGGTGCAAAAGCATTTATTATCGGTGCCAGTGAAAAGGGGGATACTCTGTCGTTAAAAAGGAAACAAGGCCGCCGCACTTTAGGTTACGGTTTCGCTTAAGAAAAAAGAATGCCATATTAATGCAATAATTTATCTTTAAATTAATCCGTTACAGTGAGCAAGGTTGGACGACGAGGCGGTTATCCGCTAGAGTTATTCGTATCGTCGCAGGTTGATGGTTATTGCTTTTTCGGCTACGGCATGGTCAGGTTATGTACCAAAATGAACAAAGTGTGTCACTGCTTCGCAAATTTTGTGCAGCGCGTCCATCGCCGATTAAAAATGCCTTGCCATTAATTTGCGGATATGTGATAACAATTCGTGGGTCAAACGAGGTACAGTTCTGTTTATGTATGGCATCTTCAGTAAAGAAGTTACGAGTAAAAACGTTGACGTTGAATACCGCTTCCTTGCCGAACCTTAATTAGTGCCTCATTCAGTAACGTCTCTGGTTTCTCTGTAGGTCTGCCTCCGGGCAAAATAAACACTCTAAGGAATTTGCAAAATGGCAAAGATTAAAGGTCAGGTTAAGTGGTTCAACGAGTCTAAAGGTTTTGGTTTTATTACCCCTGCTGACGGTAGCAAAGACGTGTTCGTACACTTCTCCGCTATCCAGGGCAACGGTTTCAAAACCCTGGCTGAAGGCCAAAGCGTTGAGTTCGAAATTCAGGACGGCCAGAAAGGCCCGGCTGCAGTCAACGTAACCGCTATCTGATTTCGTGCCAGCTCGGTGCCATGCACCACTGAAAACGAATCCTGTAAAGCCCTGGTCATCTGACCGGGGCTTTTTCTTTGCGCTTTCGGTACGGCAGCGAACGGAGTAAACTGCGGCGCTCTTGTTAATGGAGTCCCTATGTTGCTGATCTGCCCCCTCTGCCATCTCTCTTTGCAGCCTGAAAATCGCAGCTGGCGCTGTGAAAACCGCCATCAGTTCGATCAGGCGAAAGAGGGCTATCTAAATTTGCTGCCCGTTCAGCATAAAGGTTCGTGCGAGCCTGGCGATAGCGCAGAGATGATGCAGGCGCGACGGGAGTTTCTGCAGGCGGGGCACTATCAGCCGCTGCGTGACGGCGTGGTGGCGTTGCTGCGCGAAAAGCTGCAGGACGCTTCCGCGCTGCTCGACATTGGCTGTGGCGAAGGCTATTACACCTCGGCGCTCAGTACGCTCGGCGCAGAGGTTTACGGGCTGGATATTGCTAAAAACGCGATTCGTCTGGCGGCGAAACGTTATCCGGACGTGCAGTTTTGCGTTGCCTCAAGCCAGCGACTGCCGTTTGCCGATGCCTCGCTGGATGCCGTAGTGCGCATCTACGCGCCCTGCAACGAGGCGGAGCTGACGCGCGTAATCAAGCCCGGCGGCGTGCTGCTGACGGTGACGCCAGGCGCGCACCACCTGCAACAGTTTAAGGCGCTGATCTATCGCGAAGTGCAGCTCCATGCGCCTGAAGAGAAACTTTATAACGGATTCAGCGAAGAGACCCAGCAGTCGCTGCGCTATGCGATGCATCTGAGCGGGGACGCGGCGGCGACGCTGTTGCAGATGACGCCTTTCGCCTGGCGCGCGAAGCCTTCGGTCTGGGGTGAGCTGCAGGCGACGAAAACCTTTGAGTGCGACGCTGATTTTCGTCTGACCCTGTGGCGGCGCGATTAGCGCGCTTCTACCAGCGTGTTGTAGATGCGTTCCAGATCGTCGAGCTGCTGCACAGCGATCAACAGGCGGCGCTGTTCCAGCTGCATCACCAGAATGCCGTCTTCCGACAGATTGATGCTTTGAATGCGCGCATAGGCTATCCATACGCCGCTATAGAACAATCCCTCGCCCTTCATCAGCAGAGTTGGCCGACGCAGCCAGAACAGCCAGCAGGCGAGAAAGCAGAGTACCATCAGCAGGGTGGTTGTCAGCTGCGGCCCCTGATGGGAGACGTTATTCCAGAGTAAAATCACCAGCAGCCCGATAAATATCAGGCTGTCAATCTTGTGTCTGCGTCGCAGCGGCACGCTTAAACGCGTCGGGCCTTTGCGGCGCGGCAGGATAAAGTCGTTATAGAGAGAAAAAAGCAGCAGCGCGGCGATGCAGAGCGCGATGAGCCCGTCCGTTAGTGTCATCACATTCTCCTGTGGCGATGCGTCGAAAAAGCGGGGAAGTGGCCGGGCGCAGCGCGCCCGGCGAAAGAACTACAGGCCAAGCAGGCCGATCCAGTAGCCAAAAATGCCGATGGCGAAGAAGCCAACGATAATCCACAGCGCGTTGACCTTACGACGCAGCAGCCACATACAGGCGAAGGTCAGCAGCAGCGGTACGATGCCCGGCATCAGCTGGTCGAGGATGGTCTGAACCGTGGTCACGGTGGTTTTCCCGGTCTGGTCGGTAATACGCGATACGACCAGCGGGATATTAACGTGCGTCCACTTGTTCACCAGCGCGCCCATCACAAACAGGCCAAGAATTGACGCGCCCTCCGTCAGCTTCTGCAGGAAGCCGCCGCCCATATCGCTAACGATATCGATCCCTTTGCGATAGCCATACGCCACGCCGTAATAGCGTGTCAGCATACGCGCCAGGTTAAACAGCACAAAGAACAGCAGCGGGCCGAGCAAGCTGCCGCTCATGGCGATGCCTGCGCCAAGCGCGGCGAATACCGGCCGTACGGTTCCCCAGAAAATCGGGTCGCCAACGCCAGCCAGCGGCCCCATCAGGCCAACCTTAATGCCGTTGATAGCGGCATCATCGATGGCCGCGCCGTTTGCGCGCTGCTCTTCCATCGCCATGGTAACGCCCAGCACCGGCGCGGCCACGTAGGGATGCGTATTGAAGAACTCCAGATGGCGTTTAATCGCCTGCTTACGCGCCTCGTTATTTTCGGGATAGAGACGACGAATGACCGGCACCATTGAGAAACAGAAACCCAGTGCCTGCATACGCTCGAAGTTCCATGAACCCTGAAACAGGTTCGACCGCAAAAACACGCCGCGAATGTCGCCCGGGGTGAGTTTTTTTTGCGTTGTAGTTGTATCTACCATGTTGTCACCTGTTCCTTAGTCAAGTTCGTTATCGAGATCGTTGTTTGCCGGACCCGCTGCAGGCGCACCCGCTACGCGGTTATATTTCGGTGCCAGCTGGATATAGAGCACTGCCATGACGACGCCGATGACGCCCAGCGCCACCAGGTTAAAGCTGGTAAAGGCCGCGGTAACAAAGCCGAGATAGAAGAACGGCATCAGATAGCCTGCGCGCATCATATTGATGACCATCGCGTAACCGACCACGACAATCATGCCGCCCGCGATATTCAGACCGTTGGTGACGACTTCAGGAATGGAGCTGAGCAGAGAGTGAACCGCACTGGTGCCGACCGAGATTGCCACAATCAGCGCCGGAATGGCGATACGCATCGCCTGCAACACCAGCGCCGAGACGTGGATCCACGAAATCGCCGTCAGGTTGCCTTTCTCCGCCGCCTTGTCGGCCGCATGCTGGAAGGCCACGGTGATGGTACGCACGATAATTGTCAGCACCTGACCCGCCGCAGCCAGCGGGATCGCCAGCGCAATACCTGCGCCGACGCTCTGGCCACCGGCAATAACCAGAATGGTAGAGATGATTGAGGCGAGAGCGGCATCGGGCGCCACGGCGGCACCGATGTTCATCCAGCCCAGCGCGATCATCTCCAGCGTACCGCCGATAATAATGCCGGTCTTCATATCGCCGAGTACGGCCCCGATCAGGGTACAGGCGACCAGCGGACGGTGAAACTGAAACTCATCCAGAATCGAACCCATACCCGCAATACAGGCGACGATAAATATCAGGATGATTTGTAGCGAGGTTATTTCCATCATATCCCTTCTCCTCAGGAGGATAGCGTTAACTGGCCCGCAGGCGCAGCCAGCGGCGTTTTACGCATTGACCTTCGCGATCAGGTCCATCATTTTCAGTTTTTGATCGCTGGAAACTTTACGGACTTCCAGTTCAATGTTGCGTTCATTAAGCTTGCGGAACGCCGCGATATCTTTTTCATCGACCGATACGGCGTTGTTAACCTGCGTTTTTCCCTGACGAAACGCCATGCCACCGATATTGACCGATTTAATATCAACACCCTGTTCAACCACGCGCAGCACGTCGGTAGGGTTGGTAAAGAGCAGCATGACGCGGTCGCGGCCATATTTCGGGTTGTTCCAGACGCGCACCATTTTATCGACGTCCACCACATGTGCGGTCACGCCGGGCGGCGCGACCTGCGTCAGCAGGGTTTTGCGGACATGATCTTTCGCCACCTCGTCGCTGACCACAATAATGCGCGCAACGTTGGTCTCTTTGGTCCAGCGCGTTGCCACCTGACCATGGATCAGGCGGTCATCGATACGCGCCAGGCCGATTTTCATATGTTCGCCCGGCGCCAGCGGTGGTGCCGGCGTTGCCGGAGCTTTTGCTGCTGGCGCTGCGGCAGGCGCGGCAAGCTGCGTTTTTTGCGCCTTAACGCCTTCGCGGCCCGTTTCTACCGCAATGCCGACCAGTTCGACAAACGAGGGGTTGTCGTCACGCGCCATAAGGGTTTCAACCAGCATCGGAATATTGACCCCGGCGATAACATCGTAATTTTCTTTATCCAGCACAATGCGGCTGGCGGCGTTGAAAGGACTTCCTCCCCAGGTGTCGACTAAGAACAGCACGCCTTTCGTGGTATCCAGCTTTGCCAGTTGCGCCTGATATTTTTCGATAAGCGTTTCTGCATTCTCGCCGGGCACAAAGTCGATCCATCCGACGTTCTCCTGCTCGCCCAACAGCATTTCTGCGGTTTTAAGCAGTTGTTCGGCTGCCCAGCCGTGTGTACCAATTACTATCGCAATGGTCACTTGCTACCTCCGTTCGCTAAAGAAATTCGTCTGGAGCCGACGAATCGTTATGAGTTATCGCTACGGTTATCTTCGGATAAACGCGTTCAAACCATCTGAATTAATGAATCATTCCCCAGGTGTCTTACATGAATCGGTGAGTCGCGATTTATTTTAGTGCGCGAAAAAATAATTTATGTGACGCCCGTCAGCTATCAGAGGGTCGAACTCGCGCCAGGCCCTGTTTAATTTCGCTTTCTCGCTGAATCATTTGTAAATGAAAGAAAATTTTTTGACGTAATTTGCGAGCCTGTTACATTAGCGATCTGTTTATTACTCAGGAGTAACGGGTTTCAGCCCACCTTTATGGATCGTCACCGACGTCGCTTAACCACTTTAATGCGCACCTTCGCGCCTGCTTTCACGCCTGACGGCGTTTCCGTAGTTCACCCGATTGCCTTTCTGTCACGTCGCCAGACGACGCTGACACGATATCGATCAGTCTGCCTTTCGTTCAGGAGTCAATGATGGAATTTCTCTTCGACCCCTCAATCTGGGCCGGTTTGCTCACGCTTGTCGTACTTGAAATCGTGCTCGGCATCGACAATCTGGTGTTTATCGCCATTCTTGCTGACAAGCTGCCGCCGAAACAGCGCGATAAAGCGCGCCTGATCGGCCTGTCGCTGGCGCTGGTGATGCGTCTGGGCCTGCTGTCGCTCATTTCATGGATGGTTACGCTGACGCGTCCGTTATTTAGCGTAGGCGAATTTAGCTTTGCCGGGCGTGATTTGATCCTGCTGGTGGGCGGGGTATTCCTGTTGTTCAAGGCGACGATGGAGCTGCACGAGCGGCTGGAGAACCGTCAGTTAGAGCATCAGGGGAATCGCAACTACGCCAGCTTCTGGGCGGTGGTGATACAGATTGTGGTGCTGGACGCGGTATTTTCGCTGGATGCGGTGATCACGGCGGTGGGCATGGTGAACAATTTGCCGATTATGATGACGGCAGTGGTGATTGCGATGGGCGTGATGCTGCTGGCCTCGAAGCCGTTGACCAATTTTGTCAACGCGCATCCCACCGTAGTGGTGCTCTGTCTTAGCTTCCTGCTGATGATCGGCCTGTCGCTGGTGGCGGAAGGGTTTGGCTTCCATATTCCGAAAGGGTATCTCTACGCGGCGATCGGCTTCTCTATCCTGATCGAGCTGTTTAACCAGATCGCGCGCCGTAACTTTATGCGTCATCAGGCGCATCGTCCGATGCGTGAGCGCACCGCCGAGGCGATTCTGCGACTGATGGGCGGACGTCAGCGTCCGGCGCAGCCCGCCACCAGCGAGGAGTCGCCTGTCACGCAGGCGATGCCGCAGGAGGCCTTTAAGGATGAGGAGCGCTATATGATTAACGGCGTGCTGACGCTGGCGTCGCGCTCTATCCGCAGCATTATGACACCGCGTGGCGAAATCTCCTGGGTTGACGCTGAGCGCCCGCTGGATGAGATCCGCATTCAGCTGCTGGATACGCCGCACAGTTTGTTCCCGGTGTGTCGCGGCGAGCTGGACGAGATCGTTGGCGTGGTGCGCGCTAAAGAGTTGCTGGTGGCGATTGAACACGGTATGGATGTAGCGACCTTTGCCGCCGCGTCCCCCGCGCTTGTGGTGCCTGAAACGCTCGACCCGATTAATCTGCTTGGCGTGCTGCGTCGCGCCAGGGGAAGCTTCGTTATCGTCACCAACGAGTTCGGCGTGGTGCAGGGGCTGATTACGCCGCTGGACGTGCTGGAGGCTATCGCTGGCGAGTTCCCGGACGAGGATGAAACGCCGGAAATTATCGCCGACGGCGACGGCTGGATCGTAAAGGGCGGCACTGACCTGCATTCGCTACAGCAGCTGTTCGACGTAAACGACCTGGTCGATCCGGATGAAGATCACGCGTCGCTGGCGGGACTGCTGATTGCTCAGAAAGGGCAACTGCCGCTGCCGGGCGAGGTGATCGATCTGCCGCCGCTACACTTCACCATTCTTGAGGCGACCGATTATCGCGTCGACCTGGTGCGCGTGACGAAAGACAGGCCGCACGAGGATGAGGAAGAAGAGCAGTAAATAAAAACGGCGCTAAGGCGCCGTTTTTACTGCTTAGAGGTGAGGGCGCCACCCGCTGGGTGACGTTGTTTACCGTCTGAAAGAGATTAAGAGACGCCAGTCAGCAGCTGCGCCTGATGCTGCGTCAGCCAGGTGGGAAAATCCTCTATCGGCATCGGACGCGCGTAATAATACCCCTGCAACAGATCCACGCCGCGCTCGCGCAAATAGGCCGCCTGTTCGGCCGTTTCGACTCCTTCGGCCACCAGGCTGATGTTTAAACGCTGCGCCAGCGAAATCACCATATCGGTCACCGTAGCGTTAATGGCGTCAGTGCCGATCGCGGCGGTAAAAATCTTGTCGATCTTCAGCACGTCGGGCTGCAAATCTTTCAGATAGGAGAGCGAGCTGTGGCCGGTGCCGAAATCATCAATGGCCAGACGCACGCCGATGCTGTGCAGCTGCGAAATCACCTTCTGATCCACCACCGGCAGGGCGTCGCGCTCCGTCAGCTCTACTACCAGCTTCGGCAGCGGATTCGCTGGCCACCACAGCTGTTGCAGATCGTCGACGATAGCATGATCACGAAAGTGGCTGGCGGCTACGTTAATAGCGATATGGAACGACGGGCAGCGCGGCAGATTTGGTAGCTGCGCCACCGCTTTCTCTATCACAAAGCGCGTCAGCGGCGCGATAAGGTTCTGCTGCTCGGCCAGCGGAATAAACACGTCCGGCGGGATCCAGCCCTGGCGCGCGTTATGCCAGCGCAGCAGCAGCTCAATGCCGTCGCAGTCGCCGCTTTGCGCATTAATCAGCGGCTGGCAGTAAACCATAAATTCATTGGCGGTAATGCCGTAGCTGATCTGCCAGCTCAGGCTCATGCGATTCGCCGTTGCCAGCCAGACGATATAGCCGATCAGCAGGCTCAGCAGCAGCGCCAGCGGCAGCTGCGACGGCAGCGTCGACAGCGCCAGACGCGCCGGAGAAGGGCCATACAACGTAATAGAAAAGGGATAGCGCAGCGAGCCCTGATCGTAGCTGACTTCATCTTCCGACGGCATGGCGGGCTCAATCAGCGGATTACCATACTCCAGGCTCTCTCCGCCGACGCTAAAAATAGCCCGCTCTACCCAGGGAAGCTGCGGCTCCAGCAGATAAGTGCTCATCAGCTCGATATTGATCACCTGCAAAATGCCGGAGCGGTTATCGAGCGTTTTTGGCGTCCACAGCAGCAGGATCGGCGAGCCCTTCAGCAGATAGTTATCGACCGTCAGCATCATCCGCTGATTATTAAACGCCAGTTCCGGATAGGTCTGGCTGAAAGGAATAGCGCGCGGCCCGTAGATGCTGGAACAGTAGATGGTGTCATTCTCAACCAGCAGCATGGCGCGTACGGTTTGCAGCGCGGAAATTTTCTCAATAAGTGGGAAACGCACATCCTGGCAGGGCACACCCACCAGCCCAAGCGTATTGTTCGCCGAGACGTCGAGCGGCGAAAACATGCGGTCAAAGCGCTGAATGGCGTTATCGGCAAAATTGAGCGACTGCTGCTCAATACGTGACTTTTCTTCAAAAAAGCGAAAAGCCAGCGTCAGAATTAAAACCACAGCGGCGATCACCAACGCGATAAAGAGTCGCTTACGGCGAAACTGTCCAACATATTGCTGGGCCAAAAGCATCAGTAACCACCTTCCACACACTAAATTGAAGCAGGATAACGGGGATGTTATCGGCAAGGCCCGGGTAAGGTTTAGCCATGCTTTATAAAAAAGCGGTAGTGAAAAAACCGCGCGGCCTGAAAAGGCCGCGCGAATTATTACTCTAACGTTATTCAGTGCGATGAGGTAGGGTTCAGGACGTATTTCCTCACGGTCGCTTAAAAAACAGGCGGTACGGGAACATTAGTCACACTGGACTTTTATCGCCAGTCCGCCGCGCGATGTTTCACGGTATTTGGCGTTCATATCTTTGCCGGTCTCATACATCGTCTCGATTACCTTATCGAGCGAAACGCGCGGTTCGCTGGTGCGGCGCAGCGCCATACGGGCGGCATTGATCGCTTTCACCGAGGCGATAGCGTTACGTTCGATACAGGGCACCTGAACCTGACCGGCAACCGGATCGCAGGTCAGGCCGAGATTGTGCTCCATGCCGATCTCCGCCGCGACGCAGACCTGTTCCGGGCTGCCGCCCAGCAGTTCGGCCAGTCCGGCGGCGGCCATTGAACAGGCCACGCCCACTTCGCCCTGGCAGCCCACTTCCGCGCCGGAGATAGAGGCATTCATCTTATAAAGGATGCCGATGGCGCCCGACGCGAGGAAATAGCGGGTAAAAATATCGGGAGTAACAGTTTCGATAAAGTGATCGTAATAGGCGAGCACCGCAGGCACGATACCACACGCGCCATTGGTTGGCGCGGTCACGACGCGGCCGCCAGCGGCGTTCTCTTCATTGACCGCCAGCGCGAACATATTAACCCAGTCGATCACGTTCATCGGGTCGTTGGAGTGTTTCGACGACGAGGTCAGCAGCCGGCGCAGCGACGCGGCGCGACGCGGTACGCGCAGAGGGCCCGGCAGCACGCCTTCGGTGTTCAGCCCGCGATCGATACAGGCCTGCATGGTCTGCCACACGTCGGTAAAGTAGTCTCGGATCTCGTCACGCGAGTGCAGCGCCAGCTCATTCTTCATCACCAGCCCGGAGAGGGAAAGACCGGTTTCCCGGCAGTGCGCCAGCAGCTCTTTAGCCGAATGGAAAGGCCAGGGCACGCTGACTTCATCCAGCGTCGACTGGCCAAAGTGCTCTTCATCGACGATAAAGCCGCCGCCGACCGAATAGTAAGTTTTACTTAAAATCAGCAGATCGCCCGCAAAAGCGAGCAGGCGCATGCCGTTTTCATGCAGCGAAAGGTTTTCGCTGCGAAACACCATGCCGCCTTCGCGCGGGAAGTCTACCTCATGCGCGCCGTTAGCCAGCAACAGGCGTTCGCGCTGCTCAACATCTTTAATAAAGGCCGGAATGCTGTCGATATCTACCGTGGCCGGGGAAGCGCCCGCCAGTCCCATAATAATGGCGATATCGGTATGGTGGCCTTTGCCGGTCAGCGAGAGCGAGCCGTAAACATCCACGGCAATGCGCGTCACCTCCTGAAGTTTTCCCTGTTCAATCAGCAGATCGACAAACTCTTTACCTGCTTTCATCGGCCCCACGGTATGGGAACTCGACGGGCCGATGCCCACTTTGAACATGTCAAAAACACTAATCACAGGCGACACTCCTCACAAAAAAATTTTTATCTCTGCCGGGGCAGTTTATGGCGCTAATAGTAATCGTGGGCCCGGGTAAATGAGCGCCTTTTCGCATGAAATAAACTAATCTTTCAGGCGAGAAATAGTTATGCTGAGAGCAAGCTCACAACGGGCAGTTTCACGGGGAAGATGAGACGAAGCGGGCGTCAGAACGCGATTTGCTGGCTCAGGGAACGGATAATGCCAGCCGTCATGCCCCAGACCAGATACTCCTGATACACAGAGAGCCAGACCGGATGACGCAGACCAGCGCGATGCACCTCCAGCGAGGCGTAGCGGTTAAGCCGCAGCGCCTCTTCCAGCGGCATTTCAAACGCGCTTTCTACCTCGTCGGGATTGATATGAAGCGCAATCTCAGAGGAGATAATGCCAACTACCGGCGTGACGCGAAAACCGGTGCTGCTGGTGACGGGCGCAAGCTGGCCGAGCACCTTCACCTTATTGGGATCGATGCCAACTTCTTCCTGCGCTTCGCGCAGCGCGGTGGCCACCAGCGAGGCGTCGTCGTCATCCTGCATCCCCCCTGGAAAGGCGACCTGACCGGCATGCTTACGCAGCTCGCGCGAACGGCGCGTCAGCAGCAGTCCTGGCGCTTCGCGCGCGACGATCGGCACCAGCACTGCGGCCTGGCGACCGGCGGGACGCTGCTGCGGTTTTTCCGGCTGCTGCAGGATAAAACGGGTAACAAAGGCGTCGAGCGTTAGCGGCTGCATGGTTCGTCTCCAGAAAGCGCAGGCAAAATGCGGCTGACTTTGTGTAAGGTTTCCTGATACTCCGCGTCCAGCTCGCTGTCGGCGACCACGCCGCCGCCCGCCGCGCAGTAAAGCTGCTGCCGCTCCGCGATCAGCGTGCGGATGGTAATGCTGGTATCCATGCGGCCGCAGAGACTAAGGTAGCCGATGCTGCCGCACCAGGCATTGCGGCGATGCGGTTCCAGCTCGTCGATAATCTCCATCGCGCGGATTTTCGGCGCGCCGGTAATGGAGCCGCCGGGGAAACAGGCACGCAGCAAATCGCAGGCGTGCAGCGCTGGCGGCAGACGCGCCCGAATGGTGCTGACCAGATGGTGCACCGCCGGAAAAGGCTCTACCACAAACAGCTCCGGCACGCTGACGGAGCCTGGCGCGGCGACGCGGCCAATATCGTTGCGCAGCAGATCGACAATCATCAGATTTTCGGCGCGATCTTTTTCCGATCGCGCCAGCGCCAGCGCTTCAAGCCGGTCGGCTTCCGCATCGG
Source organism: Pantoea sp. ACRSB (assembly GCF_022346905.1). Taxonomy (NCBI): domain Bacteria; kingdom Pseudomonadati; phylum Pseudomonadota; class Gammaproteobacteria; order Enterobacterales; family Erwiniaceae; genus Pantoea; species Pantoea sp. ACRSB. The sequence continues at coordinate 41,548 of NZ_JAKRNL010000002.1, read as the reverse complement.
CCTGGCGCGGTCGCGTGCCCTTAATCGGCCGGGTTTCAATCTCATCGCCTTTTAGCGATAAAAATCGCTCCGGCGACAGGCTGAGAATAGCGCTGTCGGGCAGACGTAAAAAGGCGCTGAAGGGGGCGCGATTGGCCGCGTTGAGTCGGCAGAACGCCTGCCACTCATCGCCCTGATAGCCCGCCTGAAAGCGCTGCGCCAGATTCACCTGATAACAGTCGCCCGCCTGAATATAGTCCTGCACCGCCTGGAAACGGGCGGCGTAGTCGCTGTAGCTGAGGTTGGATCGCCAGGGGCTGGTGAGCGAGAAGGGCGCCGCGTCACGCGCGGGCCACTGCTGCAGCCAGCGCAGCCGCGCCTGCGCATCGCCCAGCGACACCAGCGTCAGGCGTTGCAGATAGTGGTCAGCGATCAGCGCCCAGTCATAGATGCCGATCGCCATATCAGGCGTGGTCAGATCGTCTGCGGCATGCTGCGGCAGATTTTCAAAGCGTCGCCCGAGATCGTAGCCGAACAGGCCGAGCGCGCCGCCCTGAAACGGTAAGTCGTCACGGCGGGCGGGATGAATACCCAGCGCGTCGCACTGCTGCTGCACCAGCCGCAGCGGATCCTCAGAGGAGCGATGTTGCGCGCCGTCCGTTTCAAGCGTTGTGACGTCGCCCTGGGTCACCAGCGTGGCGCGCGGATTGGCAGTGAGCATATCGAAGCGATTATCGGCATGATCGGCGTTGCCGGAGGTGAGCAGCATCGCCCAGGGAAGGTGAGAAAGCCGAGCGAAATAGGCGCTGAGCGCATCCTGCGTATAGTGTAGACTGAGCGTTGAGACCATTATCCAGCAAAAATCAGAGATCAATGAGGGCGTTAGCCTGACATATTTTTCCCTGGCTGGCACCTGTTTGTTCCGCATGGAACGGTGCCCGCCTCGCAACCAGGAGTGAATAATGTTTACAGGTTTACCGGCACTTAGCCACGAACAGCAGCAGCAGGCGGTAGAGCGGATTCAGGAGCTGATGGCTGGCGGCATGTCCAGCGGAGAGGCGATTACTCTGGTCGCGCAGGAGATCCGTCAGACGCATCAGGGCGAACGGATCCGGGCGCGCTTCGAAGATGACGAAGACGAGGCGTAACGCCCGGCGCGGCCCGTATACTTACAGCGCCGCGATGATTTTAATCTCTACTTTATATTTCGGGTTCATCAGTCCGGCCTGAACGGTGCAGCGCACCGGCGCATTGCCGGGCGATACCCAGGCGTCCCACGCGCGATTCATCGCCGCGAAATCTTCCTTTTCTACCAGAAAAATCGTGGCGTCGAGGATCTTGCTCTTGTCCGAACCGACGCGCGTCAGCAGGGCGTCAATTACCGCCAGCGCGTTGGCAGTCTGCGCCTCGGCGTCGGCGTCGAGGTTTTCCGGCACGCTGGTGTAATAAACAGTATCGTTATGAATAACGGCTTCGGACATACGATGTTCGGGGTCGATACGGGTAATGGTCATTGTTTCTCCTTATTTTTCCAGTTGATAGCCTGGCATAACCCGGGGTGCGCTGTCATCAGTTGTGGAGCGGCCAGCGGAATACTGACATAATTACAGTGTTTTTGCCGAAACGGGTGAGGAAGTGTGGCGGACGATTTTGCAGTAGAAGGCGCGCTGGCGCAGGCAATTGCCGGCTTTAAGCCGCGCGAGGCGCAGCGTGAAATGGCGCAGGCAGTAGAAGAGGCGGTTAAGGCCGGCGGCGAACTGGTGGTGGAAGCGGGAACGGGAACGGGTAAGACCTACGCTTATCTCGCTCCTGCACTGCGCGCCGGAAAGAAAGTCATTGTATCAACCGGTTCAAAAGCGCTGCAGGATCAGCTTTACGGCCGCGATCTGCCGACCATCGCGAAGGCGCTTAACTTCACCGGTAAAACCGCGCTGCTGAAAGGCCGCTCTAACTATCTCTGTCTTGAACGGCTTGAGCAGCAGTCGATGGCGGGCGGCGATCTCAACGCACAGGCGCTGGGCGATCTGGTGACCCTGCGCGGCTGGTCGTCGCAAACCGTTGATGGCGATATCAGCAGCTGCGGCGGTGTAACCGAAGACAGCCCCATCTGGCCGCTGGTCACCAGCACTAATGATAACTGCCTCGGCAGCGACTGCCCGCTCTATAAAGATTGCTTTGTGGTCAAGGCGCGCAAACGGGCGATGGATGCCGACGTCGTGGTGGTCAATCACCATCTGTTTCTCGCCGATTTGGTGGTGAAAGAGAGCGGTTTCGCGGAGCTGATCCCTGAAGCTGACGTGATGATCTTCGATGAAGCGCACCAGCTCCCCGATATCGCCAGCCAGTATTTTGGCCAGCAGATCTCCAGCCGCCAGCTGCTCGATCTGGCGAAGGACATTATCATCGCCTACCGCACTGAAGTACGCGACGTGCAGCAGCTACAGAAAGCGGCGGATCGCCTCGCGCAGTGCGCGCAGGATTTCCGTCTGACGCTGGGCGAGCCGGGCTATCGCGGCAATCTGCGCGAACTCTTTGCCGACAATAATGTGCAGCGCATGTTTACGCTGCTCGATGACGCGCTTGAGCTATGCTACGACGTGATAAAAATGTCGCTGGGACGCTCGGCGCTGCTGGACGCGGCGTTTGAGCGCGCCGCGCTCTATCGGGGACGGCTCAAGCGGCTACGCGCCGTCAACGAGCCTGGCTACAGCTACTGGTATGAGTGCAGCTCGCGTCATTTTACGCTGGCCTTAACGCCGCTCTCCGTCTCGGAACGGTTCCGTGAGGTGATGGATGCGCGTAAGGCGGCATGGATTTTCACCTCCGCGACGCTGGCGGTGAATGAAGAGATGCATCATTTCGCTGACCGCTTAGGCGTCAGTACGGCGAAGACCCTGATCCTCAACAGCCCATTCGACTATACGCGTCAGGCGCTGCTCTGCGTGCCGCGTAATCTCCCTGAGCCGAACCGGCCCGGCGGCGCGCGCCAGCTGGCGCGCATGATGAAACCGCTGATCGACGCCAATAAAGGGCGCTGTTTCTTTCTCTGTACGTCGCACCTGATGATGCGCGAACTGGCGGCAGAGTTTCGCGCCAGCATGACGCTGCCGGTGCTGGTGCAGGGCGAAACCAGCAAAGGCCAGCTGCTCAGACAGTTTATCGAGGCGGGCAATGCCCTGCTGGTGGCGACCAGCAGCTTCTGGGAAGGGGTCGATGTGCGCGGCGACGCGCTGTCGCTGGTGATTATCGACAAGCTGCCCTTTACCTCACCGGAAGATCCGCTGCTGAAAGCGCGGATGGAGGACTGTCGCCTGCGCGGCGGCGATCCTTTCAGCGACGTTCAGCTGCCGGATGCGGTGATAACCCTGAAACAGGGCGTAGGGCGATTGATCCGCGACACGGACGATCGCGGCGTGCTGGTGATTTGCGATCAGCGGCTGGTGTCGCGTCCCTATGGGGCGCTGTTTCTCAACAGCCTGCCGCCGACGCCGCGCACCCGCGATCTGGCGCGCGCCATCGCTTTCACGCAGCAGGCGAAACAGTAATTTTCCTTTGGCTGTGCTAACATGCGCGCCGTTTTGAATGACCCGAGGTTGTTATGTCTTCCCGAATCCTGGCGCTGGACACTGCGACAGAAGCCTGTTCAGCCGCGCTGCTTAATCAGCAGCAGATCGATGCCCGTTTTGAAATTGCGCCGCGCGACCATACGCAGCGTATTCTGCCGCTGGTCGAAGAGCTGCTGCATGCGCAGCAGCTGGAGCTGACGGCACTCGACGCGCTGGCGTTTGGCCGCGGTCCCGGCAGCTTTACCGGCGTGCGTATCGGCATCGGTATCGCGCAGGGCCTGGCGCTGGGCGCGATGCTGCCGATGATCGGCATTTCGACGCTGGCGACGCTGGCGCAGGGCGCTTATCGTAAGCAGGGCGCAACGCGCGTGCTGGCGGCGATCGACGCACGTATGGGCGAGGTCTACTGGGCCGAGTATCAGCGCGACGCGCAGGGCGTGTGGCAAGGCGAAGCCAGCGAAAGCGTGCTGTCGCCGGAAGCGGCGCTGGCGCGCATGCAGGCGCTGGAGGGTGAATGGTTTACCGCCGGCACTGGCTGGCAGGCCTGGCCGCAGCTGCAGCAGGGTCATGCCTTAACGCTCAGGGAGAGCGGCGTCGAGCTGCCTGCCGCAGAAGATATGCTGCCGCTGGCGCAGCAGGCGTGGCAGCGGGGCGAGACCGTTCAGCCTGAGCACGCTGAACCGACCTATCTGCGCAACGAAGTGGCGTGGAAAAAATTGCCGGGCCGCTGATTGCGGCGCAACTTATTGCGGTCGCTCCAGTCTAACAAACATCTTTTAGGAGAATGCCTATGTCAGTATGTCATAAAGGAATGTCCGGTGTTTTGTTAGCGTGCGCGCTGCTGCTCAGCGGATGCGTAACGGTGCCGGATACGATTAAAGGAAGCTCCGCGCTTCCCCAGCAGGATCTGGTCCGGGTGATGAACGACCCGTCGCTCTATGTCGGGCAGGAATCACGCTTCGGCGGCAAAGTGGTTAAGGTAACCAACCTTAACGGCAAAACCCGGCTGGAGATCGCCACCCAGCCGCTGGACGACAGCGCCCGCCCGCGTTTAGGCGCGGCGTCCGTCGGGCGTATTTATGCCGATATCAATAACTTCGTCGATCCCACCGATGTTAACAATCAGTACGTTACCGTACTGGGCAACATCAAGGGAACCGAGAAGGGGACTATCGGCGCAGCCAACTACAACTTTGTGGTCGTCGATGTACGTGGCTATCAGCGCTGGCATCTGACGCAGCAGATCAACACGCCGCCGCAGCCGATTGATCCCTGGATATGGTATGGCCCGTCACGCCATCACCCTGGCTACTGGGGGCCAAATCCCTACTGGGGAATGAACAGCGGACCCGCTCAGGTAGAAACTATTCTGACAGAATAGGCGTTTAATGTGCTATTCAGGCCCGGCCGCGCCTGCCGCGACCGGGCTTTTTATTACCGTTGAAAACGGCACGAAAATTAGTGATGCGCTTCGCAACCTCAGCAGGCCGAATCGGGCAAACTGGTACAATGAGTTAAAATATTGTTAACTGGCTGGGTGTTGAGGGTGCAATGGAAAAACAATATATAAATCGAGGTGAACCCTTGAACAAGGTCTGGCTGAAACGCTATCCGGCAGATGTGCCCGCCGAAATTAATGCGGATCGTTATACCTCTTTGGTCGATTTAGTTGAACAGGCCACACAGCGCTACGCCGACCAGACTGCCTTTATTAATATGGGGCAGCCTCTTACCTATCGGCAGCTTGAACAAAAGAGCCGGGCTTTCGCCGCCTACCTGCAGTCCAGTCTGGGACTCAAAAAAGGCGACCGCGTCGCCCTGATGATGCCGAACCTGCTGCAGTATCCGGTGGCGCTGTTTGGCGTGCTGCGCGCGGGCATGGTGGTCGTAAACGTTAATCCGCTCTATACGCCGCGCGAACTCAAGCATCAGCTTAACGACAGCGGCGCCAGCGCCATCGTGATCGTCTCGAACTTTGCCCACACGCTGGAAAAAGTAGTGGCAGAAACGGCGGTTAAACACGTTATCCTTACGCGCCTTGGCGACCAGCTCAGGCCGGTAAAAGCCACGCTGGTTAACTTTGTCGTTAAATATATTAAAAAGATGGTGCCCAAATACCATCTGCCGGGCGCGGTGAGCTTTCGCCACGTGCTGCAGCAGGGCGAGTCGATGCCTTATCAACGTCCCGACGTCTCTAATGGCGACCTGGCGTTCCTGCAATATACCGGCGGCACGACCGGCATCGCCAAAGGCGCGATGCTGACCCATCGGAATATGCAGGCCAATCTTGAGCAAACCAAAGCGACCTACGGCAAACTGCTGCGCGACGGCAAAGAGAATGTGGTCACCGCGCTGCCGCTCTATCACATTTTTGCGCTGACCGTGAACTGCCTGCTGTTCCTGGAGCTGGGCGGCCAGAATTTGCTTATCACCAATCCACGCGATATTCCCGGCTTCGTGAAGTCGCTGTCGAAGTTTCCCTTCACGGCGATTACCGGCGTCAACACGCTATTTAACGCGCTGCTGAACGACGCGCAGTTTAATAAGCTCGACTTTTCAACGTTGCGTCTCTCAGCAGGCGGGGGTATGGCGGTGCAGAAGGCAGTAGCGGAGCGCTGGGAAAAGCTCACCGGCCACTATCTGCTGGAAGGATACGGTCTGACTGAGTGTTCGCCGCTGGTCTCGGTCAATCCCTATGACATTACCGAGCATACCGGCAGCATCGGCCTGCCTGTGCCTTCAACCGATGTGCGCGTGGTGGACGATCAGGGCAACGATGTGATTCCTGGCGAGCCAGGCGAGCTGTGGATCCGCGGGCCGCAGGTGATGGCGGGTTACTGGCAGCGGCCGGACGCCACTGAGGAGGTGCTGAAAAATGGCTGGCTCCTCAGCGGCGATATTGTTACCGTTGACCCACAAGGCTTTATCCGCATCGTCGACCGCAAAAAAGATATGATCCTCGTCTCAGGCTTTAACGTCTATCCCAACGAGATTGAAGATGTCTTAATGCAGCATCCCAAAGTGCGGGAAGCGGCGGCGATCGGCGTACCAAGTGATTTGTCGGGCGAAGCGGTAAAGGTCTGCATCGTGAAAAAAGACGCTTCGCTGACCAAAGAGGAGCTTCTTGACCATTGTCGGCGCCAGCTGACAGGCTACAAGGTGCCAAAAATTATCGAGTTCCGCGACGAGCTGCCCAAAAGTAACGTGGGCAAAATCCTGCGGCGCGAACTGCGTGATGAAGCCCGGCCCAGCGCAAGCTGAGACCATAAGATTTCTGGTTGAACGCCGGCGAAGCCCGGCGTTTTTATTGATGATGAGATGGAGCGCCGCGCGCAGTCTGTCGCGGTGAAAACAAGATTTGAATTATTCGCTGATCGACCAAAATGAGCAACTGGCCGCCGTGTGCCAGAAGGCCCGCCAGCATGCGGCTGTCGCGCTGGATACCGAATTTGTCCGCACCCGCACCTTTTATCCTCAACTGGGGCTGATCCAGCTGTTTGATGGCGAACAGCTGGTGCTGATCGATCCATTAACGATCAGTGACTGGACGCCCTTTATCGCTCTGCTGAGCGACACGCAGGTGACAAAATTCTTGCACGCGGGCGGCGAGGATCTTGAGGTATTTCTGCACCGTTTCGGCGTGCTGCCGCAGCCGATGATCGACACGCAGATTCTGGCGGCGTTCAGCGGTCAGCCGCTTTCATGGGGCTTTGCCGCCATGGTGGCGCATTTTACCCAGACGACGCTGGATAAGAGCGAATCGCGCACCGACTGGCTGGCGCGTCCGCTGACTCAGCGTCAGTGCGACTACGCCGCGGCGGATGTGCACTATCTGCTGCCTATCGCGCAGCAGCTGATGACCATGACCGAAGAGGCGGGCAATATGGCCGCGGCGCTCAGCGAGTGCGAACAGCTCTGCCAGCGTCGGCTCGACGTGCTGCAGCCGCAGGAAGCCTGGCGCGAGATCACTAACGCCTGGCAGCTGCGTCCTCGTCAGCTGGCGGCTTTGCAGCTGCTCGCCGCATGGCGTCTCAACGTGGCGCGCGAAAAAGATATGGCGGTGAATTTCGTGGTGCGCGAAGAGAATCTGTGGAAAGTGGCGCGCTTTATGCCTGGCTCAATGGGCGAGCTGGATCACCTCGGCCTGTCGGGCCATGAAATCCGCTTCCACGGCAAAACCTTGCTGGCGCTGGTGGCTGACGCGCAGGCGCTGCCGGAAGAGGCGCTGCCGCCGCCGCTGGGCAATCTGGTGGATCATCCGCACTACAAGAACGTGTTTAAGGCGATAAAAGCGCTGGTGCAGGAAGTGAGTCAGGAAACCGGCTTTAGTCAGGAGCTGCTGGCGTCGCGTCGTCAAATCAACCAGGTATTAAGCCAGTACTGGGGACTTAAGCCGCAAACGCGCGTGCCGGAGTTGCTGGCAGGCTGGCGCGGCGATCTGTTTAAAACCCGCATCGAGGCTATTCTGGCTCAGTTCTGACAGAAAACATTCCCCTGCTCAGAAGCAGGGGAACATCAGGAACTGCACACAATCATTTGGCCGCTTCTTCCGTTTCCGGTAGCGTCACGTTCAGCTCCAGAATAGAAATATCATCGCCTTTCTGGTCAAGTTGAACGGTGACCATATCGGGGTCGATCTTCACGTACTTGCAAATCACTTCCAGAATGTCGCGCTTAAGCTGCGGAAGATAATGGGGCTCACTGTCGCCCCTTCTGCGTTCTGCCACGATAATCTGCAGCCTTTCCTTGGCTATGTTGGCAGTGTTCTTCTTCCGGGATAAAAAGAAATCGAGTAATGCCATGGTTTATCCCCCGAACAGGCGTTTCAGGAAACCCTTCTTCTCTTCTTCAATAAAGCGGAAGGGACGTTCTTCGCCGAGTAACCGATCTACGGTATCAGCATAGGCTTTGCCGGCATCGGAATTCGTGTCGAGGATCACTGGTTCGCCCTGGTTAGAGGCGCGCAGCACCGACTGGTCTTCCGGAATAACGCCAACCAGTGGAATGCGCAGGATCTCAAGCACGTCTTCCATGCTCAGCATATCGCCACGATTAACGCGGCCAGGGTTATAACGGGTCAGCAGCAGGTGCTCTTTAACCGGCTCGAGGCTGTTTTCAGCGCGGCGGGATTTAGAGGCGATAATACCGAGGATGCGGTCGGAGTCGCGCACCGAGGAGACTTCCGGGTTGGTGGTGATAATCGCCTCGTCGGCAAAGTAGAGCGCCATCAGCGCGCCGGTTTCAATCCCCGCCGGGGAGTCGCACACGATAAAGTCAAAATCCATCGCGGCCAGATCGTTCAGCACTTTTTCCACGCCTTCGCGGGTCAGCGCATCTTTGTCGCGGGTCTGGGAAGCGGGCAGAATGTGCAGCATCTCGGTGCGCTTGTCTTTAATCAACGCCTGGTTCAGCGTGGCATCGCCCTGAATGACGTTCACGAAGTCGTAAACCACGCGGCGTTCGCAGCCCATGATCAGGTCGAGGTTACGCAGACCAATATCGAAATCGATAACGACCGTTTTTTTGCCTTTTTGCGCTAAACCGGTGGCGATGGCCGCGCTTGACGTGGTCTTGCCAACGCCCCCTTTACCGGATGTAACTACAATAATGCGTGCCATAAATATTGATTTCCTTAACAGAAGAAAAGGGGCCTAATTAAGTGTCTGGATAGTCAGCGCGCTTTCTGCGAGGCTCAGGCGCGCGGCTTTACCAAAAAATTCCGCCGGGATTTGATCCATGATCCAGTATTCGCCAGCGATGGAGACCAACTCTGCTGCCAGGTTGGTGCAAAAAATCTGGCTGTTGCGATCGCCGCCGGCGCCAGCCAGGGCGCGTCCTCGCATCATGCCGTAAATATGAATATTGCCGTCCGCGACCAGCTCGGCGCCGGCGCTCACGCTGTTAGTGACGATCAGATCGGCATTGCGCGCGTAAATCTGCTGCCCGGAACGCACCGGCGTCGTGATAATACGCGTTTTGCTGGCCATCGGTTCTGCGGGCGCGGCAGGCTGAACCTCTGGTGCAGGCGCTTCGCTGCGCTTGATGCTCTCTTTGCCTTCCGCCAGAACAGGCAGGCCCGCGCGGGCGATCATGCGCTTTAGCGCCTCGTCTTTGCAGCCGCTGACGCCAACGATACGCAATCCGGTCGCGGCAATCGCCTGCTGGAGCTGTTTCCAGTTGACGTTGCCGTTGAGCGCCGCCACATTAAGTACCACCGGCGCGTTTTTTAAAAAGTCCGGCGCCTGATCGATTTTGTCCTGAAGCGCCTTGCGAATCACTTCAGGTTCGGGATGGTGCAGATGAACAACAGACAGGGTAAAACTGCTACCTTTGAATTCGATTGGCGTTTGTGACATCTGTCCCACTCAGTCCTGTTTTCTCGCCCGGCGAACAAACGTCGATAAAATCATCATTTCAGTCCATCCGGTGAATATTCGAAGTTCTGCAAGCATGTTATAGTTACTGTTATTTCCAGGCAAGCCACCATCCAGGTTTATTCGAGTAAAAAATATGTTTTGTGTGATCTACCGAAGCCCGACCCGTGACCAGACTTATCTTTATGTTGAAAAAAAGGACGATTTTTCCCGCGTGCCTGAGGAACTGCTGCGCGGCTTCGGCAAGCCGCAGCTGGCGATGGTGCTGAAGCTGGATGGCCGCGAACGGCTGGCCAACGCAGACATCAATAAAGTTAAACAGGCGCTTAGCGATCAAGGCTATTATTTACAAATGCCGCCGCCGGTAGAAAGTTTGCTGAAAGTTCACCTTGAATCGGCAAAAAAAGATTAATTCAGATTCATCTGTAAATATAATCAGTAGTCCCTGCTTCTTCAGCATAATTATATATAACTATTTCCAGCAAAATAATGGCGCGATTACCGCGCCTTTTACTGTTCATTATTCTTTATTGCCCCCTGGCTGGTGATAAATTCACCGCTCCGGCAGCATATATTCACCCTTTTTTGACAATTTACGCACACTAATCTTTGCTAAAGCATCTTATTATGGCCGTTACGGCGGGCGAAGGATCCGCTGAACCGCAAACATCAACGTGCCGGCGTGGCTGGCATCACATAAACCAGAGCAGGGGATTAGCATGTATCAGCATCGTAACTGGCAGGGCGCCTTGTTGGATTATCCGGTCAACAAAGTGGTCTGCGTCGGCAGCAACTATGCGAAACACATTAAGGAAATGGGCAGCGCTACGCCAACCGAGCCGGTGGTTTTTATTAAGCCGGAAACGGCAATTTGCGATCTGCGCCAGCCGCTCTCTATTCCATCCGCTTTTGGTGAAGTTCACCATGAAGTTGAACTCGCGGTACTGATTGGCGCCACCCTGAAACAGGCGAGCGAAGATCATGTGGCGAAAGCGATCGCCGGTTATGGCGTCGCGCTTGATCTGACGCTGCGCGATTTGCAGGCGACTTTTAAAAAAGCGGGCCAGCCGTGGGAAAAATCCAAGGGCTTCGATAACTCCTGTCCGCTTTCCGGCTTTATTCCTTCAGCGGAGTTTCCGGGCGACCCGCAGGATACCGAGCTGAAGCTGGTGGTGAACGGCGAAGTGCGCCAACACGGCAGAACGTCCGATATGATCCACAAGATCCTGCCGCTGATCGCCCATATGAGCCAGTATTTCACCCTGCGCGCCGGCGACGTGGTGCTGACCGGCACGCCGGAAGGGGTCGGTCCGTTACGTTCCGGCGATACGCTGGAAGTGTCGCTGGCCGGACACGGCATCAGCACGCGCGTGCTGTAATGCTTGCAACGCCGCGCCTGACCCGATATAAGGTGCGGTTTTGTGATTAACCCGGACGCAGCCATCATGAGTGAACTTCCTTTCTGGCAGACTAAACGCCTCGATCAAATGAACGACGACGAGTGGGAATCCTTATGCGATGGTTGCGGCCAGTGCTGCCTTAATAAGCTGCAGGACGCCGACACGGATGAGATTTATTTCACCAACGTCGCCTGTAATCAGCTTAATATCAAAACCTGCCAGTGCCGCAACTATGAGCGCCGCTTCGAGTATGAAGAGGACTGCATCAAGCTGACGCGTGAAAATCTGACGCAGTTTAACTGGCTGCCGCGCACCTGCGCCTATCGTCTGCTGGGCGAGGGTAAAGCGCTGCCAGCATGGCATCCGCTGCTGAGCGGTTCAAAATCTGCGATGCACGCGCAGCGCATTTCGGTGCGTTATATCGCGGTGCGGGAAAGTGAAGTGCGCGACTGGGAAGACCATATTATCGATCGTCCCGACCGCAACGGTTAACAGGAAACAGGCTGCCCAGGCAGCCTGTTCTGTTTTTAGCGGGAGAAGATATCGCGGCGTTTTGGCTTGAGCGGCTGAGCGATCAGCACCACGATCGCCACGATCAGGTAGGCGGCGAAAATCACTATCATCCACTGCGGCATGCTCAGCGTCAGAAAGTCCCAGTTGCGCTCGGCGCAATCTCCACTGGCGACAAACACCGAGGGCAGCCACTTGTCCAGCGGCAGCCAGCCGGGAAAACGCGCGGCAAAATCGCAGGTCGTAAACGGATTGGGATGCAGCTGCAGCATAGTGTGTTCATACGAAAGCCGCAGTCCTTCACAGGCGCTATAGATCCAGATAGCCAGCCCAGCCCAGCGCAGCGGCGATTTAGGCGCGATAGCGCCGACGATGCCCGCGCCCATGACGCCAAACAGCGCGCAGCGTTCATAAATACACATTACGCACGGCTTCAGGTCCATAACATGCTGGAACCATAATGCCACTAGCTCCAGCGCCAGCGCCGTTATCGCCAGCAGTAACCAGGCGGCGCGGCCGCGCGAACATTGATTCAGATATCGCAACATCTTGCTTTCCCTGTAAACGGTAATGCCACGCAGTGTAAACCAAAAGCGCGGCGGTGCCAGCCCGGTATCAAGGTAAAATCGTGCTCAATTCCGACTTAACCTGATCCAGAGCAGAATTTACATCGGTGGCGCGGCAAGCCAGCCCCAGTGCAACAGCGTTGCCGTAAAGGGTACGAGCAACCAGCGGATGCAAAAATAGCCTGTCAGCGACATCACGAGTGTAAAGGGCAGCGCCATCCACACCATACGGCCATAAGAGAGGCGTATCAGCGGCGCCAGCGCGGAGGTGAGCAGAAACAGAAACGCCGCCTGGCCATTTGGCGTCGCGACCGATGGCAGGTTAGTGCCGGTATTGGTGGCGACGGCCAGCAGCTGGTACTGTTGCAGATCGATTGCACCCTGGCTGAAAGCCTGTTTCGCCTCGTTGATAAATACCGATCCGACAAAAACGTTATCTGATATCGACGAGAGAAGTCCATTGAAGATGTAATACCAGCTGAGCTGCGCGTGCGGATCGGACTGGAGGACAAAGGCGATAAGCGGGCTGAAGAGCTGCTGCTCGACTATGACGGCGACGATGGCGAAAAATACCGTCAGCAGAGCGGTAAAGGGCAACGCTTCGGTAAAGGCCTGGCCGATAGTATGCTCATCCGTTACGCCGCACAGCGACGTGGCGAGTACGATCACCGACAGCCCAATCAGGCCGACCTCCGCCAGATGCAGCGCCAGCGCGACGATAAGCCAGCAACCGATAGCCGCCTGAATCCACAGCTTCAGCCGATCCTGGCGCGTACGCTGCGTTGCTGCCTCACGTTCGCTCTGTAGCAGAATGGCTCGCACCTCATCCGGCAGGGTCGCGCCGTAGCCGAACAGGCGAAAGCGCTCTACCAGCAGGCTGGTGAGAATACCGCCTAGCAGCACCGGCACCGTTACCGGCGCCATGCGCAGGAAGAAGCTGACAAAATCCCAGCCTGCGGCATGGGCGATGATCAGGTTTTGCGGCTCGCCCACCATGGTCATGACCCCGCCCAGCGCAGTCCCGACGCCCGCCTGCATCATCAGGCTGCGCAGAAAGGCGCGGAACTGCTCCAGCGTGGCGCGCTGATGATGCTCCTCTGCGGCATAGCCCGGATCGGAAGAGACGCGGTGGTAGATCTGATAAAAGCCGACAGCGACGCTGATCACTACGGCGACCACGGTCAGGGCATCAAGAAATGCAGAGAGAAAGGCAGCCGCCAGACAGAAGGTCAGACTGAGCAGCACTTTTGAACGCAGCGACAGCAGCAGCCGCGTAAACATGAACAGCAGCAACTGCTTCATAAAAAAGATGCCCGCGACCATAAAGATCAGCAGCAGTAGCACTTCCAGATTACCCGCCAGCTGCTGTTTAACCTGTTCGGCACTGGCCATGCCGATGGCGATCGCTTCCAGCGTCAACAGACCGCCGGGCAGCAATGGGTGACATTTCAGCGCCATGCCGAGCGTGAAGATAAACTCGGCAATCAGCAGCCAGCCGGCGAGAAACGGGCTGACCAGGAAGAAGATCAGCGGATTGATAACCAGAAACGCTAGCAGCAGCGCTTTGTACCAGTTGGGCGACTGCCCGAGAAAGTTGCGGTGCAGCGCCTGGCCCCAGGTGATTTCCATGGCAAAAGTCCTGTACGGGATGAAGAGAATGGCCACAGGGTAATAAGCGAAACAGCAGGGCGCAATCTCGTCTTACAGGATTGCGTACGGCTGCCGGTTTTTGCGCCAGCGCGCGCTTTTAATCCTTGTGCGGTCTATAACACGCCCAGGGCGTCTGGTATGATGAGTGCCATATCGACAAAGAAAGCAACGAGAAAACATCGCTATGGTCATTAAGGCGCAGAGCCCTGCGGGATTTGCTGAAGAGTATATTATTGAAAGCATCTGGAACAGCCGCTTTCCTCCTGGATCAATCCTTCCCGCTGAACGTGAGCTTTCTGAACTTATCGGCGTAACCCGCACCACGCTGCGTGAAGTTTTGCAGCGCCTGGCGCGAGACGGCTGGCTGACGATTCAACACGGGAAACCCACCCGCGTGAATGACTTCTGGGAAACGTCCGGGCTGAATATCCTTGAGACGCTGGCGCGACTTGACCATGACAGCGTGCCGGTGCTGATCGATAACCTGCTGTCGGTGCGTACCAATATCGCCTCTATCTTTATCAGCCGCGCACTACGTCATCATCCCGATAAAGCCCGCGCGGTGCTGGAGAGCGTCGCCGGTATCGATGATCAGGCTGATGCCTATACCGAACTCGATTATCGCGTATTCCGCGGTCTGGCTTTTGCTTCCGGCAACCCGATTTACGGACTGATCCTGAATGGCCTGAAAGGGCTCTATACCCGTGTAGGTCGTCACTATTTTTCAAACCCTGAAGCGCGTGAGCTGGCGCGCAATTTCTACTCGCGGCTTGAAGCGCTGTGCGTGAAAGAACCATCGCAGGAGCAAATTGTTGATGCGGTGCGCGAATACGGTCGTCGGAGCGGCGAAATCTGGCACAGTATGCAGAAAAGCATGCCGGATGACCTGGGCAGCAAACGTTAAAAACAGAAAACCGGACGCCGTCCGGTTTTTTATAGCGGTAAAACAGGCGCTGTCGCGGGTAGCCTCAACAGATCGCAAAGTCGCTCAAGGCATCCCTGCACGCTCGGCCCGCGGCATCCCTGCCGCGGGACGCTTTGCTCTTCTGTTGAGGCTACCCACTCCGTTAGCATGAATGCGGCCTGAAAAAAAAACCGGACAGCGTCCGGTTTTTCCTCCTGCGAAGACCTTAAAGCGCGTTGCCGCGCGTCGGACAGCGATCCAGCAGCTCAACGCTGCCATCCTCGTTCTGCTGTTCAAGGATCACATCAAACCCCCACAGCCGGTGCACATGCTTCATTACTTCACGACGGCTCTTGTCGAGCGGCGTGCGGCTTTGCGGCACGTAACGCAGCGTCAACGAGCGGTCGCCGCGCAGGTCAACGTTATAGACCTGAATATTCGGCTCCAGATTGCTCAGGTTGTACTGCGCGGAAAGCTGCTGGCGAATCGCGCGATAGCCTGCCTCATCGTGAATGGCGGCGATCTCCAGATAGTTATTGCGATCGTCATCCAGCACAGTAAAGAGGCGGAAATCACGCATCACCTTCGGCGACAGGAACTGGCTGATAAAGCTCTCGTCTTTGAATTCGCGCATAGCGAAATGCAGGGTTTCCAGCCAGTCGGAACCGGCGATATCCGGGAACCAGTAGCGATCTTCTTCCGTCGGCGACTGGCAGATGCGCTTGATATCCTGGAACATCGCGAAGCCCAGCGCGTAAGGATTGATGCCGTTATACCAGGGGCTGTTATAGGGCGGCTGAAACACCACGTTGGTGTGGCTGTGCAGGAACTCAATCATAAAGCGCTCCGACACTTTGCCCTCATCGTAAAGATGATTGAGGATAGTGTAGTGCCAGAAGGTCGCCCAGCCTTCGTTCATTACCTGCGTCTGTTTTTGCGGATAGAAATACTGGCTCACCTTACGCACAATGCGCAGGATCTCGCGCTGCCACGGCTCAAGCAGCGGCGCGTTCTTCTCCATAAAATAGAGCAGGTTTTCCTGCGGCTCCGACGGGTAGCGCGCCGCCTCGACGTGTACCGCTTCTTTCTCGCGGCGCGGCAGCGTGCGCCACAGGGTATTCACCTGGCTTTGCAGATACTCTTCACGACTCTTCTGTCGCGCTTTCTCCTCCTGCAAGGAGATTTTCTGCGGTCGCTTATAGCGATCGACGCCGTAATTCATCAGCGCATGGCAGGAGTCCAGCAGACGCTCGACCTCTTCAACACCGAAGCGCTCTTCGCAGTCGGAGATATATTTTTTCGCAAACAGCAGGTAATCGACGATAGAGCTGGCGTCAGTCCAGCTGCGGAACAGATAGTTATTCTTGAAAAAAGAGTTGTGGCCGTAGCAGGCATGCGCCATCACCAGCGCCTGCATGGTCATGGTGTTCTCTTCCATCAGATAGGCGATGCAGGGATTGGAGTTAATAACAATCTCATACGCCAGCCCTTGCTGTCCGTGTTTGTAGCGCTGCTCGGTTTCAATAAACTTTTTACCGAACGACCAGTGAGCGTAATTAATGGGCATACCCACGCTGGAGTAGGCGTCCATCATCTGCTCAGAGGTAATCACTTCAATCTGGTGGGGATAGGTATCGAGTCGGTAGAGTTTGGCTACGCGGTCAATTTCCGCAAGGTAGACATCGAGCAAATCAAATGTCCAGTCCGGTCCATCGCTGAGTCGTTTGCTGTCCTTAATCGGATCGTCAAAGATTGTCGTCATAGCGCACCTCTGTTTTGCAAACAGGCTTGCCCGATGCGAGCAGCCGGTTCCGGTAATTTCAAGGCTCGTCCCTAAGAAAGAGAACCCCAAAAACGGAGTGAACACTTCAATGATAGCCCACTGTTACCTATCTGAAAGCGGAACTCAATCGAATTATTCGGCAGAAAATCATCTGAAAATATGCGGAAAAGCATTTGATGAGCTGATGTCATCCTGAATGGCGTAAAGTCGGGATAAAATGCTGTTTATAAGTGGATTGTATGGCGTCAACTTATTCTCCTGAAATAAGTGAATATTGCCGGGTACGCTATTATTAACTGCTAAGAACGGTTAAAAAAAGGCATAAGTTACTGATTTTGACCCAACCATAAGATTTTAGTGTTCGAAAAAGTAAAAAGCATGTGAAATAAGTTAATGAGGTAAGGGCTTCTGTCGGTCGTTGGTAATGTGCTGATATTGCCCTGTAGTCTAGTGAATTATGCTTTTGAATTTGCCGGTGGGGGCGATATGCACGTAGTGATTTTAGGTAGTGGTGTGGTTGGCGTGGCGAGCGCCTGGTATCTGGCGCGCGCAGGGCATCAGGTGACGGTGCTGGATCGCCAGCCCGATGCCGCGCTGGAGACCAGCGCAGGCAATGCGGGGCAGATCTCGCCCGGCTATGCGGCGCCCTGGGCCGCGCCGGGCGTGCCGCTAAAGGCGGTTAAATGGATGTTCCAGCGCCACGCGCCGCTGGCGATCCGTCTGGACGGCAGCAGTTTCCAGCTGCAATGGATGTGGAACATGCTGCGCAACTGCGATATGCAGCACTATCAGCAGAACAAAAGCCGGATGGTACGTATCGCCGAATACAGCCGCGACTGTCTGAAGGCGCTGCGCGAAGAGACCGGCATCGCCTATGAAGGACGTCAGGGCGGTACGCTGCAGCTGTTCCGCACGCAGCAGCAGTTCGACAGCGCCAGCAAAGATATCGAGGTGCTGCGCGAGGCGGGCGTGCCTTACGAACTGCTCCATGCGCATGAGCTGGCGCGCGTAGAGCCGGCGCTGGCGACCACGCAGCATAAGCTCACCGGCGGCTTGCGCCTGCCCAATGATGAAACCGGCGACTGCCAGCTCTTTACCCAAAAGCTGGCGAAAATGGCGCAGGAGGCGGGCGTTGTGTTCCGCTTTAATACGCCTGTGGATCAGCTGCTGCGTGAAGGCAACCGCATCTACGGCGTTAAGTGCGGCGATGAGATCGTTAAAGGCGACAGCTATGTGGTGGCCTTTGGTTCTTACTCCACCGCGCTGCTGAAGCATATTCTTGATATCCCGGTTTATCCCCTTAAAGGCTACTCCCTGACGATTCCGGTAAAAAACCCGGAGGCCGCGCCGGTTTCTACTATCCTGGATGAAACCTATAAGGTGGCGGTCACCCGCTTTGACAACCGTATTCGCGTCGGGGGCATGGCGGAAATCGTTGGTTTTAACAACAAACTCTTGCCTGCGCGTCGGGAAACGCTGGAGATGGTGGTCCGGGATCTTTATCCTGAGGGCGGTCATATTGAACAGGCCAGCTTCTGGAGCGGTCTGCGTCCTATGACGCCAGACGGAACGCCAATCGTTGGCCCAACGCCGCTCAGCAATCTCTACCTGAATACCGGACACGGCACGCTTGGCTGGACAATGGCCTGCGGTTCCGGTCAGCTGCTGGCCGATGTGATCAGCGGTAAAACCCCGGCGATCGCCGCCGACGATCTGTCGGTGTTCCGCTATCTGCCTGGTTTTACACCGTCATCTTCACCATTACGCAACGCGAACGCCACGCGTTAACATTCAGGGAGAGGGAGTATGTCACGTCCAGTTTTCGCCACCATAGATCAGCAGGCGCTGCGCCATAATCTGGCGGTTGTGCGCCAGGCGGCGCCCGGCGCGCGCATCTGGTCGGTAGTGAAGGCCAATGCTTACGGCCATGGCCTGGCCCGCGTATGGGAGAGCCTGGCGCAGACCGATGGCTTTGCGCTGCTGAATATGGAAGAGGCGATACTGCTGCGCGACAGCGGCTGGCGCAAACCGATCCTGCTGCTGGAGGGCTTTTTCCATGCTGAGGATCTGGAGCTGATCGATCGCTATCGCCTGACGACCAGCGTGCACAGCAACTGGCAGATCAAGGCGCTGGCAGAGGCGCAGCTCTCTGCGCCGGTAGACATCTATCTCAAGGTCAACAGCGGCATGAATCGCCTCGGCTTCCGGCCCGAGCAGGTGCATGCCGCTTATAAAAAGCTGCGCGCGTTGCCAGGCGTAGGCGATATCACGCTGATGGCACATTTTGCCGATGCGGAAAACCCGGAAGGGCTGATCGCGCCGCTGCAGCGTATCGAACGCGCCGCCGAAGGGCTGGATATCCCTCGTTCGCTTTCCAATTCCGCCTGCACCCTGTGGCATCCGGAAGCGCACTACGACTGGGTGCGCCCCGGCATTATTCTCTATGGCGCATCGCCCAGCGGCGACTGGCAGGATATCGCCAGCACCGGCCTGAAACCGGTCATGACGCTGAATAGCGAAATTATCGGTCTCCAGCAGCTGAGCCGTGGGGATGGCGTCGGTTACGGCTATCGCTATCATGCGCAGCAGGAGCAGCGTATCGGCGTGGTCGCCTGCGGCTATGCCGACGGCTATCCGCGCCATGCGCCCAACGGCACGCCGGTATCCGTCGATGGCGTGATGACGCAGGTGATTGGCGCGGTATCGATGGATATGATCACCGTCGATTTAACGCCTTGCCCTCAGGCAGGCATCGGTTCGAAGGTCGAACTGTGGGGCGAACAGGTGAAGATCGATCAGGTGGCGAAAGCGGCCGGCACGGTAGGCTATGAGCTGATGTGTGCCCTTGCGCCCCGCGTGCCGGTTAAGGTTATTTAAGCGCGGTCAGCGAACCGCGCATCTTCTTGCTGCAGCGCCAGGCGATTAACGCCAGCGCTGCGCCCGCCAGCATCATCAGCGCCAGCGCGCTCTTTTCCGCTACGGGCAGCATTACAATCAAAAGGCTGCCCGCCGCGCCGCCCGCCATCTGAATAAAACCCTGCAATGCCGCCGCCACGCCAGCCTGCTGCTGGTAAGGCTCCAGCGCATAGCTGGTGGCTGGGCCGACGGTAAACGCCAGCCCTGCGACCGAAATAGCGACCGGTAGCATATAGAGCGCCCAGTGAGTCTGCACGCTTTCCGGCAGCAGATGCATGCCAGCAAACAGCAGCAGCGCGCCCGCCAGCATCGTCACGAAGCCCATCGCCAGACAGAACGGCCGTCCCGCTTTGCGGATGGTTTTATTGACGAAGGCGCTTACCAGCATGATCCAGAATCCATTCGCGCCAAAGGCGAACGAGAACTGAATCGGCGACAGGCCGCCTTCCGTCATCAGCACGTGCGGTGCCAGCGAAACATAGGTCAGCACCATGCCGAGCGCGCCAGCATTCGCGAAGGCGAAAGCGAGAAAGCGCGGCTGGCGCAGGATAGCGCCATACTGCGCCAGCGGCAGCCCTTTGACCCGCAGCGTATTGGCAGGCCGCGTTTCCGGCAGCCAGAGCAGCACGATAAGCGCGATAAGCAGGCCGTAAGCGCACAGGAACCAGAAGGGCGCGCGCCAGCCGAAGGCGCTGGCAAGCAGGCCGCCCAGCAGCGGTGCCAGCGCGGGCACAATATTCAGCGCGCCGTTGAGGAAGCCGTAAGCGCGCGCCGCTTCGTCGCCGCTCAGGCGATCGCGCACGCCGCTAAAAGCCACGACGGCACTGCAGCACACCGCGCAGCCCTGAATCAGCCGCGCAGAGAGAAACATCGGCCAGTTGCTGGCGGTCGCCGCAACGATGCTGCCCGCCACATAGAGCGCCAGGCCCGCCAGGGCAATGGGTTTGCGCCCGTAATTATCGACCAGCGGACCGGTAACCAGCTGCCCTAAGCCCATCACCAGCAGAAAGATCGGAATGGTGGTCTGAACCAGGCTCACCGGCGTATTCAGGCCGATCGCGATATCGGGCAGGGTAGGGAGATAGAGATCGATGCCCAGCGGCGCCAGCAGCACCAGGCTCAACAGCATCAGGGTAAATTTTTGCATAAAAGCCAGAAGGTAAACGTCCTGTTAAAACAAGCGGGAAGGGTAATGAGTTGGGGGCGAAAAGAAAAGCGAAAAATGCGATGCCCGCCGTAAAGCGGGCATCCAGACGAGCCTTAGTACGCGCCGTCGCGGCGCAGCACCACGCCCGCGGTTTTGAACAGAATAGCGATATCGGTCCAGAGCGCCCAGTTCTTCACATACCAGGAGTCGAAGTAGACGCGCGTATCGTAGTCGATATCGTTACGTCCGCTGACCTGCCACAGGCCGGTCATGCCCGGTTTCGCCATCAGGTAGTAATCGACGTCACCTGCATAACGCTCCAGCTCTGCCTCAATAACCGGACGCGGCCCGACAAGGCTCATTTCGCCACGGATAACGTTCCACAGCTGCGGCAGCTCATCGAGACTGGTTTTGCGCAGGAAGCCGCCGATTTTGGTAATGCGCGGATCCTTTTTCAGCTTAAAGTCTTTGTCCCATTCGGCGCGCGCCTCTGCGCTGGTGGCCAGCAGCTGCTCCAGCACCTCTTTCGAGTTGGTCACCATAGAACGAAATTTCAGGCATTTAAACTTCACGCCGTTCTGACCGATACGCTCGTGACCGTAGATAGCGTTGCCGCCGTCACGTTTCACCATATAGCAGAGCAGACCGAAGACGGGCGCCAGAAACAGCAGCAGCAGCGAGGCGACCACAATGTCGAAACAGCGCTTCAGGAAGCGAGAAGAGCGCTTGGCGAGGCTGTTGCTGACGCGCAGGATCATCACTTCATGGCTGAAGATAAACGACATGTCGGTGCCGTAGAGCGGTACGCCGCGCAGGGTAGGGATCACGGAAATCGATCGGCAGTTCATCTTCGACAGGAACTTCAGCCAGGTATCGCGCACGACCTGCTGCTCAAATTCAGTGGCAACGATAAACTGCACGTTGTCGCGGTCAATGGTCTGCCAGTTAATATCCTGCTGTTTGATAACTGGCACGCCGTTAACAGACGGCGGCGTATTTTCTTCGTCGGTGCTGATAAACGCCTGCACGTTATAGCCGAGGATCTCTTCGCTCTGCAGTGCAGCGTAGGCTTCCATGGCGTTTTTACCCGAACCGATGATGATGGTCTCTTTCTGCCACTGGCCAGCGCGGTTAATGGCGCGCTTGACGCCTGCACGCATCAGCGGCAGGAGCAGCAACGCGTAAGTCCAGCTGAACAGCCACACCATGCGTGAGAAATCCCACTTGGAGAAGGCGATCAGCGCCAGATCCAGCAGCGAAAAGACGAACAGCGTTTTAACCACTTCCTTCAGTTCAAACCAGAAAGGTTTGCGATAGGTATAGTGACGCATGCGCATCCAGAAATAAGCGGTGCATAAAACAGAAAGCGCAAACTGCGCAATAAAACGATATTCAATTTGATGGGGCGGAATAAACCCATCCAGATCGCCCCAGATCCCCTGAATAGTCGCCGCGGATAAAAACAGCGAAAGATTAAGGGCAATCAGATCGGAAAAGCTTAACGCAAGCTTTGCGATGATATTTTTTCGCGTTCCGCTCCATGAGCGGCTCGCATCATTCATTACCAGTGTACTTGCCATAACACCTGCTCTCTTTTTTCTTAAGTAAAAGATGGCCTGACCAGAATCAAGTACGCGCTCAGGAGTGGACAACTGAAAAAGCAGAACAATCGTTTTCAGTTCATTACAGTCGTTAGAGCCATACAGGCTGCAGTGAAAAGATAATTGGATTACGTGATTGTTATCACGAAAAGCTGCAGCAGCGATAAAGAGTATGCAGGAGATATTTGACAGAGTTAATACGGAACAAATCCGAAAAAACTATTTTTGCCTAAAGTTTTGTATGGGTAACAGGTTGAAAAGTATGATTAAAATGTCGTGAGAGCTGAAAATAACCAAATATTTCAGACCGCTTTTTCGGAATTACCGCCAGGAATGATCGCTGGCGGCGAAAAGTTAACTCAGGCAGGTTTTTTTAATACCCACTGGTCTTGCTGTTTATCATAATGCCCTATTTGCAGATCCACCGGTTCGCCATCAATCCATGCGGGTACGCTGGTATCGTGGTCCCAGCCGTCGAGCTGATAACTCAGGTCGGGATTGGTTTGACAGGGGATGCTGACGGTCTGCAGATTATCGCTGTCGAGTTCGGCATCAATTATCTCATAACGACCAATTTTAACGACGTGTCCCATAACTTTCTCCCGTTCGCTGGGCCAAATAATGAGCATAGCCGTTTCCGCTGGAATATCGAGCCGTAGCGTCTCGGATTATTCTCGCTCTTCAGCGACGCGTACGCCGATTTTAACGATGCGGTTATCTTCTTTTTCCGCCACCGTCCAGGTAAGGTGGTTCCACTCCACATGGTCGCCAACCACCGGCGTTCCGCCGAGCAGGCTCATTATCAGCTGGCCGAGCGACTGCTGATCGTTGGTGTCTTCTCCCAGCTCCAGCCCGTAAATCTGCGCGACATCGCGCAGGCGCGCTTCAGCATCAAGAATAAAGTCGCCGAAGAAGCGCTGATCCAGCGAGACAGGCGGCGACTGGCTGAACATTTTACCCAGCGCGGGGAGGTCGCGTTCGCGGCCGATAACACAGATAACATCGCCCTCTTTCAGGCGCGTGTTGCTGTTAGGGTGCATCAGCGCATTATCGCGGAACAGCGCGGCGATACGGGTTTCGCGCGGCATCTGTAAATCGCGCAGCGCCGCGCCGACGCACCATTTGTCGGCGCTGAGCTGATAGACGAACTGCTCCCAGGGATTTTCCGGATGGATATCTAGCCCGACGCGGCTGATGGGGGACGCCGTTGGTGGCACCACCACGCGCGCCTTTTTCGCCGCAAAGCCAAGCGACGTGCCTTGCAGCATCAGCGACACCAGCACCACAAAGAAGGCAATATTAAAGTAGAGCGAAGCGTTTTCCAGGCCAGCCATCATAGGAAAGACCGCGAGGATAATCGGTACCGCGCCGCGCAGGCCGACCCAGCTAATAAAAATACGCTCACGTCCGGTAAAGCCGCGGAACGGCAGCAGGCCCACCAGAATCGACAGGGGGCGCGCCACCAGGATCAGCCACAGCGACAGGATCATCGCCGGTACCGCGATGTGCCACAAATCAGAAGGCGTCACCAGCAGGCCAAGCACGATAAACATGCCAATCTGACTGAGCCAGGCCATACCGTCGAAGGTCTGCAAAATTCCGTGGCGGTTACGAATCGGTCTGTTGCCGAGCAGGAAGCCGCAGAGATAAACCGCCAGAATGCCGCTGCCTTCCAGCATTGTGGTCAGGGCGAACACCAGAATGCCGCCGCTCAGCGCCAGCAGAGGATAGAGTCCAGGTGCCAGGCTAATACGGTTAATAAGCTGCTGCAGCGCCCAGCCGCCACCCAGCCCCAGCACGATGCCCAGACCGAACTGCTGCACCAGATGCACCAGAAACATCCAGTCGAGTCCGGTTTCCCCTTTCTGGATCATCTCAATCAGGGTAATGGTCAGGAACACTGCCATAGGATCGTTACTGCCCGATTCAATCTCCAGCGTAGAGCTGACGCGTTCGTTCAGGCCTTTGTCACCCAGCAGCGAGAAAACGGCAGCCGCGTCGGTAGAACCGATGATCGCGCCAATAAGAAAACCCTGCATCAAATCGAGACGGAACAGCCAGGCAGCGGCCAGGCCAGTCAGGCCAGCGGTAATCATGACGCCGACCGTGGCCAGCGAGAGCGCCGGGCCAAGGGCAACCTTAAAGGAGCTGGCTTTGGTGCGCATACCGCCGTCAAGCAGGATCACGGCCAGCGCCAGGTTAGAAATCAGATAGGCGGCGGGGTAGTTGTCAAAGGCGATGCCGCCGATGCCGTCGACGCCCGTCAGCATGCCTAAAGCCAGAAAGATTACCAGGATCGGAATACCGAGCCGCGAAGAGAAAGAACTGAGTAAGATGCTCGACGCAACCAGCACAGAACCGATGATAAAAAGGCTATAGACAATGTTGTGGTTCAATGTGCTCTCCTGCGGTTACGACAATCATAAGAAGGCTGGCGCGGGGAATGGCCGGGCATCTGAAAAAGAATATCTATAATCAGTAAGTTGTCATCTCGTTAACTTTAATTATACGAATTGATTTTCCTGTTTAAGCTGAGGCTTAATGTGCAAAAAAAAGGCATTGTTCGTCAAGGGGATTAATGGCGGGTATTTTAGCAGATATTCGTGCGATCAAATAAAAAGCCGGTCATAGACCGGCTCAGAGCATCAGGCTTCGGCTGCCTGTTTGTGAAACAGCTCGCGAAACACCGGATAAATATCTTCCGGCTCGCGAATATGCTGAATGGCGAAATTATCAAACACCGACTGCAGATGTTCATACTCGCGCCACAATGTCTGATGCGCGCGCCGGGTGATCTCGATATAGCTGTAGTAACGCACCACCGGCAGAATGTTCTTCGCCAGAATTTCGTGACAAAGCGGCGAATCATCCGCCCAGTTGTCGCCATCTGACGCCTGCGCCGCATAGATATTCCACTGTGCCGGGTCGTAGCGCTCCTTAACCACCTCGTCCATCAGCTTCAGGGCGCTGGAGACGATAGTGCCGCCCGTTTCCTGCGAATAGAAAAACTCCTGTTCATCGACCTCTTTCGCCTGCGTATGGTGGCGAATATAAACCACATCCACGTTTTTATAGGTCCGGCTCAGGAACAGATAGAGCAGGATATAGAAGCGCTTCGCCATATCCTTTGTCGCCTGATCCATCGATCCAGAGACGTCCATCAGGCAGAACATTACGGCCTGGCTGGAGGGTTCAGGACGTTTTTCAAAGTTTTTGTAGCGCAGGTCGAAGGTGTCAATAAAGGGCACCCGCTCGATGCGCGCGCGCAGTTCGGCAATCTCTTTGCGCAAGCGCTCCTCTTCCAGCAGCTGCGCCGGCTCCGCTTTTTCTATCGCCGTCAGCGCCTCCTCCAGTTCATGCATCATGCGCCGCTTACCTGCGGTCATCGCGGTTCGCCTCGCCAGCGAGTTTTGCAGCGAGCGCACCACGCTGATATTGGCGGGCACGCCGTTAGAGGTGTAGCCAGCGCGATGAGTTTTATATTCGTTGAGCTGACGATGCTGGTTCTTACGCAGGTTCGGCAGCGCCAGATCCTCAAACAGCAGGTCGAGATACTCATCTTTGGAGATCTGGAAAACAAACTCATCCTGGCCTTCGCCATCCTGGCTGGCGTTGCCCTGACCGCTGCCGCCGCCACCGCCGCCGCCCTGAGGCCGCTCGATACGGTCGTTCTGCACAAAGTGGTCGTTGCCCGGATGAACGCGATGGCGACTGCCGCCGCGTCCCTGATGGAAAATCGGTTCGTTAATATCATCAACGGGAATCGAGACGGATTCGCCACTTTCAACGTCGGTTACCGAACGCTTATTGATGGCCTCCGAGATAGACTGTTTGATTTGCGACTTATAACGGCGCAAAAAGCGCTGTCGGTTGACTGCGCTTTTATTCTTGCCGTTGAGTCGCCGATCGATGAAGTAGGCCATAAAACTCCCCCAAACGTTGTAAGCAGGTCGGGCTGCGGCCCGACCTTATGGGTATTAATGCCAGCGCATCAACGTGCTTACGCGGTGTGATTATGACGATTTGCGTACGCGCAGATACCATTCGCACAGCAGACGCACCTGCTTGCGGGTATAGCCTTTCTCCATCATGCGATCGACAAAATCGTCGTGTTTTTTCTGTTCATCCGTGGAGGTTTTGGTATTGAACGAGATAACCGGCAGCAGCTCCTCGGTGTTAGAGAACATTTTCTTCTCAATCACGGTGCGCAGCTTCTCGTAACTGGTCCAGTTAGGATTGCGACCGTTGTTCTGCGCGCGCGCGCGCAGCACGAAGTTCACAATCTCGTTTCGGAAATCTTTCGGGTTGCTGATCCCGGCCGGTTTCTCGATTTTTTCCAGTTCCGCATTCAGCGACTCGCGGTCGAACAGCTGTCCGGTATCGGGATCGCGGTACTCCTGATCCTGAATCCAGAAATCGGCGTAAGTCACATAGCGGTCAAAGATGTTCTGGCCATATTCAGAGTAGGACTCCAGATAGGCGGTCTGAATCTCTTTGCCGATAAACTCGGCGTATTTCGGGATCAGATAGCCCTTCAGGTGTTCCAGATACTTCTCAGCCTGATCCTGCGGGAACTGTTCACGCTCAATCTGCTGCTCCAGCACATAGAAAAGATGAACCGGGTTCGCCGCTACTTCGGTATGGTCGAAGTTAAAGACGCGCGACAGAATTTTAAACGCGAAGCGGGTCGAGAGGCCGTTCATGCCCTCATCCACGCCCGCGTAGTCATGATATTCCTGCCAGGATTTGGCTTTAGGATCGGTGTCCTTCAGGCTTTCGCCGTCATAAACGCGCATTTTTGAATAGATACTGGAGTTTTCCGGCTCTTTCAGGCGCGACAGAATAGAGAAGCGGGCCAGCGTTTCCAGCGTGCCGGGCGCGCAGGGCGCGGTAGCCAGCTCGCTGTGGTTAAGCAGTTTCTCGTAGATTTTAATCTCTTCAGAAACCCGCAGGCAGTAAGGCACCTTGACGATATAGACACGGTCAAGGAACGCCTCGTTGTTTTTGTTGTTGCGGAAGGTGACCCATTCCGATTCGTTGGAGTGCGCCAGGATAATACCGTTAAACGGCAGCGCGGAGATCCCCTCCGTACCGTTATAGTTGCCTTCCTGCGTCGCCGTCAGCAGGGGATGCAGCACCTTAATCGGCGCTTTAAACATCTCGACGAATTCCATAATGCCCTGGTTGGCGCGGCACAGCGCGCCGGAATAGCCATAGGCATCGGGATCGTTCTGCGCATGGTTTTCAAGCTTGCGGATATCCACTTTACCCACCAGCGCGGAGATATCCTGGTTGTTTTCGTCGCCAGGTTCGGTTTTCGCGATTGCCAGCTGCTCAAGAATCGACGGCCAGACTTTCACAACTTTGAAGCGAGTAATGTCGCCGCCGAATTCATGCAGCCGTTTAGCGGCCCAGGGGGACATAATGGTGCCTAAGTAACGACGCGGCACGTTGTACTCTTTTTCAAGAATGTTGGCGTCTTCCTGCGGGTTAAACAGGCAGAGCGGATGATCGTTAACCGGGCTGCGTTCGCCGTCGGCGCTCAGAACGTAAATCGGCACGCGCTGCATCAGCGCTTTCAGACGCTCCGCCAGCGATGATTTACCACCGCCTACCGGCCCCAGTAAATAGAGGATCTGTTTTCTCTCCTCCAGACCCTGAGCGGCATGTTTCAGATAGGAAACGATCTGCTCTATAGCTTCTTCCATGCCATAGAACTCTTCGAAGGCCGGGTAGCGGCCAATCACACGGTTAGAGAAGATTCTGGAAAGGCGTGGCTCCTGCGCAGTATCGACCATTACTGGCTCACCAATAGCCATTAAAAGTCGCTCTGCGGCGTTGGCGTATGCACTGCGATCCTGCTTACAGACAGCAAGGAATTCCTGCAGTGTGAACTCTTCGTCCTTGGCAGCTTCATAACGCTGACGATAGTGATCGAATATATTCATAGCGATGCCCGTCCTTTCATTTTTAGCACAGGTAAAGGAGCGTAATTAAAGGCTCATGCAGCTCCCGGAAGATATTCTCATTTGAGTACAGCAACCCTTATGCCAACCTGATGTATTGTTATCGGGGTACACACTTCTTATGGTCACTCTGCTCGTATAAAGTCTTACGGCTTACTCTTAACTGTAGAAGGCATTTAGGAAATTTCCTCCGCATAATTTTGTTATCTGGCGATATATCAATAACAAAGTCAGATTGTTGCAAAGCCAGGCTTGCGTCAACCAAAGGGAAAAGAGAGTAGAATCCGGCAGATGTGCCGCTTTCAGCCGCTCTGCAAAAGAGCACCTCAGATAATAGTTAAACAGGCGAGCAAAAATCGTTAAACTTCGTAGTGATTTTTATATTTATGGAAGAAATAAATTGTGAACCATTTCAAACTTAAAGCGCCTGGCGCGATTATTTGTGCTCTTTTTTTTGCTAATACCGCTGCTGCTGAAACCTTCTCTTTAGGCGCATCAGTGATTTACGCCCAGTCTCCCTATCGTGGCGGACAGGATCGCTATTTACCGCTTCCGGTTATCAATTATGAAGGCGATAACTTCTGGTTCCACAGCCTGCAGGGCGGCTATTATCTGTGGAAGGATCCGCAAAACCAGCTCTCGCTGACGCTGCTGGGTTCGCCGCAGGAGTACGATCCGGGCGATAATGATCTGGGCGATATGAAAGACCTCGATAAGCGTCGTATGACGCTGATGGGCGGCGCCACCTACAGCCATATGGCAGATTGGGGCATCCTTCGTACGGCGCTGCTGGGCGATGTGCTGAACAACAGCAACGGCATTATCTGGGATCTGACCTACCTCTATCGCTTCGAGTTCGGCGACTTTAGCCTGACGCCTGGCATTGGCGCCATGTGGAACAGCGCAAATCAGAACCGCTACTATTATGGCGTCTCCAGCCATGAAGCTGCGCGTACCGGCATCAACCGCTATCAGCCTGACGACAGCTGGTCGCCTTACGTCGAGCTGGGCGCAAGCTATCAAATTTCACCTCAGTGGAACGCCAGCCTGGTGGGCCGCTATACCCGCTTCGATAGCGAGATCAAAGACAGCCCGATGATCGACAAAAGCGGGCAGACCACGCTCTGGACAGGCATCAGCTATACCTTCTGACGTCACCGTTATGGGGCGGATTTTTAACCATGGCACCATTCTGGTGCCCTGATTTAATGCAGGAGTAAAAGATGGACAAAGCGATCGCTTTTGATGACCACACACGACTACCCGCTATTGGTCAGGGCACCTGGTATATGGGCGAGGAGGCCGCGCGTCGCCGTGAAGAGGTCGCTGCGCTGCAGGCGGGGCTGGATGCAGGATTAAACCTGATTGACACGGCGGAGATGTACGCGGAAGGCGGGGCGGAAGAGGTCGTGGGCGAGGCGCTGCGTGGACGACGCGACAGCGCTTTTGTTGTCTCTAAAGTCTATCCATGGAACGCAAGCGAAGTGGATGCGGTGGATGCCTGCGAGCGCAGCCTGAAGCGGCTCGGCACCGACCGGCTGGATCTTTATCTGCTGCACTGGCGGGGCAATGTGCCGCTTGAGGAGACGATCCGCGCGATGGAGAGGCTACAGCAGCAGGGCAAAATTTTGCGCTGGGGCGTCTCTAATTTTGACGTCGACGACTTACAGGAGCTGCTGAGCGAGCCGGGCGGCGCTGCCTGCGCCACCAATCAGGTGCTCTATCATCTCGCTTCGCGCGGAATTGAATTCGATCTCCTGCCGGCGTGTCAGCAACATCAAATGCCGGTGATGGCCTATTGTCCGCTGGCGCAGGCGGGAAGGCTGCGTCAGGCACTCTTCTCTGACGCTACGCTGCTGGAGATTGCACAACAGAAGGGCATTAGCGTAGCGCAGCTGTTGCTGGCGTGGGTTATCCGTAACGAGGGTGTTATCGCGATTCCCAAGGCCAGCTCGCTGGCGCATGTTCAGGAGAATGCGGCCGCGCTGCAGATCAGGCTGAGCGATGAAGAGCTGGCGCGCATCAACCAGGCCTTTCCGCCGCCGCAACATAAGCTGGCGCTGGATGTGGTGTAAAGTTCAGGCAAAAGCATAATTTCTGCCGGTGCAGGGCTGTCGTGGATGACGCGGACCGATCGCAAAGTCGCTCAAGGCATCCTTGCCCGCTCGGCCCGCGCCATCCCTGGCGCGGGACGCTTTGCTCTTCAGTCCGCGTCAACCACTCCTTAGCTTCCAGACTTGCCTGAAAGATTTTAAGCTTTTTGCCGCAGGCGGAAGGTGGTCGCCAGCCGCGCCGGTTTTTCGCCTGCGCTGCGCATCGGCTTATTGATACGCGCCGTCTCAACGCAAACCATGGTCTTATAGCCGTCATTCGCCATATCCCCCATGCTGCAGGAGAGTTCAACGCCTGGATTCCAGGTAACCACATCGCTGTGATGATGGTGATAGACCTCGATAATGCGCTGTCCCTGCTTATCGTGAATCAGCGAGCAATCTTCCGGCTGCGTGAAGACTCGGTCAATGCGCCCTGGGTAGGTCTGTTTGCCGCTGGAGACCTGTTCGCTGTTATTGTCCACCTTGTCAATAAAGCGTGTGCCCAGTCCACTCACCTCAACGCCAGAGATATCGGCCACCTGGAAATAGGTGTGCAGCGCGCCGGTAGCGGTAAAGTCGCCGTGTGCTTCAAGCTCGATTTCACAATGCTTGCCCAGGCGGAAACGGGCGAAAAGGGTAAAGTCATGCGGCCATAGCTTTTTCGTCTGCGCCGTACTTTCCAGCACAAACGTCAGCATCACGTTCTCGTCATTTTCATCGTGTGCCGAGAGCGTCCAGGGCTGATTACGGGCGAAACCGTGGGCCGGTTCGCCTTCCGGGCCAAACCACGGCCAGCAAATTGGTACGCCGCCGCGAATGGCTTTACCCGCTGAAAAAAGCGATTTTTCGCTCAGCCAGATAACCGGCTTTTCACCGCTCGGCTGCCAGGCGATCAGATGCGCGCCCTGGAGGGTTATCGCAGCACGAACCTGGGGATGGCTCACCACGATAACCGGCAAATCGCCAAGCTGGCGCTGCGAGAGATAGGGGGTAATTTGCTTCACCACCGGCAGGGAGAAAATTTTATCTTGCATAACCGAATCCTTCCTGTTGCTACGATAAAAAAGGGCGACCGAAGTCGCCCTTATTGTCTGTCGTGACCGGTATGCTTATTTAGCAACCAGCGCGATCAGGTCGAGAACTTTGTTTGAGTAGCCGGTTTCGTTGTCGTACCAGGAAACCAGTTTCACAAAGTTGTCGTTCAGCGCGATACCTGCTTTGGCATCGAATACAGAGGTCAGCACTTCGCCGTTGAAATCGGTAGAAACCACGTCGTCTTCCACGTAGCCCAGCACGTCTTTCATCTCGCCTTCTGCAGCTGCTTTGATCGCTTCACAAATTTCTTTGTAAGAAGCCGCTTTTTCCAGACGTACGGTCAGGTCAACCACAGATACGTTCGGAGTAGGTACGCGGAACGCCATACCAGTCAGTTTACCGTTCAGCTCCGGCAGGACTTTGCCCACGGCTTTCGCTGCGCCAGTAGAAGACGGGATGATGTTCTGAGATGCGCCGCGGCCGCCGCGCCAGTCTTTGTGAGACGGGCCATCAACGGTTTTCTGAGTAGCGGTAGTCGCGTGAACGGTCGTCATCAGACCTTCGACGATGCCGAATTTGTCGTTGATAACTTTCGCCAGCGGTGCCAGGCAGTTGGTGGTGCAGGATGCGTTAGAAACGATGTCCTGGCCAGCATATTTGTCGAAGTTAGCGCCGCGAACGAACATCGGGGTGTCGTCTTTAGACGGACCGGTCAGAACGACTTTTTTCGCGCCAGCAGTGATGTGTTTACGTGCGGTTTCGTCAGTCAGGAAGATACCGGTCGCTTCAGCAACAACGTCAACGCCTACTTCGTCCCACTTCAGGTTAGCCGGGTCTTTCTCAGAGGTAACGCGGATTTTTTTGCCGTTAACGATTAACGCGCCGTCCTGCACTTCAACGGTGCCGTTGAAGCGGCCGTGCGTTGAGTCATATTTCAGCATGTAAGCCATGTAGTCCGCGTCTAACAGGTCGTTGATCGCAACGATTTCGATGTCAGAACGCTGCTGAGCAGCACGGAAAACGATACGGCCGATACGACCAAAACCGTTGATACCTACTTTGATAGTCATATATTCCACCAGCTATTTGTTAGTGAATAAAAGGTTGGCTGTAAAATTACAAAAACCTTACCAGGCGTCAAGCGGAATCGTGTCAATAGTTGCGACAGGTCAATCCGCATGACAGGAATAATTTGTTGCGCAACCGCTTGCGCAACAAACGTGTTGAGATGATGCTAAAACCCGAGAGCTGAATATAAAGGGATAGCATTAGCAAAAGGTGATCGCGGTCACAAATCTACGCTGCGAAAGAGAAGTCTCACGACTAAGCACGAAAAAAGCCCCGTCAATGTTATTCGTTTGTTAGAATATTAGTCGATTTTTTCAGAATGACACTCTCCGGAACCACTCAAATGGCTAAAGAAACCGCATCCGAAGCAAAAATTGCGCAATTGTCTGAAATGCAGCGCTATGTTACCCAGCATCGCGGCACTGAACCGCCTTTCAGCGGCGCGCTTCTGCACAATAAACAGGAAGGCATCTACCACTGTCTGGTCTGCAACGCGCCGCTGTTTCTCTCGGAGACAAAGTATGACTCCGGCTGCGGCTGGCCGAGTTTCTATCAGCCAGTCAGCGACGACGCGATTCGCTATCTGGAAGATGACTCTCACGGTATGCACCGCATTGAGATCCGCTGCAACAACTGCGATGCCCACCTGGGACACGTCTTTCCAGATGGCCCGCAGCCGACCGGCGAGCGCTACTGCGTGAACTCGGCGTCGCTGAGTTTCACCGACGAACAGGGCGACGAAACGCAGGGGTAAAAGATGAAGCAACAGCTTGAAACCATGCTCGACGCTATGACGCCTGAGGTGTATGAACGCCTGGCGACGGCGGTAGAAACCGGCAAATGGCCTGACGGTGTGGCGCTGACCCAGGAGCAGCGTGATAACTGCATGCAGCTGGTTATGCTCTACCAGGCACGCCATAACGAAGCGCCGCAGCATATGACTATCGGCAAAGGCGGCGAGATGGTGACGAAATCGAAGAGAGAGCTGAAGGAAGAGTTCGGCATCGACACTGAGATTACACGTATCAACCTGCACTAAGCATAAGGCCGACGTTGCGTCGGCCTTATTGTATTTAGTTAAATCAGTACGGCGCCTTGCGCCTTCATCTGGGCGAAAGCGATATCGCTGTCTTCCGGGCTGAGATTCACGCCGCGGCAGCCTTCTTTCACCACGGTCACCTGGTAGCCCAGCTCCAGCGCGTCCAGCACGCTGTATTTCACGCAGTAGTCCGTTGCAATCCCCAGCATCACCAGATGGGTGATGCCGCGCGCCTGCAGCCAGCTGTCCAGTTCGGTTTTGCGGCGATGACCGTTGTCGAAAAAGGCGCTGTAGCTGTCAACATCGACATCCTGACCTTTATGAAACACCGCGTCGATCAGGTTGCGATCGAGGCCGGGATGAAGCTCGGCGCCAGCAGAGCCCTGAATGCCATGATCCGGCCACCAGATCTGCGCCAGCCCGTTCAGTTCGCCCAGCGTATAAACCGGCTCGCCGGACACCGATGCGAAGCTGCCATGGTTGGACGGATGCCAGTCCTGGAGCGCCAGCACATATTCGCCTCGGGCGCGAAATTCCCGCGCATAGCGATTAGCGACCGGTACGGTCATATCGCCTTCGTGCACGGCCATCGGACCGCCCGGGCAAAAGTCGTTTTGGATATCAATGATAATGAGGGCCTGCTTCATAACAGGTGGCTCCGTAATTAGTCTTCGGTCAGTTCACCGCGCAAGTTTTGCTGCATTCTGGCGCGAATCTGATCGCAGGAGAGCTCCTGACTCAGTAAAAAGTGGAGCTTGGTAAGCGCGGCTTCAACCGTTAAATCAAATCCGCTAATAACGCCTGCATGCTCAAGGGCGTTGCCGGTCGCATAGCCGCCCATATTCACCTTGCCAGAGATACACTGGGTCAGGTTAACCACCACGATGCCGCGCTCGCTGGCCTGTTGCAGCTCGGCAAGGAACTCGGCGTTCTGCGGCGCATTGCCGACGCCATAGGAGCGCAAAATGAGCGCCTTAACCGGCTGGCGTAAAAAGTTACGCACCACATCTGCCGAAATACCCGGGTAAATAGTGACAACCCCGATAGGCTGAGGCGTAATGGTATGCACCTTCAACGGGCCCTGGCCTTGCGGTGCGGGCGGGGTATTCAGACGGCGAATATGGATGCCCGCCTCCAGCAGCGCAGAGAGGTTCGGCGACGCAAAAGCGTTAAAGCCGTCCGCATGCGCTTTAGTCGTGCGGTTGCCGCGATAAAGCTGATTGTTGAAAAACAGCGATACCTCGTTAACGGGATAATTCGCCGCAACGTAGAGCGCATTAAGCAGGTTCTGCTGGCCATCGGAACGTAGCTCCGCCAGCGGGATCTGCGAGCCGGTTACGATCACGGGCTTCGCCAGGTTCTCCAGCATAAACGATAGCGCAGAGGCGGTGAACGCCATGGTATCGGTTCCATGCAGAATAACAAATCCATCGTAGCGATCATAATTTTGTCGAATATCTTCCGCGATCGACTGCCAGTCTTCAGGCGTCATATCAGAGGAGTCAATCAGCGGATCGTATTCATGAATAGTGAAATCGGGCATTTCAGGACGGTGAAACTCCGGCATGTTTGCCAGCTGTTGCTGCAGATGACCTGAGACCGGTATATAACCCTGCGCAGAGCGCTGCATGCCGATAGTGCCGCCCGTATAGGCGACATAGATATTTTTCTTTTGCATCACAAACTCAGACTTGCCGTAAAACGCGCAGTATAAGGGGAAAGCAGGGGAAAAGCAGCCCGGTCAACGACCAGGCTGCGAGCTTTATCGCACTTCGCCGCAGTTCAGACAGAACGCATAGCGATTTTGCGGATCGTTCAGGTTATTCAGCAGACCATGCTGCTGCTTCATGGCGCTCATCACATCCAGCATCGGCGCAGGCAACCAGGCTTTCAGCGTCGTCGGCAGCACAGCCTGCGCCGAGGCGCTGACCTGGTTAAGCAGCATATCGAACATGCCGGGCTGATCCTGATACCAGGTAAGCTGCGGCTTCGCGACCTTCGCCAGTTCGCCCGCTTTTTTCACGGCGTCGTCAAAGTCGCCCAGCGCATCCACCAGACCGTTGGCTTTGGCATCGCTGCCGGTCCAGACATGGCCCTGCGCGATAGCGTCGATTTGCTCCGGCGTTTTATGACGCGATGCGGCGACCAGACCGACGAAGTTGCGGTAGCCGTTTTCAATCGTCAGCTGCATCAGCTGCTGCACCTCGGTCGGCAAGGCTTTGGTAGAGGCCACGTCCGCCAGCGGCGAAGTGGCGACGCCATCCGTATGCACGCCAATGCTGTCCAGACTGTTTTCCAGCGTATTGATCACACCGAAAATACCAATCGAACCGGTCAGGGTGCTGGGGTTCGCAACGATATAATCAGCTGGCGTCGAGATCCAGTAGCCGCCAGAGGCCGCCATGCCGCCCATAGAGACGACGACGGGCTTACCGGCCGCGTGCGCCGCCGCCAGCTCTTCGCGGATCGCTTCAGACGCCGTTACGCTGCCGCCAGGGCTGTTGACGCGCAGAATAATCGCTTTGATTTTAGGATCGAGACGGGCATCGCGGATCTGCGAGGCGGTGGTATCGCCGCCGACGTTGCCGGGGGTCTCCTCGCCGTCCATAATCGCGCCGCTCGCCATCACGACCGCGATATTGCCATCCTGCTGGGTCGGCTGTTTAACGTTGTAGTCATAGATGCTGACGCTGTGATAGTCGTTGCTGGCTTTATCCCAGCCGAAGGTTTTCACCAGCTCCTGATCGGCCGCTGCGCGGCTGTCCAGCACATCCACAAGTTTGTTATTCAGCGCATATTTGGCTGTATCGCCGTTCACCGCCTCAAGCCCGGCGATAACGGCCGCCGCGCCAGGGAAGAGCTGTTCCGGCGTAATCTGACGGTTGCCCGCCACGGTATTCAGGTAGTTCTGCCAGAGCTGACCAACCCAGCGGCTGTCGGCGTCGCGCGCCGCCTGCGACATATCGTCACGCAGGAAAGGCTCGACCGCTGATTTATAGGTGCCAACGCGGAAGACGTGGGAATTCACCTTCAGCTTATCCAGCAGCGTCTTATAGTAGAGGCCGTTGGTGGCGAAGCCGTGTAGATCGACGGTGCCCTGCGGAGAAAGGTAGATTTTGCTGGCGTAGCTGGCGAGATAGTATTGCGCCTGGCTATAGCTGTCGCCCAGCGCAAAAATGGGCTTGCCGCTGTCGCGGAACTCGCGCAGCGCTTTGCCGACATATTGCAGAGAGGGCTGATCGCCACCGGCAAATTCGCGCAGATCGAGCACCATGCCGGTAATATTTTTATCGCTTTTTGCCTGACGGATAGCGTCGACCACATCAAACAGCGAGTTCTCCTGCAGGCGATCGCTGCTCGCGCCAAGCAGCTGACGTCCCAGTTTGCTCAGCTTATTGCTGACCGAAGGCTTATCTACCAGCACGCCGGTAAGATCGACCTTCAGCGCGCCTTGCTGCAGCGGCGTTGAGCTGCTGCCGGAACCGCTGACCTGCAGCCAGATGCCGAAGCCAACCAGAATTAAGAAGATCAGGAACAGATTGAGAATAAACTCCCTGATAAAATTCAGCACTCGCCATGTCCATCGGAACAGACCGGCAATAATTCGCCACAATGTGCGCATCAGACTCTCCATTTTCGCTAGCGGAAAGCGGTCGCCGCGCGGCTCCGCCTTCCATGACGCCCTCATCCTAAAGAGCGGCGTGGAAAATGTCAGCAGGAAATCGCGGCGGACTGTTACAAAAGATCAGCCTGTGCCAGGATTAGCCAACGCGTTATGACATCAGGAGAAAACCATGGATGCACTTGAATTACTGGTCAATCGTCGCTCGGCATCGCGTCTGACCGAGCCGGCGCCTGCCGGCGAGAGTCTGCAAAACATTATCCGGGCCGGGATGCGCGCGCCGGATCACGGCACGCTGCAGCCGTGGCGCTTCGTGATCGTTGAGAATGAAGGGCGCGATCGTCTGAGCGCGCTGCTGGAAGAGGCGGCGCGCGAGGCGCAGCTGGATGATAAAGCGATTGATAAAGCCGCGCGCTCGCCGTTCCGCGCGCCGATGATTATCACCGTTATCGCCCACTGCGAAGAGCATCCCAAGGTGCCTCGCTGGGAGCAGGTGGTGTCAGCAGGATGCGCGGTGATGGCAATGCAGATGGCAGCGGCAGCGCAGGGCTTCAACGGCATCTGGCGCAGCGGCCCCTGGACCGACAATGCGCGCGTGCGCAGCGCTTTCAACTGCCGTGAACAGGACGCTATCGTCGGCTTCCTCTACCTTGGCACGCCGCAGTTAAAATCCAGCACTACCGTGGTTCATCCCGACACCGCGCCTTTTGTCAGCTATTTCTAGCTGACGGTTCCTCTCGTAATATAACAGCTGAGCGGGTTGCGCGGATCCTGTGCGACCGATCCAGAAGTGGCCCGCCAGAGCTTACCTCCGTATCAGGAAACGTCTAAGATAGCGCAGCGCCTCTGTCGCGTTAGCCGAATGACCCTCATAGCCTGAAGTTAAGGATCTTTCTGACCCATGCGTTTGTTTATTGCGGAAAAACCCAGCCTTGGCCGCGCGATCGCCGATGTGTTGCCCAAACCCCACCGTCGCGGCGAAGGCTTTATCGCCTGCGGCGACGATCAGGTCGTTACCTGGTGCGTCGGGCATTTGCTGGAGCAGGCGCAGCCGGACAGCTACGACAGCCGCTACGCACGCTGGTCGCTGGCTGACCTGCCGATTATCCCGCAAAAATGGCAGTTACAGCCGCGTCCCTCGGTGGCAAAGCAGCTTAAGGTGATTGAGAAGCTGCTAAAGCAGGCCAGCGAGGTGGTGCATGCTGGCGACCCCGACCGCGAAGGGCAGCTGCTGGTGGATGAAGTGCTGGACTATCTGCAGTTGCCGGCGGAAAAACGCAGCCGCGTCCAGCGCTGCCTGATTAATGACCTCAATCCGCAGGCGGTGGAGCGGGCAGTAAGCCGCCTGCGCAAAAACCGCGAATTTATTCCGCTGTGCGTCTCGGCGCTGGCGCGTGCGCGCGCCGACTGGCTCTACGGCATTAATATGACGCGCGCCTGGACGCTGCTGGGACGCAACGCGGGCTATGACGGCGTGCTGTCGGTCGGCCGCGTACAGACGCCGGTTCTTGGCCTGGTGGTGCGCCGCGATGAAGAGATTGAGAACTTCATTCCCAGGGATTACTTCGAAGTAAAAGCCCATATCGTGACGCCGGATCAGCAGCGCTTTGTCGCCAGCTGGGTGCCCAGCGACGCCTGCGAACCCTGGCAGGATGAAGAGGGGCGTTTGCTGCATCGCGCGCTGGCGGATCACGTTGTCGCCCGCATCGCAGGTCAGCCTGCTCTCGTCACCAGCTATAACGATAAGCGCGAAGGCGAGGGCGCGCCGCTGCCTTTCTCGCTCTCCAGCCTGCAGATTGAGGCGGCGAAGCGCTACGGACTGAGCGCGCAAACGGTGCTGGATACCTGCCAGAAGCTCTATGAAACCCATAAGCTGATCACCTATCCGCGTTCTGACTGCCGCTATCTGCCGGAAGAGCATTTCGCCGGTCGTCACGCAGTGCTGAAGGCGATTCAGGCGCATGCGGGCGCGATGACGCCGCCGGACGACTTTAGCGCCGATCGCCGTAACCGCTGCTGGGATGACAAAAAGGTCGATGCGCACCATGCCATTATCCCTACCGCCCGCGCCAGCGCGGTGCGGCTGACGGAGAACGAGCAGAACGTCTATGCCCTGATCGCGCGCCAGTATCTGATGCAGTTTTGTCCCGACGCGGTCTTTCGCAAATGCGTGATCGAGCTGGATATCGCGGGCGGCAAGTTTGTCGCCAAAGCGCGCTTTCTTGCCGAGGCGGGCTGGCGCGCGCTGCTGGGCAGCAAAGAGCGCGACGAGGAGAATGACGGGACGCCGCTGCCGGTTGTCGCGAAGAATGACGAACTGCTCTGCGAGCGTGGCGAGGTACTGGCGAAGCAGACCCAGCCGCCGCGCCCGTTTACCGACGCGACGCTGCTGTCAGCGATGACCGGCATCGCTCGCTTTGTACAGGATAAAGAATTAAAGAAAGTGCTGCGTGCGACCGATGGTTTAGGAACGGAGGCCACGCGCGCCGGGATTATCGAGCTGCTGTTCCGCCGCGCGTTCCTGGTAAAGAATGGGCGCTATATCAACGCAACCCCTGCGGGGCGGGCGTTGAT
Source organism: Pantoea sp. ACRSB (assembly GCF_022346905.1). Classification (NCBI taxonomy): domain Bacteria; kingdom Pseudomonadati; phylum Pseudomonadota; class Gammaproteobacteria; order Enterobacterales; family Erwiniaceae; genus Pantoea; species Pantoea sp. ACRSB. Next base: position 1,755 of record NZ_JAKRNL010000002.1, on the reverse strand, counting down.
CCATTCGCTGCCGGAGCTGGCGGCGCGTCCCGATATGACGGCGCAGTGGGAGTCCACCCTGACGCGCATCAGCGAAAAGGCGTGCCGCTATGAGGAGTTTATGCAACCGTTAGTCAGCACGCTGACCGAACTGATCCATCAGGCGCGCCAGCAGCCCAGCGCGATGGCCTTTCGCGGGCTGCCCGCTTCAGGGCAGAAGAAACGTCCGAAACGGACGGCGAAACGAAAAGTGAAGGAGAGCGAGTAATGCGTTATTCCGCTGGTTTTTGGGTTATTGCGGCGCTGTTAAGCGGTTCGGTGATGGCGAATCCTGTGCACTCGCATCAGCAGGAATATAGCGCTGGCGGCAATGCGGATGTTGTGGTGGATATGCCGCCTGAAGTCTGGACGCAAAATCAAAGCGCGCCGAGCTGCCAGCAGTGCTGTATTTTTGAGAACCGTAGTTACAGCGAGGGCGCGGTGGTGAAATCGGAAGGGGTGCTGCTGCAGTGCGCGCGTGATGAAAAGGTGCTCGGCACCAATCCGCTGATCTGGAAAATCGTGAAGTAAGCGGCGTGGCGCATCGCCACGCCGGCGCGTCAAAACTGGAAGGTTGACCAGACCGGCGCGTGGTCGGACGGTTTTTCCATGCTGCGGATTTCGTAGTCGATCCCGGTCTCTACGCAGCGCGCGGCCAGCGGCTGGCTGGCCAGCAGCAGATCGATACGCAATCCGCGATTGTCATCGAAGCCTCTTGAGCGATAGTCGAACCAGGAGAAGCGGTCGCTGACTTCAGGATTTTTTTCGCGGAAGGTATCTACCAGACCCCATTTCAGCAGGCGATCCATCCACTCGCGCTCTTCCGGCAGGAATGAGCACTTGCCGGTGCGCAACCAGCGTTTACGGCTATCTTCGCCAATGCCGATATCGAGATCGGTGCTGCTGATGTTCATATCGCCCATAATCAGCACCGGCTTATCTGCCAGCAGGCTCTGCTCCAGATAGGATTGCAGATCGCGATAAAACTTCTCTTTCGCCGGAAATTTTACCGGATGGTCGCGGCTCTCTCCCTGAGGGAAATAGCCGTTGATCACGGTAATGTCGCCTATCGGGCTCGGAATTTCCGCCATGATCACACGCCGCTGCGCCTCGTCATCGTCGCCGGGAAAGCCGCGGCGCACCGATACCGGTTCTGCCTTGGTCATCAGCGCCACGCCATAATGGCCTTTCTGGCCGTGATAGAAGACGTTATAGCCGAGTTTCGCCACCTCTTCGAGAGGAAACATATCGTCGTGCACTTTGGTTTCCTGCAGGCCGATAACGTCTGGCTGGTGCTGTTCGACCAGCGCTTCAAGCTGGTGGGGACGGGCGCGCAACCCGTTGATGTTAAATGAAACAAATTTCATGGCGTGGACCACTGTTCTGCGAATGTTGCGCCGGATGGTAGCGATTTTTCAGGAAAAAGTCATGGAGATGCGTGCGATGCTGCGCTCGACCCGAACCTTCGGTCGACGCTTCTCATCCTTCTCCCCTGAGATTCCGGGAAAAACTGAGTGATGAGTTTAATGCAGGAGAACTTATAAGGATGGTGGTGGGAGAAGGATTATTCGGCGCGTTGCGCCTCACCCTTCGGGCCGCGCGATGCGCGTTGTCTCGCTGCGCTCGACCCGAACCTTCGGTCGACGCTTCTCATCCTTCTCCCCTGAGATTCCGGGAAAAACTGAGTGATGAGTTTAATGCAGGAGAACTTATAAGGATGGTGGTGGGAGAAGGATT
>NZ_JAKRNL010000029.1:0-1063 GCF_022346905.1 Pantoea sp. ACRSB | reverse complement strand
GCGTCTCACAAAACGCCTCTGGCGTTGTAAGGTTAAGCCTCACGGGTCATTAGTACCGGTTAGCTCAACGCATCGCTGCGCTTACACACCCGGCCTATCAACGTCGTCGTCTTCAACGTCCCTTCAGGAGCATCAAGTGCTCAGGGAAAACTCATCTCGGGGCAAGTTTCGTGCTTAGATGCTTTCAGCACTTATCTCTTCCGCACTTAGCTACCGGGCAGTGCCATTGGCATGACAACCCGAACACCAGCGGTGCGTTCACTCCGGTCCTCTCGTACTAGGAGCAACCCCCCTCAGTTTTCCAGCGCCCACGGCAGATAGGGACCGAACTGTCTCACGACGTTCTAAACCCAGCTCGCGTACCACTTTAAACGGCGAACAGCCGTACCCTTGGGACCTACTTCAGCCCCAGGATGTGATGAGCCGACATCGAGGTGCCAAACACCGCCGTCGATATGAACTCTTGGGCGGTATCAGCCTGTTATCCCCGGAGTACCTTTTATCCGTTGAGCGATGGCCCTTCCATTCAGAACCACCGGATCACTATGACCTGCTTTCGCACCTGCTCGAGCCGTCACTCTCGCAGTCAAGCTGGCTTATGCCATTGCACTAACCTCCTGATGTCCGACCAGGATTAGCCAACCTTCGTGCTCCTCCGTTACGCTTTGGGAGGAGACCGCCCCAGTCAAACTACCCACCAGACACTGTCCGCAGCCCGGATGACGGGCCTACGTTAGAACACCAGCCATTAAAGGGTGGTATTTCAAGGACGGCTCCACGCAGACTGGCGTCCACGCTTCAAAGCCTCCCACCTATCCTACACATCAAGGACCAGTGTTCAGTGTCAAGCTGTAGTAAAGGTTCACGGGGTCTTTCCGTCTTGCCGCGGGTACACTGCATCTTCACAGCGATTTCAATTTCACTGAGTCTCGGGTGGAGACAGCCTGGCCATCATTACGCCATTCGTGCAGGTCGGAACTTACCCGACAAGGAATTTCGCTACCTTAGGACCGTTATAGTTACGGCCGCCGTTTACCGGGGCTTCGATCAAGAGCTTCTCCTT
>NZ_JAKRNL010000028.1:0-1518 GCF_022346905.1 Pantoea sp. ACRSB | reverse complement strand
TTTGCCGTTACGCACCGCCCCGTCAGTAGCTGAACAGGAGGGACAGGTGATAGAAACAGAAGCCACTGGAGCACCTCAAAAACACCATCATACACTAAATCAGTAAGTTGGCAGCATCACCACATCTGCGGATTTTATTGCCGATGACGGTCAGCAGTCACTGACTGAAGCAAAGACAAGATGAACCAAATTAATCAGGTGATGTTGTCGCAACAAAGATACGCATAAAATTTTGTCGCAGCCTTCGGGGATAATAACAGAGCGCCAGACAGGCCAGCCACGGAGATACAATCAGCAGTGCGCGCTCTCCAGCGCTGAGTTTCCTGAACTACTCACAGTCACTGCAACTGTCATCAAATCAGAAGGCTTACTCTTTGCTGAGGTGAGCGCGGTAGTACCTGCGTAACCTCTTCACTGATATCACCCTGCTGTTTGTCATCGAAACCTCTTTCAAGGTAATCCTGTGACGGTTTTAACCCGACGGTCTGCCTGCGGTCAGTGTTAGTGCGCTGTTCATAAGGAAGGGTCATATAAAGCCGTAATGAACTGACGCTCTGCCACTGATTTTGCGGTTCCGGTAACTTTTTTTGTCTTTATCCTGAATACCTGCCAGGCTCTTCCATCAAACTATTTCACAACGGAGTCTCCTGATGGGACGAGTTAAGATTCGGTGCCCATCCTGTGGAAAGCGCCGATTTCAGTTCACTCTTAAAAATGATGAAAAAAAAACTCCTCACGGAGCTGTCTGCTGTGGCTGTGGTGAGCAGCTGAAAGTTGAGAATGTGTATAAGCTGTTTCTCGTCATCAGTAATAATGGCGACCAGCATAAACGACCTGCTCCCCGTTAGGAATATACCATGATGTTAGTAATGTCTTCATTAGCGACTGTAAGAACAATCGCGGACTTCCACTCCTCGCTCATAGCGGACCTTTTCCAGTCTTAGCCTGTAACCTTGCAACCTGCTAATTTGCCTTTCACTTTCATTTGAGGCTACAGGACTGAATTACGCGGCCAGATTCAGGGTTGACCTTGCCGTTGCCATCAGACCCCAGCCGCCAGGCCCGGAACCCTGTGCGGTCCGGCGGAGCTTACCGGCTCTGCCGGTTTGCGCGCCAGGGCTGACGACCCGGCCACGCCTGGGAGCCAGAGGGGGCCATCAGCTGTTTATGCCTTTGACCTTCAGGGGATGAAACCCGGCAAGGTAGCTGCAACTCAGCGAACAGAAAAAGTGGATAGAAGGCAAGGATGCATGCAGGGCAACGAGATTTTTACGGTGATGCTGCCAACTTACTGATTTAGTGTATGATGGTGTTTTTGAGGTGCTCCAGTGGCTTCTGTTTCTATCACCTGTCCCTCCTGTTCAGCTACTGACGGGGTGGTGCGTAACGGCAAAAGCACTGCCGGACATCAGCGCTATCTCTGCTCTCACTGCCGTAAAACATGGCAACTGCAGTTCACTTACACCGCTTCTCAACCCGGTACGCACCAGAAAATCATTGATATGGCCATGAATGGCG
>NZ_JAKRNL010000027.1:0-1729 GCF_022346905.1 Pantoea sp. ACRSB | reverse complement strand
TCGTCACACTATCATGTCATGAATACATAGTGGCATGAGGCGAACCGGGGGAACTGAAACATCTAAGTACCCCGAGGAAAAGAAATCAACCGAGATTCCCCCAGTAGCGGCGAGCGAACGGGGAGCAGCCCAGAGCCTGAATCAGCTTGTGCACTAGTGGAAGCGTCTGGAAAGTCGCAGGGTACAGGGTGATACTCCCGTACACGAAAGTGCACTTGCTGTGAGCTCGATGAGTAGGGCGGGACACGTGGTATCCTGTCTGAATATGGGGGGACCATCCTCCAAGGCTAAATACTCCTGACTGACCGATAGTGAACCAGTACCGTGAGGGAAAGGCGAAAAGAACCCCGGCGAGGGGAGTGAAACAGAACCTGAAACCGTGTACGTACAAGCAGTGGGAGCCTCTTTATGGGGTGACTGCGTACCTTTTGTATAATGGGTCAGCGACTTATATTCTGTAGCAAGGTTAACCGTATAGGGGAGCCGCAGGGAAACCGAGTCTTAACTGGGCGTTAAGTTGCAGGGTATAGACCCGAAACCCGGTGATCTAGCCATGGGCAGGTTGAAGGTTGGGTAACACTAACTGGAGGACCGAACCGACTAATGTTGAAAAATTAGCGGATGACCTGTGGCTGGGGGTGAAAGGCCAATCAAACCGGGAGATAGCTGGTTCTCCCCGAAAGCTATTTAGGTAGCGCCTCGTGAACTCATCTCCGGGGGTAGAGCACTGTTTCGGCTAGGGGGCCATCCCGGCTTACCAACCCGATGCAAACTGCGAATACCGGAGAATGTTATCACGGGAGACACACGGCGGGTGCTAACGTCCGTCGTGAAGAGGGAAACAACCCAGACCGCCAGCTAAGGTCCCAAAGTCATGGTTAAGTGGGAAACGATGTGGGAAGGCCCAGACAGCCAGGATGTTGGCTTAGAAGCAGCCATCATTTAAAGAAAGCGTAATAGCTCACTGGTCGAGTCGGCCTGCGCGGAAGATGTAACGGGGCTAAACCATGCACCGAAGCTGCGGCAGCAGTAGCGATACTGTTGGGTAGGGGAGCGTTCTGTAAGCCGTCGAAGGTGGCCTGTGAGGGCTGCTGGAGGTATCAGAAGTGCGAATGCTGACATAAGTAACGATAAAGCGGGTGAAAAGCCCGCTCGCCGGAAGACCAAGGGTTCCTGTCCAACGTTAATCGGGGCAGGGTGAGTCGACCCCTAAGGCGAGGCCGAAAGGCGTAGTCGATGGGAAACAGGTTAATATTCCTGTACTTGGTGTTGCTGCGAAGGGGGGACGGAGAAGGCTATGTTGGCCGGGCGACGGTTGTCCCGGTTTAAGCGTGTAGGCTGACTATCCAGGCAAATCCGGATGGTCAAGGCTGAGGCGTGACGACGAGGCACTACGGTGCTGAAGCAACAAATGCCCTGCTTCCAGGAAAAGCCTCTAAGCATCAGGCAACACGAAATCGTACCCCAAACCGACACAGGTGGTCAGGTAGAGAATACCAAGGCGCTTGAGAGAACTCGGGTGAAGGAACTAGGCAAAATGGTGCCGTAACTTCGGGAGAAGGCACGCTGGCGCGTAGGTGAAGGGACTTGCTCCCGGAGCCGAGGCCAGTCGAAGATACCAGCTGGCTGCAACTGTTTATTAAAAACACAGCACTGTGCAAACACGAAAGTGGACGTATACGGTGTGACGCCTGCCCGGTGCCGGAAGGTTAATTGATGGGGTTATCCG
>NZ_JAKRNL010000026.1:0-1951 GCF_022346905.1 Pantoea sp. ACRSB | reverse complement strand
GGATGGCTGGCCGCTGTATGAATCCCGCCTGAAGGGAAAGCTGCACGTAATCAGCAAGCGATATACGCAGCGAATTGAGCGGCATAACCTGAATCTGAGGCAGCATCTGGCAAGGCTGGGAAGGAAGTCGCTGTCGTTCTCAAAATCGGTGGAGCTGCATGATAAAGTCATCGGGCATTATCTGAACATAAAACACTATCAATAAGTTGGGACCATTACCGCCTCGTTGATATTTTTGATATCAAGCATTTCAATATCGCAGCTGATGCTGTGCTCGGCGCAAAATTCCAGAACTTCCTGGGTTTCCGCAATGCCACCGATCAGAGAGCCCGCCAGTACGCGGCGATTCATAACCAGGTTGCCCGCATGGAGTGCAGGTTCAATCGGCTCGATCAGCCCCACTTAATTGTAGGTCATAATAAATTACACGCAAGCGCATCGGTATAAAGTGAGCCATGTTAAAAATTTATGCTACATTTAAAATGCTCTTATCTTGCGTGGAAAAAATAAGCGCAACGAGATTTAAAACCAGCATGATTATTTTTAATCGTTTCAATCCAGAGGGGTAATTATGAGAGCAATCATTTATAACGGCCCGTTCAACGTAACGGTAAAAAATGTTCCTGACGCAAAAATTGAGCGCCCCGGTGACGCGCTTATCCGCATTACTACCACGAATATCTGTGGTTCGGATCTGCACATGTACGAAGGCCGCACCAGTTTTGAAGAAGGGCGCATTTTCGGCCATGAAAACATGGGAGAGGTCGTTGAAGTCGGCAAAGGCGTTGAGCGTGTCAAGGTGGGAGACCGCGTCTGTATGCCGTTTAACATCGGCTGCGGCTTCTGTGAAAATTGCGAAAAAGGCCTGACCGGTTTTTGCCTGACGGCTAATCCGGGAAGCGCTGGCGCCGCCTATGGTTTTGCTGAAATGGGCCCATGGGACGGCGGGCAGGCAGAACTGCTGCGGGTCCCCTTTGCCGATTTCAATTGTCTGGTGCTGCCGGAGGATGCCTCAGAAAAAGAGGATGATTATGTGATGCTCTCTGACATCTTTCCGACAGGCTGGCACGCGACCGAACTGGCGGGATTGCGAGCGGGCGAAAGCGTCGCTATTTATGGGGCGGGTCCGGTTGGGTTGATGGCGGCTCACTCAGCGCTGATAAAAGGCGCATCGCAGGTGTTTGTTGTGGATACCCACAGTGACCGTCTTGCCCTCGCCGAGCAACTTGGTGCAACACCCGTTCATGCTGCCGGAGATGAGGCCGTACAGAAAATACTGGATCTGACCGACGGCAGGGGCACCGACTGCGGGTGTGAATGCGTGGGATACCAGTGCTGTAATAAGCATGGTCATGAAGATAACAGTGCAACCATGAACAGCCTTGTCGCGTCAACTAAAGCCACGGGCGGAATCGGCGTGGTTGGCGTATTTGTCCCGCAGGATCCCTCTGCTGCAACCGATCTGGCTAAAGAAGGCAAGATGCCTTTCGATTTTGGCAGTTTCTGGTTCAAGGGCCAGTCAATCCGCACCGGACAGGCAAACGTGAAGGCCTACAACCGACAGCTTGCACGACTGATTCACCATGGCAAAGCCAGCCCTGGCCAGATTATTTCGCATCGTCTGAGCCTGGACGAAGCGCCTGAAGGCTATAAAAATTTCGACAGCCGTACCCCCGGCTGGACGAAAGTGGTCCTCAAACCCTGAAGGCGTGGACAGCTCTTACAGAAAGCCTTGTGCCGATTACTCAGGGCTTAACCGGTTGGCTCACCCACGTTTAGTCTTTTTAATAGGCTGCGCTCCTCAACGCTGCTTCGCTTGAATATCAACCCGGCTTTGTTGAATAAATCGAACTTTTGCTGAGCTGAAGGAGCAGATCACGCATCTTCCCGACAACGCAGACCGTTCCGTGGCAAAGCAAAAGTTCAAAATCACCGGCTGGCCCACCTACAA
>NZ_JAKRNL010000025.1:0-2496 GCF_022346905.1 Pantoea sp. ACRSB | reverse complement strand
CGGCATTCAGTGCAATAAGTCTTGTCTGCATGGCAAACTTCCGGATGGTTTCCACCATATCGTCAATACTTTCAGACTGATTGTTGAGCCGAGAGACATCGGTGGAGACAGCCCCCATCCCCTGAGCAATTCTGTCAATCATAAGGATGCTATTTTCAATAACACTGGCACCGTTCTGCGCACTTCCTCGGGTCTGCACGGCCATATCCCATGCATGCAAAGCAGCCTCCTGCTCTCTCTGGTTTCGCAGGACATCAGCCGTGACATCTGTAGCGAATTTCACAACTTTATAAAGCTGCCCGTCACTGTTAAAGACAGGGTTATAAGTTGCATGGAACCACAGAGGATCTCCCTGACGGTTAAGACGTGGAAACTGACCAGAAAAAAACTCACCCTGATTCAGCCTCTCCCAGAACTGTCGGTATTCATCACTTTTGTAGAGCGTCTCGGCACAAAACAGACGATGATGCTTACCGATGACTTCATCCCGCTTATAGCCAGTGGCATTGACGAAATTTTCATTTGCTTCAAGCACGATCCCTTCAGGACTGAAGGTGATGATGGCCATAGAACGGTTTATGGCATTTACGACTGCTTCCTGCTCAAGCGCAGAATGCACGCGCTCAGAAATATCGGCAGCAATTTTAATGACTCTGGTCACACGGCCGCGCCGGTCAGTAACGGGGATATAACTGGCTTCAAGCCATACGGAACGATTTCCCTTTGCCAGCCGCAGGTACTTGCCACTAAAGCTTTCGCCCCTGGCAAGGCGCTGCCAGAACTGGCTGTATTCTGGTGAATTTACCAGCGAGGGTGCGCAGAATATACGATGGTGGTGACCGATTATTTCATCAGCCCTGTACCCCATAGTGGAGAGAAAAAGCGGGCTGGCTTTATGTATCACCCCCTCCGGACTGAATTCAATGACAGGCTTATTCTGACAAATGGCGTCATACGAAATGGCTGATCGCTGGCGGTTCAGGGAGAACATATTTTTAAGTGAAAGCATATGCATCAGATAGCTCGGATAATGTGAGGACTACCATGGTTATCGGCTACTCCTTATGTAGCGTTATATATTACTGTGATAGCGGGAGCTTTCTTTTTGCTGCCCCCGTGAGGCGCGAAAAAAAGCTCCCCGCCGGGGAGCGGCAGAAAAAGCGTCACAGATTATTACCAGGTTTCAGGCATCTCAGTTATCGCCGCAGCATCTGTCGAAGCCGCTTCCATTGCCAGCGGCTGATAAGCCCGCGAAAAACAAACGTCCTCATGCCACTAATAACCAGTAGCGCACACCAGATCCCCGCAACCCACAATGACCATACGCTGGCCGGAGCCGTAAAGTGGTTAAGAACAAGCAGCAGCGCGCAGACGACGATAGCCGTAATAACCGATCGGTAAAAACGGCCTTCCTCAGCAATTTTGCTCTTTGCCTCGGCAATTTTCTGGTCAAGCGCGTCATCGCCAAGCGCGTTAGGGCCGGAAAGATGCGCCACGCTCACCTCAAATACAGCAGCCAGGGCGCTCAGTGTTTCGAGGCTTGGCTGATCGCCGTTCTCGATACGCTGAACCGTGCGTACGCTCATCCCGGACAGTTCGGCAAGCTGCTCCTGGGACCAGGCGCGCGCAAGACGCAGCGATCTGAATTTGTTGGTATCACTCATTTCCTGTCTCCGAATGGAAGGTGGTCAGCGCCCAGTGTTGCCCGCGTGATCCTACGCGACCACGATCATAACCCGACAGTAACGTGACAGCGGTCTGACATGCAGCATTAAGGTTTTTTGAAGTCGTAACGTCAGGAGCATGTATGGTCAGATTCAACATAAGAGTGCATTGCCGAACTCATGATGGTGGCCGCCTTCCAGCCTCTCTTCGCCTAGAAAAATGACCTATACTTAGAGGGTTAGTGACCATATCCACTTTACTTTTAAGCAGGGAATCTATCATGAATAAAAAAATGCTTTTGGCGACCATCATGGTCACGCTGGTGACGTTTGCTGCTGCCGGATGCTCTTCAAATCAGCAAATCAAAACAACGGATGGCCGCACTATCGTTACAGACGGCAAACCTGAAATCGATAATGATACCGGCCTGGTGTCTTATAAAGACGCAACAACCGGAAGATACAGTCAGATAAACCGCGATAAAATAAGCAACATGAGTGAACTGGACAACTGATACGGTTAAAAGGAGCTGGCCATGAAAAAGATTTTTGTTTCAGTGTTCGCAGCGGCAGTTATGCTTTCAGCCCTGACCGGATGCACGCGCACAAGCTATGCCATTCACACCAACGACGGACGTACGATTATCAGCGACGGTAAGCCTGAAGAATCAGACACGGGCCTGCTGGGCTATACAGACGCAAATGGCGTCAAACAGCAAATCAATAAAACTGATGTTAAAGAAGTCTCTGAAATCCCGCACTGATTCATTTCTCTGGAAAAGGGCCGCCTTGTGTGGCCTTTTTCATTATCTGACCCGACAGCAGAAAAAAA
>NZ_JAKRNL010000024.1:0-4860 GCF_022346905.1 Pantoea sp. ACRSB | reverse complement strand
AAACCCGCCATCTTTCGTAGCGGGCTGAACAACAAATCATGTCCATAATCTACTGCATCGTGCCGAAACCAGCAGGGATCAGCACCCTTTTAGCCTGGAAAGAAAATCACCGTTGCGCAAGTACTCATATTTAACATAAGAGTTCTTGGGCGCACCCCTGCAGAGCCCCTCAGCGCATTTCTGCCGCGTCCGGGCCGTTTCCGGCACCTTTCCCTGTCCATATCGTGAAAAAACGCGCCTGATGATTTCTGCGCGCCTGCATGGCTATGCACGGAAGTGAATGGCGGCCGGTTTCGGGCGAATGCTGGCACTAAAGGCGAATTTTGAACAAAAAAAACGGACATCGAGGGTCAGGATGTCCGACAAAATTTGCACAAACAGTCAGCCGGTACCGATCAGAGAGCCGGCAAATAAGTATGACAGTAAAAAGTGGTTATCAACTGCTCCCGCGCTGCTGATTGCGCAGTTTTAGGGCTTTAGCCAGTGCAGGCAGGCCCGGCCGGAATCAGGAAAAAGAAGGCAGCCTTTAATCCACTCTATTTTTGTACCATTATCCTAGGGTAGGTCCGTTATAGGTTTTCTGTCGCTGTACCCGCTCCGCTTCCAGCGTTTTCTGGTGCTGTAGCTCCCGCTCCTGCTGCTGACGCAGCTCGACGGCATTCAGCCGTTCGACAACCGGCGCAGCTGCTCGCTCAAACTCTGCACCTGCCTGCTCAAGCCCGTGACGCGCTCGCTCAGCGCCGCGTTCTCCCGTTGCATAAGACCAGACATCGTCCGCCATTCCGCGAAGGCGTTCTCCCACTCGTCCAGCCTTTTCGAGTAGTCCTGCTGTAGCTGCTCTAATGCGCTCAGCAACTGTTTTTCCAGCTCCGTCATGCTGCTCTACTCCTGCACCAGTCTGATGCCGTTCTTCCTGCCGTTGTCGAACGTCCAGTTCGTGTCCGCTTTCACGCCTTCCGGCAGCACCAGAAAGCGCCCCTGGCTGTCTTCCTGGTAACTCACGCCCCACGTTCTCGCGTTCAGCTTCTCCAGCGCGTCCTTCTGCTCCCGGATGCTCACGTAATTGTCGAGTATCTGCTGCCCCTGCCACCACAGAATGCCCGCGCTCGAGGCTATCAGCAGCGCGGAGACCAGGACGATGGTCAGCCACGTCTGGCTGACCATACGCACCATGCCTTTCGTGCGCTGCCTCATGGCTGAGGACAGCTTCCGGTCGTGGTCGAGGATGGCGGCGCTGATTCTCTTCTCGCTTTCGCTCAGTTCCGCTCTGACAGACTTCTCGTGCTCGCTGAATGCGGCTTTCAGCATCTCGCCGGTAGTCTGCTGCTGCGCTTTCGATTTCTGCTCTAAGTCCTTCGCCAGCGTTAAAAGACTGTTCATAGATGGCTCCCCTGAGTCGGATGTTTCGCCCCCCGTCCGGGTCGGCAATGCTGATGCTGCTTTTCGTGGTGCGCACCACCTCGAAACCTGCGCTTTCCAGCGCCTCAGTGACGTCCTGGCGCGTTTTCAGCTCCCCGGATGAGGCAAGGGCAAGCAGGCCGCGCGTAATCGCCTGGGCGGCTTCCTGCTTCGCTTCCGGCAGCGCAGACGGCGTGACAAGCGCCCGCCGGTTCTCCGGCGCATTCGGGTCGTGTATTCCCAGACTGCCGTTCACTATGGTCTGCCAGGCATCGATGCGCGGACGATCGGCGCGGTCGTAATACGGCTGGAGCCGTTTGCCGGTCAGCAGCTCCGTGTTAGGGATGATGAAGTTCAGCTCCAGCCGCCCCTTGTCCTGGTGCTCAACCCACAGCACGCTGTACTGATCTTTGTCGAGCCCGGGCATCAGAACCCGCTCGAAGCTCGCCATCAGTTTTTCACGCTGGCCGGGCGGCAAATCCTGTTCCGCAAAGGACAGGACGCCGGAGGTGTACTTTTTGGCGTAGGGCGAGGCGTCAATAAGCTCCCGGACTTCCTCCGGCTTCCCCTGCAGAACGCTGGCGCCGTCGCGCTGCCGGTCTTTACCCAGCAGATAATCCACCGGACCGGCGCCGCCGCCGCGCCCTCTGGGATGAAACTTAACGATCATCGTCTGCCCCCTTTTCCAGCACTGCCTGGCGAAGCCGTTCGAGTCCGGCATCGATGGCCATCAGTGCGGCGACCACCTGTACGCGGTCGTGCCCGCTACCGCCACCGGCGTTAACCTGCCTGGCAATCTGATTGAGGTTGTTACCCATGCCGGCAAGCTGCCGAAGCAGCGCCGGCGAGATCGAGGGAAGTTTGCCGGCGCGAGCGGGCTTTTCGTCCAGACACGTCTGCCGCATCCAGGCTGCGAGCTGCTTACCGTCGCAGCGCTCCAGCAAGCGCCGGTGCTCGTCTTCCGTTACCCACATCGTGAGCATTTTGCTGCGTTTGTCTGCCAATCCGTCCTCCTGATAACGCCGGGACGGGCGGGAAATTCTTTCCCGAACGGCGTGGTGTTGGACAAGCCGCAGGCGCGTCAGTGGCTTTTAGCGGGTTTCGGGGCGCAGCCCTGAACCAGTCACGCAGCGCTAGCGGAGTGTATACTGGCTAAATATGTTACGGCGGAGTGGTAATTTATGAAAGTGCTTCAATGTGGCAGGAGAAAATGTGGTTGCGTGGCGTAAGTGCAACATGTCGGTGAAGGCGAAATGACGCCTCCTCGCTCACTCGGTCGCTACGCTCCCGCCGTGAGACTGCGGCGGGCGTTACCGGCTCACAGATAACGGGGCAAGCAAGCTGCCATCAAATTAAAAAGGGCCGGAAAAAGGATGCGGCGTTGCCGTTTTTTCATAGGCTCCGCCCCCCTGGCGGAATTCATAAACAGACACTTTTTCGGTGCATCTGTGGGAGCCTGAGCTCAACCATGAATCCGACAGCGGTGACGAAACCCGACAGGACTTAAAGATCCCCACCGTTTCCGATGGGTCGCTCCCTCGTGCGCTCTCCTGTTCCTGCCATTCGGTGTACCGGTGTCATTCCGCTGTTATGGCCGCGTTTGTCTCATTCCACGCCTGACACTCAGTTCCGGGTAGGCAGTTCGCTCCAAGCTGGACTGTATGCACGAACCCCCCGTTCAGTCCGACCGCTGCGCCTTGTCCGGTAACTATCGTCTTGAGTCCAACCCGGAAAGACACGACTAATCGCCATTGGCAACGGCCACTGGTAAACAGGATGTGCGAGAGATGTATTGAGAGTTCTTGAAGTGGTGGCCAAACTAGGGCTACACTGGAAGGACGGATTTGGTGACATGTCTCGCACAAGACTGTTACCACGGTTAGATAATCTGCCAGGATTAAATAACCTTCGAAAAACCACCTGCCAGGGTGGTTTTTTCGTTTCTAGGCAATGAGATTACGCTTCCGATCTGCTTATAGTCAAGTTCATAAAAAAAGTCGCTATAGCGACTTTTTTTATGAACTTGGCCGTTTGTTAAGCAAGCGGAACCAAAGTCTCAAGTTCTTTCTCTATAGATTTTCTGCTCTTAGCTAAGCTATGTTGCGCCTGCATAGCAATCCATGATTCAGGGCTTCTGCCTAAAACCTTAGATAACCGGAGAGCCATTTCGACACTCAGGTCAGTTTTACCATTAATTACTCTGCTTAAAGTAGATGGCGACACGTGCAAGCGATCAGCTAAGTCTACGGCAGATATATCAAATGGCTCCATGTACATCTCGCGAATGAAATCGCCAGGATGAACCGGTTCAAAGAGATTTATCATACCTTCCTCTTAAGCCTTAAAAAAATTTAACCCAAATTTATTTTACAAACCGCATTGCGCATTGCGCAACATGCAATCTAATGACTTGACACAATTTTCACACATCAATAAGATGGTGAGTGCTTTAGGTTCGTCTTGGGTTGTTGGGGCTCTTGATGTGAAATTCAAGGCCGGTGAATTATACGTTCATCAGCAACAAAGTCAATTTGTACATCGACTGACGTTGTCAAGTAACCCTACGACAATATTGCGCATCACGCAAGATTCATTTAATCGGAGATTAACGAATGAGATTACCTCTACATCATCGTCTACGACGTAGTAAAACTTTAGGGAAGGAACAAAATGATAAAAAGCATCAAGCATAAACGACTAAAAAAGTTCGCTGAAACTGGAAGCATGGCAGGACTACCTGCTCAATTTGAAAGCCGGTTGAAGATGATTTTGACTGCACTACATACGGCTACAAACTTACAGGACATGATGGACATTCCTGCGCTTCGTTGCCATCCATTAAAGGGTGACCGCGCTGGAGAGTATGCCGTTGAGGTTAACGGCAACTGGCGAGTAACTTTTAAGATCGACGAACCTAATACGTTCGATGTAGATCTTGAAGACTACCACTAACTGATAAGTGGGAATCTAAGGCATTCATGTGAAAGATGAATTGCCTTAGATTCCTATACATAAAAAATATAGGATAAAAAATATGGCTCTCTATGGCGAAGGAAGCAATGTTAACCCTTCAAATCAACCTGAAAGGTATTCAAAAATAAGGAAAATTGGCGAAGATCCATCGCCAATTGGAGCTGGTATTTATCAGTGCCAAACTTGCAACTATGAAGACGTAGTTAACCGCGAATGCAAAGGCTTGCCACCATGTTCCAACTGCAAGAAAAAAGGACATTCTAACGATTGGAAGCTGCTCGTCAGAGCCCAAGATTAAAGTTGAAGGCCATCTATAGATGGCCTTTTCTTTGGCTAAAACCGCCATGCGATCTTATTGAACATAACATCCCTGTTACGCCCTTCCTCACAGCAATCTCAAATCGCGCCCTGCAGCTCCCGTTCCGCTGAAAAATGATGCGTAAGATCACTGAACACTTTCCTTATGCGGCCGACAATATTCCGGTACAG
>NZ_JAKRNL010000023.1:0-5570 GCF_022346905.1 Pantoea sp. ACRSB | reverse complement strand
TTACCGTTACGCACCACCCCGTCTGTAGCTGAACAGGAGGGACAGCTGATAGAAACAGAAGCCACTGGAGCACCTCAAAAACACCATCATACACTAAATCAGTAAGTTGGCAGCATCACCTGATCAACGGTATTGCTTTCCAGACCAACATTCTGGCGCTGAACGCGGCGGTGGAAGCAGCGCGCGCCGGCGAGCAGGGCCGCGGCTTTGCGGTGGTGGCAGGCGAAGTGCGCAGTCTGGCACAGCGCAGCGCCACGGCGGCACGCGAAATTGAAACGCTGATCAATGAAGCGGGGCAGAAGGTCGATAATGGCTCGCGGCTGGTCAGCAGCGCCGGGCAGGCGATGGATGACATCGTGCGCTCCGTCTCTCAGGTGAGCGGCATCATGAACGAGATCGCCAGCGCCTCCGAAGAGCAGAGCCGCGGCATCCTGCAGATCGGCCAGGCGATGACCGAGATGGATACCACCACGCAGCAGAACGCCGCGCTGGTTGAAGAGTCCTCCGCTGCCGCCTCGTCGCTGGAAGATCAGGCGCGACAGCTGGAACAGACGGTGGCCGTGTTTAAAACCGCGCAGCGCGGCTTTGAGCGCAGTCCGGCGGTCAGCGCGCCGCGTCCGCGCGTGCTGACGCCGACGCCGGCCGCGGCGACCGCCTCACAGGGGGGCTGGGAACAGTTCTGAGCCTCAGGCGTGAGCAGATAAGATAAAAAACCCGGCCTCTCCGCCGGGTTTTCTGTTTTTATGGCCTCGCCTTAGTCGTTGGCTACCGCCTTCGCCAGCGCGTCAGGCTCCATCGGCGCCGCCGCCTGCACCAGCGAATCGCGGGTAATTTCCGCGATCGAGCGCGCGCCGGTCAGCGTCATCGCCACGCGTATCTCTTTTTCAAACAGGTTCAGCAGATTGCTGACGCCCGCCTCGCCCGCCGCCGCCAGCGCATAGAGAAACGCGCGGCCCAGCAGCACGGTATCCGCGCCCAGCGCGATCATGCGCACCACATCCAGCCCGCTGCGTACGCCGCCGTCCGCCAGGATCGCCAGTTCGCCCTTTACCGCGTCGGCGATGGTGGGCAGCGCGCGCGCCGAGGAGAGTACGCCGTCCAGCTGGCGGCCGCCATGGTTCGATACCACGATACCGTCCGCGCCGAAACGTACCGCGTCGCACGCATCCTCCGGGTCAAGGATGCCTTTGATGATCATCGGCCCCTTCCAGAAATCGCGGATCCACTCCAGGTCGCTCCACGAGATCGAAGGGTCAAAGTTATTGCCCAGCCAGCCAATGTAATCCTCCAGGTGGGTCGGCTCGCCGCGGTAGGCGGAGATATTGCCAAGATCGTGCGGGCGGCCATGAATGCCGACATCCCAGGCCCATTGCGGATAGAGCGCCGATTGCAGATAGCGGCGCATCGCCGCGTTCGGGCCGCTCATACCGGAGTGCGCATCGCGATAGCGCGCGCCCGGCACCGGCATATCGACGGTAAACACCAGCGTCGAGCAGCCCGCCGCCTGCGCCCGCTCCAGCACGTTGCGCATAAAGCCGCGATCGCGCAGCACATAGAGCTGGAACCACATCGGGCGCTGCATCGCCGGGGCGACCTCTTCAATCGGGCAGAGCGACACGGTGGAGAGCGTAAAAGGAATGCCCTTTTTATCCGCCGCGCGCGCCGCCTGTACCTCGCCCCGACGCGCATACATGCCGCACAGGCCGACGGGCGCCAGCGCCACCGGCATCGATAGCGTCTCGCCGAACAGCTGCGTTTCCAGGCTCAGCGAGGACATATTGCGCAGAATGCGCTGGCGCAGCGCGATTTGCGCCAGATCGTCGCTGTTGCGTTTCAGGGTGTACTCGTCATAAGCGCCGCCGTCGGCGTAGTGAAACAGAAACGGCGGCACTTTGGCTTTCGCTGCGGCTCGGTAATCTTTTGCTGATGAGATAATCACGGTAGTCCTCGCTTACGCTTTACTGTCCGGAATGCGCATACTGCGCGCCCGTCGCGCCTCTTCCTCATGCAGGTTGCGCATGGTGGCGTCAACAAATTCAAGGTGGTGGATAGTGACGCTGCGCGCCCGTTCGGCATCGCCGGCGATAATCGCCTGACAGATCGCCTGATGCTGCACCGCCAGCTGCTGGAAAATCTCCGGCGCGGTGTACATCCGCTGACGGCTCTGCATCACCGACGACTGCAGCAGATCGAACAGACCGCGCATCGCCTGCAGCAGCACCAGGTTGTGGGCGGCCTCGGCGATCGCCAGATGAAAGCGCACGTCGGAGTGGGCAGCCAGGTCGGGATCGTCGCGATCGCTGACCTGCAGCATCATCTGATAGCAGCGCTCGATATGCGCTTTGTCTTCCGGCGTGGCGCGGCGCGCGGCGTGCCACGCCGTGCTGGATTCAATGGCGATGCGCGCTTCCAGCACGTCGTAGCGGTAACCGGGGTCGTCCGCCAGCAGGGTGCTGAGCGGCATCACCAGCCGCGACGCCGACCAGTCCGCCGGGCGTTCGGCAATAAAGTTGCCGCCGCCGCGCCGGCTGATCAGTACCCCTTCGCTGATCAGTTTCTGCAGCGCCTCGCGCAGCGACGAACGGGAGACTGTCAGCTGCTGCGCCAGCTGGCGCTCCGCCGGCAGCCGTTCGCCCGGCTGCAGCCGCTGCTCGTCAATAAAAGCCCTCAGGCGTTGCGCCAGGCTCTCCGCCAGGCGTTGTTCTTCATGCATTACGGGATCATCCACGGGAAAACCCAGGCCTGCAGCGAAGTGATAATCCCCACTATGCAGGTGAAAATCAGGCTGTGCTTAACGGTAAAGCGGAACAGGTCGGCCTCTTTGCCGACCAGCCCCACCGCGGCGCAGGCGATAGCGATCGACTGCGGTGAAATCATTTTGCCGGTAACGCCGCCGGTGGTGTTGGCGGCGACCAGCAGCACCTCCGGCACGCCGATCTGCTGCGCGGTGGTCGCCTGCAGGGCGGCGAACAGCGCGTTAGAGGAGGTATCGGAGCCGGTGAGGAATACGCCCAGCCAGCCGAGAAACGGTGAAAAGAAGGTGAAGGCGTTGCCGGTATGGGCCAGTGCCAGCGCCAGCGTGGTAGAGAGGCCCGAATAGTTGGAGATAAAGGCGAACGCCAGCACCGCGCCGATGGAGTAAATCGGCAGCGCCAGCTCGCGCAGGGTTTCGCCAAAGGCGCTTATCGCCTGCGCGGGGCGCATGCGCAGCCAGATCACCGACAGCAGCGCAGCGATAAAAATTGCCGTGCCGGTGGCAGAGAACCAGTCGAGCTTGTAGATAGCGGCGTAAGGCGTGGCGGTGGCGACCACCGGCGGCATCTTGATCACTTGCTGATGCAGGAACGGCACGGCGAAAGAGAAGACCCAGTCATACAGCGCGCCGCCGGGTGCGAACAGCGCCTTAAACGGCGGAATGCTCCACAGGGTGACGGTCAGCGTCAAAAACAGGAACGGCATCCAGGCGCGCATCACCTGCGCCGCGCTGTAGCGCTCGACGCGCTGCGGTTCGCCGCTTTCCTCCTCGCCAGCAAAGCGGAAAATGCGCGCCGGCTTCCAGACGCGCAGGAACAGCGTCAGGCAGAGCAGGGAGACCAGTGCGGAGATCACGTCCGGCAGCTCCGGGCCGAGGAAGTTGGAGGTCAGGTACTGGGCGATAGCGAAAGAGCCGCCGGAGACCACCACTGCAGGCCAGGTCTCTTTCACCCCGCGCCAGCCATCCATGATCGCCATGACCCAGAACAGCACGATCATGGTCAGGAACGGCAACTGGCGCCCCGCCATCTGGCTGATCGCCATTGCATCCACGCCGGTGACCTGGCCGGCGACGATAATCGGAATGCCCATCGCGCCGAAGGCGACCGGCGCGGTGTTCACAATCAGGCAAAGCCCGGCGGCGTAGACTGGCTTAAAGCCCAAACCGACCAGCAGCGCGGCGGTGATCGCCACCGGCGCGCCGAAGCCGGCGGCGCCTTCCAGAAAGGATCCGAAGGCGAAGCCGACGATCAACATCTGCAGGCGTTGATCTTCGGTAATCGACAAAATGGAGTTGCGAATGATGCCAAACTGGCCGGTTTTCACCGTAATTTTATACACGAACACCGCGGCGACGATAATCCAGGCGATAGGCCACAGACCGTAGAAGAAACCGTAAACGGCGGAGGCGAGCGCCTGGTCGATCGGCATACGGTAGAACAGCAGCGCCACCGCCAGCGCGATCAGCACCGTGATGGTGCCGGCGAGATAGCCTTTCATCCGCAGCCGCGTCAGCGCGAAAAAGAAAAAGAGAATGGGAAGCGCCGCAATCAGGCTCGACAGCCAGATATTATCGAGCGGATCGTAAAGTTGCTGCCAGTTTTGCATGATCCTGATTCTCCAGAAGAGTGCCTGCCTGTAAACGGCAGCGGTCGGGGAGCGCCGCAGTCAGACAGCACGCAGCCGCAAGGCTGGTCAGACCAAAAAGCGCGTAAATGTTAAAGAATTGTTTATCTGGTACGGGGATGAATGCAATCTTTCGCTAAAACTTTCATTTGAGGCTGGAAGATTTGTCACAAACAACAGGTTTTGGTAGGACCAATTTCGCGGGCGTGCAGGCGGCAAAGCGTTTAGCGCCGCTGAAGCGGCCAGCGGGCGGTAGCATCAGGAGCGCCATGAGGCCGCGAAGAGCTATTTCGTGGCGTCAGCCGGTTATCGCATGGCGGAGCAGGAGAGCCCCCGCTAACGAAAAAGGGGCGTTAAAGCTCACCATCGCACGGCGGAAGGGGCATTAAGTATTGCCATCGCACAGCGGGAAAGGGGCGTTAAAGACCGCCATCGCACAGCGGGAAAGGGGCGTTAAAGACCGCCATCGCACAGCGGGAAAGGAGGGTAAAGACCGCCACCCCAGGGCGGCTAGATAGTAATATCGTAAGCGCGCGTCGAGCCGTTAGAGTCCGATTGCCCGCCAGCAGTATAAAGCCCGGGGGCCGCCGCCGTTTTATCTATCGCGCGGGTTAAATGGCGCGCTCGCTGCAGATGCATCTCCAGCAGCTGGCGGGTTTGCTGGTTCATTTCGCTGGCCCGTTTAATCATCGGCAGCATGACGCTCCACTGTGCGGCCAGCGCAGGCTGCGGCTGATAGGGGGCAAACAGCTGCAGACGATCTTCCTGCTGTTTCCGCTGTTCGTCATGCCAGGCGACAGTCGCCAGCAGGCGGCTTTTCATATCGGAAAGGTGCTGAAGGGAAACCGGATGGATAGTCGCGCCGCTGAGCTGTTTGATCTCTTCGGCCAGCACGCCATCCAGTTCACTGAGCGTTTCCTGCAGCCTGGTTAAGGCGGCCTGTAAACTCTCCATGAGCGCCTCTGTCACCCCTCTTCAAGGATATTTCGCAGCAGCGCGTCGGCGATTTTATCGGCGTCCATCTGTAGTTCGCCGTTGCGCATCGCCTGTTTAATCTTTTCGACGCGCGGGTAATGACTCCAACTTATTGATAGTGTTTTATGTTCAGATAATGCCCGATGACTTTGTCATGCAGCTCCACCGATTTTGAGAACGACAGCGACTTCCGTCCCAGCCGTGCCAGGTGCTGC
>NZ_JAKRNL010000022.1:0-6072 GCF_022346905.1 Pantoea sp. ACRSB | reverse complement strand
GAGCGTTTTGCGCGCCTCACGGGAGCAGAAAAAAAACGTACCCGCCGGGGTGCGAAAGCTGTTCATCATGTTCCGTGCAGAGCGATGACAGAGAGTCGGCACGGAGTAGTACCATTCCGGGTCGGGTCCAAGTTCTTTTTGTTAATTTTATCTTATAAATCATTTATATAAATCAAAATAATTATCACTGCGCGTGACGCTTTCTGATGCATCTTTTTCTGCGCCTGCGCCTGCGCCTGCGCCTGCGCAATAGCACTTTTATGTTAAAAGTGTGACGCCCGGCGGGTATGAAGAAAAAAGATGCCGGCTTCGCTTATGTGCGCGCAGAGGAGGCCGATACCCAGAGTGTGCCTCACCAGGGGCGCATGGAACGATACTGCTGCTGTCTGTGCTGAAGGCTCCCGCTGCGGGGAGCCTTTTTTTGCTGCCAGCGCCTGCTGTGGCTTTGCGGAAGCGCGTTCTTGTTGCACACTTAAAGAGTGCCGTTCCATGCTGGTTTCGGCACGTTGTTGTGTATTTTGAACGCGCTACGTCGTTCAGCCCGCTGCGAAAGATGGCGGGTTTTTTACGATCGTAATTCAGCTCAGGCTTCGTGAACCCGGCCACTTCTTCGTAATCTCCTGCAGTTCGCGTTCCAGTTCGCCGATCCAGTCTCCATTTTTGTCGTTCTGCGAGCTTTTGTCGTCGCTGGTGCCGCCGTCTGTAGATTCTTGCGGTGATTCCCGGTCGTTCTCGTCGCGTGTCATCTGTGTTTCTCCCGCTCTGTACCGGAATATTGTCGGCCGCATAAGGAAAGTGTTCAGTGATCTTACGCATCATTTTTCAGCGGAACGGGAGCTGCAGGGCGCGATTTGAGATTGCTGTGAGGAAGGGCGTAACAGGGGTGTTATGGTAAATTGTTGTGGGATCGACAGAAGTTGCCAGACGGTGTAACGTTAGAGCCAGAAAAAACAAAGCCCCGGAAATCATGTCATATCTTGGCGGATCGCATGATAACCAGGGCCAGGTCGAAACCTTGAAGGAATCTTAGCACATGAACCGTGCCAGACAACAGCCCGCCATAAGCGCAGGGCGGATTGAGTAACGCTGCACTTAATCTTTTCAACGAACGCTTACCGCGTAAGCCGTACTTTTCGGACGATTTGCACTTTGGTGTACGTATTGCCGGTAAAGAACGTGCCATTCTGGCGAAATACATCCAGTTCAATCAGCCTCACGCCATGTTCTGGCTGGGATTCGACGTCGATCGCGCCGGTGCCGCCATCGACTGGAGCGACCGCAACGCGCCCGCGCCTACTCTGACCATCACCAATCCTGAAAACGGACATGCGCACCTGCTCTATGCCCTAAAAACCTCGATCCGTACCGCGCCAGACGGAAAAATGAAGCCATTGCGCTACGCCGCCGCTGTAGAGAACGCGCTACGTAAAAAATTAGAGGCCGATACGGGGTATTCGGGACTAATCTGCAAAAACCCGAACCATAGCCATTGGAAAATTGCCGTGTGGCAGCCAGAACTGTACACATTGGACTGGCTAGCTGACTATCTCGACTTGAACACCGCGAACGATAAAGAAATCGTTGCTGATTACGGCTTAGGCCGTAACTGCACTTTGTTCGATAAAACCCGCAGATGGGCATACCGAGCTATTCGTCAGGGCTGGCCTGAATATGACCAGTGGCTGCAAGCCTGCTATGAACGTGCCAGCGCTTACAACCTGCAGTTTGCATTACCTCTGGATGAAAATGAGGTAATGGGAATAGCAAAAAGTATTGCTAAATGGACTGAGTGTAATTTCAGCAAAGATTTGTTTTTGGAATACGTAAAAAATACGCATTCTTCAGAAATACAATCAAAAAGAGGCAAAATGAGTAAAGGTGGAGGTAGAAAGTCTCTTGGCGAACCGTGGGTTAAATTAGGTGTAAGTAGAGCTACTTACTTTAGGAATCGGAAAAAATGAGATTAAAGAACTGGCTTATCCCGCTTATTGCATGGATTGTTATTTTTATGGGACTGAAGTTAATTTTAGGTGGCGGGTGCAATGATGGGTGGGGCTCGCCCTCAATAGGAAGGATGGGGGCCTGCTCTCATCATGGCGGTGTTGACCATACAACAGGCTTCATTGCTTTTTTTATTTCCACGGCCATTGCCGCCTATCTTTTTTTTAAAATAGATGAGATGGATACAAGGAAAATAAAAAACGCTCATAGAATTCAAGCAAGCTATTTTGAAATGGAGTCTACTAGTGCTCCTTTCAATCCTTGCTATTCGTTAAGGTTAAGTTCAAAGGAAATCAATTTCACTCACCGGTTGAGTTGGGATGATGACAAGACTGTTATTAATATCCCATCCTCCCCCGAGGAGTTAAAATACATTCTGTCTTTATCAGAAAAAATAAAAAAAGACTTTGAAAATTTTAGAGAAGAAAACACTACTTTTGGATGCGATGGGGAGACAGTGTCCATTAAAAATTTTAATGGCTCCCAAGAGATGAACTTTGTTACCCCAATGCTATTCATTAGCTTTGAAAGTATATCTCCCGCAACGCTTGAAATGATGACTTACCTAAGGAATAGGTTAGGTTTTTACTTTCGTTGAAGATCATCTCAGCTTCAGTGAGACTAAACAACCTATATCAGATAACAGCCCTTTGGGGGGTTGCTCTTTTGTGCTCTCAACATGTTGTACCTACTCTGGTTGTACCGATTAAGTTTCTAATAAGGGACTCCTACCGTGAGAGCCGCCGGATGGATATCTTTGCTAGTAGGGTGAAGCTTACGGAAAACCGGGGTGCCGGGGACCAGGCTCGGGGGGAAAGGGGGGGCTGTTGACGTTGACTTGGAGGATTTATGGCTGGTCGTCTGCATGTTGTATCTAAGACTGAAAAGCAGTTTCTTGATGACGCTGTCTTTGCAGCGGAACGGGCAAAAGGCAAAAAGCTGTCCGGGCCGGAAAAAAAAGAGGTGTTGCGGGTTGCCCGCGAGCAGCTTCTGGGACAGCGTGAAGCTGAGGCCGCTAAAAAGGCACGGGCTGAAGAACGTCAGGCCGCTGAATTCACCTGGAGCAAACCTAAGCCTTTCCGTCGTTAGCCGGTAACGCTCGCCGCAGAGTTCGTCTGGCGTAGCCAGGGGAACCGAGGAAGCGTCATTTCACCTGTTTTCAGCATATGGCAGGTACGCACCGGAGCGTCTGATGACGAAACAGCAAAAAACTGCGCTGAACATGGCAAAATTCATTCAGGACCAGAGGCTGCTCCTGCTGGAAAGGCCCAACGAGCTGGATTTAGACAGTGAAGCGGATATGTGCGAAAAGCTTCATGAGGATGCTGAACGTCTTCATGCTGTGCTTCAGGACAGGTTAAAACAGGAATAACGGTAACCGGATGGCAAAAGTATCTATCAGTGAGGCCGCCAGGCTTACAGGTAAAAGCAGAACAACGCTGCACAGGTTAATAAAGACAGGTGAACTGTCTACTTGTGCAGGTGTGCGAAATTCAAAAATGATAGATATTTCAGAGCTTATTCGTGTTTTCGGTAATATTTCTGCCCCGGTCACTGAACAGTACAGCGAACAGGCTTCTGAACAGCGTGTTACAGTGCCTGATACGGCTAATGAACAGATGATTAACAGTCTGAAACAGGAGGTTGAACATCTCAGGACGCTTGTTTCTGCCCAGGAGTCTCATATCGACAGCCTCAGACAATCACTGCAGCTGCTTGAGCATAAAAAAGATATGCAGCAGCCTCAGCCGTCCCCGGTGAAATGGTGGCAGTTCTGGAAATAGCCGGCTGAAAGCACCTGCTTTTCTGGTAATTCTGGCCCCGACGGCGCGGTTGCTTTTGCGCTTCCTGCGACTCAGCTGGTATCTGTGCATCGGGGTGACGAATTGTTGAGTTCTTGCGAGGTTTCCCCAGGTCGCTGACCTGTTCGCGGCTTACGCCGGGCTGACTTGCGTCAGACTCCCTCCACACACCAGTCTCCTGGTGTCGCCATCGATACCGAGCCGTTCTTTTTCCTTTCTTAATGAAACCTGCCTGCAGTCGTGCCGGCAGCGTCGCGGTTAAAAGCCTGTTCAGGGCGCATGAAAACACGTAATACGTGCACGTCAGATTGTGGAAATCGCCGTCAGGCGTTGTGCCGCAGGGGCTGCAGCGTGGTTTTTTCACGCGTCACTTTGTTCTTGTTTCACTCGAACCAAAGTGACGCCGTTCAGTCCGGAGGCACGTTTGCCTCTGCAAACAGGTGCTTTCCAGAAGACGTAATGGTGATCGCAGGATACAGCGAGCTTTTCGCGACAGACCCGCTACAGGTTTATCGGCGTTATGGTTGCCGGTGCGTAAATGCCGGCAGCGGATGGCAGGACGGTCGGTGCCGGTCACTGCGTTGTAAAATGTACCCTCATCGTCGCGTCGTAGGTGCGCTGTTTGTGACGATATCTGCTTCCAGGGGCGGGCAGATGTACCACGCTTTGCGTTCTCCCTTTCAGGCTGCGGGAGTGTTCTGTACAGCCACCCGAAGGCGATCCTCTCAGGCTGTGGGATCATTGGTGGTCGTCATGGACGACAGGACTACCCAAGCATACTATCAACGTAAATTCGTGACGGTCAACCGGAGGTCGTGATGAGCGTATCTATCAAATCGGCAAAATTTGATCCCTACAATATGTGGCTGCAGCTGAGTGACGGCCGCACCCTGGGTGTACCACTGGCATACTTTCCTATTCTGGAGAATGCGAGCACGGAACAGCTGGAAAAGTTCGAACTGAGCCCGTACGGCATTCACTGGGACGAACTGAACGAGGATTTGGGACTTGAAGGTTTTCTGAGTACGCAGAAGCTGCAGCCGGTCCGGGCACGTTCAGCCAGAAAGACTTAACCAGGGGACAGGATATGTTTTGTAGCACCGCCACGCTGTGCCGGCTACAAAACAGCGGGACAAGATGTGTCTCCGGAGTACCGCCGGCACGCCAGCGCTTTTCATCAGGCGCGGCCCGATACCCTGAATTTCGTACGTACGAAATTTTCCTGCGATTCAGACGGAGGGCAGGATTCGCAAAGTGCTGGCGTTTGCACCCACCGGAAGCTGCCGCGCCTGGCGGCTTGGCCAACGCCTCACGGCCGCACAGTCAACTGTGCACCCGTTCACCGTTACCAGATCCCCTGAGTCCGGCCGGGCCTGCCTGCACTGGCTAAAGCCCTAAAACCGCGCAATCACCCCCGCGGGGGCGGTTCATTACCTGTTTTCACTGTCATACTTATTTGCCGGCTCTCTGATCGGTACCGGCTGACTGTTTGTGCAAATTTTGTCGGACATCCTGACCCTCGGTGTCCGTTTTTTTTGTTCAAAATCCGCCTTTAGTGACAACATCCGCCTGAAACCGCCCGCTATTCACCTGCATGCATAGCCATGCAGTCGTGCAAAACTTATCAGGGCGGATTTTCACGGTTTCGGGCAGGTAAAGGGCCGGGTTTTGGCCCGGACGCGGCAGAAACGCGCTGAGGGGCTCTCAGGGGGTGCGCCCAAGAACTCTTATGTTAAATATGAGTGCTTGCGCAACGGTGATTTTCTTTCCAGGCTAAAAGGGTGCTGATCCCTGCTGGTTTCGGCACGATGCAGTAGATTATGGACATGATTTGTTGTTCAGCCCGCTACGAAAGATGGCGGGTTTTTTACGTCTGGCTCCGTACAGCTGGCCGGCTGAAAAAAATCCCGAAACCGTGCGGAATGAGTCGGGATGGCAAAGCTGCCAGTGAAATTCGCGTCAAGGAAACACGCAACCCATCGTACCACAGTCTGAGGAGGCGATTTTTTCAGCGCGCCGGTGTGCGTTATGAACCCGCTTCACTGCAGCAAAGACAAGAGCGAATACTGGCCCGGATGGCGGTGCGTGACCGAACTCTTATGTTAAATCAGAGTGGCCGGCAGACACGGAATATCTCGCTATGGCTGCGCTTATGTTCGGGAAGAATATGCCGATAACTGTACATGTCCTGCACCAGGGACTGTCCGTTCTAATCCACTGTGATGCTGTATGCATTGCTCCCGTACTCCCGTGTGCGGGAGCTTTTTTT
>NZ_JAKRNL010000021.1:0-7803 GCF_022346905.1 Pantoea sp. ACRSB | reverse complement strand
TTGTAGGTGGGCCAGCCGGTGATTTTGAACTTTTGCTTTGCCACGGAACGGTCTGCGTTGTCGGGAAGATGCGTGATCTGCTCCTTCAGCTCAGCAAAAGTTCGATTTATTCAACAAAGCCATTCAGAGTAGATGATGAAGTTCATTACAGATCAGCGATCTGAAATGGACTTCACTAAGTACGAACTGGCTTACGCCATTTCATTTCAGTAAATTACATCAACGACTGAACGAAATTTACCTCGATGCCCATGTTATTTTTTTCAATTTCAAGGACAAGCGCCTGGAAATGAATGGTTTTCTCATGCTGGTTCAGAGCATCAACCGATGTCCACTCTTCAACAAAAGTTACGCTTTTCTCACCGAGAAAAGCATCATAACGAACACACCCATTTTCTAATCGACTTTTATTTATCAGTTCTTTCAAAACTGGTTCAATACTTTTGATAGCTTTAGGGTCAGCAGTTAATGACGCGATGATGTAAACACTCATAATAACCTCTGTTATGAAGTAAATTTTAACCTGCAGAAACCATGCAGGAAACCAAAAATTGAATCGCCACAGATAATCTAGACACTTCCGAGCCGCTGATAATATTGGTTTTCGTATTCAGTTGGTAGCATATGATCACTCGAACCATGCCGACGCTTACTGTTATAAAACATTTCTATGTAATCAAAAATATCACCGCAGGCTTCTTCTCGCGTTCCGTAGATCTTTTTCTTTATCCGTTCACGTTTCAGTAGCTGGAAAAAACTTTCTGCGACTGCGTTGTCATGACAGTTACCGCGACGGCTCATACTGCCCTCCAGCACGTGTGATTTCAGGAACGACTGCCACTCATAGCTTGTGTACTGACTGCCCTGATCAGAATGAACCAGCACCTGCTTTTGAGGATTACGTCGCCACACGGCCATCAGAAGTGCATTCAGGACAATATCCTTTGTCATCTGGGGCTGCATTGACCAGCCAATAACTTTGCGCGAGAACAGGTCAACAACCACGGCCAGATACAGCCAGCCTTCGTGAGTCCGGATGTAGGTGATGTCCGTTACCCAACGCTCATCCGGTGCTTCCGGGTTGAACTGTTGCTGGAGCCTGTTGGGCGTCACGATGCTGGTTTCACCCTTACGTGCCCGTGGGCTACGGTACCCGACCTGAGCCCTTATCCCGGCACGCTTCATCAGTCGCCAGACACGGTTAACTCCGCACTGTTGTCCGGTATCCCGCAGGACGAGGTGGATCTTGCGATAACCATAAACGCAACCCGACTCCAGCCAGAACTGCTTTATCAGCCCCGTCAGCCTCAGGTCAGCATGATGCCGCCGTGAATCCGGCTGCTGAAGCCAGGCGTAAAAACCACTCGGATGCACATCCAGCACCCGACAAAGCAGTCGGACAGGCCAGCAATGGGTGTTGTCACGGATAAAGGCGTACCTCAGTCGGACAGCTTTGCGAAGTACGCCGCGGCTTTTTTTAATATGTCCCGTTCGTCGGTAACCCGCTTCAGCTCTTTCTGGAGGCGTCGGATCTCAGCCTGAGCGTCTGACTGGACTTTATTGGTTGAGGAATCCGGGCCATATGCCTTTATCCAGGCATAAAGACTGTGGGTGGTGATACGAAGACGTGTTGCCACGCTGGAAACAGAATGGCCGCGATCAACAACCTGTTTTACCGCTTCAATTTTAAACTCTTCGGGATAACGCTTACCGCTCATGGGCACCTCTCTTTAAGTCATCTTAAATGACTCTGAGGTGTCTGTTAAACCCGTGGCGATTCATTTTGTAGAGATCTGATACATTCTGAAATGTTACAGAGGAGTAAAGTTCTTTTAGTCATATAACGTAGTGGATAGTTACTATCTCATAAACTTAACCATATTGCAGGAACACTGCGCCCTCAGATGTTACCGGTAACAAATAGTTCCGACACCCGATCGCTCGCATTTCCTCATGATGGATTCGTATGCACATCATCCTGAGATTTTGATATGAATATATTGCATCAACAAGTAGTAAAAGAGCTTATCGTGTGGATCGAAGGCCATGTCACCCGTCACATTAGTGTTGATGACATAGCCAAAATTTCTGGTTACTCAAAATGGCACCTGCAGCGTATTTTCAGAGAGGAAACTGGCATGTCAATCGCTGAATTTGTCAGAAAACGGAAAATACAGCGAGCTGCAAATATTCTGCGCACTGGTGATGAGTCCATTCTCAGTGTTGCCCTGAACTTTGGATTTGAAAACCAGCAGTCTTTTACTCGTGTCTTTTCTGCCTGCTACGGCATCCCTCCCGCACGCTGGCGCTCTCTGCATCGCAAACCCTGAGAAACTGTAATCAGTCCTGAAAAATATGCTCACAGACAGGCGCAGCTTTGTCGTACGTCTGTGTTATCCAATCCCTTTGTCATACTGGAATGCTTGTCCAACAAATGAAGCTTTTTACCAGAGGCGCGGTTTTATTCTCAGTCAAGACATCTCTTGCTGCTTTTACAGCATTAACTATTGCTTTATTGCTTAACTTTGAGAGGCCTGCATGGGCACTGACGACCGTTTTCGTCTGCTCACAGCTATACGCAGCATCCACTGTCTCAAAGTCAGTCTTTCGCCTGGCAGGAACGCTACTTGGCGGCATATTTATCTGGCTGCTTTACCCTGAAACCGTCCAGTCACCCGTCCTGTTTAGTCTGTGTGTATCCTTATGGGTTGCTGTCTGTTTGTATCTTTCTCTCAGCGACAGAACCCCCAGAAGTTACATTTTCATGCTGGCAGGATACAGCGCTGCGGTTATAGGGTTCCCAGAGGTCAGCACTCCATACGCCATTACCAGCACCGTTATTTCACGTATAGAAGAAATTACCCTTGGTATAATATGCAGCACACTTGTGCATCGGCTAATTATGCCTGTTCCTATGCATGATTTAATGAACAAGAGCATTATTGCCTGGTATAAAACCTCCCAAAATCTCTGTAGCGATCTTTTAAGGAATGTACATGCAAAGCAAATGCCTGAGCGAAATGAGATAAAGGTCAGAATGGCAAATTATCCATTGAGTGTGGAAGGGATGCTTACACACTGTATCTATGATGGAGAAGCCGCCAGAAATGTTATCAGGCTTGTCAGCATCCAGTATAAACACCTGACATATTTACTTCCTACCTTAACGGCTCTTGAGGCCCGCCTCAGTCTTCTTTCAGAACTACAGGTTCCATTTCCAGACAGCGTTAAGCATGCGATTGAAAGCTTTCTTCTATGGCTTAATTTTGATATGGCTCGCGACGGTATTAATGCAAAACTAAATATTGAGGAAGCGCAGACGAAGTTACAGCAAAACTGGCGAGAAGGAAAAGCAGGCACGGAAGAGACACTACTTTTTACCGGTGTTTTAGAGAGGCTTGCCAATTTTATACGCATTGGCGAAGCCTATCTTAATGTCAGTGACCGCGTGGCGGACTTAAGCATTCATGGTGAGATGACAGCTTACAAAAGCTCTCGGCATACACGACACAGAGACAGAGGCTTACAGGTGCTGTCAGCAGTGACTGCTTTTGTGGCTACATTTACTTCCTGTTTATTCTGGATAGGGAGTGGCTGGCACGATGGTGCTAATGCACCATTGATGGCTGCTATTATCAGCTCTTTTTTTGCAAATACTGATTCACCTGTGACACCGATGAAGCTTTTCATTAAAGGCATCATCCTGGCCTTATTAGTCAGCCTTTTTTACATTGCCCTCTTTATTCCTCATGCCGTTACACTGGAAGCACTAATTATCTGTTTATGGCCTGGCCTTTTCTTACTGGGGCTTTTGCTGGCAAGACAATCAACCAATCTAATTGGCCTTAGTATCGTCATACAACTGCCTGGATTTATTGGCCTGAGCCATTATTATCAGCCTGATATGATTTCAACTATTAATGCAGCAATAGCTTCTCTGATAGGTATCATGATAGCTGTCGTTCTTTCTGCACTTATCCGCAACAAACGTCCTTCCTGGACTGCACGGCGTGCGGTAGTCGCAGGAATCAAAGATCTCCTGATTTTTGTAAAAGCAGTAGAACGAAACTCTTCATCTTTACTGACACGCCAGCAGTTTATTGCGCGCATGATAGACAGAGTAAATTTTATATTGCCTCGTAAACAACAGGATCCTGAAATAAAATTAGTCGCTGGGGGAGACCTCATTTCTGAAACCTGGATAGGCGCAAACTGCTTTGACTTATATGAGCGTCATCATATCGAACTTCGGCATAACGAAATTGATTGTGGACAAATGTTTCACGAGCTGACGATTTTTCTAAAGCGTAAAATGAAATTGTTACAAACCTGTCCTCATCAGGCTTTGCTGGATGAAATTGATTCAATTTTGTTCAAGCTTGAAAAAATTGCTGCCACCGACAATACTGTCTTTACGCCGCTACTTAGTTTATTTAATATTCGCGTCTTATTATATCCAAAGGTTCGCTGGCCAGCATGATCTCAGGCCAGCGATAAGCAACGTAATGATTAACAGGTGACAGTGCAGTGGGTTCTTAATCGATACTTTATTTAACATAAACTACGTTAAGCGAGCTTCACATATGATAGCTGAATGCAGAGGTTTGGCCTGGATATGCTTGCTGAGAGAGCAATGCCTTTATGCCCAGCGATTCAATCCGATGTCGGCTGTCGCTCAGTACCGGGTCCAGCAACATACTGCTGTTGCCGGATTCGTTATCACCGTTGATCACATTCCTGCCAGGCTGGAAAGAAAAAGACAGCGAGGGTGATTTCTAAGATATCTCTTCCAGAAACGAACCGGGAGCATCAGAAGGCGTATCTTGATACCTAAAAGATCGCTCAGAAATGGCATGACTGCTCAGTGGTGAATCTGCGCCAGCTCTTCTTCCGTCAGGCCGGTCATCTGCATGACGATATTCTGGTCAAGGCCATTCTGCAGCATGGTTCGCGCAATTTTCAAAGTTGCTTCGCGCTCGCCCTTTTCAATACCTCGCTGCTCGCCAAGCTGGATCCCCTCCTGGCGTCCTTCCATGCGTCCTTTCTCAATGCCCTTCTGCTCGAGCTGCTGTGCGATGGTCATGAGTGCGTCTCCGTGTTGCGGCACACGCTGTGCCAGTTCGCGAATGAAGGCTTCAGAGTCGGCCGACTCTCCCGCCTGCAATAAATAGTGTATCAGCACCGCCACCTGAGATGAAGAAAGATAGTCCGCCATCAGCAGCGTGGCCAGCCGGTCGGTCAGCGTGGCCACATCGCGCTGGTGTATGTGCTTCTGCAGTAAGGTCAGCGCTGCCATGCTGCGATGATTCATGATGTCATCATCCGGGATAACGGTGATGTCTGTCAGAGGAAAGGAGCCGCCGTATAGTTTCTCCGCGACTGCCGGATCGTCGAACTCATCCAGCCAGCGGGTGGAATACGGATACGGGCTGCGTTTTCCGGTATAGAACAGCACGGGTATCACCAGCGGCAGCTTCTTGTGCCCGGCCTCGAGGTGGCGCTGCATGGCGGCCACGGCGTAGCGCAGCAGGCGAAAAGCCATATGCCGGTCCGGGGAAGACTGGTGCTCAATGAGCACGTGAACGTAGCCGTCTCCGGCGGTGGTCTTCAGGCTGTAAAGGACGTCGCTGAAGTACTGCCGCAGGTCATCCTCTACGAAAGAGCCAGATTCCAGCTTCAGGGTGCTGAGGTCGCAGAGCGCGCGCAGCTCTGCCGGGAGATGAAGCTCCATAAAGTCCCGGGCAATCTCCGGCTGCGTGAGAAACTGCCTGAAAGTCGCGTCGTGAGGCGTGGGCGTGCTGTTTTTCTTCTTCATCCGTGCTGACTCATTAAATGACACGAATATAATACCATGACAGCAGAAGCGCTGTGCGAGGAACCACTTTTATCAGATGTTCGAAACTGTTTGCGTTAAAATAACCGCTCTGTGCTTTTACGGGGAAAATCTGCAGTGTCATTGACAGAAAAGTCTGGCCATCTGGCCTGGTGCGCACTTATCGCACTGGCTCTGGCCCGAAAGGACGGAACCGTATGTTCTGCCGCTCAGGAAAATCTCTTTCTCACGCGCTGGCTGGCTTCTGCTCAGAAGCAGCGTCGCTTCTCTCGTGATGTCGCTCCAGACATTGACTGGTTACTGAAGCAGGGTCGACAGTACCGCGTTAAAGCGCAGCTGGCCGGCAAGCTGGACTAACTGTGGCAGTCCTGTTCCGGCACGCTTACTGAACAGAATGCTCTCGGTCGCCTCACCTTTGCAATGGAAGCCGCAAAAGATATGGGCTGGGTTTACCGGTTGCTCACTGACAGGGAGTGGTCAGGACAACATGCAACAAGGCTGAATCCCGGTCTGAACGGCGTCTGTGTCTCGCAAACCAGCCTGGCCGCGGCGTTTGACGCTGAAGGCCGTCAGGTAAAACCACTGATGGCGCGCCTTACAGGGAGCGTGGCTGGCCTGGAGCAGCTCTTTGACCGCTGTGGATGGAAGCTTGTTGCAGAGCGCAATGATGATTTCAAAAACCTTTTTACGCTAACCGCTGAAAATAATGGATAAATCAATCCATGCACAGAAAAGGACGTGCTGGATAATGTATAAATTCGCTCAGCAAAACGGCATTTACTGATTACAGTGGATAGTATTCAGAGAAGAGATAAGATACCAGGCATAGCCTAAAGTATCCGTTTTACGTTACGGCGTAACTTCCTGGCCAGGGTCGGTGTGCATATGATGGTCAGACGCGCTACGACTCCTGTAGGCATAGCTGTTCGGCATGCAGGCAGGTCGGTGCTGCCAGTCATAAATACCGTTTGTAATCTCCCGGCCACGGCCACCGCTCCGCAACTTATCTGGTCGCTGGTAACAGATTGTCACAGAACGTCTGTAGTCATAAAAAACTGTCAAAGCTTAACGCTATCGCTTCTTTCCAGAATTTTCGAAGCGGTCGCCTCTACTTATCCGCTAAAACCGGGCAAGTCTCAGCCCAAAACGCACAGACGATGCTACGTGAATTCTGGTGGGGTAACCCTCTGCTTTTTTCTCAGAATTCACGTAGCGCTGCCCGTTTTATGTACACCCTTACGCAGGATGAGCAGGTCAATTGCCTGCAAGGATCTTTTGTGGATCCTGACTTTGTATAACGCCAATTATATGAAGTCAGGATATTGCTCAGTAGCCTGATACTGGCAGAGTACAGATAGGCGGTTTTTCTGGCTGATAAGCCCCTGATTATTTGAACTTAACGACTTAACCAAGGCGCTAGTAGCGGCAAGGCACAGGACTGCAAGGGCTGGGCTATTAAACTCAAAATTACATAAGGCTAACGTTTACTTCAGTGAACCGGTAGTAATAAGGCTCAGCTATGCGGCGGTTAGGCAAATGATTCCAATTATAGGAAACGAGCAGCTCTTATGATTCCTCAAGTATAGGATAAATAATGAACTAAAAGTCAAAAAAAATCTTGATTATAGAATAAAAGAAATTAAGAGAGCTCTCGAAATTCACTTACTGAGATTGGGATGCAAATTTTAATAAAAACTTATAAAATTTATATACCCATATATATAATAACAAATTAGAAAAATGTTATCACTTATATATAATTAAACGTTAAATAAAAAGCTGCAACAATACTTTTAGCAAAAATGAAATATAAATTAATAATACAAAGGCCCATTAATGAGCCTAAGAGGGTGATGCTGCCAACTTACTGATTTAGTGTATGATGGTGTTTTTGAGGTGCTCCAGTGGCTTCTGTTTCTATCAGCTGTCCCTCCTGTTCAGCTACAGACGGGGTGGTGCGTAACGGTAAA
>NZ_JAKRNL010000020.1:0-8492 GCF_022346905.1 Pantoea sp. ACRSB | reverse complement strand
TCTGAGGCAGCACCTGGCACGGCTGGGACGGAAGTCGCTGTCGTTCTCAAAATCGGTGGAGCTGCATGACAAAGTCATCGGGCATTATCTGAACATAAAACACTATCAATAAGTTGGAGTCGTTACCGGGTTTTACGTAACTTCAATTTAAAGTTTTCACTAGAATGCGAGATTTGAGGGTGAAGGTTGCACCGGATGATCATGGCACTGAGTAAACTCAAGGTGCCAGGACAAACCATCCAGTCCTAACATGTATCCGCTGAATCCATTGTGGTCTGTAAAGTCGCCGATTTTTTCTAACCCAAGCCCGTTACAGTACATTTCACAGCTTTTACTGAGTGCACTGACAGGTCTGGCATCCTCATGTGCTGCAGAACCATAAACACCTCCATTTTTTATCCTGATTCACCATAACATTTCTTCTCCGGCTCAAACCCTGTAAACGCCCTTAATAATTTTGGCGCACTTGTATGGTTATACAGTGAGAACTTTTTTCCAAAGATTGATGCATGCAGATGTTGGAAACGTCCGCTTCTGGCACTTAACGAACATAAGTATCGAAAACCTGATGGCCCCCTCCGGCTCCCCGGCGCTGCCGGGTCGTCGAGCCCCACTGCGCTAACCGGCAGAGCCGGTAAGCTTCGCCGAATCCCTTCGGGGTTCGGGCCTGTCGGCTAGGGTCTGATGGCGAACGGCCAGGTCAACCCCTGCAGCCGGCTGGCGCCGGCGCGCTCACTGGCCACCAAAAGACGTGGCCGCTGAGGACCGGCCCGGCACCGTGGTGTGCCGTTCCGGGGCCGTGCCCTGTTCATCCTTCCGCGTTCTGTTTTGTTCCCCTGAGCCCCTTCGCCGTGCAGAAACCTGGCACCCGGGCGTCTTCACGCAAGGGTCGCAAGCTAAACGGCTGCACCCGGTCCCTTCGGGCTGCGGCTTTGCCGTTTCCCCCTGCGCTCAGCCTGATGCCCGGTCGCCCGTTCTGCCCTCACGGCGAGGAACTCAGAGAAACATCACTTAAACCACACGGGAGAAACAACATGTCACAGCAGAACGTCAACACCACGGCTTCAGAATCTAAAGAATCATCTCTTTTTAACGGCCAGGGCGATCATGGCGGAGCGGGGGAACTGCTGGGCGATAACTTCTATGCGCCGGTAGAGGCGGATCTGATTGATTCCCTGCTGGGGCGCTATCAGCACACCCGGGCGAAAATTGAAGCCATCGCCAGCATGGTCACCAGCGGTGAAAACGCGCCTGCGGTGGCGCACTTTATCAGCGGCAATCTGAGCAGCCGCCGGGGCTATTACGGACGTTCCGTGGGCGAAATGTTCAGCGTACCGGGCGCGGTCGCATCCCTGAATGCGGCATTCTGGCAGGAGGCGTTAGACCTGACGGACGTTTACCAGTACATGCCCAACGACCGGCGCAACGAGTGGAATGAGCAGATCCGCGAGATGAATGCGCCGGACTTTGAGGAGAAAACCGTACGCGCCACGCTGTCTGAGCTGCTGTTCTCCCGCGAGAAGTTTTTTGCCGAGCGCATAGACGGCATTTTCCGCAACCTGTCCGGGGAACACGTCACCAACCGCCCGGAGGGCTTTGGCAAGCGCATGATCATGGCGCGCGTGTACGACGAGTGGGGCGGCAATAATTACGACCGTACCGGCTACATTGATGACCTGCGCCAAGTGATCGCGAAATTCATGGGCCGCGATGCCACCAGCTACCGCACCACAGACAAAATCCTGCAGATCGCCCGCAAGCGTGCCGGAGAATGGCTGACCCTCGACGGGGGCGCGCTGCGCGTGAAAGCCTTCCTGAAAGGCACGGCCCACCTTGAAATCCATCCCGATATGGCATGGCGCCTCAATGACATTCTGGCGTTTCTGCATCCGGCGGCGATCCCGGCGGAGCACCGGCAGAAGCCGCGCACAAAGTCGAAGACTTTTAACCTGCAGTCAGACCTGCTGCCTTTCAGCGTGCTGAGTGAACTCAGTGAGCTGGAGATCGAGCGCACAGAACCCGTGCAGCGTAACCGCTGGGAAGAGCCACGCCAGCCGGTTACCACGAACCCGAATAATCGCCGCTTTAAAAACCTGATGGACTTCGATAAGGGCGTGCGCGCGGAGGCTGAAAAAGTGCTGATGAGTATTGGCGGCGTGAAGATGGCCAGAAACGCGTTTACCTGGTTTGAGTTCGATTACGACCCGGCCACGGCAATTCAGGATATTCAGCTGAGCGGCGCGCTGCCGGATCAGAAAACGCACCAGTTTTACCCGACACCCCAGGCGCTTGCCACGCAGCTGCTTGACGAAGTGAACATCCAGGAGGGTGAAACCTGCCTGGAGCCAAGTGCGGGTATGGGGGGACTTGCCGATTTGATGCCGCAGACGCAAACCATCTGCGTGGAAGTCTCCCCGCTGCATTGCCGCGTACTGGAGGCCAAAGGGCACACCGTAACTGAAGGCGACTTTCTGCAGTGGGCGCAGGAAACCCGCCAGCGCTTTGACGTCGTGGTGATGAATCCGCCCTACAGCGAGGGTCGCGCCGTGGCGCATCTGAATGCAGCCGCTGAGCTGGTAAAAGAGGGTGGTCGCCTGGGGGCCATACTGCCAGCGGGAATGGACAGAAAAGGCGTGCTGCCGGGCTGGGACTGCAGCTGGTCTGAACCAATGGAGGGCATGTTTGCAGGGACGGGGGTACGCGTGGTGCGACTCATGGCGTACAAACCGGAATAACAGACAGAAAAAAGGCAGGGTGTTAACCCTGCCAGATTCCGCCCCTGGTATCTACGACGAAGCCGGGGCATCAGAGAAACACTGACCACAGAACAGGAGATCAATGTGTCTACAGCGCAAACCTTAACACTGGATAACCAGACAGTAAACCCGGAATTAACCGGGACGCGCGAGCCGGTGCGAATGGACGTAATCGAAGAGATTGCCGCAACGGCTGCGGGAACTGAGCGACCGGCGCTTATCTGGGGGAATACGGACCGGGCAACGGTTGCGGCCGAAGCGCTGTGGGTATTTGCCAGGCGTACCGGTTTAGACGGAAAAGGGGAGGAGGCTTATACGGCTGTGCAGGATCTGATAGCTAGCCTGATGCACCTGTGCGAACAGGAGGGCATAACGGACGAAAACGTAACATTTGCGTCGCTGGTAAGTATGGCGGAAATGCATTATCAGGCCGAGCTGGAGGAATGTTAAAAGCAGTTAACGCGGGGCTGGCAATGGCACTGCAGCAGCTTCAGCCGCGGCTTTAAAAGCGGGCGGCCCTGCGGGCCGGGGAAAACCGGTGCTGACGCACCGGCTCTCTCCCTTCGCCTGCGCTTTCTCTCTCCGGGACGCTGTCGCACGGTCTTCTCTCTCTGCTTCCTGCCACTGTCCATTCTGCTGTGCTGCAGCTGCTTCGCCGGGTTCCTGTCCCATAGGGTCAAAAGCATAAACAGCCTGATGGCCCCCTCCGGCTCCCCGGCGTTGCCGGGTCGTCAGCCCCACTGCGCTAACCGGCAAAGCCGGTAAGCTCCGCCGGACCGCGAAGCGTTCCGGGCCTGTCGGCTAGGGTCTGATGGCGAACGGCCAGGTCAACCCCTGCAGCCGGCTGGCGCCGGCGCGTTCACTGGCCACAAAAAGAAGTGGCCGCTGAGGACGCCCGCGTTGCGGTCGGGGGTGTGCATGCTCATCTCCGGCGCGGTGGTCATGTTGCGGTACGTCCCACGCGGCGGGCGAATCCAGGCACCGTCATTCATCAGATACAAGGGTGAAGTGCACGCCTGCGGCGCCCTTGTATCTGCTGCCTGCCGTTGCTTCTCAGCCCTTTGCCGCGAGGAACTAACCGAAACATGAATTAACCACCTGACAGGAGAGCCAGCATGCACACACAAAACGTCAACGTCGCCGCTTCAGAATCTTCCAAAACATGGGGTAACGGACCAAAAATCTGCGTCAGCGCAAACGATCTGCGCACGCGCTGGCACACCATAAACGCAGACGGCAAAACCGTCACGCCGTCAGAGGGGAAGCACTACCCGGCGCGAAACGGCAGCTATGGTGTGGACGCGCTGCTGCTTGATGAAACAGATGTCATCGCGCTGATGGCTGCCGGACATACCGCGTTGCCGTGTCTGGCGAGCTCAGGCGGGGGCATGACGGCGCTGTACGACCTGGGCGAAAAGGCCGCCGGGCGTTACCTGATTGCCAGCCGTGGCCAGATTTTTTACCGCACGGATTCATGGCAGGAAGTGCGACGGAAGTATATTCGCCGGGCCTCAGAGGTGCGGAGCGAGGAAGTGCAGAAGTTTCTCGATAACTTTGACGCGGCGATGGCGGCAGGACTCGACCTCTACAAGGCAAGCGACGTCGCGCGTGGGATTATCTCACTGGAAAATGCCCTGAACCCGGCGACTGAAAATCAGGCAACTACTGATACCGCTGATACCACTCTGAACGAGATCCCCTTCTGAAAACGTTGCGCGGCCTGTAAAGGCGGGCCGCTTTTTCGTCTCAACTGATTTAAGGAAAACTGAAATGAAAATGCACAATGCGCAGGCAGTGGTTATCGGTCAGGTTGTCAGCACAGTTCTTTACAATCGCGGGCGGGGCGTCGTGTTCGCCGTTCACGGCGAGCAGAAACCGGCATCAGTCGGGTCGCTTTCAGGCTGCGTATCTTATGGCGGTAATGCCACGTTTGATATTGCGTTTGAGAGCGGCGGAATATCGCGCGGGCTGCCTGAAAGTATCCTGCACGGAAAACAGTGGAGTATATTCCCGGAAATAAAAAGCGGGGAAGAGACGGCGCGCATTGTGAAACACGCGGAGTCTGAAGAACGCCGTAAGCAGAAGGAAAAAGAGGAGGCCGCGCGACTTTATGCAGCTGAATGCGAGCGTTTAAAAACAGCCCCGGAATATGCCGCGCTCTCGCAGGATAAAAACGGCGCCGTGCAGGTAACATCCAATATCCGCAAAGAGCTGAAAGCAAAATTTCCGGGCGTTAAATTCTCGGTGCGTAAGCGCAGCTATGACAGCATAAGTATTAACTGGACGGATGGGCCGACAGAGGAAGAGGTGAAAGCCGTAACGGATAAGTACAAAGACAGTTATTTTGACGGCATGCAGGACATGTCCGTTTCCTGTGCCTCTCCGTTCAACCGCATTTATGGGGGCGTGGGCTACGTTTTTACCGATCGGGATTATTCGGACGAAATGAAGCAAAAGGCAGTGGGCATTATCGCTAAAAAATATGGCGGGAGTCTGGAAGGTGAGGAAATAACGCTGGCGCGTTTCAATAGTGGTGATCTTTACCGGGTCGGACGCGATTACTTCTGGCACAGTCAGGGCGTGCAGGGTGAGATAAACAGAACGCTTGCGGAAATAAAATAACAGTCGCTGGGGAGCCTGAAGGTTCCCTTTTTTTCGCCTGTTATCCGCCGCCGGTATTGAACCGGTGACGGATAAATG
The DNA here is from genome assembly GCF_022346905.1 of Pantoea sp. ACRSB. NCBI lineage: Bacteria > Pseudomonadati > Pseudomonadota > Gammaproteobacteria > Enterobacterales > Erwiniaceae > Pantoea > Pantoea sp. ACRSB. The sequence goes on along the minus strand of NZ_JAKRNL010000020.1, from coordinate 3,036 downwards.
TGATCTATCGCAATTTCTGTACATACGGTGCTTACGAAAAAAAATAGAAGTTACTTCTGTTACCCGTTCCCGGCATCGAGCCGGGGCGGGGCGGGTAATTCTGCGCGCGGGCTTCGTTGCCGTCTTTAAACAAATGCAGCGCAGAGAGATAAAGCTGGGCTGCGCGCTTCGTCAGTATCAAAAACCGTTCAGCCGCTGAATGCCTTGCGCGGAATTTTACCTGACTTAATGGCCTTGTAATGTTTATCAATCAGCATCGCATAGTTATAGCGATTCGTTACGGTTACCGGCAGGTTTTTCATTCCCGCGTTGTACATTCCCACAGCCAGCCACGTTGTGCCGTACTGATTGAAATTGCGGCGCAGCAGCATGGCACCAATATAAATATTCAGACATGGCTCGCTGAGCAGCTTTTCTTTGCTGAGGCCCGGGTACTCTTTCTGTAAGCGTCGCATTGTGACCGAATTAATCTGCATGAGCCCATAGTCACTGCTGCCGGGTTTACCGTCTTTTGTCAGGTTAGTATTAATAGCTCCCGGGTTATAGCGGGACTCCTGCCAGGCGATAGCGCGCAGATAGTCCGGATCGATGGAATACCATTCGCCGGCTTTAATAAAACAGTCCGCATTCACGCTGGCGGAGAAAATGCCTGTCGCCAGCAGGGCTGCAGCGTGAGTGAATAAACGCATTGCGGCTCCTGATTTGAAAAGTTCGGAGGAGATGTCAGGCTCAATAATATCATAAGAGTTGGGTTTTTACACACCACTCGCAAATTTCTTTTTGCTGGTTAATATATTATAAATCAGCAGCTTAGCTTTAAACCGTAGAAAATTTAATCTTATGCTGATTTACCAGAAGGTAACCCAGTGGAATCCTGAAAGTTTTTTCTTGGTTACCATATGGTTTGTTATAGGTTTATCAGTAGTTTATAATGGATTTCTAACTATTGGTTTCCATATGGTTACTCAGTTTTAAGCCTGATGTTACCTGATGGTTACCATAAAAGATGAGTCTGCACCCTTCCAGATTGTCTGGTCCGATGTGATGCTTACATATATTAGTTAAAACGAGTGTGAGAAAAAAATATGAATGATGAAAATGCAGCTAAGCGTAACCGGGTTAACCTTACCATCCCTTTTTCACTGCTGGAAAAGATTGATGCACACGTCGAAAAAAAACTGGAAGACGGCGAATCCCGTGATACAGCTAACAGATCAGCGTTCGTAATGGAAATGTTCAAACTCGGTTTACGGGTGCATGAAAACAAACTTAACAAGGATGCATCTGAAAAAACGCTCGATCAAAAGCTGGAACTCATTGCTAAAAATGCGCTGATGAATGGGTTCATTATCGACGCAATTTTCGGCATCATGAAAGAAACGGTTGATACTTCTAAAGTCGTCAGGAACGAAATGCTTCTTGATCCAGACTGGCCTAAAGAGATGAAGGAAAGAGTTGCCGGTAAATTACTGGAGTACTTTAAATAATTAATGCCAGCCTGATCTATCTGCGAATACATCAGGCTTCTTATTCAGGAGTCACCCTTCTCGTCTTTTCCATTGTCATCCTGCCTCAGTGCATCGGTCTCTCTTTTCAGCGCGTCACGAATATAACGGCGTAGCGTCAGTGCATTAATTCCGTATTGTGTATAAACCTGCTTTCTTGTATGGCCGTCTCGTAAGACAGCATTAACTGCCTGATCGCGGTCGCGTTTAGACAGTACGTTACGGTTATCATACTTGACGCGCTTTTCCTTAATTTCAGGAGAGTCTTTCTTTTTGCTCCATGCGCGTTTAACCGTTGCAACCGTCACACCCAGTATATCGGCGGTTTGCTGTAGCGTTTTACCCTGCACGCGCAATCGTACCGCATAGTCTTTTAATTCTTCAGATATAACCCTGTAATCTTCATGCGTGCCAACGTACTTAATAAGCGTGTCGTTCGTGATGCTGTATTCAGTCAGAATATGCTTTCTGAGTATGCCCTGGCTTAACTTTACTTTTATCGCCTCAACATCTTCTGGTGTCAGTTTTCTCTCATGCTCCCGAGGGATGATTTTCTGTCCGTCACGATCGGCTATTTTTTTAACGGCGTGATAGATGACTGCGCGAGATACTCCGCAGGCCTGCTCAATTTCTTCTATCGTCATTTTTGGCTCGGCATGATACATGCGTGAAATCAGCTCCCACTGCTTCCAGCGGTAATCCATTGCAGAGCTTCCCTTGCGCTTTTTTATCAGCTTGTAGACGTAAGATTCAGAGCAGCCCTGTTCTTCACATATATCCCTGACGCGCCAGCCCAGCATTACACGCTCTATCACTTTATCTGCATCGGGCCCGTTTTTTTCTTCCAACACCTTTTTTGGTGGATTTGCTTTTTTAGCGGATGTTGTGGATTTTGTACCGACCGGGGCGGTTTTGATTTTTGAGTGAGTTATTTCCCCGGGCTCTGTAAATATTGCCTTTTCGAGACTGTTCTTTATTTTTCTGGCGTGCCACAGGTTCACGCCGGGACGGGGGAGGGGGACCAGGAAATCCGCATTAACCATTATCCATGCAGCCGGGTCGGCTACGTCTGAATATTGTCTCAACTGTGTGAGTGACCGTTCGGCCGCCGCCTGCAGCTGCCTGGCCGGGACGCGATTTTTAATAAAAGCGAGCAGTGGAATGGTTACGAGCTGGCAGGCATAAAAGCGGGTTTCTCTGAAGCTAACCTCAAACCAGCCCGGATTACGCATGTAATGAAGGAGGGCCTCGTTAAGCAACTCAGATAAGACAACCTCATGCTTTATCCTAAAAACCTCGGATGAAAAGCCCGCCGGATCGGCAATCAGAACAACCAAATCGGCAGCATTAGCCATCATTTTTCTTTTCCAGTCAGTCTGTTAGTGAGATGAGCGAAAATACTAACCATAACGGGTAATGGTCCCAACTTATTGATAGTGTTTTATGTTCAGATAATGCCCGATGACTTTATCATGCAGCTCCACCGATTTTGAGAACGACAGCGACTTCCGTCCCAGCCGTGCCAGGTGCT